>CAYJMF010000009.1:75130-87113 GCA_964370855.1 uncultured Planctomycetota bacterium | reverse complement strand
CCCGTCGTTCAGGGACGCCTCCACTTCCGGGACCCGCCCGCCGCAGGCGCGCAACACCCTGTGGAACCGGCGCAGGAGTCGGCCATGACCACGGCCCACACGGTACGATGTCGCCGTGCGCCCCCTCCTCCTCCCGGCCTTCCTGCTCCTGCCCGGCTTCCTCCTCCTCTCCACGGGGGCGCGGGCCGGGGACGGCTCCGCCACCGCCGCCGCCCCCGCTCCCACGCCGGAGCCCGGGAAGGGGCGGCCGGCGGCCCCCCTCCCCTCCACGTCGGAGGAGAGGCGCGCGCGGGCCCTCTCCCTCCTCGGCGAGCCCGGGGGGGCGGAGGCCGTGGCGGCGGAGGCCGCCGCGGGGCCCGCGGCCCGGCGGCGCGCGGCCCTCGAGGCTCTCGCGACGCTCACCCCCGCGACCTTCCCCCCTTCCGGCGTCCTCCCCGCCGTGGAGGCCCTCGGCTCCGCCGACCCCCTCCTCCGGCGGGCCGCCGTGGAGGCGATGATCGCCGCCGGCCCCCCCGCCGAGGCGCTCCTCGGGAAGGCGGCCGAGGGGGCCGAGGGGGCGCCGGCGGTGGAGAGGGAGCGGGCCCTCGACGGGCTCTTCGATCTCCGGCGGGCCGCCGTGGAGGAGGCCTTCCTCGCGGCGTGGATCCCCGCCGACGGCTCCTACCGGGGGATGTACGCCGGCATCGCCCCCCGGGGCGGGGCGGCGGCGCGGGTGCTCACGGCCATCGCGCTGGACCGCCGCACGGCGGGGCGCACGATGCTCGGCTACGGCCCCTACGCATGGCTCCGCCCGCCGGGGCCGGAGCGGGAGCGGCCGGAGATCCGCTACCGTGCCATGGACGCCCTCGTGGACGTGGGCGACGAGGAGGCGCGGGAGGCCCTGCGCGGGGCGCTCCGCGCCCGGCCCGCGGACCGCCTCTTCGACGACCTCGACGACGACCCCGTGCCGGCGGCGACGGACGACGCGCTCCGCGACGTCATCGCCGCGCTGGGGGACGTCGGGCCGCTCCTCGAGATGGTGGCCGCCAGCGACGCCGCCGGGGGTTTCGGCCCCTGGTCGAACAGCATCGAGATGCGGCGGCGGGCCCGGGCCTTCTCGACGCTGGCGGAGTGCGCCTCGACGGAGAGGATCCGGGCGGCCCACTACACGACCGCGGAGGAGCTGCACGTCCAATCCAGGGAACAGCGGATCCGCTTCGGCATGCCCGTGGACGGGGTGGACTGGTACAACCTCGCCTGCGTCCTCGCCCGGCGCGACCGGCCCGGGGACCGCCAGAAGGCGATCTCCCACCTCCGGGTCTCCCTCGAGACCTACTCCGTCACCGCCGACTGGCTCTCCCGGGACGGGGACCTCGCGAACCTCCGCGGGGAGAGGGAGTTCGTCGTCCTCCTCGATCGGCTGCGGGCCCGGGAGAGGGAGCTGGAGCGGGGGAAGTGAGGGGGATACGGTACCCGACCCGTTTCATCGGGGTTGGGCGATTGGCTTTGGCCTGCCGGAGGTTGCGAGCCCAACCCCGATGAAACGGGTCGGGTACCGTATCCCCCTCACGCGAGCTTCACGAGGGCGTAGTCCTTCCTGCCCTTCCGGAGCACGAAGTACCTCCCGAAGAGCGCCTTCCCCGCCTCCAGCGGCCCCTCCCCCCCGGGCGCCACGCGGTCCCCGTTCACGAGGATGGAGTTCTGCTTCAGGTTCCGGAGGAAGTCGGACTTCGAGGAGCAGAGCCCGGCGGCCACGAAGTGGTCGGCGAGGGGCGCGGAGCCGAGCGACGCGGCCCCCACCTCCAGCCTCCTCACCTCGGCGAAGACCTCCTCCAGCGTCCCGCCGTCGAGGTCCCGGAGCGACCCCTCGCCGAAGAGGACGCGGGAGGCCCTCTCCGCCCGGGCCGCCGCCTCCCTCCCGTGCACGAAGGCCGTCACCTCCGACGCGAGGCGCCGCTGCACGGCCCGCTTCTGCGGGGCCGCCGCCGCCTCCGCGCGGATCGCCTCCACCTCCTCCGCCGGCAGGAACGTGTAGGCCGCGAGCAGGGCGGAGGCGAGCGCGTCCTCCTGGTTGATCCAGAACTGGTAGAAGCGGTAGGGGGAGGTGAGGGAGGGCTCGAGCCATACCGCGTTGCCGGCGCTCTTCCCGAACTTCCTCCCGTCCGCCGCCAGGAGGAGCGGGCAGGTGAGGCCGAAGGTCTCCCCTCCCTCCTTGCGCCGGATGAGCTCGATGCCGGCGGTGATGTTCCCCCACTGGTCGCTGGCCCCCATCTGGAGGCGGCAGCCGCGGTCCTTCCAGAGCCGGTAGAAGTCGTAGGCCTGGAGCAGCATGTAGGAGAACTCCGTGAAGGAGATCCCCTGCTCCCTGTCCTGCAGCCGGGCGCGAACCGAGTCCTTCGCCATCATCCAGTTGACGGAGAAGTGCTTCCCGACGTCCCGCAGGAAGTCCACGAAACGCACCGTCGAGAGCCACTCGGAGTTGTCCACGACGACGACGGGATCCACGCCCGCGTTCCGGAGGAGCCCCTCGATCTGGCGGCGCATCCCGGCGGCGTTCTCCCGCGCGACCTCCGCGTCGATGAGGGGCCGCTCCGCGTCCCGCCCCCCTGGGTCTCCGATGAGCCCCGTGCCCCCGCCGACGAGGGCCACCGGTCGGTGCCCGGCGCGGGCCGCGTGGGCCAGCAGCATCACCGGGTAGAGGCTCCCGGCATGGAGGGTGGCGGCCGTGGGGTCGAAGCCGATGTAGGCGGTGATCGGCTCCTTCGCCGAGACCCCGCCGAGCCCCTCGTCCGTCACCTGGTGCACGAGCCCCCGCGCGCGGAGCGCCGCCACGAGATCCGTCGTCCCTCCCGTCACCGGTCCCCCTCCCCCGGCGCCGCAGCGGCGGCGGCCCGTGCCTCCCACCTCTCCACGCTCCACCCGTCGGCCTCCCGGTCCCCGGCGAGGAACCGGAGCGCCGACCGGACCCCCGCCTCCGCCTGCGGCCCGAGGGGGCCGCCGTCCCGGAGCCGCCGCGCGAGGCCCGCCGCGGCCCCGGCCCGCTCCGCCTCGGGGAGGCAGGCCGCCGCCAGCAGCACCCGCACCGGGTTCCCCTCGGCGAGCCCCCGCTCGAGGTGGGCCGGGGGGTCCGCCGCGACCTCCCTCCAGCCCCGCTGCGGGAAGGTGAAGGTCCGGGCCGGCTCCAGGGGGAGCCGGTCCGAGAGGTCCACCTGCCCCACCCGCGTCGCGGAGACGAGGATCTCGCCGCCGAAGTCGTAGGTCACGAAGCCGTGGGGCAGGAGGTCCTTGAAGCGCGCCGTCTCGACCACGACCTCCGTCGAGAGGGATCCCCCGGGCGGCGCCGTCCCGGTTTCGAGGGGGGCCAGCTGCTCCCACTCCTCGGAGCGGACGTTTCCCTGGACGTCGTAGGCCGTCCGCACCACGCGCAGGCGCACCGTGGCGGGGCTCGCCCCCGCCGGGGGCCGGTCCACCACCAGGGGGGACGGGGCGAGGTTGTGGATCGACACGCGGAGCCTGAGCGGCCACCCCTCCGTCTCCCGCTCCGGCGCGCCTACGGCGGCCCGGGCGATGGAGGTGCGGAGGAAGGCCCGCTTGGCGAGGAGCCGGACCTCGCGCAGGCGCTCCGCCCCGGCCTGCGGGGGATTGCGGAGGAGGGCGGCGCGGACCTCCTCGAGGGCCCCGGCGGAGTCCCCGGCCGCGAGCAGCGCCTCGGCCCGGTCCGCTGCGGCGGCGGCCTCCCCGGCGTCCCCCGGGGTTGCCGCGGCGGAGTCCGCCGCGGGGGACGGGCCGGGTCGGAGCTCGTTGACGACCCGCCCCTGGGCGAGGAGGTCGGACTCGCCCATGCCGCCCGCGGCGGCGCAGCCCGCGAAGGCGGCGGGAACGGAAAGCAGGAGGAGGGCCGCAACCCGTGTCGCGGCCCTCCCCGTTTCGCTCATGTCGCGCTTCGCTCCCCCCTACTCGGCGGGCTCGTCCCCGGCGTCCTCGGACGGGATGGTCCGGCCCAGCGAACGCAGCGCGTTGTCGCCGGCGGCGGGCAGGTCCTTGGGCGCTTCGGACTTCTTCTTCGGCTTCGGAGCCTCGGCGACGGGCGCCGGTTCGGCGGGCGCCTTCTTCTTCACGGTGACCTTGCGGTCCTTGGAGAGGTCCTCCCCGGTGTCCACGGGGGCCGCTCCCTCGGCGCCCACCATGGTGAGGCCGATCTTGCGCTCCGTCGGATCGACGCGGAGCACCTTCACCTCGACCTCCTGGCCGGGCTTCACGATCTCCTCGGGGGATTCGATCTTCTCGTCGGTCAGCTCGGAGACGTGCAGCAGGCCCTCGAGGTCCGGCGAGAGCTCGACGAAGACCCCGAAGTTGGTGATCTTGGTGACCTTCCCCTTGACCACGGTCCCGATGGAGAAGCGGCGGGGGATGTCGTCCTGCCAGGGATCGGGGGTCAGCTGCCGGAGGCCGAGCGCGACGCGCTTCTTCTCCTGGTCCACCTGCAGCACGATGGCGCGCACCCGCTGGCCCTTCTCGACGACCTCCGAGGGATGGCCGACCTTGCGGGTCCAGGACATGTCGGACACGTGCAGCAGCCCGTCCACGCCCTCCTCCAGCTCGACGAAGGCGCCGTAGTTGGTCAGGTTCCGGACCTCTCCCTCGATGATGGTCCCCTCGGGGTACTTCTTCTCCACGAGGGTCCAGGGGTTGGTCTCGGTCTGCTTCATGCCCAGCGAGATCTCCTTCTTGTCCTTGTTGATGTCGAGAACGATGACCTGGACCTTGTCCCCCACGGCGACCATCTCGCTCGGGTGGTTGATGCGCTTGGTCCAGGACATCTCGGAGATGTGGACCAGGCCCTCGAGGCCGTCCTCGATCTTGACGAAGGCCCCGTAGTTCATGATGTTCGTGACCTCGCCGTTGATGCGGGTCCCGACGGGGTAGCGGTCCTCCACGTTCTTCCAGGGGGAGGGCTGGAGCTGCTTGAGGCCGAGGGCGATGCGCTCCCGCTCCTTGTCGACCTTGAGGACGACGACGTCGATCTCCTGGTCGACCTTGACCACCTCGCTCGGGTGGCCGACGCGACCCCAGGACATGTCCGTGATGTGGAGCAGGCCGTCGATGCCGCCGAGGTCCACGAAGGCCCCGAAGTCGGCGAGGTTCTTGACGGCGCCGCGGCGCACCTGGCCCTCGGCGATCTCCGAGAGCAGGGTCCGCTTCTGCCTGTCGCGCTCCTCCTCGATGAGCTTGCGGCGGGAGACGACGATGTTCATGCGCGACTCGTCGATCTTGATGATCTTGGCCTCGATCTCCTGCCCGATGAACTCGGAGATGTCGGCGGCGCGGCGGATGGAGACCTGGGAGGCGGGCAGGAACACCGGGACGCCGATGTCCATGAGGAGCCCGCCCTTGATCTTGCGGGTCACGCGGCCCTTGACGACGTCCCCCTCCTTGTGGGTGGTGACGATGCGCTCCCACCCGCGGAGGCGGTCCGCCCGGCGCTTGCTGAGGACCACGGAGCCGGAGTCGTCCTCGACGGACTCCAGCAGGACCTCGACGAAGTCCCCCGGGTCGATGGAGGAGGGGTCCTCGAACTCCGAGATGGGGAGGATGCCCTCGCTCTTGTAGCCCACGTCCACGACGACCTCGTCGTTGACGACGCTCACGATCCGGCCCTTGAGGATGGTGTCCGGGTCGAAGGAGCGGATGGAGGCCTCGTACTCCGGCGGGAGGGCCGTGCCGACCTCCCCCATGACCTCCACGACCTTCCTCTCGACCTCGTGATCCGGGAGGTCGTACCTCTTCACGATGGCCAGCGACTTCAGCGGCTTCATCGGCTCTCCTTCGCTCTCGTCCGCGCCTCCGCCCCCCCGCGGGGGGCCTGCGGCGCTCCGCACGAACTCTCTGGAGGATGCGGGAGCATCCTCACGGTCCTGTCACGCGGCGCCTTCCCCTCCGAGGGGAACGCAGGCCGCACCGGCCCCGGGGTCGTCCGGACGCGGTCGTTCCGGATCCTCCCGGGAGACCTCCTCGTCGAGGAGGGCCAGGAGGCGGCGGCGGAGCTTCGCTCCCCCCACCCCCTACAACCCCCCGTGGGAGTAAAGCCCCCCCCCCCCCAAAGCGAAACCCCCCCCGCCCCCCCCGGGGCCCCCCCCGCGGCGCGGGGGGCCGGGCGGGGGGGGGGGCGGCCCCCCCCCACCTCCCGATCCTCCCACGCGTCGGAGTACTGCACCGCCCGCCCGAAGGCGATCCGCACCCGGCCCCTCCGGGGGAGCCGCCTCCCCCGGGGCCAGGCCTCGAAGGCCCCCCGGATGAGCACCGGCACCACGGGCACCCCGGCCTTGCGGGCCAGGAAGCCGATGCCGCCGCGCAGCTCCCCGATGGACCCGTCCACGGTGCGGGTCCCCTCGGGGAAGAGCGCCAGCACCTCCCCGCCCCGGACCGTCTCCAGGATGGAGCGCAGTTCGTCCTTGCCCGGGCGGTCCCGGCTCACCGGGATGGCCTTCCAGTCGGTGATGAGCCACCCGAGGACGGGGTTCTCCCAGAGGCTGCGGCGCGCCATGTAGCGCACCGGCCTCGGGCAGGCCCCCCCGAGGATCAGCACGTCGAGGAAGGACTGGTGGTTGGAGGCGAGGATCACCCCGCCGGTCCGCGGCACCAGCGAGGCGCCGCGCACCTTCCACCTCCAGACGAGGGCTCCGGCGACCCTCGACAGCAGACGGCTCAATTGATAGAGCATGGCCGATCAGGGGAGCGCCAGGCGCTCCCTCGCCGGCCCGAGCAGCTTCTTCAGAACCTGCCCGACGTCGAGTCCCGTCGTGTCCACGTGCAACGCGTCCTCGGCGGCCTTCATCGGCGCCACCGCCCGTCCCGCGTCCGCCTCGTCGCGGCTCCGTATGGCGACCTGCTCCTCCTCCGCCCGGCCGCCGGACTGCGCGGCCCTGCGGCGCGCCCTCTCGGCGGGGCTGGCGTCGAGGTAGAACTTCACCCGCGCGTCGGGGAACACCACGGTCCCGATGTCGCGCCCCTCGACCACCACTCCCGCCCGCCCGCTCTCGCGGGCGAACTTCCGCTGTCGCTCCACCATGCCCTCGCGCACCCGGGCGTGGGCGGCCACCATCGAGACGGCCTCGTTGACGACCGCCTCCCGGATGGCCTTCGAGACGTCCTCGCCGTCCAGTTCCGTCCGCTGCCCCTCGGGCCGATCCACGAGGCGGATGTCCGTCCCGGAGAGGAGGTCCGCCATGGCGGTCCCGTCCGAGACGTCCACCCCCCTGCGGAGGGCCTTCAGCGTCAGCGCACGGTACATCGCCCCGGAATCCAGGAACCGGAAGCCGAGCTCCCGGGCCAGCAGCCGGGCCAGCGTCGACTTCCCGCTGCCCGCGGGGCCGTCGATGGTGACGACGGTCCCGGCCGATCGGTCGAGGGAACCGGGGTGCAAACGGTCAAGGCTAGCGGCGGGAGGGGAGAGGGGGAAGCGAATCCGGGTACGGTATTCCCCTACTCCCCCTCCTTCAGGAACCGCCACCGCCCGCCGCTCCGCTCGAGCCAGTTCGCGCCGTCCTCCCAGGCGCCGAGGACGAAGATCTCCCGGGGCCGCTCCTCCACGGTCATGCGGTGGCGCACCCCCCAGTGGACGTGGCCGCAGATGAGCGCGTCGGCCTCCGTCCGCTGGAGGAGGCGGCGCACCCGCCCCGCGTCGAGGCCCATGTCGGCGCAGGCCTTGCGCGCCGTCTCCGCCTTCGAGACGTCCCGCGCCTTCCCCGCCAGCGCGTCCACGGCCGCCGCCGGGAGCGCGTCGGCGAAGCGGCGGAGCGGCCGCCCGCGCACGGCCCGGCGGAAGGCCTGGTAGCGGCGGTCCCGGGTGCAGAGGAGATCCCCGTGGGTGAGGATCACCCGCGCCCCGTCCACGGCCACCATGGCCGTGTCCGGGAGCCGCTCGATGCCGAGGGGCCGGAGCGCCCCCTCCAGCGGGAAGTCCCGGTTCCCCGGGAGGAAGGCGACCCGCGCCCCCCCCCGGGCGAGGGAGGCGAGCCCCCCCAGCACCTCGCGGTAGCCGGGCTTCCCCCCGGTGCCGGCGCCGACGAAGGTCTCGAAGAGGTCCCCCACCACGAAGAGGGCCGACGCCCCGGCGGCGGGGCCGGCGAGGAAGCGGAGGAAGGCGTCGAGGGTCGCCGGCGCTTCCGGGGAGGCGTGGACGTCGGAGACGAAGAGGGCGCGCCCTCCCTCCGGGGGGCTCATCGATGGTGCCCGGGCCCGCCGGCGGCCGCGGGCGGCTCCTCGATGCCCTGGAGGCGCATCTTCTCCCACAGCGACTTCCGCGAGATGCCGAGCACCTTGGCCGCGCGGGCCCGGTGGCCCTGGGTCAGGCGGAGTGCGGCGAGGATGGCGTCCTTCTCCGCCGCCGCCCCCGCCTCCTTGAGGGTCCGCACCGTGCCACCGGCGGGCCCCGGGGCGGGACGGTCGCCGCGGCTGCGCAGCAGGTGCTCCCGCGCCAGCGCGCCGTCGCTGCCGGAGAGCGCGATGGCCCGCTCCACGGCGTTCTCCAGCTCGCGGACGTTGCCGGGCCAGAAGTAGGCGTCCATGTCCGCCATGACGTCCGGGGGGATGGTGAAGGAGCGGCCGTGGCCGTAGAGCCGGGCGAAGTGCTCCGCCAGGGTGATCACGTCCCCGGGCCGTTCGCGCAGCGGCGGCAGGAGGATCCCCACCACGTTGAGCCGCCAGTAGAGGTCCTCCCGGAAGGCCCCCTCGTTGACGGCGTCCTGCAGGTCCACCTTCGTGGCCGTCACCACGCGCACGCTCACGGGGATCGGCTTCGTCCCGCCGAGCCGCTCGATCTCCCGCTCCTGGAGGACGCGGAGCAGCTTCACCTGCATGGCCAGCGGCATGTCGTCCACGTCGTCGAGGAACACCGTTCCCCCGTCGGCCCGCTCGAAGCGGCCGATCTTGCGCTCCTTGGCGTCGGTGAAGGCGCCCCGCTCGTGGCCGAAGAGCTCCGACTCGAGCAGGGTCTCGGGGATGGCGGCGCAGGAGATGGGGACGAAGGCGCCGGCGCGACGCGGCGAGAGGTTGTGGATGGCCCGGGCGACCATCTCCTTTCCCGTGCCGCTCTCCCCCTCGATGAGGATGGAGGCCTCGCTGGGGGCGGCCTTGCGCAGGGTCTCGAAGACCCGCCGCATCTCCGGGGAGGCGCCGATGATCCCCTCGAGCATCACGGGCTCCTCCTTCGTCGGCCGGAGGGAGCGGAGGTGCTCGATGCGGCGGAGGAGCTCGACGATGCTCTCGTTGTAGAAGGGCTTCTGGACGTAGTGGAAGGCGCCGGCCTTCATGGCCTCCACGGCGGACTCCACGGTGCCGAAGCCGGTGATGAGGATGACCTCCGTGCGGGGGTCCTTCGCCTTGGCCCGGCCGAGGACGGCCATCCCGTCCATGCCGGGCATGCGGATGTCGGAGACGACCACGTCGAAGGCGCCGGCCTCCAGGGCGGCGGCGGCGGCCAGGCCGTCGTTGACCACGGTGACGGCGTGGCCGGCCCCCGCCAGGGCGTCGCCCAGGGTCACGGCGATGGCCTTCTCGTCGTCGGCGAGGAGCACCTTCACGGGCGGTTCTCCGGGGCAGGGAAGAGGGGGATCCTACGGCATTCCGGCCCTATCCGAACCTCTCCGCCATGGCCGCCACCCAGCGTCCGGCGGCCCCTCCCCCGCCGAAGGCCGCCCGGTCGGGGGGGGCGGACCCCCGGGGGGGAGCGCCGGCGGCGGCGGCGATGCGGGCAGGGTCGGCGCCGGCGCAGACCGCCCACCCCTCCTCCACCGTCTCCCGCCACTCGCACTCCTCCCGGAGCACGATGCAGGGCACCCCCATCCAGTAGGCCTCCCGCTGCACGCCGCCGGAATCGGTGATCACCGCCGTCGCCCCGCGGATCCCGTCGACGAGATCCGCGTGGCCAAGGGGAGGGACGCACCGGATCCCCGCCGGCGGCCATGCGCCGGCCCCCTCGAGGGCGGCCCGGGTGCGCGGGTGGAGGGGGAGGAGGACGGTCCCGCCGAGCCCCGCCAGCGCCCCGAGGATGCGCCGCAGGCGGGCCGGGTCGCCGGTGTTCTCCGCCCTGTGGAGGGTGCAGAGGAATCCGCCGTCAGGCGGGGCGTCCCCGGCGCGGATCCCGACGGAACGGCCGACGAGGACGTCGAGGAGGGGATCCCCGGCGTCGACGACGGCGGCCCGCGGGCGCTCCGCCCGGAGCGCCGCGGCGGCCCGCCCCGTGGGGCAGAGGCAGAGGTCGGCGAGGTGATCGGCGGCGATGCGGTTCGCCTCCTCGGGGAGGGAGAGGGTGCCGAGGCGGACGCCGGCCTCGCCGTGGACGAGGGGGACGCCGGCGGCCCGGGCGCCGAGGGCGGCGGCCAGCGCCGAGTTGGTGTCCCCGACCACGAGGACGGCGTCGGGCCGCACCTCCCGCGCGAAGGCGGCGGTGCCGCGCGCCGCCTCCCCCACCTGGAAGGCATGGCTCCCGGAGCCGACCCCGAGGGTCCGGGCCGGCGCCGGCAGGGCGTCGGAGGGGCCCGTCAGCTCCGCCGAGTAGTGCTGGCCCGTCAGCAGCACCACCTCCTCGTGGCCCGCGGCGGAGAGGGCCCGGGAGAGGGGAGCCGCCTTGACCATCTGCGGCCGCGTCCCGAGGACCGTGAGGAGGCGCACCCTACTCGCCGTAGAAGGAGCGGATGGAGGAGGCGACGTGCTCCTGCTCCGCCGCCGTCAGCTCGGGGAACACGGGGAGGGAGAGGACCTCGCGGCAGGCCCTCTCCGATTCGGGGAAGGCGCCGGCCCCGTACCCCAGGGAGGCGAAGCAGGGCTGGAGGTGGAGCGGCTTCGGGTAGTAGACGACGGTGCCGATGCCGGCCTTGCCGAGGTGCTCCCGGAGTTCGTCCCGCCGCTCGCAGCGCAGCGTGTACTGGTTCCAGACATGGCGCCCCTCCTTCCGCGGCACGGGGGCGGGGGTGCGGACCGAGGACATCCCCGCCAGCAGCCGCCCGTAGCGCTCGGCGTTCCTCCCGCGGGCGGCGCTCCAGCGATCGAGCATCTTCAGCTTCGCCCGGAGGGTCGCCGCCTGGAGGCCGTCGAGGCGGGAGTTGGTGCCCACGAACTTGTGCTCGTAGCGCTCCGCCATGCCGTGGTTGCGGGCCATGCGCAGGGCCCGGTCGACCTCCGGGTGGCTGGTGACGACCATGCCGCCGTCCCCGGGGCCGCCGAGGTTCTTCGAGGGGTAGAAGGAGAGGGTGCCGGCGTCCCCCATGGACCCGGCGCGGAGCCCCCTGTATTCCGCGCCGATGGCCTGGGCCATGTCCTCCACGACGGCGATGCCGGCCTTCGCCGCGGTCCGGAGGAGCGGTTCCATCTCGGCGCAGCGGCCGAAGAGGTGGACGGGGAGGAGCGCCTTCGTCCGCGGCGTCACGGCGGCGGCGGCGGCCTTCGGGTCGATGTTGAAGGTGTCGGGATCGATGTCGGCGAAGACCGGCCGCGCCCCCCGGTTCCAGACGGCGCCGGCGGTGGCGAAGAAGGTGAAGGGGGTCGTGACGACCTCGTGGCCCCGCTCGACGCCGAGGACCTGGAGGGAGAGGAGGATGGCGTCGGTGCCCGAGGCGCAGCCCACGGCGTGGGGCACGCGGCAGTAGGCGGCGATCTCCTTCTCGAACGCCGCCACCCTCTTCCCGAGGATGAAGTCGTTCTCCCGGAAGACCGCCTTCACCTCGGCGAGGACCGCCTTCTCGAGGGATTTCCAGGGGCGGGTCAGGTCCAGCATGGGGACCTTCATGGGGGTGGTGGAGGGGCGGAGGCGGGGCTTCGGCTTTCGGGCCGGGGCGGAGGGCTTGCGGGAGGTCGAGGACCTGCGGGCGCTGGGGGACCTGGGGGGCATGGGGATCTCCGGGGAAACCATGATTCTCCCCCGGGAGGGAGCGGGAGGAAGGGAATACGGTACCCGACCCGTTTCATCGGGGTTGGGCGATGGGCTCCCGCCTGGCCAGGATTCGCG
>CAYJMF010000009.1:42612-75120 GCA_964370855.1 uncultured Planctomycetota bacterium | reverse complement strand
TCATGGGGGTTGGCCGAGGGGCCCCGGCCGGGCCCGCCCCCCATCGCCCAACCCCGATGAAACGGGTCGGGTACCGTATTCCCCTACAACGGATCCCAGAACCGCGCCCGCACCAGCACCCAGGGGACCTCCAGCGCGTCCACCCACGTGATCTTCTTCCCCTCGGCGTAGGTCCTCCCCGCGTAGGAGATCGCCACTTCCCAGATCCTGGCCCCCGCCCGGGCCATCTTGGCCGTGATCTCCGGCTCGAAGCCGAAGCGGTCCTGCCGCAGCGTCACCTTCCGCAGGGTCTCCACGCGGAAGGCCTTCGCCCCGGTCTCCATGTCCGTGAGGTTGAGGTTCGTGATCATGTTGCTGAGGAGCGTCAGGAACCGGTTCCCCGCGTAGTGCCAGAAGAGGAGCACGCGGTGCGGCCCCCCGAGGAACCGGGAGCCGTACACCGCGTCGGCCCGCCCGTCGAGGAGGGGCTCGAGGAGGAGCCCGTAGTCGGCGGGGTCGTACTCGAGGTCGGCGTCCTGCACGAGGAGGAACTCCCCCGTCGCCTCGGCGAAGGCCGTCCGGAGGGCCGCGCCCTTCCCCCGGTTGCGGGGATGGCGGAGGAGCCGCACCCGCGGGTCCCGCACCGATTCCACGGCCGCCGCGGTCCCGTCCCCGGAGCCGTCGTCCACGACGAGGATCTCCGTGGCGATCCCGCCCTCGAGCACCCGCCGGATCACGCGGGCGACGGTCCCCTCCTCGTCGAAGACGGGGATGGCCACCGTCACCCGGGGCGGTGAGGCCCCTCCCCCGCCGGGGGGGGCGCCGGTCAAGGCTTCCCCTTGCGGAGGAGCCGCCTCCCGACGAGGAGCGCGTCCATGCCCGTGGTGAAGAAGCACTCCAGGCACTCCCGCACCGTCGTCGCCGGGGGGCGGCCCGGGAGGTTGAGGGAGGTGTTCACCGCGGCGGCGAGCCCGCGTCGCTTCCCCGCCGCCTCGAGGACGGAGTGGAAGAACGGATCCGCGCCGGGGGCCACGGTCTGCACCCGCACCGAGCCGTCGGCGAGCACGACCCCGGGGATGCGCCCCCGCTGCGCGGCCTTCACGACGGCGGGCACCAGCATGTAGGGGGCCGCGCGCCCCCCCTCGAGGAGGACGGCGGCGGCGGCCTCCGTGAGCGAGATCCCGTAGGGGTGATGGGACTCCCTCGGCTTGATGGAGCGGCGCAGGCGGTCCGCCACGGCGGGGTCCGTCGCGTCGGCGAGGATGGAGCGGTGGCCCAGGGCCCGGGGCCCGAACTCGGCGCGGCCCCGCGCGAATCCCACCACCTTCCCCGCGGCCAGGAGATCCGCCACGGCCGCCGCCGGGTCCGCGGGGCTCTCCGCCTCGAGGCGGCAGGCGGCGAGCGTCGCGTCCACCTCGGCGTCGGGGAGATCGGGGCCGAGGTCGGCGCCGGGGACCGGCGCGGGCCGCTTCCCTCCGGTGGCCTTGTGCCAGGCGGCCATGGCCGCGCCGAGGGCCGTGCCGTCGTCGCCGCAGAAGGGGCTCGCCTCCACCCGGTCGAAGGGGACCTCCCGGGCGAGGCGCCCGTTGAGGGCCCAGTTCTGGGCCATGGAGCCGGAGAGGATCAGCGTCGAGGACTTCGTCCGCTCCTTGAGGCTCCGGGCCATGTGGAGGCCCGCGTCCTCCAGCGCCCCCTGGAGGGAGGCGGCGATGTCCCGGTGGCGGTCCCCCACCTCCTCGCCGGAATCCCGCGCCGGCCCGAAGGCGTCGTAGAACCGGCGCGAGAGGACGGCGCGCCCCTCGTGGAGGGCGAAGAAGCCGGGGTCCAGGGAGAAGGAGCCGCCGGGCTCGAGGCGCACGATCTCCGCGAAGCGGTCCCGGAAGCGCCGCTCCCCCGCCGCGGAGATGCTCATCACCCGGTACTCGTCGTCCTGCTCGTGGAAGCCGAGGAAGTCGGCCACGGCGGCGGAGAGGAGGCCGAGGGAGTTGGGCATCTCCTCCACGCGGAAGACCTCGAAGGAGGGGCCCCGCCCGTGGCCGAGGCTCGAGGTGCTCACCTCTCCCCGCCCGTCCAGCACGAGGATCGCCGCGTCGTCGTGGTCCGCCGCGTAGTAGCCCGCCGCCATGTGGCAGAGGTGGTGGCGCACCACCGTCACCCGGTCGGGATTCCCGCGCCGGAGGTCCTCCAGCTCCTTGAGGTAGAGGAGGGACTCCCGCGTCTCGTCGTGGAAGATGTGGAAGGCGCGGAACTCGGGGCTCTCGAAGAACTTCTCCCCGTACCAGCCGAGCACCTTCTCCCGGAGCGGGATCCACGGGTTGTTGGCCACGGCCACCCGGTCCACGGCGGCGGCGTCCACCCCCGCCGAGGCGAGGCACCATGCGACGGCCCGGCGGGGCCAGCCCCCCCGGTGCTTCACCCGCGTGAAGCGGTCCTCCGAGGCCGCCGCGACGATGCGCCCGTCCACGAGGAGGGCCGCCGCCGCGTCGCGGTAGCCGAGCCCGCCGATGCCGAGGATCACCATGGTCTGCTCCTAGGGTTCGCGCCGGAGACGGATGACGGCCTTCACCGCCGCGTCGGCGGCGAAGGGCTCGGCCTCGAGGCCCTCCGCGGACAGCGCCGCGAGGGCCGCCGGCGTCGGGGCGAGGCGGACGGCGGAGAGGCGGTCCGCGGCCCGGTCGGCGTCGGCGAAGGGACCGTCCCGGAGCCCCGCCGCGGTCCGGACCAGGGGGACGCCGGCCTTGGCGAGGGACACGGCGGCGGCGAGGGCCGCGGGACCCCGGCCGTGGAGGAGGGCGACGGCGGGCCCCGCCCGGAGGATCGCCTCCTCGACGACGAGAAGCCCCGCGCCCGGGTCCCCCGCGGGATCGGGCAGTTCGAGGAGGATCTCCTCGAGGCCGATGTCGAGGAAGCGGAGCCGGATGTCGAGGCCGCGGTTCCACGCCCCCACCGCCGCCGACACCGCCGCGCGGGCCTCCGCCTCCCCCGGCGCCGCGAGGACGAGGATCCTCAAGGGCGCGCCCCCGGCGACGCCTCGCGGAGCCGCCTCTCGTACATCGCGCGGTAGTACTCGCGGAAGCCGCCCGAGGTCTTGATGGCGCGCCACCAGGGCTCGTGGGCGCGGTACCAGCGCAGCGTCTCGCGGAGGCCCCGCTCGAAGCGCCGCCGAGGGCGCCAGCCGAGCTCGCGGCGCGCCCTCGTCGAGTCGATGGCGTACCGGCGATCGTGGCCGGGGCGGTCCTCCACGAAGCGGAGCAGCTCCTCCCCCCGGCCAGTGGCGGCGAGGATGGCGCGCACCACCTCGATGTTCTCCCGCTCCGAGGAGCCGCCGAGGTTGTAGACCTCCCCGGCCCGCCCCTTCTCGAAGGCGGCCAGGAGCCCGAGGGCGTGGTCCTCGACGTGGATCCAGTCCCGCACCTGGCGCCCGTCGCCGTAGACCGGGAGGGGCTCCCCGTCCATGGCGTTGGTGAGCATGAGGGGGATGAGCTTCTCGGGGAACTGCCAGGGGCCGTAGTTGTTGGAGCAGCGGGTCGCCACCGCGTCGAACCGCTCCGGCCCGTGGGTCCGGACCGCGGCGAGCACGAGGAGGTCCGAGGCGGCCTTGCTCGCGGCGTAGGGGCTGTTGGGGGAGAGCGGGGTCGTCTCCCGGAAGCGCCCCGTCGGGCCGAGGCTCCCGTAGACCTCGTCCGTGGAGCAGTGGACCATGCGCCGCGCGCCGCCGCCGCGGACCCAGTCCACCACGGCCTGGGTCCCGAGCACGTTGGTGCGGACGAAGTCCACGGCCTCCACCGTGGAGCGGTCCACGTGGGATTCCGCGGCCAGGTGGAAGACGGCGCGGAAGCCGCCGGAGGCGAGGCGCGGGTCGAGGTCGCCGGCCCGGGGGAGGTCGCAGATGTCCCCGCGGACGAGCCGGTAGCGGGGCTCGGCGGCGAGGTCGTCGAGGTTCCCCGCGCTCCCGGCGTAGGTCATGACGTCGAGGTTCCAGACCTCCTCGCCGGGATACCGCTCGAGGAGAAGGCGCACGAGGTTCGACCCGATGAACCCGCAGCCTCCCGTGACGAGGAAACCGCCGCTCATGCCGCCCTTCCCGATTCCGCGAGGTACTCCCGCAGCTGCTCCCTCCAGCCCCGGGGCCGGAGCCCCGCCGCCCTCTCGAGGCGGCCGAGGTCGAACACCGACCGGGCCGGCCGCGGCGCCGGCCGCCCGAGGGCCGCCGCCGTCGTGGCCGTGATGCGGGAGGGCTCCCCTCCCGACTCCTCGAGCACGGCCCGGGCGAACTCGTTCCACGTGCATGACCCGGCGGCGGATGCGTGGTAGAGCCCGGAGGCCCCCCGCTCCATGAGGCCGACGAGGATCCCGGCGAAGTCCCGGGCCCAGGTCGGAGCCACCACCTGGTCCGTCACCACGGGGACCTCGGGCTTCGCCGCCGCGGCCCGGAGGATGGCGTCGGGGAAGGACTTCCTCCCGCTCCCGTAGAGGGACTGGCCCCTCACCACGAGGAGGCGGCCCGGCGGGAGGAGCGCCGCCGCCTCGACCTCGCCCGCCCGCTTGGACCGGCCGTAGGCCGAGAGCGGGCGCACCGGGTCCCGCTCCGTCCGCGGCGAGGAGGCGCTCCCGTCGAAGACGTAGTCCGTGGAGACCTGCAGCAGCCGCGCACCCGAGGCGCGGGCCGCGGCGGCGGCGTTCCCGGCCCCCCGGCCGTTGGCGAGGAGGGCCCGGGGCTCGTCGGCCTCGCAGGCGTCCACCTCCGTCCACGCCGCCAGGTTGACGATCCAGTCGGGGCGGAACCGGAGAGCCCGGTGGACGAGGAGCCCGCGGAACCGCACGTCGAGGCCCGGCAGGTCCCCGCCGCCGACGACGGCGCGGGGCCGCCCCGCGAGGGCGGCCCGCAGCTCGCGGCCGACGAGGCCGTCCCGGCCGGTGACGAGGAACCTCAAGCCTTCCCGCCCCCGGGCCGGCTCCATCCGGCGACGATCTGGTTGGCCCTGTAGAGGGACTCGAAGGTCCCCGCGTCGGTCCAGTCGATGGAGTCGGGGAGGAGGGAGCCCCGCAGCGCGCCCCGCCGGATGTACTCGTTGTTGACGTCGGTGATCTCGAGCTCTCCCCGCCCGCTCGGCTTGAGGGTCTCGATGATCCGGAAGACCGACGCGTCGTAGATGTAGAGCCCCGTCACGGCGTAGTCCGACTTCGGGTGCTTCGGCTTCTCCTCGATGCCGACGACCCGGAGGGCCGCCCCCGCGCCGGAGATCTCCGCCACGCCGAAGCGGTGGGGATCGGGGACCTTCTTCAGGAAGACCACCGCGCCCCCCGCGGCGTCGAGGTGGGGCCTGACCTCCGCGGAGACGGCGGGGCTGAAGACGTTGTCCCCGAGGATCACCGCGACCCGGTCTTCCCCCACGAAGTGGCGGCACAGGCGGAGCGCGTCGGCGATGCCGCCGGCCCCCTTCTGGTAGGTGTAGTTGAGGTGGGTCAGTCCGAAGTCGGCGCCGTTCCCCAGCAGCGGCACGAAGTCCCCGGCGTTGTTGCCGCCGGTGACGAGCATGATGTCGGTGATGCCGGCATCCACCAGGGTGCGGATGGGATGGAAGACCATCGGCTCCCGGAAGATCGGCAGGAGGTGCTTGTTCGTGACCCGGGTCAGCGGGTCGAGCCGCGAGCCGGTGCCGCCGCAGAGGACGACGCCCTTCATGCCCCCTCCTCGAAGCGGAATGCCGGGCTCCGCGCGTAGTCCGCGAAGGGGATCCCCTTCGCGTCCCGGGCGGAGACGACGGCGTCCGCGAAGGGCCACCGGATGGCGATGGCCGGGTCGTTCCACGCGATGCACCCCTCCGCCGAGGGGACCCAGTAGGCGGTGCAGCGGTACTGGATCTCGCAGGCCTCGCCGAGGTTGGCGACGCCGTGGGCGAAGCCCGGCGGGATCCAGAGCTGGCGGCGGTTCTCCGCGGAGAGTTCCACGGAGGCCCACCGGCCGAAGGTCGGCGAGCCGGCGCGGATGTCGAGGACGACGTCGAGGATCCTCCCCACGGTGGTCCGGACGAGCTTCCCCATGGGCGCCGGCGGTCCCTGGAAGTGGAGCCCCCGGATCACGCGCCCCGCGGAGCGGGAGTGGTTGTCCTGGACGAACTCCCCGGAGATGCCCAGGGCGTCGAACTCCCCGCGGTGGAAGGTCTCCATGAAGAAGCCCCGCCCGTCGGCGAAGCAGCGCCCCTCGAGGAGGAGCACCCCCGGGAGGGGACGATCCACGACCCGGGCCTCCACGGCTACGCCTTCGACCCGCGGTCGGTGCGGGCCCGGCGGACGCGGGGGAGGTGGTCGCGGTACCAGGCCGAGGCCAGCTCCAGCCCCCTGCGTAGGTCCACGGAGGCGCGCATGCCGAGGACGGCCTCCATGCGCTCGACGTCGGCGAGGGAGTGGCGGACCTCGCCCTCCCGGGCCGGCTCCATGCGGGGATGGGTCGTGGTCCCGAGGCACTCCGCGATGAGGGAGGCGAGGCCGAGGACCGTCACCCGCTCCCCGCAGGCGATGTTGAGGACCTCCCCCGCCGCCCGCGGCGCCGTCGCCGCGCGCAGGTTCGCCTCCACCACGTTGTCCACGTAGGTGAAGTCCCGGGTCTGGTTGCCGTCGCCGTAGATGACGGGCCGCCCGCCGGCGAGGATGGTCTGGAAGAACCTCGGGATGACGGCGGCGTAGGCGCCCAGCGGATCCTGCCGGGGGCCGAAGACGTTGAAGTAGCGCAGCAGCACCGCCTCCACCCCGAGGCTCGCGCTGAAGGCCCGCGCGTACCCTTCCATGGCGGCCTTGCTGGCGGCGTAGGGGGAGAGGGGGAGGAGCGGCATCCCCTCCGTCTTCGGAAGGGCCGGCGTGTCCCCGTAGACGCTGGAGGAGGAGGCGAGGACGACCCGCTTCACGGAGCCCGAGGCCCGGGCCGCGTCCAGCACGTTCACGGAGCCGAGGACGTTCACCTCCGTCGTGGTGACGGGGTCCTTGAGGCTCCGGGGGACCGATCCGAGGGCGCCCTGGTGGAGGACGTAGTCGCAGCCCCTCGTCGCGGCCCGCACGACCCGCGCGTCGCGGAGGTCCCCCTCGACGACCTTCACCCGCGAGGGGGGGAGGCCGCGCAGGTTGGCCCGCCTGCCCGTGGAGAAGTCGTCGAGGACGCGCACGGACTCGCCGTCCGCGACGAGGCGGTGGACGATGTTGCTCCCGATGAACCCGGCGCCGCCGGTGACCAGCCAACGGGCCATGGGCCCTCCCTTTCCCGGCGGAGGATACCGGGGGAGAGGCAGGGACGTTCCTAACTAAGTAACTAACTCCGCGGGAGACCCCCGTGAATCCGGCGAGGTGCCGCGGAGTTAGTTACTTAGTTAGGAACGTCCCTGCCTCTCCCCTCTCCTCCACGCGACGAAGCGGGCGATGCCCTCGCGCAGCGGGGTCGCGGGTTCGTAGCCGAGCTCCGCCCGGGCGAGGGTGACGTCGGCGCAGGTGAGGGGGACGTCGCCGGGCTGATCGGGGCGGCGGTCGAGGATCGCCTTCCGCCCGAGGGCCTCCTCGAGGATGCCGACGAGCTCCGTCAGGGAGGTGGTCGCCGATTCGCCGAGGTTGTAGATCCGGAACCCCGAGGCCCGATCCAGGGCGCGCAGGACCCCGTCGGCGATGTCGTCCACGCAGGTGTAGTCACGGCGCGAGGAGCCGTCCCCGTAGAAGGGGATCGGGGTCCCCGCCTCGATGGCGCGGGCGAAGGCGTGGATGGCCATCTCCGGCCGCTGGCGCGGGCCGTAGGTGGTGAAGAAGCGGAGGCAGGTCACGTCCACGCCCCGTTGCCCCTGGAAGGAGCCGCAGAGGAGCTCCATGGCCCGCTTCGTGGCGGCGTAGGGGGACACGGGCCGGTCGCAGGGGTCGCTCTCCGCGAAGGGCACGGCCGAACGGGCCCCGTAGACGCTGGAGGAGGAGGCGGCGACGAAAGTCGAGACCCCGGCGGCCCGGGCCTCCTCCAGGACGACGGCGGTCCCCCGCACGTTCACGTCGGCGTAGCCCACGGGGTCGAGGAGGGAGGGGCGCACCCCGGCCTTCGCCGCGAGGTGGATCACGGCGTCGCAGCCCGCCGCGGCCTCCCGCACCGCGGCCGCGTCGCGGATGTCCCCCTCCACGAGGGCCACCTCGCCGGACGCCCGCACCTCCTCGAGGTTCCGCCGCTTGAGGGCGGGATCGTAGAAGTCCGTGAAGGAGTCGATGCCGCGGACCGCGTCGCCGCGCCGGAGCAGCCCCTCGGCCACGCAGGACCCGATGAACCCGGCGACCCCGGTGACGAGGACCGTCCTCCCGCTCACAGGGGGACCACGTTCCCCCGGTTCCGCACCCCCGCCGTGGCGTTGCGGGTGTCCACGACGAGCCGGGAGTTCCGGACGATGGAGGCGTAGTCGAAGCCCGTGTGGTCCGTCACGATGACGGCGGCGTCGGCGGCCTTGAGCTCCTTCGGCGTCGCCCTGACGGGGCGGAAGACCTCCTCCTTGATCCTGAAGGACTCGACGAAGGGGTCGGCCACGCGCACGTCGGCCCCCCGGGCGCGCAGCAGGCCGATGATCTCGAGGGCCGGCGATTCCCGGAGGTCCTCGATGTCCCGCTTGTAGGCGACCCCGAGCACCAGGATCCGGCTCCCCTTCACGGACTTGCGGTGGTCGTTGAGGGCCCGCGCGACGAGCTCCACGACGTGCTCCGGCATGGCCGAGTTCACCTCGTCGGCGAGCTCGATGAAGCGGGCCTGGTAGTTGAGGGAGCGGAGCTTCCACGAGAGGTAGAGGGGATCGATGGGGATGCAGTGGCCGCCGATGCCGGGGCCCGGGCGGAAGGGCATGAAGCCGAAGGGCTTGGTGGCCGCCGCGTCGATGACCTCCCAGACGTCGAGGCCGAGGCGCGTGCACATCAGCGCCATCTCGTTCACGAGCCCGATGTTGACGCTCCGGAAGGTGTTCTCGAGGAGCTTCACCATCTCCGCCGCCGCGGCCTTGCGGACCGGCACGACCCGGTCCACGGCCCCGGAGTAGAGGAGGGCCGCCATCTCCGTGCACCTCGGCGTGATGCCGCCGATGACCTTGGGGGTGTTGCGGACCCCGTAGACCGGGTTCCCCGGATCGACCCGCTCCGGCGAGAAGGCGAGGAAGAAGTCCTTCCCCACCTCGAGCCCCCCCTCGGAGAGGAGCGGCAGGAGGACCTCCTCCGTGGTGCCGGGGTAGGTGGTGGATTCGAGGACCACGATCATCCCCTTGTGGAGCCGCCGGCAGACCTCGCGGGAGGCGGCCTCGACGAAGGACATGTCGGGGTCGCGTGTCTTGCTGAGGGGAGTCGGGACGCACATGGAGACGGCGTCCATCCCGGCGATGAGGTCGAAGTCCGTCGTCGCCGTGAACCGCCCCGCCTTCACCATCGCCTTCACCTGCCGGGAAGGGACGTCCTTGATGTGGGAGCGGCCGGCGTTGAGGGCGGCCGCCTTCTCCGGGACGACGTCGAACCCCGTCACGCGGAACCCCGCCCGGCAGAACTCCATGGCGAGGGGGAGCCCGACGTAGCCGAGTCCGAGGATGCCGATGCGGGCCTTCTTCGAGGCGATGCGGCGCTCTAGTTCGTTCATGGTCTCCGTCGGGTCAGGCGGTTTCCGCCACCCGTCTCCTGAAGTACGCCACCGTCGGCAGGAGCCCCTCCTCGAGGGGCACCTTCGGCTCCCAGCCGAGGAGCCGCCGCGCCTTGCCGATGTCGGGCCGCCGGACCCGGGGATCGTCGGTCATCTTCTCCACGTGCACGAGGGCGCTCCCGCTGCCCGTGGCGTCGAGGATCTTCCGCGCGAACTCGAGGATCGTCATCTCCCGGGGGTTGCCCAGGTTCACGGGGTCGTTCTCCGCGGAGGCGACGAGCCGGACGATGCCCTCCACGAGGTCGTCCACGTAGCAGAAGGAGCGGGTCTGCTCCCCGTCCCCGTGGACGGTGAGCGGGCTCCCCCGGAGCGCCTGCTCGAGGAAGGCCGGCACCACCCGCCCGTCGCCCAGGCGCATGCGGGGCCCATAGGTGTTGAAGAACCTCCCGAGGCGCACGGGGACGCCGTGGGTGCGGTGGTAGGCCATGGCCATGGCCTCGCCGAAGCGCTTCGCCTCGTCGTAGACCCCGCGGGGCCCGATGGGGTTGACGTTGCCCCAGTAGTCCTCCCTCTGCGGGTGCTGGAGCGGGTCCCCGTACACCTCCGAGGTCGAGGCGAGGAAGTAGATCGCCCCCTTGGCCTTGGCGAGGCCCAGCGTGTTGTGGGTGCCGAGCGAGCCGACCTTCAGCGTCTGGATCGGGTGGGAGAGGTAGTCCACGGGGCTCGCCGGGGAGGCGAGGTGGAAGACGGCGTCCACGGGGCCGTCCACGACGACGGGCCGGGAGACGTCGTGCTCCACGAGCGAGAAGCGGGGGTCCGCCAGCGCCTCCTCGAGGTTGCGCCGGTCCCCGGTGATGAAGTTGTCCACGGCGACGACGGTCCAGCCGTCGGCCAGCAGCCGATCGCAGAGGTGGCTCCCGATGAAGCCCGCGCCGCCCGTCACCACCGCCCGCGCCATGACCGAACCTCCCGCGACCGCGAACCCCCGCGCTTCCTACCGCCGCGCGACGATGTCCTCGACGAGGCCCGTGTCATAGTGCCCCGCCACGAAGCCGCCGTGCCGGAAGATCCTCTGGTGGAGCGGGATGGTCGTGTTGACGCCCTCGACGATGAACTCGTCGAGGCAGAGCTTCATGGCCTCGATGGCCTCCCGCCGGGTCGGGCGGTGGACGATGAGCTTGCCGATCATGGAATCGTAGTTCGGCGGGATCCGGTAGCCGGGGTAGACGTGGGAGTCCACGCGGACGCCGGGCCCCCCGGGAGGGCACCAGGAGGTCACGACGCCGGGGGAGGGCCGGAAGTCGTGGTCCGGGTCCTCGGCGTTGATGCGGACCTCGATGGCGCACCCCTTGAAGCGCACGTCGTCCTGGCCGTACCCGAGGGGCTCGCCGGCGGCGATGCGGATCTGCTCCTTCACGAGGTCGATGCCCGTGACCATCTCCGTCACCGGGTGCTCCACCTGGATGCGGGCGTTCACCTCGATGAAGTAGAAGGAGTTGTCCCGGTCGAGGAGGAACTCGACGGTGCCGGCGTTCACGTACTTCGCGGTCTTCATCAGCTTGACCGCGGCGCGGGTGATCTTCTTGCGCACGTCCTTCGGGAGCAGCGGCGAGGGGCTCTCCTCCACCACCTTCTGGTGGCGCCGCTGCATGGAGCAGTCCCGCTCGCCGAGGTGGAGCACGTTGCCCTTCTCGTCGGCCAGGATCTGCACCTCCACGTGGCGCGGCCGGTCGAGGTACTTCTCGAGGTAGACGCCGGCGTCCCCGAAGGCGGCCAGGGCCTCGGCCCTCGCCCCCTGGAGCGCGTTCAGGAGGGACATGTCGTTGTGGGCCACGCGCATGCCCTTGCCGCCGCCCCCGGCCTTGGCCTTCACCAGCACCGGGTAGCCGATGCCCCGGGCGATCTCCACGGCCTCGTCATCGTCCTCCACCGTGCCCTCGGTGCCGGGCACCGTCGGGACGCCGGCCTTGCGGGCGATCTCCCGGGCCTTCGCCTTGTCCCCCATGTTCGCGATGGCCTCCACGGGGGGGCCGATGAACACGATGTTGGAGTCGCGGCAGACCTCGGCGAAGTGGGCGTTCTCGGAGAGGAACCCGAAGCCCGGGTGGATGGCGTCCACGTCGGCGATCTCCGCCGCGCTCATGATGTTGGGGATGGAGAGGTAGGACTTCGCGCTCGCGGCGGGGCCGATGCAGATGGTCTCGTCGGCGTGGCGCAGGTGGAAGGACTGGGAATCCGCCTTGGAGTAGACGGCCACGGTCTGGATCCCGAGCTCCCGGCATGCCCGGAGGATCCGGAGGGCGATCTCCCCCCTGTTGGCGATCAGGATTCGTCGGAACACGGCGCCCCGGGGCTAGCCCTGGCCCGCCGGCCGGACGAGGAATAGGGGCTGGTCGAACTCCACGGCCTCCCCGTTCTGGGCGAGGACGGCGAGGATCTCCCCCTCCACCTCGGACTTGATCTCGTTCATGACCTTCATGGCCTCGACGATGCAGACCACGGAGTCCTTGTGGATGACGTCCCCCACCTCGACGAAGGGGGCCGCCTCGGGGCTCGAGGCGCGGTAGAAGGTTCCCACCATGGGGGAGCGGATCTCCACGCCGAGCGGCGCGGTCACGGGGGCCGCCGCCGCGGCGGCCTCCGCCGCGGCCGCCGCGGCCGCGGCGGCGGTGGGCACGGGGTGGGCCGGCACGTAGGAGTGGACCTCGGCGCCCCCCCCCTTCCGCAGCCGGACCCGCCGCCCGGAATCCTCCAGCTCCACCTCGGAGAGGCCGTGGCGGTCCATGAGGTTCACGAGCCGCTTGACGTCCCGGAGGTCGAGCCTCCCCTCCGGGGTGTGGGTGCGGGGGTGCGCCTCCCTGCCCTCGTCTTCCGCCATGCCTGCCTCCTTCCTGTCCGACGATGAGACTACAGGAGCGACCTCCGGATCAACTCTTCCGCGATCTGGACGGCGTTGAGGGCCGCTCCCTTGCGCAGCTGGTCCATGGCGCAGAAGAGCGCCAGCCCCGAGGGGAAGGCGAGGTCCTCCCGGATCCTCCCCACGAGGACGTCGTCCCCCCCGGCCGCCTCCCGCGGGGTGGGGAAGCGGTTCGCCGCGGGGTCGTCCACGACGCGCACGCCGGGGGCGCGGGAGAGGATCTCCCGGGCCTCGTCGGCGGTGAGCCTCCCCGCGAGGTCGAGGTGCACGGCCTCGGCGTGGGCCCGCTCCACGGGGACGCGGACGCAGGTGGCCGTGACCCGCGGCCGCTCGTCGCCGAGGATCTTCGTGGTCTCGTTGTGGAGCTTCAGCTCCTCCGGGGTGTGGCCCCCCTCGAGGATGCGCTCCACGAAGGGGAGCACGTTGCCGGCGATGGGATAGGGGTAGAGGGAGGCGACGGGCTCCCTCCCCGCGGCCATGGCGGCGACCTGGCCGCGGAGCTCCGCCATGCCCTTCTCCCCGCTCCCGCTCACGGCCTGGTAGGAGCAGACGACGGCCCGCTCCACGGGGACGACGCGGTGGAGGGGGGCGACGGCCATGAGGAAGAGGATGGTGGAGCAGTTGGGGTTGGCGATGATCCCCTCGTGGGCCGCGAGCGCGCCGGGGTTGATCTCGGGCACGACCAGCGGGACGCCGGGCTGCATGCGGAAGGCGCTGGAGTTGTCCACGACGACGGCCCCCGCCTTGACCGCCGCCGGGGCGAAGCGCCTGCTGAGGGCGCCGCCGGCGGAGAAGAGGGCGAGGTCCACGCCGGCGAAGGCATTCTCGTCGAGGAGCGTGACCGCGACCTCGCCGCCCCGGAAGGGGAGCCTCTTCCCGACGGACCGCTCCGAGGCCAGCGCCCGCAGCTCACGGACGGGGAACTTCCTCTGCTCGAGGACGGCGAGCATCTCCCGGCCCACGGCCCCCGTGGCCCCGGCGACGGCGACGACGTAACCGCGACCGGCCGCCATGGCGCTACCCGTCCTTTCCGGAGAAGCCGCCGCCGCAGTCCCCCTGCCTCCCGCGGGCGACCTGCACCGCGTGGGAGAGGGCGTCGGCGACGAAGCCGTAGCACTCCACGGCCCCGCCGGGGCTCCCGGGGAGGTTGAGCACGAGGGCGCCGCCGGGGAGGATGCCGGCCACGGCGCGGCTGAGGAGCCCGCGGGGGTCCCTGGCCGCGGAGCGGCGGCGGATCTCCTCGGGGAACCCGGGGATCTCCCGCTCCACCACGTCCCGGGTCGCCTCCGGGGTCCGATCCCTCGGAGAGAGGCCGGTGCCCCCGGTGGTGAGCACGAGGTCGGCCCTCCCCCCCAGCGACCGCAGCGCCGCCGCCACCGCCTCCCGCTCGTCGGGGACGACCTCGGCGGCGACGACTTCGTCGCCGCGGGCCTCGACGGCGGCCCGGAGCGCGGGGCCCGACGCGTCGGCCCTCTCGCCCCGGGAGGCGCGGTCGGAGACGGTCAGGAGGGCGACCTTCACCGTCCCCTCCACTTCCCGGAGCGGCCGCCGGACTTCTCCCGCAGGCGCACCGACTCGATGCGGGCGGAGCGGTCGGAGCCCTTGACCATGTCGTAGACCGTGAGGGCCGCCACCGCCGCCCCGGTCATGGCCTCCATCTCGACCCCGGTGCGGTCGAGCGCCCGCGCGGCGCAGCGGATGCGGACCCCCCCCTTCACGGGGACGGGGTCCACGTCCACGTCCACGAGGACGACGGGGTGGCAGAGGGGGACGAGGTCGGCGGTGCGCTTGGCCCCCTGGATGCCGGCGATGCGGGCGGTGGCCAGCACGTCCCCCTTGCGGCCCCCGCCGGCGCGGACGAGGCGGAGGGTGGGGGCGTCCATGCGGACGAAGGCCTCGGCCACGGCGCGGCGATCCGTGACGGGCTTCCCGCCGACGTCCACCATGCGGGCCTTCCCGCCGGCGTCGAGGTGGCTGAGCTTCGCGGCCATGGAACCTCCCGGTCGTGCGACACCGAATCCGGGGATCCTACCGGGGGAGAGGCGGGGACGTTCTCAAGTTATAAAGTTGTTCAGGCGAAGAGCCCCCCGGTTCCGCAGGAAGGGGTGGCTGAACAACTTTATAACTTGAGAACGTCCCCGCCTTTCCTCGGTACCCTCTTCCCCATGTCCGCCAACAAGGTGAAGTGCCCCAACTGCGGCGCCTCGGTGCCCCCCACGGGGGCCTGCAAGTTCTGCGGGGCGACGGCCTTCGTGGACGGGATCGCCGGGAAGCTCCTCCCCTCGACCCTCAAGTGCCCGCGCTGCCCGAAGAAGCCGGGGCTCCACGGGCTCGAGCACGAGGGGCACCGGGCCGACCTCTGCATGGTCTGCCACGGGGTCTGGTTCGGGATGGGGAAGCTCGAGGAGGCGATCCGGACGGCGGCGAAGCGGCCCCCGGCCCCCGGGGAGGGGGATCAGGGGCCGGCCCACGGGGGGATGGAGCCGGTCCGCTACGCGCGCTGCCCGGTCTGCGACGGGGGGATGGCGCGGGTGGCGCTCGCCCGGAAGCCCCTGGTGCTCGTGGACCGCTGCCCGGCCCACGGGGACTGGTGCGACGGGGGGGAGCTCGGTCAGCTCAAGTTCGTGGCCCGCACGCGGGGGCTGGACGCCATCGGGGCGCCGGAGCCGACGCGGGCGATGGAGCGGAAGAAGCCGGAGAAGCGGCCGGCCCTCGACTTCCCCATCGAGCCCTCGGGCTCGCGCTCCTCCGGCGGGCTCGGCTTCGGCCTCTCCTTCGGGCGGCGGCGCCGGGGGCCGGACCTGTTCGACGTGCTGTGGGACACGTTCTTCAAGCCCTGAGGACGGAGGCGCCGCCGGGGCTTCACGCCGATCACTACCCGGAGGGGCCGGTGGGAAGTTGGCACCCTGCGTGCAACCCGCCCGGGTCCCTGAAGCCCCACCTTTGACAGTCTTGATACTGGTTCCTCTCCGTGGGCCTCACCGTCACTGCTCGAACTTCCAGGAGGCCTTCACCTGCATCCACGTCTCCGTGCTCGTCCCGCCGTCGGTGTCCACGCCGATGGAGAGGACGATCGGATTTCCGATGGTCTCCGGCAGGTTCATCCCGGAGATCTTGATGGTCACTGTTCCAGTGCTGGCGACCCACTTCACCTTGGCCCTCGTGAGGGAGCCCTTCGGCGACTTCCAGAGGGAGGACTTCTCCTTCACTTTCCATGCAGGATCTCCGGGCGCGATCATCAGGAGCTGGGTCCCCGTCCAGCCGCCGAGCCGGAGGAGGAGGCCGCCCGCAACGGGGTCGATGGACTCGAAACGTGCACCCGCCTCCGAGGTCAGTACGGCCGTAAGGGCCAGCTTGTCCTTCCCGAACTTGGCACTGTCCTTCAGGAGCCCCTTCTCGAGGCCGATGCCCACCGTCCCCGGGAGGGTGACCGCGGCATGGTTCGACGTGGCCGAGGTCCCGACGGGATTCGCCGCCCGCACGAGGTAGGAGTAGGTCCGATCGGGGAGCACCGTCGAGTCCCGGTACGAAGTGGCTCCGAGGGCGGGCGTGGCGAGCGTGGTGAAGAACGTCCCGTCGGTGCTGCGGGCCACGATGAAGAAGTCCTCGTTGGCGCTGTTGTCCGTCCACGAGAGCGTGGCCTCGTAGGGGCCCGTGGCCTCCGCGGAGAGCCCCGAGGGGGCCTCCGGGGCGGTGACCGGGGTCGGCGGAGTGGAGACCGGGGCCGCCGCCGAGGGAGGGGAGTCCCCCTTCTCGTTGAAGGCGATCACCCTGTACGCGAAGTCGGTGTCGGCGGCGAGACCGGCGTCGGTGTGGAGTACCGCGTCGGTATCCAGGGTCCCGACGGCCTCGAAGGGGCCCCCCTCGGTGCTCCGCTCCACCCGGAACCCGGTCTCGTCGTCGCTGTTGTCGGTCCAGGAGAGCTCGACGGAGGTCAGGGAGACGAGGCCCGCCATGAGGTTGGAGGGGGCCCGCGGGGGCCCCTGCCCGACGTCCATTCTGACGGTGAACGCGTCGGTCTGCGAACCCGCCCGTGCCGCCTGGTAGGGGTTCTTCGTCGGGAAGTCGGTGGAGATGGTGTGCCCTCCGATAAGAGCGACGGAGCCGTCGAGATCCAGGCCGTAGGCGGCCTCGTTGGCGGAGCCTCCGAAGTAGGTCGAGAACTCGAGGCCTGCCCCGTCCTGGCTGAAGCGGGCGATGAAGAGGTCCCATGCTCCGGCCAGGGTCCCCTGGACAGGCTCGACCTGGGGCAGGTCCGTGGAACTCGTGGTCCCGAGCACGACGGCTTCCCCGGCGAAGTTCACCGCCAACGCCCAGGTGAATTCTCCATCCGCTCCACCGAAGTACGTGGAGTACTCGAATCCGGAACCGTCGGCCTTGACCTTGGCCAGGAACGCATCCGAAATGCTACCCGTCCCCGCCCGGGCCGCCTGGTAGGGGCTGACCGTGGGGAAGTCCGTCGAGTAGGTGTATCCCACGACGACGGCGGCGCCGTCCGGGCCGAAGGCCACGGACATGACTTCCTCCGAGTCGTTCCCTCCCAGGTACGTCGAGAAGGAAAGACCGGATCCCGATGGCGTGAACTTCGCCAGGATCCCGTCGTACCCCGCGGCCTTGGTGGGCTGGAGCGCCCCCTGGGTGGGGAAGTTCGTGGAGAGGGTGCCGCCCACGACCATGGCGCCGCCGTCCCCGTCCACGGCCATGGCCCGCAGTTCGTCGGTCCCGCTGCCTCCCAGGTACCCGGAATGGGCGAGCGTCCCGCTGGACGCGATGAACTTGCTGACGAAGATGTCCCACCCGCCGGCAAGGGAGCCCTGGAAGGCCGACGCCGTGGGGAGGTTCGAGGACTTCGTGCGCCCCGCGATGTAGATGTCGTCCGCGCCGTCCACGACGACGGCATGCGCCTCCTCGACATCCGATCCACCGAAGTAGGTCGACCACTCGAGGGAGGCGCCGTCGGGCGCCAACCGGGTCACGAACGCGTCCTGGGAACCCGAGGACAGAGCCCCCTGATAGGCGGAGAGAAGGGGAAAGTTGGTGGACAGGGTCCACCCCGTGACGATCGCGGCATCGTCGCCGTTGACGGCCAGTCCCCCGAAGCGATCCTCGTAGTTCCCGCCGAGGTAGGTGGAAGACAGGAGCGTGGCGCCGGAGGCGGAGAACCGGGTCACGAACAGGTCCCAGTTCAGCTGGTCCGTCTGGTACGGACCGCTGACGGGGAAGTTGCTCGAGGACGTATCGCCCGCCAGGTACCAGGAGCCGTCGCTCGCCCGGTGGATGCCGCTGCCGACAATCGTCTCCCCGTCAGTCCCGCCCAGGTAGCTCGAGTACTGCACCTCGGGATCGATGACGAGCGGGAGGGTCGGGTCGTAGTCCCCCGCCCGGAGGGTGACCCGGTCCCGTCCCGCAACGGTGAAACGCCCGGAGACCGGGATCCGGGTGCCGCGGACCACCTGGTACAGGATCGGCCTGGACAGGCGAAGCGCCCCCCGTCCGGAGGAGAGACGGAGTTCCCCTCCCTCCTCGACCTCCATTCCCGCCATTCCGGAGAATCCCAGGAGGATCCGCCCCGGATCCGCGCCCGGCGCGACGATCAGGTCGAAGGCCGGGCTGCCGGAGGCGGATACGCGCCAGCGGACATCGACCCCGGGCCAGACTCCCTCCTGCTCCAGGGTCCCGTGCTGGCGGACTCCGGTGATCCACCCGAGCGGGTCCCGCCCCAGCAGGTAATGGCTCCTGCCCGGCAGCGCCCCGCCCGGGGAGTAGCGGATGTCCCGGCCGGCCCCGACGAATTCCATCCGGAACTGGTCCAGTCGGCCGTCGCGCTTCCCCGCAACCTCGAGGGGAAGGAACGCCGCCCCGCCGTCATGGATGAAGGTCAGGAGGCCGGAGGTCCGTGCCAGGAACCGCACGTCCTTCGCGGACTGGCCGAGGTTCCGCTCGAAGTGCCCGCGGTAGGGCTCCTGCGGGAGGTCCTCGTGAGCAGGGAGGGATCGCACCGCGGACGTGGCTTCCCGTGAAGCGTCACGAGCCTCTCCCGGTCGGGCACTCGCGCTGCCCATCCCGAGGAGCAGCACACCGGCCAGCCAGACGAATCTCACTTCCCCTCCTGGTCGGGACCGGGCTTCCCGGCGCCGGGTTCGCCCCCTGACATGGCGGGAATCCTATCACCTTCCCCGGCACGGCCCGCGCCCCGGATGTGTATCACACTATGGTACACACTCCTCCCCCGCTACCTTCCCGCCGCGTCGACCTCCAGGAGCGCCGGCGAGACCCCGTCCACCTCGACCTCCTCCTTGAACTCGGCGAGCAGCCCCCCCACACGCACCAGGACCGAGAGCCGCCCCGCCGGGAGCCCGGGGACGACCGCCTCCCGCTTCTCCCCGGTCGTCGGGACCCACCGCATGAACCCCGGGCCGGTGAGGGGCCGGACGAGGACGTCGAGGCCGGGCCAGGGGGTCCCCTGGGGAAGGCGCAGGCGCACCGTCAGCACGGTGCCCGCCTCGAACTGGACCTCGCCCAGGTCCGTCGCCCCCTCGCCGAGGTCGACCCCCTCCACGACCCTCGGCGCGAACTCCGGGGTGTCGAGCCAGAGGGTGTACCGCCCCGGCTCGAACCCCCCGAACCGGGCGACCCCGCCTTCCACGAGCACCGTCGACTCCGCGGCCGGCTCCCCGGCCGCTTCTCCCCGGTAGAGGCGGGCCGTGAACCCCAGCGCGCCGGCCCAATGGGGCCGGGGGCGGAAGGAGGCGACCCGCTCCTCGACCAGCCGGAGGAGGAGTCCTTCGGCGGCGCCGGAGACCTCCGCCGGCACCTTGCCCGCGGCGGGGGCGAGCAGGGGATGCCACGCCCGCAGGGTGACGGGAACCCCCTCGGGGACCGGCACCTCGAAGCCGAGGTCCCCCGCCACGCGGTACCCGGGATGGAGGAACGGGTCCTCGATGGAGGTGTCCACGCTCGGCCCCTCCACCAGGACCCGTACGTCGCCGGGGCGCGCCCAGGCCGGGGCGAGGACCCTCCCCCGCACGAGGGCGGCCGGCACCGTCGCGAGATGGGCCGTCGCCTCCCCGCCGGCGCGGAGTTCCACGGGATCCCCCGCGACTCCCGTCGCCGGGTCCCGCAGCCGGTAGGTCCCCGCGTCGAGGCCGGAGAAGCGGGGGCACCCGTCGGGGGGGACCGCGGTTCGCGGCGCCGCCGGGACCCACCCTTCCTTCCCCCGGACGTCCAGGCACACCGACTCCGGAAGGGGGTTCCCCGTCACCCGCCCTTCGAGCACGAGGGACGCCGGGGTGACGAGGTCGATCGCGGCCCGGAAGACCGCTCCGGCGGGGTCCCACCGGGCATCCAGGAGGGACGATTCGGGGCGGAGCCCGGGAGAGGACCACATCATGCGGAGGCTCGCGCTTCCGGCGATCCAGGGGCGGATGCGGAACCGGATCTCCGCCGCGGCATCGTCGATCTCCCGCATCCCCACGGTCTGGAGGCCGGCGAGAAGGTTCCACTTCTCCGGGATCCGGGGGCTCCCGTCGACGCGGACGCGGAGGGCGACGTCCCTCGGGCGCGGGACGACCCGCTCGAGGCGGGCGTCGCCGTTCGTGACGTCCACGAACCCGAGGAGGAACCCGTCGGAATCGCGGTTGAAGTCGTCGAGGAGCCAGAAGCCGTGGCCCGTCTCCGAGGGAAGGAGCCCCTCGACGACGGCGCGCCCGCCTTCGAGGGGAACGACCCTTCCGCCGCGATCGCGACCGTGGCTGCCCATCCCGATCCCGATCGCCTCCACGGGGTCGCCGTCCTCGTCGCGGAGGAGGATCTCGACCCGGCGCGGCCGCAGGAAGGCGACGGGCTCCGTGGGCTCGGTGCCCGCGGGGGGGAGGAAGAGGCTCGCGAGGGAGCCGTCCTCCGCGGCGGCGAGGAGGACGCGGTACTGCGGCGGGAGGTCCTCGCAGACGAGGAGGTCCCCCTCCATGCGGCCGGCGCGGTCGGGGGGGCTTCCGGGGGGGCCGACGGCGACGGGGGAACCGTCGCGGGGGATGGGGCGCTCGCCGGGGACGACCTTCCAGCGGACGGTACGGCCGGGGGAGGGGGGCGGGGAGGGGGGAGCGTCGGGAGCGGCGGGCAACGCCTCGGCAAGGGGAGGGGGAGGAGCGCCCCTGAGCGAGGCCGGGTCGGGAGGGCGCGGCGGTGGCGGCAACTTCTCCCCGCCGGGCCAGAGGAGGAGGGTGGCGGCGAGGAGCGCTGCACCCGCGGCCCCGAGGGCGATGATCCGTTTCACGCCGCGATGATCGCCGGGTGGGCCCTACGGGTCAACCACCCATCGCAGGAAGCGGGGGGAGGGGACCGGCCTCCTGGGCCATGCTCATCACGTGCAGGCCGCCTCCGGGTCATCGTTGCCGCGTTCTCGTGCCCTGGTCCAGTGGCATGTCGGAACGGACGGTACTCGCCAAGGTCCCGGAGGCATCCAGCACCCTACAACCCGGTCAGGACCTTGGCGACGGAGACCTCCTTCAGAACGCCCTGTTCATCGATCGCGAACCACAGGTGATAGGTCTCCTTGACGAATCCAAATTCGCCGACGTCATAGCCGAACGTGCACAGGTACCCACGATCCCCCTTCCCCCTGTCCACGAACTCGACCATGCTGCAGTCATCACCATCCAGCGACTGCCGAAGGAAGGTCTCGATGGCGCCGCGATCCGAACCCAACGGGAGCCTGCGCTGCAAGGCAACCGCGATGGCCGGCTCCGACGCCACCTCCGCCCTGCTCAGGCCGAACTGCCTGCGCAGCCGAGCGGCGGTTCCGGTCCGGTCCCACACGGCGCCCGCCGCCGCCAGCACGGCCAGGACCACCAGCAGCACCACCCAGAAGGACTTGCTCAGTCTGCCCAAGATCGGCCCTCCTGGTCCGTCAGCTACGCAGTACACACCCGAACACGAGCCTACCTGCCGCAAGCCACGGAACCCTACCCCCGCCGGACCCTGCCCCATGCCTCACGTGGACTCAGGATGGGAAGCGGAGCCCGCCCCGCCGGGCAGAGGAAGTCCCGGTCCCCGGTGACCAGGAGGTCGGCCTTCCCCGCGACGGCGGACGCGAGGACGAGGTCGTCGGAGGGATCCCGCGATCGCAGGGCGAGCCGCCGCCGGGGCCGCGGCACCACCTCGCCGGCGGACGCGGCCGCCACCGCCGCCTCGACGACCGCGCGGGGGGCCCGGAACTTCCCGGAGAGGATCCGGCGGAACTCCGCCAGCACCACCTCCCCCGTCACGAGGGTGTGCCGCGCGAGGATCTCCCGCAGGAGATCGGCGCAGAGGCCCCGGGCCGTGAAGGCGGACACGAGGACGTTCGTTTCGAGGAGGACCCTCACCGGATCAGGAGACGACCCGGAAGACGTCCTCGTCCGTGAGGAACCCCTGCGCCTCCGCCAGGGGCAGAAGGGCCGCCCGCGCCTCCTCGAAGCGCAGGAGTGCCATCTGCCGGCGGAGCGCCTCCCGCACGATCTGGCTCCGCGTCCTGCCGGCGCGCCGGCAGAGCGCGTCGAGGTCCTTGCGCAGCGCGTCGTCGAGGCGGAGAGTCACGGTCCGGGCACCCATGTACGACAATGTAACACATATCCCACGTTCGTCAGCTGGTAGTGCATCGATTCTCGAGGTTGGAACCCGCAGGATGCGGGAGTACTCCACGCCCTTCGGCGGCATGGAGAGACGGACGCAGTCTCCCCCCTCGACCTCCTGCATGCCCCTTCGGCAGAAGGGGACTGCCGAAGCCCCGAGAGAGCTCGGGAGGGACATGGCCAGAACCGGAGAGAGTCCCCTTCGGTCCGCCGACTACTTGCTCCCCTGGGGAGCCGCCACGGGTTCAGGGAACTGGTCAATTCCCCGCCCCGCCGTGACCCTTCGGTGCCATACCGGCTTGGGTCCATCCCACAGCACCACCTGTGCCGTTTCCGGGAATCGGAAGTATTCCTCTTCGCTGGCAGCCGCAGCCATCAGTCCCACGGTCGCCTCATCCAGTTCCCCCGAGCGCACCGTCATTCCCGAAGCGAAGCCCGGTTCGTGGAACAGCAGTACCGACTGGGATTGGCTCCTTCCCAGCGACAACTCCACCTTGCCGTATTCGTCCACGGTGGCCGTGATGTCGTCCTCGAGCCGCCCGAGCCTCCCCATGCGGAAGCCTGCGTTCTTTCCCACCTCCATCCGGACGACCATCCCCTCGTCCGAGATCATCTCGATGGTCGGTTTCCCTCCGGAGCAGGTCATTCGGATCACTCCCCCGCGGCCAGCCTCCCCGATCTCCAGGGCCATCGGCTTCCCGGCCCCCTGGACACCGTTCCCGAAGAGGGCACCCGACAGCGTTGACACCCCGATGACCGCGGCCACGCTGATGCTCTTCATGCTTCCTCCTTCCGCCACTCGAGACCTCGTTCCGACTCTCGGCTCGTGGTCGGGTGCAAGGAGACCTCTCTCCGCCGCTCCCGGAGCCATCTCGCCCTCCGACACCGACGACGCTTAGGGGAGCGATGGAGACTTCGGAACTTGGACGCCGGGCCCCTGGCGGGACTGGCGAGCGAAGGCCATGGCCGGACGGTTCCAAAGGCTCGGAGCCCCCTCTCACTCCCCCCCCTTCACCCGGAACGCCGCCGCCTCGGCGAGGTGCGCCCTCCCCACCCGCTCCGCCCCCTCGAGATCCGCCAGCGTCCGCGCCAACCGCCGCACCCGCACCACCGCCCGCGCCGACATCCGCAGGCGGTCCGCCGCCTTCTCGAGGAACGCCTCCCCCTCCCGGTCCGGCGTCGCCCACCGGTCGAGCCCCTTCCCGTCGAGCGCGCCGTTCACCGCCCCCCGCTCCCGCTGCAGCGCCCGCGCCGCCGCCACCGCCGCCCGCAATTCCGCCGACGACGGCCCCCGCCGCGCCCCCGCCGCGAGATCCCCGGCCCGCACCGGCGGCACCCGCACCTGGAGATCGAAGCGGTCGAGCAGCGGCCCCGACACCCGCCCCCGGTAGCGCATCACCGCCGGCGGCGTGCAGTCGCAGGTCCGATCGGCCACGCCGTGATTTCCGCAGGGGCAGGGGTTCATCGCCGCCGTCAGCAGGAACCGGGACGGGAACCGCACCCGGTATCCCGCCCGCACCACGCTCAACTCGCCGCGCTCCAGCGGCTCCCGCAGACCCTCGAGGGAGCGGCGGTCGAACTCCGGCAGCTCGTCGAGGAACAGCACCCCCCGATGGGCCAGCGTGATCTCCCCCGGCGCAGCACGAGGCCCCCCTCCCAGCAGCCCCGCCGCCGACGTCGTGTGGTGGGGCGCCCGGAAGGGCGGCACCGTGAGCGGCTCCCCCCGCAGGAGCCCCGCCACGGAGTGGATCTTCGTCGCCTCGATGGAGGCCTCCTCGTCGAGCGCCGGCAGGATCCCCGGCAGCCGCTCCGCGATCATCGTCTTCCCGCTCCCCGGCGGCCCCACCAGCAGCAGGTTGTGCTCCCCCGCCGCCGCCACCAGCGCTGCCCGCACCGCCCCCTCCTGCCCCCGCACGTCGGCGAAGTCGGGACCGGGAGGAAGCGGGACGGCGGCCGGGCCGCCCTCCGGCGACGGGACCACCGCCCGCCCCTCCCGGGCCCCGGCGAGGTAGAGCACCGCCTCGACGAGGCTCTCCACGGGCACCACGGGCAGCCCCCGCGCCAGCGCCGCCTCCCGCGCGTTGTCCGCGGGCACGAGAATTCCCTTCCACCGCCGCGACCGCGCGGCACGGTCCGCCACGCAGAGCACCCCGCGCACCGGCCGCACCCGGCCGTCGAGGGAGAGCTCCCCCACCACCAGGTGGTCGTCGAGGCGCGGCGCCCGCACCTGCCGCGTCGCCGCCAGCACCGCCAGCGCGATGGGCAGATCGTAGGCCGACCCCTCCTTCCGGAGGTTCGCCGGCGCGAGGTTGATGACCACCCGGTCGCTGGAGGGGAAGCGGAAGCCGGTGTTGGAGAGCGCCGCCTTCACCCGGTTGACGGCTTCGCGGACCCCGGCGTCGGGGAGGCCGACGAAGGCGAGCCCGTGGCGGTTGGCGCCCTGGACGTCCACCTCGACCTCGACGAGCCGGGCGGAGACCCCGAGGGGGGCGGCGGAATGGCAGGTTCCGATCATGCAGGCGCGGACGCGGGGGTGTTACAGGCGGGCGGGGGTCGCCCGTCCCGGATCCCACCGCCCGCCGAGACTTCCCCACACGTCAAAGGAATGGCTTATCCTGAGCGGGGACCGGCCCGGTCTTCGTCCGTCGTCCGTCCCGACCAGCCGTCCCGCCTCACCTTCCGCCCCGAAAGGAGCCTCGATGCCCCGCCGCCTCCCCCGCCGCGCCGCGGCCGGCGCCCTCCTCATGGCCGGCCTCCTCCTCCTCGCCCCCGCCCCCGCCCTCCCGCAGGAGGAGGCCCCCGGGCAGATGGCCCGGGAGGTCGTGGACCAGATGCTCGCCACCGAGGGCCCCCGCATCTGGCAGCAGGCGGAGCGCCTCACCGGCATCGGCACCGAATCCCTCCCCGCCATCCGCGAGAAGCTCCCCACCGCCCCCCCCTGGGCCCGCCTCGGCCTCGCCCGGGCGCTGCTCGGCCTGAAGGAGCTGGAGCTCGCCCGCGCGACCCTCATGGACCTCCTCGACCCCGCCCTCCCCCCGGAGGTGCGCGTCGGCGCCGCCGACCAGCTCGGCATCTCCGGCAACTCCCTCAGCGAGCCCGCCCTCATCGCCGAGCGCATCCTCAGGCTCCAGTCCGACGAGCTCGACCCGCGCCTGCGCATCCACGCCTACCGCGCCCTCTACGGCATCACCAAGGAGCCGGTCTGGCGCCGCAAGCTCGAGGACGCCATGAAGAGCACCGAGGACGGCAACCTCCGCACCGAGGCCGCCCTGCTGCTGGCCGACGCCGGCTTCGTCGAGGCCGCGAAACCCCTCCTCTCCGCCGTCAAGGACGAGCCCTCGGAGCGGGGCCGCCTCGCCCGGACCCTGCTCGAGCGGGGCACCATCGAGGACAACGCCGCGGCGCTGCGCAACGAGAACCGCCGCCTCCGCCGGGAGGCCGAGAAGGCCGCCGGGAAGCCCGCCGGCGCCGCCCCCGCCGGGGACCCCGTCGTCCCCGGCTTCGAGCCGGGCCTCCTCGAGGCCCTCCTCAAGGTCGTCCTCGCCAACGCCGACGCCGCCCCCGGGAACGCCGAGCCCGGCGCCCGGGAGAAGTGGGTCCGGGAGCGCCTCGAGGGGGCCGCCCACGGCCTCGTCACGGGCATCGACCCCCACACCGCCTTCTTCGACCGCGCCGAGCGGGAGTCCTGGATGAAGAGCATCCAGGGGGACTCCTACGGCGGCATCGGCGCCTACGTCGAGATCGACGCCGACGGCTACTTCGCCATCAAGCGGCCGATGTTCAACAGCCCCGCGTGGAACTCGGGCCTCATGCCCGGCGACCGCATCCTCGAGATCGACGGCTGGGCGACCACGGGGGAGGCCATCGACGTCATCATCTCCCACCTGAAGGGCCCCGCCGGGACGAAGGTCGTCATCAAGGTCCACCGCAAGGGCTGGACCGAGGCCCGGGACCAGACCCTGGAGCGCGGCCAGATCCGCGTCCCCTCCACATGGTCGGCGGTCCTCCCCGGGGACGTCGGGTACATCCTCCTCGAGGACTTCAGCGCCAACGCCGCCGAGGAGGTCGCGAAGGCCCTGGCCGGGTTCAAGGAGTCCGGCGTCCGGGGCATCGTCCTCGACCTCCGGTGGAACGGCGGCGGCCTCCTCGAGCAGGCCGTGGACATCGCCTCCCTCTTCATGGACCCGGGGAAGGACGTCGTCCGCACCTCGGGCCGCTCGCAGCGCGGCTACTCCCGCGCCACCCGGGGGCGCCGGGCCGACGTCTCCCGCCTCCCCCTCGTGCTTCTCGTGAACGGCGGCAGCGCCTCGGCCTCGGAGATCCTCGCCGGCTGCCTCAAGCACCACAAGCGCTCCGTCCTCGTCGGCGAGCGCACCTTCGGGAAGGGCTCCGTCCAGATCGTGCTGCCCGTCACGGTACAGCCCTTCTGCGAGCCCTACGTCGACGCCAACGGGAACGGCGAGTACGACTTCCCCGAGGAGTTCGACGACGCCGACGACGACGGGAAGCGTGGGGACGCCGAGCCCTTCTACGATCGAAACCAGGACGGGAAGTGGAACGACGGCGAGCCCTTCACCGACGAGAACGGGAACGGGAAGTTCGACAGCCCCGCCGTCAAGGTGACCATCGCCCGCTACTTCCTCCCCGACAACACCTCCCCGGAGCGCACCCGGGTGAAGACCGTCCGCGGACGGGACGTCTGGAAGGGGGGCATCGAGCCGGACATCGGCGTCAAGGACGACGCCCTCGAGGGGTGGAAGGTGGAGGCCGCCGCGCTCCTCGTGGAGAACGCCGACTTCAAGGCCTACGTCGAGGGGATCTTCGCCGGGAACCGCGAGATGGCCCTGGCCCTGGCCGAGGCCGACGGCGGCTCCACCGACGCCTACCCCGGCTTCGACGCCTTCTACGCCACCCTCGGGACCCCGCTGTCGAAGATGGACGTGCGCTGGGTCCTCCGCACCCGGGTGCGCCTCAAGGCCAGCGACATCCTCGGCCGGCCGCTGCTGGCGGACTGGGAGCTCGACGCACAACTGCAGCGCGCCCTCCTCCGGGTGCTGGAGGAGATGAAGATCGATCCCGCGGCGGTGCCCGCCTACCGCTCCCTCGTGGGGAAGACCTTCGAGGCCCCCCCCGTGGACACGGACATGGCGCTGCCCTCCCCCGGGAAGTAGGAATACGGGTTATCGGACGCGGGCGGCGGCGAGGAGCTGCCGCCCGCCGTCGCCGCGGCGGTGGCTGAACCAGCCGCCGGAGCAGAGCGTGCAGGGGCCCGGCCCCGCCACGGCCTCGGCCCGGAGCCCCGCCCGCAGCAGCGCCCCCCGCACCGCCCCGGGGAGGTCGAGGTGGGGCCGCTCCCCCCGTCCCGGCCGGAGGTGGCGGGGAAAGGCCGCCGCCACCTCCTCCCCCACCTCGTAGCAGCAGGGGCCGATGGCGGGGCCGAGGACGGCGCGGAGGGCGTCGGGCGGCGTTCCCGAGGCCTCGGCGAGGGCCTGTACGGCGGCCCCCGCCACCCCCGCCGCGGCCCCCCTCCAGCCGGCGTGGAAGACGGCCACGGCGCTCCCGTCCCTCGGTGCCAGGGCCGCCACGACGCAGTCCGCGGAGAGGGCGAGGAGGGGGAGCCCCGGCTCCACCGTCACGAGGCCGTCGGCCTCGCCGAGGGAACGCACGGGATCGAGCCCCCCCCGCCCCCGGTCCCCCGGACCCGCGCGGAGGATCTCCCGGCCGTGGACCTGGAGCGCCCCCGCCGCGGCCGCGGGGTCGAACCCCGCCGCCGCGAGGAACCTCTCCCGCGCTTGCCCCACGGCGGCCCGGTCGGGGGCGCCGGTGAACCCCATGGAGCCGTCGGCCCTCTCCGAGACGAGGACGCGGACCCCGGGGACGCCGAGGGCGGCGGAGAGGTCCGTCACGGGGCGGCCCCGGTCACGGGATCAGGGACGCCCGGTCACGGGGTGTCATGGACCCCCGGCACGGGGTGTCATGGAATGGACGCGCCGGGATCCCCCGGCGCCTCGGCGGCCTTCGCCTTGAGGGCCGGGATCACGAACTCCTCCCAGATGATCTTCGTGGCGGCGGCCAGGGGGATGGCGATGACCACGCCGAAGATGCCGAGCAGCGCGCCCCCCACGAGGATGGCCGTGATGACCGCCATGGGGTGGAGGCCGACCTCCTTCCCCACCATCTTCGGGATGAGGATGTACCCCTCCACGATCTCCGAGGCGATGAGGACCCCGATGGCGAGGCCCGCCGTGAGGGGCCCCCCCTCGCTCCAGGAGAGGATCACCGCCGGCACCGCCGCGACGAGGGGACCGACGGCGGGGACGATGGTGAAGAGGCCGGCCAGGGCCCCGAACACGGCCCAGTAGGGGGTGCCTGCGACGGCGAGGCCGAGGCCCACCATGATCCCCTTGAAGAGCATGGTGAGGAGGCGCCCCCGGAAGAACCCGATGAGCATGACGTGGATGCGGAGGAGCACCCGGAGGACCCGGTCGCGATGGGAGCCCGGCAGGTAGGTCACGAAGGCGTTCCAGACGTCCTCGAGGCGCATGAGGAAGACGAAGGTGTAGAGCGGGACGATGAGCCCCCAGGAGAGGAGCCCGAAGAGGGTGCCGAGGACCCCCATGGCCCCCCGGGCGAAGTCCCCCGTGTGGGCGAGGAAGGCCTCCGACAGGTCGGGGACGACGTCGATGCCGAGGTCCTCCACCACCGTGGCCGCCTCGGCGTTGCGGACCCGCTCCCCGACCCACCGGCTCGCCGCCATGGTCCCCTCGAAGAGGTAGCCCGGGTCGAAGCGGCCGTCGCCGTCGCGGTCCTCGAAGATCACGAGCCGCCCCTCGTGGCGGGAGACGAGCCACGCGTCGTGCTTCGCCCGGAACTTCCGGGCCTCCTCGTCGCCGCGGGTCTCCATGACCTCGCGGAGCTTCCGCTCGAAGTTCCCGCGCTCCCCGGCGTCCCCGGCGCCGGGCCCGTCCGGCGGGAGGAGGGCCCGGGCCGTCACGAGGGCGCCGAAGGCGAGGGGCTTCCCGTCCTTCGGGTTGTCCACGAGGAGCTGGAGCCCGCCGGGGAGACGCATCCCCAGGGTCCGGGCCGGCTCCCCCATGGCCGCCCGCACGAGGGCGCGGGCCTCGTGCACGAGGGGCGGGATCCCGAAGGCCGCGGCGACGCCCAGGGAGCCGAAGAAGGCGACGAAGAGGGTGATCACGGCCCCCACCCGGGAGAACCGCCGCCGCTGCAGGGCCGCCACGAGGGGGGCGAGGACGTAGGCCGCCAGAAGCGCGATGAGCAGCGGGACGACGGCGGACCGCGCCTGGTAGGCGAGGTAGAGCACGAGGGCCCCGACGGCGGCGAGGTAGAGGGTCCGGCGGCGCGCGTCCTCCGGAGAGGGGCCCGGGGACGCCATCAGGCGGGACCCGCGGGCTTCTCCGTGGCCGGGGCCGCGGCGGGGGTCCGTCCGTCGGCGGTGCGTCCGTCGAGCCGGACGTCCCCGCTCCGGAGCCGGTCCGCGAAGGCCCGTTCCAGGGAGGCCTCGAAGTCGAAGACGGCGTGGTAGTCGGCGGGGGAATCGGTGGCGGTCTTCTGGAGGAGGCCGGCCTCCACCATGTTGAAGACCACGGCCCCCACGTCGTCGGTGCGCGTGATGCCCCAGACCCGGAGGACCTCGTGGGCGAGGGCGCCGAAGCGATCCAGGGCGAGGTCGCGGAACCCCTCCAGGAGGTCCCGCCCCACGACGTTGGAGGCGGGCACGTTGGAGGGGGGCACGTGGGAGGGGGTCCGTGAGGGGGCCGGCGACGAGGCGGGATCCGCCGTCCCGTGCCCCGTGGTGGAGACCCCGAGGGACTCCATCCCCGGGGCCGCCGGGGGCAGCCCCGCCTCCCGCGCGCGGCGCGTGAGGGTGAAGTCGAGGGCCTCAAGGAGGAAGTGGTAGGCCTCCGGCCGGAACCGGGGGTCCCTGCCGCAGACGGCGCGCACGCTGGCGTCCAGGTCCATCGTCGGCATGCGGATCGGCGTCCTCCTCGATGCGTTCCAGGTCACGTCGCGCCCGGCGCCCCCGCCCCGCGGCGCACAGCACCGCTTCAGCATCTTTCGGTCCAATCGGCGGGCGGACTTGAGGGGTCGTGCACCTCAGGAGCCGTCGGCGGAGGCCCCTTCCACGGCCAGCGCCTCCAGGATGCCGCCGGGATCGACGTTGCGCTCCACCCGCTCCCGGGCCGTGCCGAGGGCCGCCAGGCGGCCGTCCCGGGCGCGGCGGGTGAGGGCGGCGTAGGGCGCCGCCAGCTCCGCCGGGAGGCCGCCCCCGCCGGCGGTCCCGCCGGTGTGCAGGGCGAGGAGGAGGCGCAGCGCCATGCGGAGGCGGCGGCGCTGATCCTCGAGGGTGGATCCCTGCCCCTTCACCCATGCCGCGGCCGGCTCCAGGGAGGCGAGGGGGTCCCGGCGGGGCGCCCCCGGGGCGAAGGCCCGGGCGAGGGCCGGGGCCGCGGCGGCCAGCCCCTCCTCCGCCGCCTCCACGAGAGCCGCCGGATCCCCCGCCGCCCCGACGGCCAGGATCCCCCCCGCCGCCGCCGCGCCTCCCCGCCGGGCCGCGTCGGCGGCGAACTCCGCCCGCGGGGGAGGGGGGAACCGCAGGACGACGCACCGGGAGAGGACCGTGGCGAGGAGGGCCCGCGGCGCCGCGACGGTGAGGAGGAGGGCGGTGCGGGGCGGCGGCTCCTCGAGGGTCTTGAGGAGCGCGTTCTGGGCCTGGGGGGTGAGTTCCTCGGCCGCGGGCACCAGGGCCGCCGCGTTCCCCCCCTCCACGGGGCGCAGCGCCAGCGCCCGCTGCAGCTCCTCCACGGCGTCCACGCCGATGGACACCCGGTTCTTCGCCGGGGCGAGGAGGTGGAAGTCGGGATGGAGGTCCCGGTCGAAGCGGTGGCAGGCGCCGCAGGCGCCGCAGGCGTCGCCGGACCCGGGGCGCCGGCCGCGGCAGAGGACGGCCCGCGCCGTGGCCCGGGCCGCGCCGTCCCGGTCCGGCCCCCTCCCCACGAGGAGGAAGGGGCGGTCCCAGCGCTCCGCGGCCACGGAGGCGCGCAGCAGGGCGGCGGCGCGGGGCTCAGGGGTTCCCAAGGAGCCCCCCCGCCGCCCGCACCACGGCCTCCACCCGCGCCGCCGTCTCCTCGAGGGGGCCGGGGGGGATCACGCGGGCCCGCCCGAGGAGCCGCGCCTCGGCGAGGTAGCCCGCCCGCACCCTCGCCTGGAACTCCTCGCCCCGCCTCTCGATGCGATCCAGGCCCCGGGAGCCCTCCTTGCGGGCGAGGCCGGTCCCCGGCTCCACGTCGAGGACGAGGACGAGGTCCGGCTCCACGCCCGCGGCGGAGGCCGCCACGGTGGCGCGCAGCGCCTCGAGGGCGGCCCCCTCGAGGGGGGGCTCCGCGGCGCGGCCCTGGTAGACGACGGTGGACATGGTGAACCGCTCGCAGAGGACGACGCGCCCCGCGGCCAGCGCCGGGCGGATCCTCTCCGCCACCAGGGCCGCACGGGAGGCGAGGAAGAGGAAGGTCTCCACGGTGCGGTCGAGGTGTCCCGCGTGGAGGAGCCATTCCCGGATGCGATCCCCCACCTCGGTCCCCCCGGGATCGCGGAGGTGCTCGACCTCGCGGCCGGCCCCCCGGAGGCTCCCGGCGAGGCGCGCCGCCTGGGTGGACTTCCCCGACCCGTCGGGGCCCTCGAGGACGATGAACCGGCCGTTGCTCACGGGGAGAGTGTACCCTCCCGCCCCGAGGGGGCGGAGGAGGCCGGAGGCGGGGTTTTCCACCGGTGGATAGGCTGTGGAGAACTCCGGTCTGCCAGACTGGCAGGTCCCATAATCCTTGGCTCCCCCCCCCTCGGGAGGTCCCGGGAACCTCTTCCGACCCTCGAAACCCGTGATTCCTGTAAAGGACCCGTATCAACTCTCGCTACATGAGACACGGGGCCCGGGAGGGGGCCGGGGGGGTGCCGGTGTGGAAAACTCCCTCCCGGCGGACCGAGGAGGAAAGCCCTTTCCGGCCGGGGGACCGCCCGGGAACCGCTTCCCATGCGGGTTCCGGGCCGGCGCCCGCCCGTAACCCGCATGGGAAGCGGATTCCAGCGGACCCGCCCCCTACTCGCCCAGGGCCTGGAGGAGTTCCGCCGCCTCGGCGCAGGAGGGATCCGTGCGGAGGGCGTCGGCGGCGGCGGCCTTCGCCTCGAAGAGGCGGCCCGCGTCCCGGGCGGCGCGGGCCTGGCCGACGAGCCAGGGCGCCAGATCCTCCCCCTTGACGCGGGGCTCCTGCGTGCGCCCCACGACGACGGCCATGCGGTACGCGTCGGCGGCCCACCCCCTGGGCCCCCCCCCCCCCCCGGCCGCCCCCAAACCCCCCGTGAACAAC
>CAYJMF010000009.1:12701-42602 GCA_964370855.1 uncultured Planctomycetota bacterium | reverse complement strand
CGGGGGGCGCCCCACCAGGAGGGCCTGGCGGCCCGGGGGGGGGGCCGCGCCTTGGCCCTCGCCGACGACGAGGGCGGCGCCGTACCGCGCGTGGACCTCCGCGGCGGGGAAGGAGGAGGGCTTGCCGCGGGCATCGCGCCCGGGGATGGGGATGATGTCGAGGATCTCGCCGAGCATGCGGGCGGCGGCGGCGTGATCGCCGCGGCCCTCGAAGACGGAGGCGAGCTTCAGGCGCGTGTCGATGTCGGATTCCCCGATGGCCGCCATCTCGGCGAGCTCCCGCTCCGCCTCCTCCGGCTTCCCCTGCGCCGCGTACACGCGGGCGAGCTCCCGGCGCGGGTCCATGGGCCCCGAGGCGCGGGGGAACTGGATCTTCGCCTTCCTCCAGTGCTCCACCGCCTCCCCGGCCTTCCCCGCACGCTCCGCGTCGGCGGCGAGGAGCATCCGGAGATCGAAGTGGTCCCTCCCCGCGGCGAAGGCCTCCTTCAGGAGGGAGACGTCCCGCTCCTTCGCGCGGCTCCCGGCCAGCGCGAGCATCCCCCGGAGCTCCGTGAGGAAGGGGTCCTTCGGCGCCAGCGCCCGGGCCCGCGCGAGGGCGGTGCCGGCGTCGATGTCGCTCCCCTGCTGGAGGCAGGCCTCGCCGAGGAGGAGGTGGGCCTCGAGGTCCTTCGGATCGGCGTCGCTGCGACGGCGGAACTCCCTGAACTTCGCGTCGCTCCAGCGGGGGCGGATGGCCCAGCCCTCGGTGAGGCGCGCGCAGTACCTGAGGAAGGCGGCGTCGAACTCCGCGGGGGCGAGGCCGAGGGCACGGCGCACGACGGCGGCGTTGTCGAGGTCCTCGCCGTAGAGCCGGAGCATCTCGAGGATCTTCGGCAGGCCGTAGTCCCGCTCCAGCCAGTCGCACATGAGGCCGCCCTGGTAGTAGGCCCACATGATGGAGGGGCCGCGGAAGGCGCCGTCGATCTGGAGGAGCCCCTTCACCTCCCCGTTGGCCATGGCGCTCGCGAGCTCCCGGTCCATGTTCCGGACCCAGGAGGGGTTGGCCACCCGCTCCTCGTGCACCGAGAGGCCCTCCGTGAACCAGCGCGGGACGCGGCCCCCCGTCATCTGGAGGTGGAAGACGTGGGCCATCTCGTGGTGGGCCGTGGACTTCCACGCGAAGGCGCCGGGGGGGAGGGCGCCCGGGGAATCCAGCGTCACGACCCGGCCGAAGCAGGCGCCGACGGCGCTGAAGCCGGGCACGCCCACGGTGCGGGCGCTGAAGTCCCCGGCGTTGCGGAAGACCTCGGCGTAGATGGGCGTCTCCGGCGTGAACCCGTAGCGCTTCTTCAGCGCCTCGAAGGAGCCCTCCAGGGCCTTCTCGTAGAGGGGGCGGAGGGCGGAGTCCTCGGCGGCGTGGATGCGGATGTCGAAGTGGGCCGTCGTCCCGCCGGCGTAGCCGGCGAGCTCGTCGAGGACCTTGCGGAAGTTGGTCCGCAGGATGTCGTGCCAGGGGTCCGCGGCGTCGGCGCGGTCGAGCGCCGTGCGGGCCTCCTTCTCCTCGCCGAGGTTGAGGAGGTTGCGCCCGAGGGAGTACCAGGCCTCGGGGTCCCCGGGATCGACCGCGGCGGCGCGCCGCGAGAGGGCGGCGGCCTCGGCGAAGCGCCGCCGGTCCTCGAGCACGCGGGCCGCGAGGAGGAAGGCGCCGCCGAAGGCCGGATCGATCTCCAGCACCCGCTTCGCGGCCTTCTCGAACTCCTCCTTGTTCCCGTCGAGGTACGGGGGGACCGCCTCCAGGGAGAGGAGGACGCGGTCCGCGGGATGGGCCTCGAGGGCGCGGTGCACGATCCGCTCGGCGCCGGCGCGGTCCCCGTCGCCGTAGCGCATGAGGGCGAGGATCCCCGCGGCGCCGGGGTGGACGGGGTTCACGGAGAGGGCCTTCGTCGCCAGCTCCGCCGCCTCCCCGGATTCGAAGCGGGCCTCCTTCGCGCGGGCGGCGACGACGAGGGCCTCCACGTGGAGGGGGTTGCGGTCGAGCACGGGGCGGAGCGCGTTGGCGACGCGGCCCGTCTCGTCGTGGCGGGTGTAGATGTCGGCCAGCAGCACCGCCGCGTCGGGGTCGCCGGCCTTGAGGGGGTCGGCCAGGATGTCCAGGGTGGACTGCATCTGGCCCTTGAACCCCGGGTCGATCTCCATGATGGCGAAGCGGGCGCGGACGACGGCGAGGAGATCCTCCGTGGAGGAGGCGGTGCCGTCGGCCCAGAGGCCGTTGGCGCGGACGTACCGCTCGAGGGCCTCCTTGCGCCTCCCCGTGGCCCGGAGGAGGTCCCCGAGGGCCGCCTCCGCGGCGGCCCCCCCCGTCGGGGAATCGGCGGCGGCCGCGAGGGTCTTCTCCGCCTCGGCCAACCGGCCGGCTGAGAACTGGAGGTTCCCGAGGAGCACGCGGTGGACCGGATCCCCCGCCGCGGCCCGCTCCGCCAGGGCGACGGCCTCCGCCGTCCGCCCCGTCTCCTCGAGGAGCCGGGCCAGGGCCGCCGCCGCGGCGGGCGGTGCGTCCTTCCCCTCGAGCATCTTCCGGAGCCGCGCCTCGGCGTCCCCGTGGCGCCCCTCCCGGTGGGCGCGGAGCGCGTCCACGAGGGCGGGATCGGGGCTCCCCGGCGGACCGTCGTCGGCCCGGGCCGGGGGGAGGAGCGGGAGGAGGACGAGGAGGGCGAGAAGGAGGAGCGCGGGAAGGGGAGTTCTCATGGGGGACCCATGGTACTTCGACGATCCGCAGGCCGGTGTATACGGGAATACGGTACCCGGCCCGGTTAATAGGGGGTGGGGGGGCGGGGGGTGCCCGGGGGGGGGGGCCCGGGCCCCCCCCCCGGCATCGGGGGGGGGCCCCCCGCACCCCCCCCCGCGCCCCCCCCCCCCCCCCCCCCCAATGAATGGGGTCGGGTACCGTATTCCCCTACCGCGCCATGTTCATCCAGCCGTCGCCGCCCGTGGCCGGATCCCCGTCCATGGGCATCGGCTCGTGGACGACCTCCTCCAGTTCCGGCAGGTCGCCGGACAGGAGGAGGTTCCCCTCGCCGTCCCTCACCTCGAAGGCGCGCCCGGAGAGGTCGGACAGGGCGGCCGCGTCGAAGGGCAGTCCCGTCTCGTCCTTGCTCGAAGCGAACCAGGAGTAGGAGCTGAAGTCGCCGAAGTCGGGGCGATCCTCGACGGGGCAGGAGCCGTCCTCCCCGCCCATGGGGCCGCCCATGGGGACCATCCACCCGTTGCCGGGCTCCCCGTACCACGCGTTCTCCTCGAGGCTCGCGACCTCGCGGAGGACCCCCTCGCCGTCGGCGACGAGGAGGGAGACAGGGCCGGCCACGTTCTCGCCGGAGACGAAGAGCATGATGGATTCGTAGGAGCCGTCCTCCGCGGGCCAGGTCATCGACTCCATGGAGAGGAAGACCTGCACCGCGGCGTCGGGACCGGTGGAGACCTGCCCCGAGAGGTACGTCCCCTCGCCGACCGGCGGATCGAAGCGGATCTCCTCCAGTTCCGGGAGGAAGCCGGAGAGGAGGACGGTCCCGTCGGCGTCGGCCACCTCGAAGGCGCGGCCGGCGAGGGCGGCCACCGTCTCCACGCCGAAGGGGAGGGACTCCCCGTCGGCGGACCAGGAGAAGAAGTCCTGGGGGATCCACTCCGGCGGACCGTCCGGCCCGCCGTCGCCGCCGGGAGCGTCGCCGCGGTCGTTCCCCGCGGGGTCCATGGCGAAGTTGATTCCGTCGCCATCGCCGCCGGGCCTCGTCCCGTCCGGCTCCGTCCCCTCGAAATCGAGCTTCTCGACGGTGGCCACCGTCTCGAGCACGCCCTCGCCGTCGGCGATGCGCAGGACCACGGGGCCCGGCACGTCCTCGCCGTAGACGAACAGGGACATCGATTCCCAGGCGTAGGCGCCGTCCTCCCCGTCGTAGGAGGAGGAGTCCATGGAGAGGGAGACCTGCACGGCGGCGTCGGGCTCCGTGCCCACCCAGCCAGTGAGGTACGTGCCCTCGCCCGAGCCCCACGCGTCCTTCGGCGGCTCGTTGCCGTCGCCGGGGACCTCGCAGGTGAGGACCGCCCCGTCGCCGCCCACGCGGCGGACCTCGAGGGCGCGGCCACCCATGGCCTCCGCCCCGGAGCCCGCGCTGCGGATGCGGGCCTTGGCGCGGCCGCGGCGGTTCGCGTGGACCCGGCCGAGGACCTCGCCCGTCGCGCCGTCGCGGATCTCGTAGTCGGCGCGGGGCTCGAGGTTGCGGAGCCGCAGGCGGACGCTCTCACCGCGGGTGTTGCGCTTGACGTCCACCCGGCCCTCGGCGTCGGTGGCCTCGCCCTCGGGGCCGGGCACCATGTCGGCGCTCCTGCGGCCCATCCCGCCGGCGGCCTCGCCGAGGAGGCTCCCCGGGGCGAGCAGGAAGGCCGCGCCCACGAGGAGCGCGGCGGCGCCGAGGCGGCGGCGAAGGGAGAGGGAGGCGAGCAGGGTCTTCATGGCGAGATCTCCGGGGTGTGGGAGCAGCGGCCTTCCGGGAGATCCTACACCCGGGAGGCGGGAGGGGAAGGGGGGGATCGGGGTTCTCAACACGGGGCATCACCGCCTTCCGTCCCCTCTCCTCCCCTCCCTTCCCTCCCGGACGACCGTTGCCCGCTCTCTCTCCCGGGAAGGGAACGGGGGGAGCGGACCGGGGATTCGAGGGGGCTTTGCGTGGCCGGTTCGCCCGGGAGATCCACATCGGGGGGGAGCGGGATTTCCCGTGCTTCTCCACCTCCTCCCGCCCCCCCGATGTGGATCTCCCGGGCGTGCATGGAGAGGCGGGTCATCGTACGGACCGTGGCTCGTCGGGAGAGGGGGGCGGGGTCGCTACAGAAGGGAGGAGGGGAGAGCGGGCGATTCTCGGGAGTTGCGACGGAAGAGGCGGGAAAGGCCACGGCGGGAGGTTGGAGGTCCGTGAGAGGAGGGAGGAACAAGGGCTCCTTCAATCCCCCCTTCCCCCTTCCCCCCTTCCCCTTCCTCTTCCCCCCTTGAAAGAGGGAGACCGTACGGAACTCCTGGCCGTCGCCTCTCCCCTCCTCTCCCCTCCTCTCCCCCTCCTCCCCTCCCGTCCGTTGACGTCCAACGCGCCCGTTTCGCGAGGGTCCGGTCCGATCCTTTCCGGACCGGACCCTCGCGAAACGGGCGCCACCGCGCCGGAGGCGCGGAACGCCCTACCCGAGCCGCACCCGCCGCAGCCTCTCCCCCGCCCTCCGCGTATCCTCCAGCGACGGAACGAGCGCGAACCGCACGTACCCCGCCCCCGGGTTGCTGCCGTCGGCGAGCGCATCGGAGATCCACTCCCCCGGCGTCGTGACGATGGCCACCTCGGGATCGAGCAGCCTCTTCGCGAACTCCACCCCGCTCATCCCCTCCGGCGTCCTCTGCCAGACGTAGAGCGTCGCCGGCGGCGTGCAGTCCGGGAGCCCCATCGCCTTCAGCGCCCCGCAGAGCACGTCGCGGCGCGCCCGGACCTCCGTCCGCATCGCCTCCACGTGCGCCTCGTCGCCGAGCGCCGCCGCCGCCGCGTCCTGGATGAAGGTCGGGGTCCCGGAATCGATGTTCGTCTTCACCTTCCGGAAGAGGGCCACGATGCGCGGGTCCCCCGCCGCCCAGCCGATGCGCCAGCCCGTCATGTAGGAGCGCTTGGAGAGCGAGAAGAAGGCGACCACCCCCTCCTTCCCCGTCTCCAGGGCCGACCGGGGCCGCTCCGTACCGAAGTAGAACTCCGAGTAGGCCTCGTCGGAAGCGAGCACGATGCCCCGCGCGCGGCACCAGGCCGCCGCCTCCTCGAGGAAGGAAAGGGGCGCCAGCGCCCCGCTCGGCGAGTTCGGGTAGTTGATCCAGAGGAGGCGGGCGCGGCGGGCGACCTCGTCGGGGATGGCGTCGAGCCGCGGCAGCCAGCCGTCCTCCCGGCGCACGGGATAGAACCAGGCCTCCCCGCCGGCGAAGCGCGTCCCGCGGCTGTAGGGCGGGTAGCCGGGGCTCGGGATGAGCACCAGCTCGCCCGGGTCCACGAGGGAGAGGGGGAAGTGGAAGACCGCCTCCTTCGAGCCGATGGTCGTCGTCACCTCCGTGGCGGGGTCGAGGGCGACGCCGAAGCGGCCCTCCATCCACCGCGCCGCCGCGGCGCGGAAGCCCGGGTCTCCCACGTAGGACGGGTAGCCGGAGCGGGCCCGCGCGTCCACGGCCCCCTTGACGGCCTCCCGAACGAGGGCCGGCGTCGGGTCCGTCGGGTCCCCCACCCCGAAGTCGATGACGTCCACCCCGGCGGCGCGCAGCCGTTCCGCCGCCGCGTCCACCTCGGCGAAGGCGTAGGCTCCCGTCGAGGCGATGCGGCGCGATGCGCGGATTTCCACGATCTACCTCCCCGTGCCCCGGCGCCGGGCCGGCGCCTTCCTCGCGGGCTTCGGGCCCGCCGGCTTCCCCTTCCGGGCCGGCGCCGCAAGCACCGCCGCGCAGGTCTCGGCCACGGCGGCGCGGACCTCGGGCGGCTCCAGCACCTCGGCGTGGGGCGCGTGCCGAAGCACCTGCGAGACGACCCACTGGATGGAGGAGGAGCGCAGGCGGCGCACGATCCCCCCGTCGGCCAGCTCCGTGATCTCCCTCGGGTCCGACTGCTCGCGGATGAAGCGGGCCACGGCGGGGCCGAAGCGGATCCGGACCGCGGCCTCGTCGCCGCGGGGCCGGAACATCTCCGCGCCCCTCCACTTGGAGGCGTCGAAGTGCTCCGGCGGGTCGAACTCCTCCTCGAGCACCGTCACCGTCCGGATGCGGTCCGTGCGGAAGGGCACCGGGGTCTTCCGCACCGAGTCCTGGGCGATGCAGTACCAGTCCCCGCCGTTCTCCACCACGCCGAGGGGCTCCACCACCCTCTCCGTCATCACGCCCCGGTGGCTGGCGAAGTACTCGATGCGGCAGCGTCGGGCGCGGCCCATGGCCTCCCGGAGGATCTGGAGGCGCCGCGCCGCCTCGGCGCCGGGCCCCGAGGGGGCGACGATGCGGCGCTCGGCGTCCTGGAGGCTCCGCGCCTCGTCCGGGGCGAGGACCTCGCGGATCTTCCTCCGCAGCCCGAGGAGGGCCGGGCCGAAGGCGCGGCCCGAGGAGCCCTCCAGCGTGCGGAGCGCGAGGTTGAGGGAGAGGGCCTCGGGGAGGGTGAGCCGCACGGGCCTGCGGAAGTGGTCGGCGAAGCGGACGAAGACGCGGTCCCCCTCGATGAAGAACCCGATGTAGTTGTGCGGGAAGTAGGGGGGGACGCCGCACATCATGACGAGGTCCCGGATCTCCTCGGACACCTCCCGGGGGGTCACGCCGAGGTAGCGGGCGATGGCGGTGATGCGCATCCCCTGTCGCCTCTGGAGGAGCGGGATGAGCGTCAGGGCGCGGCGCAGGCGTTCAAGCGGTGCGGCCACGGCCGGCCCTCCCCGCCCCGCGGGCGCGGGCCGGCGCCGCCTTCGGCGCCCGGTCCGGGGCCGGGACCCCCGGCGCGCCCCGGTGGAGTTCCAGGGTCCGCCCGTAGGCCTCCCGGGCCTCCCGCCGGAGATCCGCGGGGGCCACGACCTCGGCGAGGCGGCCGTGCTTCATGACGAAACGGAGCAGCGCCGCCCGGTCCCTCGCCACCACGTCGAGGATCCCCGACCCGTCGGCCTCCACCCGGAACCGCTCCCCCGGGCGGAGGTTCTCCTTCACCATCCAGGCCAGGGCCGGAACGAACCGGATGGTCGCCTTCACGGGACCGCGGTCCTCGAACTCCCAGGGGGGCCGCCCGATGTGCTCCTGCACCTTGAAGTCCGCCTTCACCTCGAAGGCCGCCGGCGGTCCCGCCTTCACGCGCCCGCGGATGCGGTCCACGCGGAAGTTGCGCACGGCCTTGCGCAGGTGGTCCCAGCCGACCAGGTACCAGTGCCCCTCGTTGTACCCGAGGCCCCAGGGCTCGACGTCCCGGTCGAGGGTGCGGTCGGGCCCGATGGCGTAGTAGCGGAAGCGCACCCGGCGGCGCGTGAGCACCGCCTCCGTGAGGGTCTCCAGCGCCTCGTGCTCCCCGTCCCCGCCGCGGCCCGGGCGCAGCCCGAAGGCGTGCTGCTCCGCGATGGAGGTCTTGAGCCCGTCCCCGAGGGGACTGTCGGCGCTCACCTTCTGCAGGGCCGAGAGGAGGTTCGGACCGAGCGCCGCCCCGCCCTCCGACGCCATGCGGTGGAGCACGGCGAGGACCAGGGCCTCCTCGGCGTCGAGGGAGATCTCGGGGAGGAAGTAGCGGTCCTTGCGGATCCCGTAGCCGGAGTTCCCGTGCTTGTCCATGGCCACGTACTCGATGGGGACGCCGAGGGCGCGGAGCTCCGCCTTGTCCCGGTCGAAGCGCTTCTCCATGGCCTCGGCGTCGGCGTCGTCGTCGTAGCCCACGACCTCCCCGCGGATGTCGCTGAAGGGGACCGGCGTCCTCGCCGCGAGCAGGCAGGAGACGAGGTTGAGCAGCCGCTCGGTCTTCTCGACGCGGTCGCCGGAGCCTTCGGGGTCGGTGCGGGATTCCATGGGGCAGCGCGCGAGTCTACCCCGCGGGGGGGCGCGCGGGGAGGAAGGGCTCAGACCCGCGCGCGCTTCCACCATCCGGCGAGGGCGACGCCGGCGTAGACGAGGGCGAGGAGCGCGTAGGTGCCGGCCACGGCCCACCACGCGGCCTCCGCGGACTCCCCCGGCCCCGTCGGGGCGAGGTGGAGGACCAGGGGGACCTGGATGCCCACCAGCACGACGGCGTCCAGGGCCAGGGGGACCTTCACGCTTCCCGCCCCGCCGAGCCCCATGGACAGCACCAGGGCCGCCCCGAGGAACGGGTAGCCGAAGGCTACGGTGCGGAGGTAGGTGGCTCCGAAGGCGACGACCTCCGGGGTGGTCCCGCCGGCCCTCCCCACCAGGGGGATCACCCGCTCCGCGAAGAGGAACCAGGCGATGCCGAGGAGCAGCATGGTGGCGGTGCCGAGGAGGACGGCCCGGAGGAGGGCCCGGGCCGCCCCCGCCGGGTCCCCCGCCCCGAGCCCCTGCGCCACGGCCGTGGCCGCCGTGGCGCCCCAGCCCGCGGTGGCGAAGATGGCGAACTGGTCGAGGCGGCTCGCGATGCCGTAGCCGGCGCTGGCTGCGGTGCCGAGGCGGCCGGCGACCTCGAGGATGACGAGGATGGGGAGGACGCGCACGAACCACTGGGCGGCGACGGGGAGCGCGAGGCGGAGGATGCGCCCCATCACGGCGGCGTCGGGCCCCGGCCCCCGCAGGCGGAGGCGGAGGCTCGAGCCCGCCATGAGCCAGAGCCCCACCGCCGCGAACACCCCCCGGGCGATGACCGTCCCCCAGCAGGCCCCGAGCACGCCGATGTTCGGCATCCCCAGGCTCCCGTTCACGAGCCCGAGGGTCAGGGGGACGTTGAGGAGGTTCGCCCCCGCCAGCAGCACCGCCGGCGCCTTCCCCGATCCCGTCCCGCGGAGCGAGGCGGCGGCCTGCATCATCACGAACATCGCGATGGACCCCAGCGACATCACCTCGAGGCAGGCCGTCCCCGCTTCCAGGGTCTCGCCCGTGGCCCCGAAGAGCGCCGTCAGCTCCCGGGCGAACCACCAGGGGGGAACGCCGAGGAGGACGCCGAGGAGGAGGGCCAGCATCATCCCCTGGCGGGCCGCCGCCGCCGCCCCCTCCCGGTCCCCGGCGCCCACCCGTCGGGCGAGGATCGCCACGGAGCCGTCGGAGACCCCCTGGAGGATCACCATGGCCACGGAGTTGACGAGGCCCGCGATGGCGACGGCTGCGATGGCCCCGTCGCCGAGGGAGCCCACGATCCAGAGGTCCACGAGGTTGAAGAGCGCGTGCCCCCCCATGCCCATGACGAGGGGGAGGCCGAAGCCGGCGACGCGGGAGGCGGGGAACGGGGTGCGACCTTCGGCCGGCCCGGGCTCCGGCATGGACAGGGGGGTCGCCGCCCTAGGCGGGCGGAGGCGCGTCCCCGCCCAGGATCTCGCGGAGCCTCTGGAGGATGACGGTGGGGCTGAAGGGCTTCGTCATGAACTCGTTGGCCCCCATGGCGAGCCCCCGCTCGCGGTCCGAGTCCTGCCCCTTGGCGGTCAGGAGGATCACGTAGGTGGAGGCGATGGCGGGGTCGGCCCGCACCTCCTCCAGGACCTCGTAGCCGTTCTTCTTCGGCATCATGAGGTCGAGGAAGACGAGGTCCGGCTTCTCGGAGCGGATCTTCGCCACGGCCTCCTCCCCGTTCCTCGCCTCGATGACCGTGTGGCCCTCCTTGCGGACGATGAAGGTGAGGGCCTTCAGGATGAAGGGCTCGTCGTCGCACACCAGGATTCGTCGCGCCACTCTAGGCCTCCCCGCCGGCGGGGGGCGGCGCGGCCCGCCCTCCTCCCCCGGCTGCGGCCATGGTACACGCGCGGAGGACGACGGCCGTGCGATCGTCGGCCGGTGCGGCCCCGGTGAACCGGTCCACGGCCTTGAGGAGGGCCCGGGGGATGGCCTCCACGGGGAGATCGGCCACGGTGTGGAGGAGGGCCTGGAAGCGCTCCTCCCCGAACATCTGCTCCGCGTGGTTCCGGGCCTCCGTGAAGCCGTCGGTGTAGAGGACCACCAGGTCCCCCGGCGCGAGGACGGTGGTGCGCCTCTCGAAGACGCACTCCGGCATCACCCCGAGGAGGATCCCCTCGGCGTCCAGCTCCTCCACGGCGCCCGTGGCGGCCCGCCGAAGGAATCCGGGGTTGTGGCCGGCGCTGGCCCAGGAGAGCGTCCCCGTGGAGGGGTCGTAGAAGGCGAGCAGAACGGACACGAACAGCTCGCTCCGCGCGAGGTCGAGGTCGAGGAGGCGGTTGGCGCGGTCGAGGACCTCCTCGGGCCCCGCGGCCCGGGAGATCTCGGCGCGCAGCGCCGCCCGGGAGACCGCCATCATGAGGGCCGCGCCGATGTTGTGCCCGGAGACGTCGGCCACGAGGATCCCGGAGCGCCCCCCGGGGAGGGTGAAGAGATCGAAGTAGTCCCCCCCCACGTTCTGCGCCGGGACGCAGATCCCCGCCAGTTCCGCGCCGGGGACCTTCGGGGCCGACTGCGGGAGGAGGGAGGCCTGGATGGTGCGGGCGAGACCCATCTCCTTCTCGATCCCGGCGAGGCGCGTGTTGTCCAGCAGGACGGCGGCCTGCGAGGCCAGCGCGGAGAGGAGCTTGAGGTCCCCCGCCGTGAAGGGCACCCCCCCCTCCTTGTCGGTCATGTTGAGGACCCCGAGGGGCCGGCTCCCCGAGGGGGGCGAGGCCCCGGCGTACTCGTCGGGGTGGAAGACGCGGAGCGGAACGGAGATGAAGGAGCGGCTGGCGTACCGCTCGTCGGACCGCCCCCGGGAGCCGAGGGAGGAGGCGTCGTCCACGAGGACGGCCTGCCCCGACTCCATGACCCTCCCGCTCACGCCCTCCCCGGGGAGGACCCGGATGGACGCCGCCTGCTCCGCCGCCATCCCGCGGAAGGCGGCGACGCGCAGCACCCCCGTGTGGGGATCGCACATGAGGATGGAGGCGCGGGCCGCGCGCACGATCTCGCAGGCGCGGTCGAGGATGATCTCGCAGATGGCGTCCGGCGACGACACGGAGTGGAGGCGGGCCGTGATCCCGTAGAAGAGGTTCACCTCCTCGAAGGAGGAGAGGAGGGACTGGGAGAGGCTCTCTGTCTCGTACTGGCGCACGGCGAAGGCCGCCAGCAGCGAGGACGCGAAGCGGGCCGCCCCGGCGGCGTCCCCCCCCCGCGCCGCCAGGGACCCGCAGGGCCGGTCGTAGACCACCACGGGTTCGCGGACGAACCCCCCGCCCCCCTCCCCCTCGAGGGAGGCCGGGACCGCGCCGCCGTCGGCGCCGAAGCGGGCGACCACCCGGCCGCCGTTGTCGGCGACGAGAACCAGGGAGCCGTGCAGCGCCGCCGCCCGCGAGAGGAGCGAGGACACCGCCTCCTCCCCGGCGACGAACCCGAGGTCCACCCGGGGCTCCTCCCCCTCGACGGTCCCCGCGGCCGGCTCCCTCACGTCCCCGTCCCCGGGGCGGCCGGCGGGGTCTTCGGGGCCAGCCGCTTCACGAGGACGAGGACGTGGCGATCCCCGCGGCGCTCGCTCCGCACCTCGTCCATGGTCTGGGAGAGGATGAAGAGCCCGTATCCCCCCTCCCGGGGGTTGGCGGGATCGGGTTCCGGGGGGCGCAGCTCCACGGGGGGGAGGCCGGGGCCGAGGTCCTCGATCTCCAGCTGCAGGAGGTCCGGGCGCGCGACGATCCCCACCACCAGGGGCTTCGTGGGATCCCCCCCGTGGGCGTGGCGCACCACGTTGATGCAGGCCTCCTGGAGCGCGATCTGGATGCGCTGCACCTCCTCCTCGGGGACGCGCACCTGGAGGCACTCCTCGAGGACGCCCCGGATCACGGACCGGATGGCGCCCAGGAAATCCGCCCTGCTGGGGAGGCGAATCTCGATCCGATCGAGGGGGAATCCGCCGGGGTCCGGAGGGGAGGGCTCCAACGCCCTACCCCGCCGCCTGGAAGGAACCGAGCGCGGCCTCCATGGTCGGATGGCAGTCGAAGACGGTGTGGAGGCGGGTGAGGCGGAGCACCGCCTCCACGGAGGAGGGGACGGCGGCCAGCTTGAGGTCCCCCCCGGCGGCCCGGACGACCCGCAGGGCGGAGACGAGCGCCCCGAGCCCGAAGGAGTCGATGAACCTCACCTGGGAGAGGTCCACGACGAGTCGCGTCCGGCCGTCGGCGATGAGGTTCTTGACGCGATCCCTGAACTGGATCGAATCGTCCCCCTCCAGGTTCACGGGCCTGACGAAGGACAGCAGCACCGTGGTGCCGACCTGCCGGAGCGCGATATCCAAGACGGACCTCCCGAATCGGTTCCCGACGGCGCCCCCCCCGACCCGGCGGGAAGGACCCGGCGGGATGCCCGCCCGCCGGGGAGCCCCCTAGCCGGAGGCGGGGCTATGGTACTTGAGACCGAAGGCCTCCGCCACACCCTTGCAGGTCACCTTCCCGGCGATGACGTTGGCCCCCGTGAAGATGCCGTGATCCTCCTTGATGGCCTTCTTCCATCCGAGGCGCGCGAGGGTCCGGGCGTAGGGCAGCGTGGCGTTGGTGAGGGCGAAGGTCGAGGTGCGGGCGACGGCGCCGGGCATGTTGGCGACGCAGTAGTGGACGACCCCCTCCACCACGAAGGTGGGGTCGCTGTGGGTGGTCGGGTGGGTCGTCTCGGCGCAGCCGCCCTGGTCCACGGCGACGTCCACGAGCACGGAGCCGTCCTTCATGGCCTTGAGGGTCTCGCGGGTGACGAGGAAGGGGGCCTTGGCGCCGGGGATGAGCACCGCGCCGATGACGAGGTCGGCGCGGCGGCAGGCGCCGAGGATGTTGTACTTGTTGCTGTAGAGGGTCTTCACGTTGGCGGGCATGACGTCGTCGAGGTAGCGGAGCCGGTCGAGGCTCACGTCGAGGATGACGACGTTGGCGCCCATGCCGGCGGCGATCTTGGCGGCGTTGGTGCCCACCACGCCCCCGCCGAGGACGGCGACCTCCGCCGGGGGGACGCCGGGCACGCCGCCGAGGAGCACGCCGCGGCCGCCCATGGGCTTCTCGAGGTACTTCGCGCCCTCCTGGATGGAGAGGCGGCCGGCGACCTCGCTCATGGGGGTCAGAAGGGGCAGGCGGCCCCCGGCGTCCTCGACGGTCTCGTAGGCGATGCACACGGCGCCGGTCTTCAGCATGGCGTCGGTCAGCTCGCGGGAGGCGGCGAAGTGGAAGTAGGTGTAGAGGAGCTGGCCCTTGCGGATGAGGCCGTACTCCTCGGGGAGGGGCTCCTTCACCTTGATGATCATCCCGGCCTTCGCGAAGATGTCGGCGGCCTTCTTCACCATCACGGCCCCGGCCTGGACGAACTCCGCGTCGGTGATGCCCGACCCGAGGCCGCCGCCGGCCTGCACCATGACCTCGTGGCCGTCCGCCACCAGGGCCTCGACGCCCGCGGGGGTGATGGCGATGCGGTTCTCGTTGTTCTTGATCTCCTTCGGGACGCCGATGCGCATGGAACTCTCCTTGGGGGGAATGGGGAGCGACTTCGCCGGGAAGACCGGGGATTCTCGCCGCCGGCCCCCCCCCGCCCAACGGAAACCGGTGGCGGGAGGGTGACGGGAGGCGGAAGTGGTGGGCGATACTGGACTTGAACCAGTGACCCCCTGCGTGTCGAGCAGGTGCTCTAGCCAACTGAGCTAATCGCCCACGGGGAACAGCATTCTCCGCGGCGAGGCGGGGACGTTCCCAACTAATTGGGGAGGCAGGGGAAGGCAGGGACGTTCCTAACTAAGTAACTAACTCCGTGGGTCACCCCCTGCCTTCACGGGGGGGGATGCGGAGTTAGTTACTTAGTTAGGAACGTCCCTGGCTTTCGCGCCCCTGCTAACATTCCCCGCCGAAGGGGGGCCTCCGGTCACGGGCCGCCGTTGCCCCCCGTCACAGGCGCCGCCGACCGGTCCATGGAGGGAGCCCCCGATGCCCCGTAGGATCGCAGGTTCACACCGGCGGAGAGCCACGCGGAGGAACGACATGGCAGGCAACGAGAAGCAGAAGAAGCCGGCGAAGTCCGGCTTCTCCGAGAAGGAGCAGCGCGCCCTCGACTACCACGAGCAGGGCCGCCCCGGGAAGCTGGAGGTCATCCCCTCCAAGCCCTGCACCACCCAGGCGGAGCTGAGCCTCGCCTACACCCCCGGCGTCGCCGTCCCCTGCCTCGAGATCGAGAAGAACCCCGACGACGCCTACCGCTTCACCAACCGCGGCAACCTCGTCGCCGTCATCAGCAACGGCACCGCCGTCCTCGGACTCGGCGACATCGGGGCGCTGGCGGGCAAGCCCGTCATGGAGGGCAAGGGCGTCCTCTTCAAGAGGTTCGCCGACATCGACGTCTTCGACATCGAGGTGGACGAGAAGGACCCCCAGAAGTTCATCGAGACCGTCAAGCGCCTGGAGCCCACCTTCGGCGGCATCAACCTCGAGGACATCAAGGCCCCGGAGTGCTTCATCATCGAGCGGACCCTCAAGGGGATCATGGACATCCCCGTCTTCCACGACGACCAGCACGGGACCGCCATCATCTCCACGGCGGGCCTCATGAACGCGCTCGAGGTCGTGGGCAAGAAGATCGGCGAGGTGTCGGTGGTCTTCTCCGGCGCCGGCGCCGCGGGCATCTCCTGCGCCGAGATGATGATCGCCGCCGGCGTCCACCGCTCGAACATCCTCATGGCCGACTCCAAGGGCGTCATGTGGGAGGGCCGCCAGGACTCGTGGACGGAGGAGAAGTCCCACTTCGTGCGCAAGACGAAGGCGCGGACCGTGGCCGACGCCCTCAGGGGCGCCGACGTGTTCGTGGGCGTCTCCCAGGCCGGCCTCATCACCGGGGAGATGGTGAAGGCGATGGCGAAGAAGCCGATCCTGTTCGCCATGGCGAACCCCACGCCGGAGATCCTCCCCGAGGAGGTCTTCGCCGTCCGCAAGGACGCCATCATGGCGACGGGCCGCTCCGACTACATGAACCAGGTCAACAACGTCCTCGGCTTCCCCTACATCTTCCGCGGGGCCCTCGACGTCCGCGCCCGCGCCATCAACGAGGAGATGAAGATGGCCGCCTCCATGGCGCTGGCGGCGCTCGCCAAGGAGGACGTGCCCGACGAGGTGAAGAGGGCCTACGGCGGGCAGGACATCCGCTTCGGCCCCGAGTACATCATCCCGAAGCCGCTGGACCCCCGGGTCCTCCTCTGGGAGGCCCCCGCCGTCGCCGAGGCGGCCATGCGGACCGGCGTCGCGCGCCAGCCCATCGCGGACATCGGCGCCTACCGCGAGCGGCTGGAGCGGATGCTCGGCAAGGGCCGCGAGACCATGCGCGGCGTCTTCCACAAGGCCCGCCGGGCCCCGAAGCGGATCGTGTTCCCCGAGGCCGACGAGGAGAAGGTGCTGCGCGCCTGCACCATCCTCATCGAGGAGAAGGCGGCGCTCCCCGTGCTCGTGGGGGACGGCGCCCGCATCCGCGCCCTCGCCGCGGAGACCGGCGCGGACATCGCCGGGGCGGAGATCGTGGACGTCGCCTCCAGCGGGGATCTCGCGGACTTCGAGAAGAGGCTGCTGACGCTCCGCGGCCGCAGGGGGATGACCCCGCGGCAGGCCCGCGAGCAGGCCCGCTCCCCCCTCACCCACGGGATCCTGCTCGTGGACGCGGGCAAGGCCGACGGCCTCGTCTGCGGCCTCAACCGCTCCTATCCCAACACCATCCGCCCGGCGGTCCAGCTCCTCCACACGGCCCCCGGGGCGAAGCTCGTGGCGGGGATGTACCTCGTCGTCTTCCGCAAGCGGGTCATGTTCTTCGCCGACGCCACGGTGAACATCGAGCCCGACGCCGCGGCGCTGGCGGAGATCGCCGTCCTCGCCGGCAAGACCGTCCGGACGCTCTTCGACGTGGAGCCGAGGGTCGCCATGCTCTCCTTCTCCAACTTCGGATCCGTGGATCATCCCCTCGCGGAGAAGGTCCGGGAGGCGACGCGCATCGCCCGCGACGCCGATCCCTCCCTCCTCATCGACGGCGAGATGCAGGCGGACACGGCCCTCGTGCCGGAGATCGTGGACGCCACCTTCCCCCACTCCCGCATCAAGGGGGACGCCAACGTGCTCATCTTCCCGGACCTGCAGTCCGGGAACATCGCCTACAAGCTCGCGCAGAGGCTCGCCGAGGCGGAGGTCATCGGCCCCATCCTCATGGGCATGCGCCGCCCCGTGAACGTGCTCAACCACTGGTCGTCGGTGAGCGAGATCGTGAACATCGCCGCCATCACCAGCGTGGCCGCGGGCCAGGCCGGCGAGAAGGCGGCGCCGGGCGTGGCGAAGCGGCTGCGCCAGGCGGCGCGCGTCTAGGCGCTCGAAGCGGAACCCGGCGGGGGGCGCCGAAGCGGGCGCCCCCCGTCACCTCCCGCGCAGCCTCCGGGAGACCTCGTTCAGGAACTCCCGCTCCTCCCCGCTGAGGGAGCCGATCCCCTCGGCGTGGATCCGCTCGAGGAGCGCGTCCACGCGGCGCGACTCCTCCTCCTCCCGCGCGGGAGGCGGGGCGAGGAGGTCCGGGGGGAGATCCCGCCGGAGGACCGACGGGCGGGCCCCCGCCCGGCGCCGCCGCCGGAGCCCCTCCCAGGGGCGGAACTGGAAGAGGACCGCCGTGGCGGCGCCGCCTAGGTGGGCGGAGACCGCCACCCCCCCGGTGTCGCCGGACAGCGCCGTCGCCACGTCCCCGCCGACGTAGACGAGGGCGAGGAGCCAGATGGACACGGGGAGGAAGAAGAAGAGCAGGATCTTCGCCTTCGGCGCGCGGAGCGCGGCGAGGACGAGGATCCCGGTGACGGCCCCCGAGGCCCCCACCGCGGGCATCCAGCCCGGCTCGAGGCCCGCGGCGGCCCACGCGAGCCAGCCCGCTCCCCCGCCGAGGGCCGCGAGCACGTAGAGCCGGTGGAACTCCCCCCGCGTGGCGACGCTCTCGGCGATGGACCCGAAGACGTAGAGGGAGACCATGTTCCAGAAGAGGTGGGAGACGTCCCCGTGGAGGAGGGCGTGGGTCAGGAGCTGCCAGAGCTCCAGGCGGAGGATCCCGTCGAGGGAGAGGGCGAGGTGCTCCCTCACGAACCGCTCGGAGCCCGGCCCCGCGTTCTCCACGGCGGCCTGGATCAGGTAGGCCACCACGGTGATCCCGATGACGAGGGCACGGGCGGGGAGATCCGACAGCCACCCGCCCCCGGACTCCGTCTCCCTCCAGTAGTCCCGTTCGCCGGCGCTCACGGCCGCGCCCCGGCCGCGGGGCGGCGCCGCCCCGGGTCGTGCTCCTGCGGCACCACGATGTCGGGGAGGTTGCGCCAGCGCCGCCCGGCGTCGAGGCCGTAGCCCGCGACGAAGAGCGGCTCCTCCATGGTGAACCCGACCCAGTCGGGGCGGATGCGGCCCCGGCCGCCCACGGGCTTGTCGAGGAGGACGACGGTCCGGACGCTCCGGGCGCCGCAGAGGCGCAGTCCCTTCACGACGGCCCCGAGGGTGCGGCCGGTCTCGAGGATGTCCTCGGCCACGAGGACGTCCTTCCCGGCGATGTTCCCCTCGTCGAGGATCTGGAGCTCGACGCGGCCCGAGGAGCGGGTCCCGTCCCCGTAGGAGGAGGCCTTGACGAAGTCGATCTCCACGCGGTCGTTGGCGAGGGCGCGGGCGAGGTCGGCGGCGAAGATCGCCCCTCCCGTGAGGACGCCGCAGAGGGTGAAGGGGCGCCCGCGGTAGCGCCCGTCGATGGCGGCGGCCAGCTCCCTCACCCGCGCGGCGATGACGCGGCGGGAGTAGAGGACGCGGGGGCGCGGGGAGCGGGCCATCGCGGGATCCTACCCGCGGCGCGGGGATCGGGGGAAGGCGAGGATCGGGGTAGGATGGATGGATGCACTCCCGAGCCCTTCGCCACCTCCTCGCGCTGCTCCTCGCCGCTTCCGCGGCCACCGCCGCTGCGGCGCCCCCGCCCCTCCCGGAGGAACCCGCCGGGGGTCCCTTCGACCGGGCCGTCTCCCTCCTCTCCGGCGACGGGGAGGAGGCTCCCCTTCCCCCCCCTCCGCCTCCCCCGCCGCCCCCCCCTCCCCCGCGCACATCGGAACCCGTCCTCGCCCTCATCGCGAAGGCCGCCGCGGCGCAGGGGACCTCCCGCTTCGTCGGGAAGGAGGCGGTCACCCGCTTCGTCGCGGTCTTCGATCCCGTCACCCTCCGCCTCGAGGGCGGGAGCAGCGGCCAGACCTGGAGCACGGAGGCCTTCTCGCTCCCGCCGGCCGGGAAGACGGAGTCGCTCCTCCGCTCGGCGTGGACCGCGGAGGGGAAGATGACCACCGTCGGCCACGACGGGCGCTCCGCCTGGATCCGCGTCGGGAAGGAGCCGGCGCGCCGCTTCCTCGATCCCGAGGGGAAGGACGCGCAGGACGTCCGGGACGTGGACCAGCGCAGGCGCATGCTGCGCATGGCGCTCCGGGTGTTCTTCCTCGGGAACCTCGTCGAGGGGCCCGTGGTGCGGGAGGCGCCGGAGCAGGAGATCCGCCTGCCCGTGGGGTCCGGCGGGGAACCCCGGACCGTGAAGTGCCGCGTCCTCGACCGGGCGGCGGACCCGGCCTCGGGGGAGCCCCCCATCCGGATCTACCTCGACGCCGGGAGCCTGCTGCCCGTGGCGACGCTGCTCTTCGCCGAGTCCGCGGAGAGGGCCTCGACGCTCCTGACCTTCGACTACGACGCCGAGGACCCGCGGCCCAAGGGGGACATCCCGGCGGGGGTGAAGGTGCCCATCTGGTGCGAGCTGTTCGAACTCCCGGTGGAGCCGGGGAAGCCCCCCGTCCTCCGCATCCAGGCCGGGGTGAAGAAGCTGGTGATCGATCCGGCGGAGGTGCCGGACTCGCTCTTCGAGTTCCCCGGGTAGGGCGGGGGGCGGAGCCACCCTGCACCGCCCCGAAGGCGTTCCGGCCCCCTGCGGGGCGGCCAGGGCATCGCCCGGGGCTATACTGGGCACGCCGGTCGGGAGCCGGCACGGGAGGTCGTCCGGATGATCCACGCGTACCTCGAGCGGGCGTTGCGAAGGGCGAAGTACGAACGCCTCGACGACGGCTCCTTCACGGGAACGGTTCGCGGCCTGCGGGGCGTCCTCGCGACGGGTCCGACCCTGGAGGAGTGCCGCGACCGCCTGTCCGAGGTCGTGGAGGAGTGGGTGCTGGTACGAGTGGCGCGCGGTCTTCGCGTTCCCCCCCTGGACGGGATCGAGGTGGCCGTCAGGGGTGTCGCGCAGGGAGTGGGAATCTGTCTGACGGCATCCTCCTCCGATCCCCGCCCCCACGGCTGATCCTCCTCCCCGGGATGGACGGCACGGGGGAGCTCTTCGGGCCCCTCCTGCGGGCGCTTCCCCCCTCCATCGCGGCCACCGTGGTGCCCTACCCGCCGCGGGAGCGCCTCGACGAGGCGGGACTCGAGGCCCACGTGCGGGCCGCCGTCGCCGCCGCCGTCCCTCCCGGGGAGCCCTGGTTCCTCCTCGGCGAGTCCTTCTCCGGCCCCGTCGCCATCGCCTTCGCGGCGACGAAGCCGCCGGGGCTGCGCGGGCTCCTCCTCTCGGCCACCTTCGCGGCCTGCCCGGTGTCGCCCGCGGTGCGGAGCCTCCGGGCCCTCGCCGCGCCGGCCCTCTTCCGGATCCCCCTGACGGCGCCCTTCGTCACGGCCTTCCTCACGGGAGGGGACGCTCCCCGGGAGCTCGTGGACCAAATCCTCGCCCTCCCCCGCCGGCTCGATGCGGCGGTGATGGCCCACCGCCTCCGCCAGGTCCTCGACCGGGACGTGACGGGGCTCCTTCCCGGCATCGAGGTCCCGGTCCTCTACCTGCAGGCCTCCCGCGACCGCGTCGTCGGCCCGGATTCGCGGAACCGCATCGCCGCCCGGATCCCCTCCCTCGAGACCGCCGTTTTCGACGCCCCCCACCTGCTCCTGCAGGTCCGCCCCGCGCAGACGGCACGGGCGATCGTCGCCTTCATGGAGCGATGCTCCTGACGACCGCCGCGAGCCCGGGGCCCGTCAATGGGCCGGGGATGTACCAACGGTCAATGGGATTGCCAATCGGTACAAATCGACCCGCGGTACCTCCCCGGGGGACGGATGCACCTCCGGCCTATGGGTCGGTCCTTCCCCGCGGCGCCCATGGGCCTCCGGGGGGCCACGATCCGACGAAGGGCTCGCCCTTCGCGAGGCTGCCGAGGACCGGAGCGAGGAACACCTCCAGACCGTCGAGGACTTCACCAAGATCCCCCGGGGCGCCGGCGAGCCTTCCGCGGGCGACGAAGCCGGTCCACTGACTCCGTTTCGCCGGGTCGCCCCTGTAGGCGGCCGTCAGGACCGGAAGGACCTCCTTCTGGAAGTCCGTCCGTCGGCGGCGGAAGGTGGCCTCGAGCGCCGCACTCAGGACCTTCCCGTCGAAGGCGAAGTCCGCCGCCAGGGACCGCACGTCGAAGAGGTCCTTCAGGCGCGTATTGGCGAGGCCGAGGACCGCCATGGCGTGGACCTTCTCGGCGATGACGCTCTCGGGCGGGTAGACGGAGAGGAGCGGCGCGGGCAGGTCCAGCATCGTCGGGAAGCGGGCCGGCTTCGGCGCGGGAGTCACCGCGTCCCCGAACCCCACGTCGACCTGCACCGGGATGCGGGCCTTCCCGATCCGCCCTTCCATCCGGACCCGCACCCCACCGTAGGCCACGTTTCCCCGGATGGATTCGCACCGGACCGACCCCGGGTCGAAGCAGATCCCGTCCTCTGGGCACTCCACCACGGCGACCGCCCGGAACGCCTCCTCCACATCCCGAGAGTTCCCTTCTCCCGGTCCGAGGAGGTCCAAGTCCACCGTCGGGCGGTGCGGCTCCCCGCGCCAGAGGACGAACAGCATGGCCCCCTTGAGGACGTACCCCTTTCCGCGGGGCGACCTACCCAGGCGGTAGAGGAACCGCTCCCTCGCGTAGGCCCCGAGCACGTTCTGGTGGGGAACCCCCATCTTTTGCGCCACGTTCTTCAGGCGGGCCAGGATCGAGGCGGGGATGTTGGCCGGATTCCGGGTCGTCACGTCAGGGACTCCAGGTAGGGACGCATCACGCGGGACAGCCGGCAGAGAGCGGCGTACCGCTCCACCTCCGGGATGCCGATCCGCCCGCGCGACCAGCCGTCCCGCAGGGCCTCCAGGGCGACATCGAGGCCAATCTTGTTCCGGTACCGGAAGGCATCGACAACGGTGCGTGCTGGGTCCGTGATGCGAACTTCAACGCCGCCGATGCGGCGGACCTCGACGCCTTCCCGGAGCAGGGGGCCCGAGAAGCGCACGATCCGGAGGGGGGGCCGGACGACCTTCGGTCGGGAGGCCGTCCGAGCGATGGCCATCCAGACCTCCGGCGGGTCCTGGGTGCCGAGGCCGTGGAAGCGCAGAGCGGACAGCAGGCAGACCACCCCCCGCGGGACGGCCCGGGCCGCTTCGGCGAGGCTCCCGTGGACGCCGGGGACGCGGTCCTCGGCCGCGTAGAGGCCCCGGGAAAGCCTCTCGACGAGGCCCCGGGCGACGAGCCGGGCGAGGGCCGAACGGGGCAGCCCCTCCGGGTCGAGGTCCCGCGGCCGAAGGACCCCCCGCCGCCGTACGAGGCCGAGGACGCGTCCCTCGTTCGGTGGAACCCGGGGAGCCCGGGGGCGCGGCCGTCTGGTACCTTTTCTTGACATATTTGAACTATAGCATACTTTTCGGAGCAACGTGACGCGGGACTCCGGCGGCCGCTCGCATCCCCGTCCGGGTCACCGCGTCGGCACGACGACATCCACCGGGTCGCAGGGGACATCGTAGGTGCCGCACCAGACAAGGTCGGCTCCCTCGCCCGTGGAAAGGGTGATCTTCCCGGAAGGAATGCCGGAGAAGACGAACCGCCCTTCCTCATCCGTCCGGATGGTGCGGCCTCGTCCCGAACCTCCGGAAACCGTGAAGGTCCCTCCCACGATCACGTTCCGGAGGGGACTGCCGGCATCGTCGAGGAGCCTCCCGGAGAGTGCATATCCGCGCAGGGTCCGAAGGACGACTCCGGTCGTGCCGCCGAGGACATCGGGGAGCGGATCCCCTTCGAGATGGTCCGTACCGGCACGGCCCGCAGTGAGCTTGAAGGGGAAATCCCCGAGGCCCCCGATGCGGAATTCGCCTTTCGCGTCGGTCGCCGTGGAGGCCCGGGCTCCGGGTTCGTTCTCCACCGCGCGGGAGGCACTGGCCGTGACGGGCACACCCGCGGAGACGGGATTCCCCACCTCATCCACGACGCTCCCCGAGATGGAGTTCCCCGCCCCGAGGACGATGACGAGATCCTTCGTCTCCGCAGGAACGCCCCTGGAACCACCCATGAGGCCCGGCCAGTCCCTCGCGACGATGTCGTAGGTCCTGCCGGCTTCGAGCGGCTGCGTCCAGAACCTCCCGTCGGGCAGGAGAGCGACGGACTCCGGGTTCCCCTCGCTCCCGGAAGGGCGAACCAGCAGCCGGCCACCCTGCGGTGGCGGCCTTCCGGCTTCGTCCTTCACCATCCCCTCGATGGAGGGACCCCGTCCGACCGCGATGATGAGTCCCGTCGTCCCCGCCGGTACGCAGACCACCGTCGTGGGGGCCACGCCACCCTGGCCGGGAAGGGCCATCTGTTCCACCCTGATGTCGTAGGAGCCGGGATCGAGCCCCCGGAGGCGGAAGGCGCCTCCCGTCTGAGAGGTGCCGGAGGCGAGACCCGCACTTCCCGTGGGCCCGTATTGGATCCGGACCTGCCCGTTGAGCAACCTCCCCTCGGCATCCAGGATCCTGCCCGCGATGACGAGCCCCCGCCGGAGCTGGATCCGGACTCCCGTCGCGCCCGCCTCGACCCCCCTCACGTCGGCGCCGCGATACTCCCAGGAATCGTCCCCAAGCGGTGGAGGCCGAGCCGAGAGCCTGTAGTCGCCCGGGGCGAGGTCCCCGACGAAGAAGACCCCGTCCTCCCCGCTGGTCCCGGAGGAGGTCGACCATCTCCCCGGAGCCTGGGAACCCGGGAACGCGGTGACATCGATGTCCGGTACCGGACCACCGGCCTCCTCGTCCACCACCGTTCCGGTGATGGAGAGCCCCGCGTGGAGGACGATGTCGAGATCCTCGGTCCCCGCGGCCGCCTTCGCGGTGACGGGGGGGAACCCCCGGGCCCAGGCGACCACCTGGTGGTTCCCGGGCGCGAGCTCGCGTATCTCGAACCTCCCGTCGCTTCCCGTCACCGCCCCGGCTCCGAGGCCTCCCGGTGGCGTGTAGTTGGCGTCCAACCGCGTCCCCGTCTCCGCCAGCGTGGCCACGGACGCCCCCGGGATCGGGCTTCCGTCCTCACCCCGGACGACACCGCCGATCCGGCCTTCCGCCGGGAGCAGGAAGCGCAGGTCCTCCATCAACTCCCCCTGTCCGACATCGAGGGGAGGCAGCGCCACCGGTGCGTACCCCGTGGCGGAGGCCTTCAGGGTGTACTTCCCCGCGGCAAGACCTTCGATCCGGAAGGAACCTCCGGGATCCACGGGGTGGGGTGCGGAGGTCCGCGCGAACCGTTCCGCTTGCCAGGCCAGGGCGAGATCGAATCCCCCCGTGGCGACGAGGACCGTCGCTCCCGCCGGAGGCTGCCCGTCCTCTCGAAGGACGGATCCGACCAGCGTCGCACCGGACCCGATGGAGATCTGGACCCCGGTGACCATCCCCCCTGCCTCCAACCGGAATGGATCCGAGCAGCCGCCCGCACCCAGGGGACCGAGGGCCCGGGCGACGAGGTCCTCCCCCATGGCGACGGAGCCGAGGCGGAACCCGCCCGCAGGCCCCGAGAACGCCCCCGCCGACTCCGGCCCCGGGGGCGGGTCGCTCCGCCCTCCCACGAGCACGAGGAAGCCCGGCGCGGGCTTCCCTTCCCCGTCCACGACGACGCCCTCCACGACGCCGGCCCGGGCGAGGATGATGTCCTTCTTCGCCTCCCTGCCCGCGGCCGCTTCCGCAACCCAGGCCTCGGGGAGCTTTCCGATGCGGAGCGCCTCCTGCGGTGCGAGGGGGAAGCCTGGCTGGCACCAGCCTTCGGCCTCCACCCTGAGGAGCCCCCGGGAAGGCGCGGCCGCGGAGATCTCGTAGGACCCGTCCGAAGCCGTCATCGCTGCCGGGGATGCCTGAACACCTCCACCCCACCAGAGGAAGACGACCCGGGCGCCGGGCACGGGGGCGCCCCCGGGGGAGGCTACCCGGCCGCGTAGGACAGCTTCGCGGCAGAGCCGCACCTCGACCCTCGCGGTCCTCCCTGCGGCGAGGGTCCCCACGTGCGGCCAGGGGCGCCCGTCGGGGAAGGGGACGTAGCCCTCCCGGCGAACCGCGATCCTGCCCATGGCTCCCGGGGGGAGCTCGCCGATGAGGAACTCCCCGTCGGGGCCCGATCGTGTCTCGACGAATGCAGCGATTGTCCGGTGGAGGTGGGAGTAGACGGTGAAGCGGACGAGGGCTTCCGTGAGGGGCGTACCGTCAGAGTCGTCCACCACACGCCCCCTGAGGGCCGCCCCTTCGGGGAGCCGGATGTCGAACCGCTCGACCTCCGGCACGACCACGGCACCCGCCGCCCATCGGATCCCCTGCGCGACCTGAACCTCCAGGACCTGCCTCCCCGGGGAGAGTCCTTCGAGGCGGTAGCCGCCGTCCTGTCCTGTCACGGCCTCCGTCCGCTCGAAGCCCGTGGCCCGGTCCTGTCCGGAAGCACCGGCGAGGACCGTCACTCCGGCCCTTGGGCGGCCGTCGGCGCCGGTGACCGTACCTCCAAGCGCACAGGCGGGCTGGAGCACGATGTGGAGCAGGTCAGGAACGACGCCCTCCCCGAGGGAGACCGAGACGACCCTTCGCGCGAACCCCTCCGCCGCAACGACGACTGTCCACCTGCCCGGAGGCACGTCCAGGGACGCCGCACCTCCAGCGTCGGTTTTCGCTGCCGCCTCGGGGGGAGTGGCAGCCGGCAGGAGGGCCCATCCCTCGTCGAAGTCCCGCGGGGTTTCGCCGGGTGGGCGGTGGAGGGAAACGGCGGCACCTTTCAGGGAACGACCTGTTCGGTCGGAGACGAGGACGGTCAGCCGGCAGGCCGCACCCAGCACGAGGTCGCCGACATCGAGGACCCCGGTCTCCGGGATCCGCCATCCCGGGAATGATGCCGGGAGGACACCCGGGGCCTCGACCCGGAGGGCGAAGCGTTTCCACCGGGGGAGCCCTTCCAGGCGGAAGCGACCATCCCTCCCGGATTCGGCGGTCCGCAGGGGGATGTGGCGCTCGTTGACCGATACCGCCCCCAGGACAGGCCGGGACTCCGCACCGCGGACCAGCCGACCGAAGACAACGCCGTCCCCCTCGACCGCGGAGGATTCCGTGGGGTGGACCAGGATCGGCGCAGGTGCCTCTCCCGGCTCCGCAGGGCGGCCCCCCATCCCCGGTGGCTCCACGGGAGTCGGAACCCCCTGGCGGAGTGCCCAGAAGAGCATCCCGGTCACAATCAGGGCCGCCGCTGCAATCCCGATCTTCCCGGACCTGCCCATGGCGCGCCCCTCCGCAGGGCCTGGCCGGAGTCCGGATTCAAGGAATCCTCCGACCCCGGACCTCGGTATCTCCTCGGTGAACGACGCCAGGGAAGGGCGGTTCGCCCCGGGAGATGACCGGTGTCATCCTGCCCCCCTCCCGTCGCCAGCCCCCTACAGCCCCTTCCTCCGGAACCGCTTCTCGAGGTCGTCGAAGGAGATGCGCAGTTCCGTCGGGCGCCCGTGGGCGCAGTGGCCGCCGGTGGGAAGCGCCCGCCCCTCCTCGAGGAGGGCCCGCGCCTCCGTCTCGCTGAGCGGATCCCCGGCCCGCACCGCCGCGTGGCAGGCCATGGATTCGAGCAGCCCGTGCAGCAGCGCCTCCCCCCGCGACGGGTCCTTCTCCTCCCGCAGCCGCCGGAGCGCCGCCTCCGCCACGGCCCGCACCGGCCGGTGGGAGAGCGCCCGCGGTACCCCCTGCACCGCCACGGCGCCGGGCCCGAAGCGCTCCATGAGGAGCCCCGCCTTCGCCAGCAGGGGTGCGGCCTCCTCCACCCGCGCCGCGTCGGCGGGCCCGACCTCCAGCACCTCGGGGACGAGGAGCCGCTGGATCTCCGTCCCCCCCGCCTTCACCCGCGCCCGCAGGCGCTCCAGCAGGACCCGCTCGTGGAGCGCGTGCTGGTCCACGACGGCGATCCCCTCCCCGTCCTCGAGGACGAGGAAGGAATTGCGCACCTGGAGGATGCGGAGCGGGGCGGCGGCGCCGGTCATCGTGGGCGGCGGAGTCCCCGTCGAGGGCGGAGCGGAGAACCCCTCCCTCCCTGCCGCCGGGAACTCCAGCGTCGCCTGCCGCGCCGCCTCCGCCCCCACGCCCCCGAGGTAGGCGTCCAGCGCGTCGCGGATCCCGTCCTTCCCCCGGAGCGCCTCCGCCGGGATCCCCGGCGCCCCCTCGCCGGCGAGCACCGCCTCCCGCACCGCCGCCGCCACCGCCCCGTGCACCGCCGAGGGGCGGCGGAACCGCACCTCCGACTTGGCCGGGTGGACGTTCACGTCCACCTCGCCCGGCGGCAGCGTCACCGCGAGCACCCAGGCCGGCTGCCGGTGCACCGTCACCAGCCCCTCCAGCGCGTGGTGCACCGCGTGGCCCACGGTCCGGTCCGTCACGGAGCGCCCGTTGACGAAGAGGAACTGGGGCGGCCGCCCCTTCTCGGCGGCATGGGGCGGCGCGATGAACCCCTCGACGGCCACACCCCCCTCGCGATGGGAGACCGGGAGCAGCGCCTCGACCCGCTCCGCGCCCAGGGCCCGCGCCGCGCGGTCCTTCGCCGCCTCCCCCGCAGGCGCGCGGATCACCGTCCGCCCGTCCACCACCATGGTGAAGGCCGCGTCGGGCCGTCCGAGCAGGAAGCGCACCACCGCCTCCGTCGCCCGGGAGGACTCGGTGCCCGGGGTGCGGAGGAACTTCCGCCGCGCCGGGAGCGCCGCGAAGAGCGCGCGGACCTCCACCGTCGTCCCCTCGGGATGGGCCGCGGGGGCGGGCGCCGAGACCTCGCCGCGGCGGTTCTCCACGCGGAAGGCATCGGCGGAGCCCCGCACCCGGCTCGTGATGGAGGCCTCGGAGACCGCCCCGATGGAGGCCAGCGCCTCCCCGCGGAAGCCGTAGGTCGCCACGGCCTCCAGGTCCTCCACCCCGCGGATCTTCGAGGTCGCGTGGGCGGCGAAGGCCGCGGGGAGGTCCGAGGGATCGATGCCCTCGCCGTCGTCCTCCACGCGGATGAGGGTGCGGCCGCCGTCCTCCAGCGTCACCGCCACGCGCCGGGCCCCGGCGTCGAGCGCGTTCTCCACCAGCTCCTTCACCACGGAGGCGGGCCGCTCCACCACCTCGCCCGCGGCGATGACGTCCACCACCGTGGGCGGGAGCCTCCGGATGCGGCCCGTCACGGCTTCCCCGCGTAGCGCACGACGAGGGCCTCGAAGCGGGCCCGCTCCCCGCCCGAGGCGCCGGACTTGAGCGCGCTCTCGAGGACCGTCACGTCGGAGAGGAGCCCCGCGAGGGCCGCGGCGTCGGACCGCTGGAGGATGCGGCGGGGATCCCGGCAGCCGAAGCGGAGGGAGGGGGGCATCGCCCCGCCGCCGAGCGCCGTCCGGGCGTCCCGCGCGAGGCGGCGCACCTGGTTGACGAGGAGGAAGGTGACGGGCCCGTCACCGCGGGTCGGCGACTTCGCCCCCCACGGGTAGGCCCCCTCCCGGTAGAGGCCGGCGAGCACCCGGAGCGCCTCCTCCGCCTCCCGCGAGAGCAGGGCCTCGGCGAAGCGGTCCGTGGATTCCGCGGGGCCGCGGGGCGCCACGGCCTCGAGGTCGGCGGCGGTGATCCGCTCCGCGGCGCCCGCGTGGAGGGCGGCGGCGGCCACGGCCCCCTCCAGGGTGGCGAGGGCGGCGCCGCTCCGGTGGACCAGGAAGTCCCCGTCCACGGGGTCGAGCCGCTTCCCCCGGGCGCGGGCCCTTGAGGAGACCCAGGCGCCGAGCGGGCTCGCCCCCCCGCCGCGGCCCGGCTCCGCCGAGGGGGCGTCGCAGGAGACCACGGCCCCCTTCGCCGCCAGCGCGTCCAGCGCCTTCTTCACCTTCGCGGGGACGGAGCGGGCGCGGGGGGAGGACTCCAGGGCGAAGACGAGGAGCGAGCCCGGGGCCGGCTTCTCGAGCCAGGCCGCGAGGAGATCGGCCTCGGCACCGACCAGCAGATCGGCCCGGCGGACCACCACGACCTTCCGCCCCGAGGCGGCGAACATGGAGGGCGTGGCGGCGTCCTCGAGGATGGCCCCGAGGGAGGGGGCGTCGCCGTCCCCGGCCTTCGTCGGCCCGTGGACGACCACGGCGTCGGGGCTGTCGGGATCGCCGAGGACCGCCCTGATGCAGGCGGCGATCACCTGGTCCTGGAGGAAGCTCTCGGAGCCCGCGGCGGCGACGGCGGGAGGGAGCGAGGCGCCGCCCTCGAGGGCCGCGGCGAAGGCGTCCGGCGCGACGATGCCGGAGACCCGCCCGGCGCCCTTCCCCGGGGTGCGCGCCACGGCCTCAGGACTTCCCTTCCGCCTTCTCGCCCTTCTCCGTCGCCTCGGACAGGGCGCGGCGGGCCTCGGCGACGCCGGCGTACTCCCCGCGGTCCAGGGCGCGCCAGACCTTGAAGACCTCGGCCACGGTGTCGTTCACGGGGCCGGGGATGCCGAGGGCCTTGAGGAGGGCGTCCCGGTAGGAGGCCTCGCCGATCTTGTCGTCCTCGTAGGAGACCTGGAGATCCGCCGCAGCCTCGGCGAGCCCCTTGTGCTTCTTCCCCCCCTCGGCCACGGCCAGCAGGGCCCGCACCGAGTGGAGGTCCTTCCCGAGGCGGAGGAGGTCCCGCTCGACCTTCGCCTGCTCGAGCCGGGTCGCAGCGAACTTCCGGGCGAGGATCCGGCGCAGCGCCACGGAGCGATCCTCGGCGCCGCGCTGGAAGGCGTCCTCCTTCTCCGCCACCATCTGCTGCAGGCGGGCCACGGCCTGGTCCTCGCGGATGCGCAGGCGGTGCTCCTCGCGGCGGAGATCCTCGAGGGTGAGGTCCTGCAGGGCCCCGTCGGGCTTGAACCAGTTGGAGAATGCCATGGCGGGATCCTATCGGGGGGTATACGGTACCCGACCCGATTCAACGGGGTTGGGGGGGGGGGGGGGGGCCCGGGGGGGGGGGCCCCGGCC
>CAYJMF010000009.1:4021-12691 GCA_964370855.1 uncultured Planctomycetota bacterium | reverse complement strand
GCCCCCCGCCCCCCCCCCCCCCCCCGGGGGGCGGGCCCGGGCCCCCCCCCCCCCCGGCCCCCCCCCCCCCCCCCCCCCTGCACCCGGGTCGGGTACCGTATGCCCCCCCATCGCCCAACCCCGATGAATCGGGTCGGGTACGGTATACCCCTCACGCCCCCTTCCACCGCCCCACGATGCGCGCCTCGACGCCGAGCTGGTCGAGGACCTTCTGCACCACGTGGTCCACCAGGTCGTCCACGGTTCCCGGCGCGTGGTAGAAGCCCGGCGCCGCGGGGAGGACGACGGCGCCGGCCTCCGTCGCCGCGACCATGTTGCGCAGGTGGACGAGGGACAGCGGCGTCTCCCGCGGCACGAGGACGAGCTTCCGCCGCTCCTTCAGCATGACGTCGGCGGCCCGCTCGAGGAGGTTCCCCGAGTTCCCGTGGGCGATGCGGGAGAGGGTCCCCATGGAGCAGGGGCAGACGACCATGCCCGCCACGGGGTGGGTCCCGGAGGAGAAGGGGGCGGCGATGTCCTTGACGGCCCAGGAGGTCACGAGCCCGCCGTGGCCGGGACAGAGGACCTCGGCGTCGGGCATCCCGGGATCGACGCGGACCCCCTCCTCGATCTCCAGAACCCGGGCCCCGCCGGAGCTGACGACGACGGCCACCTCCCGCTTCGCCTCCACGAGGGCGCGGAGGAGGCGGAGCCCGTACCGGGCGCCGGAGGCGCCGCAGATGCCGAGGACGTACCTCACGGCCGCCCCCCCGCCGGCGGGACCGGCAGCCCGTACTCCCGCCAGCGCCGGTCCACGAGGGCCTTCACCTCCGGGGACATGACGATGGGATCGGGCCAGGGCCGCTGGAACCCCTCCTCCTTCCACTTGCGCGTGGCGTCCACCCCCATCTTCGAGCCGTACCAGGGGAGGCGCGAGGCGTGGTCGAGGGTCTCCACGGGGCCGAGCACGAACTCCGTGTCCCGCTGCGGGTCGATGTGGTTGAAGGCGTGGAGGACGACCTCGGGGTAGTTCCGCACGTCCACCCCCTCGTCGAGGACGACGATGCACTTCGTGAACATCGCCTGCCCGAGCCCCCACAGCGCGTGCATCACCTTGCGCGCGTGGCCGGGGTAGGACTTGCGGATGGAGACGAGGGCGAGGTTGTGGAAGATCCCCTCGAAGGGCATGTGGAAGTCCACCACCTCGGGGAGGGTCTTGCGCAGCACCGGCATGACGAGGTGCTCGATGGCCCGGGCCATCCAGCAGTCCTCCATGGGGGGCCGCCCCACGATGGTGGTCATGTAGATCGGGTTCTTCCGGCGCGTGACGCACTCCACGTGGAAGACCGGGTACTCGTCGGAGAGGGAGTAGAAGCCGGTGTGGTCGCCGAAGGGCCCTTCCGTGCGGCGCTCCCCCGCGGGCACCCAGCCCTCCAGCACGAACTCCGCCGATGCCGGGACCTCGAGGTCCACGGTGCGGCACTTCACCATCTTCACGGCCTTCCCCCGGAGGAAGCCGGCGAAGGCCATCTCGTCGAGGTCCGGGGGCAGCGGCATGGCGGCGCAGAAGACGCTGGCCGGGTCGGCGCCGATGGCCGCCGCCACGGGGATGCGCCCCTCGCCCCTCTTCTCCGCCCGGGCGAAGTGGTGGGCGCCGCCGTGGTGGCGGTGCCAGTGCATGCCCGTGGTGCGGGCGTCGAAGACCTGGAGGCGGTACATGCCGCAGTTGCGCCTCCCGGATTCCGGGTCGCGGCTGAAGACCATGGGCATCGTGATGAACCGCCCCGCGTCCTGCGGCCAGCAGCGCAGCACGGGGATCCGCCCGAGATCCACGTCGGGTTCCACCACCTCCTGGCAGGGGCCCGACCTCACGTCCTCGGGGAAGACCTCGGCCAGGGACTTGAGCTTCGGGAGCAGGGCCAGCTTGTCCATGATCCCCTGCGGCTTGCGATCCAGGAGCCCGATCACCTCCGCCGCCCGCTCCTCGAGGTCGGCGAGCCGCTCCACGCCCAGCGCCATCCCCATGCGCCGCTCCGAGCCGAGGGCGTTGATGAGGACGGGGTAGGGGGAGCCCTTCACCTTCTCGAAGAGGAGGGCGGGGCCGCCGGCCTTGACCATGCGGTCGGCGATCTCCGTGATCTCGAGTTCCGGATCCACCTCCGCCGCGACGCGGGCCAGCTCCCCCGCCTTCTCCAGGGCCTTCACGAAGTCCCGGAGATCGTCGTAGGCGACGGGCGGCCCGGCCTTGCGATCGCTCACGGCTTCACCCCCACGTGGACCGTCACGATGCCGAGGCTGAGGTCGAGGATGCGGACGTCCCCGAGCCCCGCCTCCTCCATCCTCTCCCGGAGGCGCCCGCGATCGGGGAAGGAAAGCACCGAGCGCGGGAGATAGCCGTAGGCGTTCTGCCGGCTGCCGGAGACGAGGTTGCCGAGCAGCGGCAGGAGGAGGAGGAAGTAGACGTAGTAGACGAGGCGGAAGAGGGGGTTCGAGGGGCGCGTGAACTCGAGGATGACGACGCGGCCGCCGGGGCGGACGACGCGGACCATCTCGCGTATCCCGGCGGAGAGGTCGGCGACGTTGCGGATGCCGAAGCCGACGCTGGCCGCGGCGAAGGAGCCGTCGGCGAAGGGGAGGCGCAGCGTGTCGGCGACGCCGAGGCGGACGGGGAGCCCCTCCCTCCGCACCTTCTCGAGCCCGAGGCGCACCATGGGCTCGCAGAAGTCCGTCCCCACCACCTCGCTGCGCGCCCCGAGGGTGCGGGCCCACTCCATGGCCAGGTCCCCGGTCCCCGTGCAGACGTCGAGCACCGGGTCCCCGGGCCGGCACCCCCCCGCGGCCACGGTCTCCCGCCGCCACCCGCGGTCGCGGTTGGCGCTGAGGAGGTGGTTCAGCAGGTCGTAGCGGGGGGCGATCCCCGCGAACATGCTGCGGATCCGGTCGGGCCTCTGGAGGGGTTGCATGGGAGGGGGGGAATTATACTGAACCCGACCCGGATTGGCGGCGGGGCGGGGGCGCGACCCTCCCGCCCGGGCCAGGATGGTCCGCCCCCGCCCCGCCGCCAATCCGGGTCGGGTTCAGTGTGGCCTGTGACGGCGCCCGCCGCCTTCCCCTTGACGGAACGGGGAGGGAGGATGCACACTGGTGCTCAAGAGGGGGTTCCCGCCGCCAAGGAGGAACCCCGTGAGACACCGCACCGTCGTTCTCGCCGCCATTCTCGCCGCCGGCCTCCTCGCCCCCGCCGCCCCCGGGGCCTTCTCGGGCCACTTCGCCGGGCTCGAGTCCTTCCTCGCCGCCGTCGAGGGCTCCCCTCCCGATTCCTCGCGGGAGGGCCGCCGCCGGACCCGGGCCGCCTCCCGGGGCCTCGACCTCCTACAACGCCCCGCCGCGGACCTCGGAGACGACCTCGCCACGGCCCGGCGGATGGCGAAGGTCCTCCGATCCGGGTGGCGCGGTGAGGAGAAGGGGACCCTGGCACCGCCCCTGGACGGGGTCTTCGCGGGGACCCTGGACGAATTCCGCAACGCCGTGCTGCAGGATCTCGGGTTCCTCGCCTCCTCCTGCGGGGGCCGGGAACCGGCCGCCCGGGACGGGGTCCTCGCCTGCGTCGAACGCGGCCGGCTCCTCCTCGAGGATGCAGGCGCGGGCACCCCCGCGGAGCGGCTCCGCGCCCTCGGCCGGGCCCGCAGGGAATGGGAGAAGGGGAGCCGCCTCCTCGAGGCGGCGGGTTCCCCGGACCGCACCATCACGGCCACCGTGGGCGGGGCCCCCGTCGCCTTCGACGAGGTCCTCGTCGCCTGGTCCCCCGCCTCCGGCTCCCTCGCCCTCTCCGCGGTCCGGACGGGTCCCCTGGGAGGCTCCCTCGTCGCCATGGCGGCGGGCTCCGTCACCGGCCCCGGCTCCTACCCCCTGGCCGTGGGCAGCCTCGACCTCCAGGGGGCCCTCCCCCTCTCCACGGAGACGGGGACCGTCGAGATCCTCGACTTCGACGCGGCCGCCGGGACCCTCTCCCTCCGGGTCACCTTCCTCGGCGCGGGCCCCCCGGGGTCCGGCCTTTCGGCGGAGGTCGTGCTGGAATACGCGGGGCCCTTCTTCACCGGGGACTGACAGGGGGTTTCAGGGCCGTCCCTCCCCCGTCCGATACTCTGGGTGAGGTTCCATGCCCGCGAAGCCCCCCCCGCCCGAGCCCGCCGCCTTCTCCCCCGTCGCCGGGGAGGAGGACGGCGGCCTCGATCTCGCGCTCCGCCCCCGCACCTTCGAGGGGTTCGTGGGGCAGGCGCGGGCCGTGGACAACCTGAAGGTCGCCATCGAGGCCGCCCGCCAGCGCGGCGAGCCCCTCGACCACGTCCTCCTCTCGGGCCTCCCCGGACTCGGGAAGACCACCCTCGCCTGCCTCCTCGCCCGGGAGATGCAGAGCGACATGCGCATCACCTCGGGGCCGGCGCTGGGGAAGGCGGCGGACCTCGCGGGGATCCTCACCAACCTCCGCAAGGGGGACGTGCTCTTCGTGGACGAGGTGCACCGGCTCCAGCCCGTGGTCGAGGAGTACCTCTACTCCGCCATGGAGGAGTACGCCATCGACATCATCATCGACTCCGGCCCCGCGGCGCGGTCCGTGCGCGTCACCCTGCAGCCCTTCACCCTCGTCGGCGCCACGACCCGCGAGGGGCTCCTGTCGGCCCCCTTCCGCTCCCGCTTCGGCATCACCGAGAAGCTCGAGTCCTACCCCGCCGACGACCTCGTGGAGATCCTCCGCCGCTCCGCGGCCATGCTCTCCGTGGAGATCGAGGACGGGGCGACCCGGCTCCTCTCCTCGCGGAGCCGCGGCACCCCCCGCGTCGCCAACCGGTTCCTCAAGAGGGTGCGCGACCTCGCGCAGCTCGTGTCCGGCAACCGCATCACCGCCGCCGTGGCCGAGGAGGCCATGGCGCGCCTCGGCGTGGACCGCAACGGGCTGTCCGTCGTGGACCGCGCCCTCCTCCTCGGCCTCGCCCGGTCCGGCGGCGGCCCCGTCGGCCTCAAGACCCTCGCCCTCCTCGTCGGCGAGGAGCTGGACACCGTGGAGGACGTCATCGAGCCCTTCCTCATCCGCGAGGGCTACCTCGACCGCACGCCCCGGGGGCGCCGCCTCACGGATCGCGGCTTCGCCGCCGTCGGGGAGAAGCCCCCGGCCGCGGGGGGGCCGGGCCTGTTCCGGTGAGTAGAGGGATGGTCCCGCCTCCTCCGGGAATCCCCGCCCTCGCGGCGGCCCTTCTCCTCCTCCTCGGGGGCTGCGCCAGGCCGCCGGCGCTTCCGCCGCCGTCCCCTCCCCCGGACCGCGCTCCCGCACCCGTCCCCGCTCCCGGCGCGCCGCCCCCCGCCACCCCCGCCCCCGCGCCGCCTCCCGCCCCGCTGCCGGATCGGGATCCGGAGAACGTGGACGTGATCCTCCGGGCCGGTGGGCCCCGCGCCGCCGTCACCCTCTCCTTCGAGGGGCCCGGCCGCATCGAGCAGGAGAAGGGACCGCGAATCCTCCGCGCCGGCGAGGGGATCTCCGTGCGCGTCGAGGCCGGCCCCGGCGGCCTCGACGCCGGCGGGGAGGAGGCCGGCGTCGGCCCGCTCCGGGCCGTCGGCGCCCGGGAGCAGGGCTTCCTCCTCGACGGCCGGCCCTACCCCGGCGAGCTCCTGCTCTCCCCGGGGGCCGGCGGCTCCCTCCACCTCGTGAACCGGGTCCCCCTCGAGGAGTACGTCGCCGGCGTCCTCGCCGGGGAGCTCTTCCCCGACGCGCCGCCCGAGTCCCTGCGCGCGCTGGCCATCCTCGCCCGCTCCTTCGCCCTCGCCCACCTCGACGGGCTGACCGACGACCCGGGGCTCCACCAGGCCTATCGCGGGAGGCCCTCCGCCGCGGCCCTCTCCGTCTCCGCCCCCGCCGTCGCCTCCGTCCGGGGGCTCCGCCTGGTCGCCGCCGACGGCGCCCCCCTCCCGGGCTACTGGTACCACTCCACCTGCGGAGGACGGACGGCGGACGCCTCCCTCGTCTTCGGCGCCCCGCCGACGGCGGCCTACGCGGGGGTCGCCTGCGGCCGTTGCACCGGTTCGAAGTACTACGAGTGGGAGGGGGAGTTCACGGAGGAGGAGATCCGGGCCGCGGTCCGCTTCGGCTCCCCCGTGGCGGCCCTCGAAATCGCGAAGCGGAGCGCCGACGGCCGGGTGCTGCACTTCCGCAGCACCGCCGCCGGGGGGACGGTGCGGGAAGTCCCCGCCCTCCAGGTGCGCCAGGCCCTCGGGCCCAACCGGCTGCGCTCCACCCTCCTCACGGCCCTCGAACCCGTCGGGAAGGCCGGCGCCCCCTCGGCCTTCCGCGTGCGCGGGCGGGGCTGGGGCCACGGCGTCGGCCTCTGCCAGGTGGGCGCCATGGCCATGGCCCGTTCGGGGAGCCGGGCCGAGGAGATCCTTGCCTTCTACTACCCGGGCACGAAGATCGCCTCCCGTGGCCGCTGACCCCCGCCCCTTCTCCCACCGCGTCGAGGACGTGGACCGGGACACCCCGGCCCGGGCCTGCACCTTCTCCACGCCCCACGGGGAGGTCCCCACCCCCTGCTTCATGCCCGTGGGGACGCGGGGCACGGTCAGGGGGCTGACCCCGCCGCAGCTGCGCGAGGCCGGCGCCACCATGATCCTCGCCAATGCCTTCCACCTCATGCTCCGCCCCGGGGCGGAGGCCGTGGCGGCCCTCGGCGGGCTCCACGCGGTCATGGCCTGGGACCGGCCCATCCTCACGGACAGCGGGGGGTTCCAGGTCTTCTCCCTCCCCGGCTCCGTCGTCGACGAGGACGGGGTGACGGTGCGCTCCCCCGTGGACGGGAGCGAGGTGCGCCTCACGCCGGAGAGCGTCGTCGCCGTGGAGGAGGCCCTCGGCCCCGACGTGGCGATGCCGCTGGACCACTGCCCCCCGTGGCCCTGCACCGAGGAGGAGGCGGCGGGCTCGGTGCGGCGGACGCTGCGCTGGCTCGAGCGGGCGGCGGCGGCGAGGACGCGGGACGACGTGGCGCTCTTCGGCATCGTGCAGGGGAGCGTCTACCCGGCGCTACGCGCGGAGTGCGCGCGGGCCGTGGCGGCGCTGGACCTGCCGGGGAACGCCGTGGGCGGGGTCTCCGTGGGGGAGCCCGGGGATCTCTCCCTCCCCGCGGTGCGGGCGGCCGTGGCCCTGCTGCCGGAGAATCGCCCCCGCTACCTCATGGGCGTGGGCGAGCCCGAGGACCTCCTCGACGCCGTGGCCGAGGGGTTCGACCTCTTCGACTGCGTCCTGCCGACGCGCAACGGGCGCAACGGGCAGGCGCTCACCCGGGACGGTCCCCTCAACCTCCGCAACGCCTCCGGGGCGCGGGAGCGGGGCCCCGTGGACCCCGCCTGCGGCTGCCTCGCCTGCCGGGAGTACTCGCTGGGGACCCTCCGCCACCTCTTCAACACCGGCGAGATGCTGGGGCCGATCCTGGCCTCCCTCCACAACATCACCTTCCTCGGGGACCTCATGGCCGGGGCGCGGGAGGCCGTGAGGGCGGGGAAGTTCGCGGCCTTCCGGACGGGGGCCCTCACGCGCTACCGCGCCGGGGAGGCCCGCCGGACTTCCCCGCGGGCGCAGGGGGCGGGGTAGACTCCTCCCCATGAAGGCCGCCCTCGCCTGCGCCGCCGCCCTCGCCGCCGCCGTGGCGGGCTCCCTCCTCTTCGGCTCCGAGGAGGGGCTCGGGGGGCGCGTCCGGGGCTTCTTCGATCCCGTCCCCCACGCCACCGCCGGGGACGCCCCGCCGGCGAAGGCCGGCCTCTCCCCCGCCGCGGGCGGCGGCTCCGGAGGCCCCCTCCCGTCCTGGAGGCTCAAGGACCGGGACGGCTGGGTCGCCTACGAGGCCGGGGACTTCCCCGGCGCGGCGGCGGCCTGGGACGCGGCCTCGGCGGAGGCGCCCCCCTCCGGCTCCCTCCCCCTCAGGGCCCGGGCCGACCGGGCGCGGCTCTTCCGGCTGCTGACGGAGGGCGCGCCGTCCCCGGGCCCCGGGGACGCCGCCGCCGACGAGGCCGAGTACCGCCGCCGCCTCGACGCCCTCCCCGCCGACGACGTTTCTGCGTGGCTCGAGGTCGCCTCCTTCGCCGCCTCCCGCGGGCTCCGCCACCATCTCGCGTTCCTCTACGAGCAGGCCTACGAGCGGCGCCAGGCCGCCGGCGGGGACGCCCTCGCGAAGCGGGCGACGGCGGCCATCCGGCGCTCCAAGGCCTCGGGCACGCCGACTCCGCCGGATGTCCTCGAATCGGTCATCCGGGAACTCCCCTCCAGCGAAGCCGCCGAGGTGGCCCGGGAGGAGACCGGCGCTGGCATCGGCGGCGTGGCGAAGCGGGGCGAGGCGGCGGCGTCGGGGGTCGACCTCGAGAAGCTCGACGAGGCGAGGACCCTCGCGGCGAAGGGGGACACCGAGTACCGCCAGGCCCTCCCCGGGTCGAAGGACGTGAACGTCCACCGCCGCGCCGCCCTGAACCACTACGAGAAGGCCCGCGCCATCTACGAGGCCCTCGACAACAACCGGGGGACCTACGGGAAGAAGATCCAGGAGCTCAACCGCAACATCGCCGAACTCCACAAGGATCTCCCCATCGGGAAGTGAAGAAAGGGGACGTCCTCCACTTTTCTATTTTTCTGTGGATAACTCCAGCGGGCCTTTGGCC
>CAYJMF010000009.1:0-4011 GCA_964370855.1 uncultured Planctomycetota bacterium | reverse complement strand
CCCGCCGCCTTAGGCCCCCTCTTATTAACCCAAAAAAAAATAAAAATGTGGAGGACGTCCCCTTTCACGTCCCCGCCTCAAAGCCCGTACCTCTCCATGCGCTCGCGCAGCGTCGTGCGGTGGATGCCGAGGATGCGCGCCGCCCTCACCTGGTTCCCGCCGGTGCGGGCGAGGACCTCCTCCAGGAGGGGCTTCTCGACGCGGGCGATGACCTCGCCGTGGAGGGCCCCCGCGGCGTCCCCCGCGGCGGCGACGACGCGCTTCACGACGGCGCGGAGGAGGGCGTCCTCCTCCCCCGCCGGCGCCCCGCCGCCGGCGGAGGGGGGGAGGTTCTCGACCATGAGGGGGGCCCCGCGGGCGAGCACCCGCGCGTGCTCCACGGCGTTGCGGAGTTCCCGCACGTTCCCCGGCCAGGGGTGGGCCATGAGCCGATCCATGGCCTCCCTCGACACGCCCGCCGGCGCCGGCCCGCCCCGCCCCTCGGCGAGGAAGTGGGCCACGAGGAGCGGGATGTCCTCGGGCCGCTCCCGCAGCGGCGGCACCCGGATGGTCACCACGTCGAGCCGGTAGTAGAGGTCCTCGCGGAAGAGCCCCTCCCGGATGCGCTCCCTCAGATCCCGGTGGGTCGCCGCGATCACCCGCGCGTCCACGGTGACGGGGCCGGCGCCGCCGATGCGCTCGAAGGTGCGGTTCTCGAGGAACCGCAGGAGCTTCGACTGTGACGCCGGCGGGATCTCCCCCACCTCGTCGAGGAAGAGGGTCCCGCCGGAGGCCCGCTCCAGCCGCCCGACGCGCCGCTGCACCGCCCCCGTGAAGGCCCCCCGCTCGTGCCCGAAGAGCTCGCTCTCGAAGAGCGTCTCGGGGAGGCTCGCGCAGTCCAGGGGCTCGAAGGGGCCCCCGGCCCGCCGCGAGGCCTCGTGCACCGCCCGGGCGACCATCTCCTTTCCCGTGCCGCTCTCCCCGAGCACGAGGACCGGCGCGTCGGAGAGGGCGACGGCGCCGATGCGCTTGAAGACCTCCTGCATGGGCGCGGAGCGGCCGACGAGGAGCGCCCCGGGATCCGCCACGGGCCCCTCCGACGCCGACAACGCCGCCCCGTGCACCGCCGCCGCCCGGTCCGCCACGGCGGCGATGACGGCGAGGTCGAGGGGCTTGGGGAGGTAGTCGAGGGCCCCCTGCCGCATGGCGTCCACGGCGACGTCGAGGGTCCCGTGGGCCGTCATCACCACGACCAGCGGCGGCGACGGCAGCGCGCGGAACCGGACGAGGGCGGCCAGTCCGTCCATCCCCGGGAGCCGCACGTCGAGGAGCACGAGGTCCGGCGCCCCCCCGGCGGCGGCCTCCAGCGCGTCCTCGGCCCTCGCGAAGGTGCGGCAGGCGGCGCCGCGGCCGGCGAAGAACCGCTCCAGGGCCCGGCAGATCCCGGGCTCGTCGTCGACGACGAAGACGGAGGCGGGGAACGGTGGTGGCCCGTCGCTTGCCATCCCCTGTTTCTATCCGGCGGCGGGGGATTCCGGGAGATCCCCCGGCAGTTCCACGCGGAACACCGTGCCCGCGGGACCGGAGCGCCAGGAGATGCGCCCGCCGTGGGCCTCGACGATGCGCCGCGTGGCGGCCAGCCCGAGCCCCGTCCCGCCGGGCCTCCCGCTGAAGAAGGGCTCGAAGACCCGCTCCCCCACCTCGTCGGGGATGCCCGGTCCCCCGTCGGCGACCTCGAGGACGGCGCCGCCCCCCGCCGCCGCGGCGGCCCGCACCCGCACCCGCCCGCCCCGCGGGGAGCACTGGACGGCGTTCAGCAGGAGGTTCACCGCGCAGCCGCGAAGCCGCCCCCCGTCCCCCCGCACGGCCACCCCCTCGCCGGGGGCCTCGACCTCCACGGAGACGCCGAGGTGGGAGGACTGCCGTTCGAGGAGGGCAGCCGCCTCGCGGGCCACGGCCGCGAGATCCACGGCCCCCCGCTGCAGGCGCGGCTCGCCGGCGTAGAGGAGGAGGTCGTCCACGGAGGCCTCGAGGCGGCGCACCTCGTCGAGGACGACGGCGAGATCCTCGGCGCCGCGGCCCGCCGCCGCCTCCGCCCCCTCCGCATCCCGCGCCAGCAGCTGGAGCGTCATCCGCATGGAGGAGAGGGGGTTGCGCACCTCGTGGGCGATGCCCGCGGCGAACTCCCCGAGGACGGCGAGCCGCTCCCGCCGCACCCGGTCCTCCTCCGCCCGCTCGAGGGCCGCCAGCATCCCGTTGATGCTCGCCGCGAGGTCGCGGACCTCGGCGGGGCCGGCCCCCTCGTCGGCCCTCCGCCGCTCCCCGTCCCGGGCCACGGCCACCGCCGTCTCCGCGAGGGCCTCGAGCGGCCGCGCGAGGCGCCGGCCGAGGAACGCCGCCGCCGCCGCCGCCGCCGCAAGCCCGCCGAGGGAGGCGATCAGCACGGGGAGCGCCGCCCGCCGCCCCGCGGCCTCGACGGCCGCCGTCGGGAAGAGGAGCACCAGGGCGGCGGCCCCCCGATCCTGCCGCACCACGAGGTACCCCGCGCCCCCCGCCTCGATTTCCGCGCCGTGGCTGCCGGAAGGCGTCGCCGCCAGGGCCGCCGCCGCCGCCCCGGGCGTCAGGGAGGAGACCGGGGGGCCCTCCCCCCGCGAGAGGACGAAGTCGAAGCCGGCGATCTCCGCGAGGCGGGCCCGCACCCCCGCCGCGTCGAGGGGAGCCGCGAGGAAGAACCGGCTGTCCCCTGCCAGGGCCTCCGCCGCCGCCTCCATGCGCCGGACCACCTGGTCCCGCTCGGCGGACCGCGCTGCGCCCACGGCGATGAGGTCCACGGCGGCCAGCGCCGCCGCCGCGGGGACGAGGACCGCCAGCGCGATGCGCCGCCCGAGCCGGGAGGCGCCCCGGCCCGCCTCCGCCGCTCCCGGGGGAACCCCGGCCTGCGGCACGGGGCTCCCGCTACTCCAGGATCTCGAGGGCATCCACGCGGAGGATGGCGACGCCCTTCTCGGGATCGACGGGGACGACCTTCCCGTTCACCCCGACCCGGAGGCCGAGGTACTCGGAGAGGTCGTAGCGCAGGCTCGACACCTGGTGGAGGATGACGCCGGCCTTGACGAGCTCGTAGCCGCCCCGGGAGCTGCGGCGGATGGTGCCGATGGCGAGGTGCTTCGCCGCGGGGGCCTTCGGCGCCGCCTTGAGGAGGTCGGCCATGGCGGCGCGGTACCTCGCCTCCACGTCGGCGAGCTTCCGTTCGAGATCCGCGGCCACGGCGGTCCGCTCCGCCTTCGCGCGGGCGACGAGCATCTCCCGCTCCCGGTCCACGTAGTCCCGGGAGACCGTGGCGGCGCGGCCCCGGGTGGCCGGGGAGCCGCTCTCCGTCATGACCTGGCGGAGGTCGGTGCGCCGCGACTCGGCGTCGGCGGGGAGGGTCGCCGCGGGGGCCGCCGCGAGGGCGGCGGCGGCGTCGTCCACGAGCTTCACGAAGGCCTCCTCCAGGGACCGCATCGCCTCGCGGGCCGCCTCCGCCTCCCTGCCGCCGGTGTATCCGTCGCGCCGCTCCATGGTGATGCGGGAGAGCTCCTCCGCCTTCTCCCCCTCGGCGGCGATGCGCTCGAGGAGGGTGCCGTGGACGAAGTACTCCACGCGATCCGGGGGAAGGACCTTGAGCCACATCCCTCCGCCCTCGCCCTCCGCCGTCTCCAGCACCGTGAGGGCGTCCCCCTCCTGGAGCTTCTGGCCCTCGAGGGGGAAGTACTCCTGGCCCGCCGTCGCGCGCATGAGGACGTCCCCCTTGCGGACGACGGCGCTCTTCCCGTCGGCGGCGACCTCGCAGAGATCGGCGCTCACGAAGACGGGGACGGAGCCGGGGATGCGGACGCGGACGAACTCCCCGCTCTTCCCCGTGACGATCATCCAGGAGCCCTTGGGCAACCGCTCGAGGACGCGGAAGTTGATGGAGGGGCCGGCGCGGACCCGGATGTCGTCCCCGGTGGTGGCGGCGACGTAGGGATCGACGGTTTCGGGGGGCGGCTC
>CAYJMF010000008.1:81852-88887 GCA_964370855.1 uncultured Planctomycetota bacterium | reverse complement strand
CCCCCCCCCCCCCCCCCCCCCCCCCCCCCCCCCCCCCCCCCGCCCCCCGGGGGGGGCCCCCCCGCGCCCCGCGAGGAAGGCCCCGGTGAGGGATCGCGGCTCCGACGACGCCAAGTGTATCACACCATGATACACAACCTCGCCCCCCCGCTCCCCCGGCCCGGGACCGAGGTCCACCAGGTGGTCGGCCCGCTGGATGACGTCGAGGTCGTGCTCCACGACGACCACCGTGTTCCCCCGGTCCCGCAGGTCCTCGAGGATGCGCAGCAGCCGCTCCGTGTCCCGCGGGTGGAGCCCCACGCTCGGCTCGTCCAGCACGAAGAGCGTGTTCACGAGCGACGACCCGAGGGCCGTGGTCAGGTTCACCCGCTGGAACTCCCCGCCGGAGAGGGTCCGCGCCGCCCGGTCCAGGGTCAGGTACTCCAGGCCGACCTCGCGCAGGTAGCGCAGCCGCGCCCGCACCTCCCGCAGCAGCACCCCGCTCACCGCCTCCGCCGCCGGCGGGAGCCGCACCTCCTCGAGGAACTCCCCGGACGCCGCCACGGGCATCCCCGCCACCTCCGGCAGGGTCCGCCCGCCCACCCGCACGAGCAGGGCCTCGGGCCGAAGCCGCCCGCCGCCGCAGTCGCGGCAGCGGTCGTAGGAGCGGTAGCGGGAGAGGAGGACCCGCACGTGCATCTTGTAGGCCTTCGTCTCGAGCCACTGGAACCAGCCGCGCACGCCGTACCACTTCCGGCCCTTCCCCTCGATGACGAGGGCCCGCGCCTCCTCCGGCAGGTCCCGCCACGCCGCGTCCATGTCGATGCCGTGCTCGCGGCAGACCTTCGCCAGGTCCTTCCGCTCCCCGTCCGTGGAGGGGGTGGACCAGGGCCTGACGGCGCCCTCCCGCAGGGACTTCGACGGATCGGGGATCACGAGATCGAGGTCGAGGCCGATGACGCGGCCGAAGCCGCGGCAGGTCGGGCAGGCGCCGACGGGCGAGTTGAAGGAGAAGAGGTTGGGCGTCGGGGCGCGGGAGGGGAGGTCGCAGGCGGCGCAGTGCAGTTCCCGGGAGAACCGCAGCGGCGCGCCCCCCTCGGGGTGGAGGGCGGCGCGGCCGCGGCCGAGGCGGTAGGCGGTCTCCACGGAATCGAGGACGCGGCCCCGCTTCGAGCCGCCGGCCTTCAGGCGATCCACGACGACCTCCGGGGGCGGGTCGCCGGGGCCCGGCTCGGCGACGAGGCCGGCCTCGGCGGGGTTCCCGGCGAGGAGGAGGCGGGGGAGGCCGAGGGTGCGGAGCCCCTCGAGCCGGTCCTTCCAGGGGAGGTCGCCGCCCATGGGGAGGGGAAAGGTGAGCAGCGCCGCGGTGCCCGCGGGGAGCGCGTCGAGGGCGCGGGCGACGGCGGCGGGCTCGTCCACGGAGACCGGCTTCCCGCAGCCGGCGCAGTGGACGACGCCGGCCCGGGCCCAGAGGAGCTTCAGGTAGTCCTGGATCTCCGTCATCGTGCCGACGGTGGAGCGGGACGTGCGCACGGTGTTGCGCTGCTCGATGGCGACGGCGGGGGGGATGCCGTCCACGAGGTCCACGTCGGGGCGGTCCATGCGCTCGAGGAACTGGCGGGCGTAGGAGGAGAAGGACTCGACGTAGCGGCGCTGCCCCTCGGCGTAGAGGGTGTCGAAGACGAGGGAGGACTTCCCCGACCCGCTCACGCCGGAGACGACGGTGAGCCGGTCGCGGGGGATGTCCACGTCGATGCCGCGGAGGTTGTGTTGTCGGGCGCCGCGGACGCGGATGGAGCCGTCGTCCGGGGGGAGGGGGAGGTCGGGGAGCGGCGGGGCGGGGGCGGCGCGGCGGCGGGCCATCGGACCATCCTGCGCCGGGAGTGGGCGGGGGCGGAAGGAAGGAGCGTCCCCCGCGTGAACCACGGCGGCGAAGGCGGGCCCCGCCGGTGGTACCCTCGGTCCCGGTATTCCACCGGGAGGCGTCCATGACCCACGACGAGGTCGTCCGGGAGCTGCGCTCCCTCCGGGCCGAGAACCGCCGCCTCCGGCGCTGGGGAGGTGCCGTGCTGGGCCTCCTCCTGGCCGCGGGCGCCACCGCCATGGCCCGGGAGGATCGGGCGCCGGAAGTCCTGAGGGCGGGGAGGTTCGAGGTGGTGGGAGCGGAGGGGAAGGTCCGGGCCTCCCTCGGCCTCGACGACTCCGGGGCACCCCGCCTGCGCATGACCGACGGGGACGGGGTGGAGCGCCTCTCGCTGCGCCTCGACCCGGAGGGCCGGGCCCACGTCGCCATGGCCGACCACGAGGGGAGGGCGCTCCTCACGATGGACGTCACCCGCATCGGGGCCCCGTCCCTCTGGCTGCGCAGCGTCGATCACCTGCGCCACGTCGGCCTGACGACGGACCGGGACAACGCGGAGCTCGTGCTCGTCGGCTCCGACGGCCGCACCCGGGGGCGGCTCTCCATCGATTCCCGCGACCTCGGGAGCCTGGAACTCCGCGACCAGGCGGGGCCGCGCGTGGTGCTGGGGCATTCCGACAGGGCGTCGCCGGCCTCGTGGGTGCGGCTCCATGGCCTTCCCGGCACCGCGTCCGTGGATCTCCGGATCGACGATGCCGGCGGGACGGGGCTGGACATGAGCAGCGGAGGCGAGTAGGTGGGCGCCCGCCCGGGCGGCTCGCGTCGGCGAGGGGCCGGCCTCCTGGCCGCGCTCCTGGCGGCCGCGTGCGCGTCGGGAGCCCCCCGGGCGGGACTCCCGTCGGTCCCCGCGCCGCAGTCGGAGTTTGCCGCCCTGCTGATCCGGGGCCGCGACTGGCCCGATTGCCGCGCCGGGGATCTCCTGCTGTGCGTGGAGGAGGCCCGCAGGAAATCCCCGTCCGGGGCCGGCCTGGAGGCCCGTATCCGGGTGAAGGGGATCCCCGGGCCGGCAATCCCCCGGAGGTCCCTTCCCCTCGGGCTCCACCTCCGCGGGCCGCAGTTCGACGGGGACGCCGGCTCGGCACTGGCGGCGACTCCCGGCGGGCCCGCCATCGTCCTCGGCCACGCGTGGGTATCGGGCTTCGAGGACCGGATCGACATCGCCGTCGAGGGACTGCCGCGGGAAGCGACGGGCATCGCGCGGATGGAGTTCGACGTCGAGGTGCAGCGGGTGCTCGAGTCCGAGGACGCGACGGGCCTGCTGGAGGCCGCCGGGGCGGACGTTGAACTGGGGGGATTGATCTTCTCCATCAACGAGGAGGGTGCCGTGTTCGTGTCGGTCGGTGAGGACGCCGATCCGGTTTCCCCCTTCTTCCAGGGCGGCGGGATCCTGGAGCACGTGTTCCTCCAGGACGGCCTGGGCAGGAAGTTCCGTGAGGATCCGACGGGGGACGGGAGGTGGGGTCTGTGGATGACCATGGTTCCGGGGGAATCCGACGGGGATCCCGGTGTGCGGTTCCCCGTCACCGTCGTGATCCGCAAACCCACCCGCTGGGAGTGGTGCCTCGTCCGCTTCGTCCTCGAGGACGTTCCGATCCCGCCGGCGGAGGAGAGCGGGTCGTAGGGAAGGTGAAGTCCTTCGCCCGGTAGATGGAGGGAAGCCGATGAGGAGCGACGGTGCCGGCGCGGGCCGCTGGGCCCTCTGGTCCCTCGTCGGACTCCTCGCGCTGATCCCCGGGCTGCTGTGGCTCCGCGGACTGCAATGGCTCGCCGAGCGCAAGCCGCCGGCCCCGGAGTACGGACCTGGGGAGGCCGGGTCGCCGGGGGACGCGCCCCTTCGCCCACGGCCGCCGGTGGGGCCGGTGCGGACCCTGCTGGTGCGGGTGTACGATGCAGGTGGACTTCCCGTTTCCCACGCGATGGTGACGGTGGAACTGCGGCGGGAGAGCGGGTGGGTGCCGGGATCCCTCGTGGCATGGACCTCCGTGGACGGGAAATGTCCGCAGGTCATCCACAGGGAGGCGGCGGAGGCCCGGGTCCGGGTGGAGCCTCCGGGCGCGGAGCCGATGGAGCGGACCGTGCCGCTCGGGGAGGTATGGCCCGTGATCGTCGACTTCGGATCAGAGAAGCTCGAAGGGAAGTAGTCCCCGCCGGGGCGCGTGCGCCGCCCCGGGATCCCCCGATCCGGCCTCCTACTTCCCGCCGGGAGCCGCCCCCGCCGTCGCGAACCGCCCCGCGGCGGGGTCCACGACCAGTCTCCCGCGCCGCGCCATCCACCACTCCTCCCAGCGGTTCGTGGCGGCGGAGCGATCCTCCGGAGATCCGTCGGGGCGGAATCCCAGGGTCGCCCCGGTCACCCGCTCGAGGGCGTCCGCGGCCCCGGCGCGGACCTCGAAGGCCTCGTCGTCCAGGGCGCGGACGAGGAGGGGGACCGTCCGCGGACCCATGAGCACGAAGTCGGCGGCGCGGCGGGGACGCTCCGCCGCCGGGCCGCGGACGCACTTCCCGAAGACGGCGTCGAAGACCGCGCGGAAGGACGCGTCATCCAGGGCGGAGGCGCCGGAGAGGTCGAGCCCGGCGTTCCCCTCCTCCGTCGCCACGGCGCCGGAGACGCGGAAGGTCGCCTTCCGGAGGAAGAGGAGCGCGTAGGCGGTCTCGGGGAAGGTGCCCGGCGGTGGGCCTGCCCGCGCGGGGTCGGGGTTGCCGTCGGTCCAGGAGCCATCCGCCGCCTGCCGCGCGAGGAACCACCGCGCCCCTTCGAGGTACCAGTCGTGGGCACCCATCCAGGACACCCCGGAGAGCACCCCCGCGCGCTCCACGCTCCAGAGGAAGTAGTGCATGCCGAATCCGGCGACCCGGGACTTCCGGTTGGTGTAGGGGACCTTTTCCGTGGAGAAGCGGTGGCCCAGCCACGCGATGCCGTCCCGGATGGAGCGGGTGAGCTCCGCGTCGTCCCCGGGCCGCAGCTTCTCCTCCGCCTGGAGCTCCCCGCGGCAGACCACGAGGGAGGAGACGCCCGCCGCGGTCATGGAGCCGGAGGCGTCCCCGGTGTCCTGGTAGTGCCAGCCGCGGGCGGAATCCCTCCCCGCGACGCGGGTGACGAGGCCGTACCCCTCCGCCGCCGGGCCCACGGACTCCCGCCGCTCCACGGGGGGGCCTCTCTCCTCCTGGGCGCGAAGCAGGTGGGAGGCGGCGGCACGGAAGGCCGTGAAGGGGACCTTCTCCCCGAGCCGCACCGCCGCCTTGAGCCCGAGGATCGCGAACTGGAGATTGGAGTGGTCCTCGTAGCGATGGGGAGGGGAGTGGTAGCCGAAACTGCCGCTCCCCTCCTGGGCCCTGACCAGGTACTGCACCAGCTCCCGGACCCAGAGCCGATCCCCGCGGGAGAGCGGACGCTCCCCGGCGGGGTCTCCGGCGGCGGGGAGGTGGGCGTCCAGCGCCATGAGGAGGACGGCGACGTCGTAGACCATGGGAGGCGTGAAGGGGTCCGACTTCCGGAGGGGATACAGTTCCCGGAGCCGGGCCCATCCCCGGAGGACCGCCGGATCGTCGGCGGGGACGCCGCAGGAGCGGAACACCAGGAGGCAGAGGGCGGTCTCCCCCAGGGCGTACTGCAGGACCCTTCCGCCCGCGTAGGTCGTGGAGCCGCCGGTGCTCCAGCCGCCGTCCTTCAACTGCTTCGTGCGGAGCCAGGCGACACCCCGATCCACGGCCCCGTTCACCGCGGCGATGAAGGCGGGATCCCGGGGCGGACCGAAGGGAACCGGCGGGGGACCCCCGGCGACGGCGGCCCGCGGGGAGGCGGCGGGAATCAGGCATGCCGCGGCGAGGGCGGCGGACCTCCATCCCCTGATCATGGCGGTCATTCTAGGGCTTCGCGCCCGGCGCGAGGCGCGCCGAGGGGCCGCCCCCTCCCGGGGGATCCCCGTCCGCGGACGAGGACCCCCGGCGCCGGGTTCCACCGCTGCCGATTTGCGTCTGACACCGATCGGGCGGGCACCGAACGGGCGCTCCCCGTAGGTCGCCGCCGGACCCCCCGGGGCCGGGACAGCGGTACCATCCCCCCGTGATCGGCTCCGGGGTCCCGACGCGGGTCGGAATCCCGGTCCTTCCCTGTAGGGATTTTGCCGACTTGCCCCCCGAATCCGGGGGGGCCTAGGATGGGCGGCGGACGCGCAGGGCCCCGGTGAGGGGCGGGGGAGATCTCCATGCTGGGTGAGCCGACCGTCACGGGGACCCTGGATCGCCGGGTCCTGCTCCACGCGCTCACCTCCTTCCGCAAGGGGGACTTCTCCGTGCGCCTCCCCGCGGAGTGGAGCGGCATCGACGGCAAGATCGCCGACGCCTTCAACGAGACCGTGGAGCTGAACCAGCGTCTCGCCGCCGAGCTGGCGCGGCTGAGCGAGCGGGTGGGGAAGGGGGGCCGCCTCGGCGAGCGCCTCGCCCTCGGGGACGTGACCGGCTCCTGGTCGGATTCCGTCGCCTCGGTCAACGCCCTCATCACCGACCTCGTCCATCCCATCAGCGAGACGAGCCGCGTCATCGGCGCCGTGGCCAAGGGGGACCTCTCCCAGTCCATGGCCCTGGAGACCGACGGGCGGCCGCTGGAGGGGGAGTTCCTCGGCACCGCCCGCACCGTCAACCGGATGGTGGGCCAGCTCAGCTCCTTCGCCTCGGAGGTGACCCGCGTGGCCCGCGAGGTCGGCACCGAGGGGAAGCTCGGCGGCCAGGCCCAGGTCCCCGGCGTGGCGGGGACGTGGAAGGACCTCACGGACAACGTGAACCTCATGGCCGGGAACCTCACCGCCCAGGTCCGCAACATCGCCGCCGTCACCACCGCCGTCGCCAGCGGCGACCTCTCCAAGAAGATCACCGTGGACGTGCGCGGCGAGATCCTCGAGCTGAAGAACACCATCAACACCCTCGTGGACCAGCTCAACTCCTTCGCCTCCGAGGTGACCCGCGTCGCACGCGAGGTCGGCACCGAGGGGAAGCTCGGCGGCCAGGCCGAGGTGAGGGGCGTCGCCGGCATCTGGAAGGAGCTGACGGACAACGTGAACTTCATGGCCGGGAACCTCACGGCCCAGGTGCGCAACATCGCCGCCGTGACGACGGCCGTGGCCAAGGGGGACCTGTCG
>CAYJMF010000008.1:65349-81752 GCA_964370855.1 uncultured Planctomycetota bacterium | reverse complement strand
AGAACACCATCAACACGATGGTGGACCAGCTCAACTCCTTCGCCTCGGAGGTGACCCGCGTCGCCCGCGAGGTCGGCACCGAGGGGAAGCTCGGCGGCGAGGCCCGCGTGCCCGGCGTCGCCGGGACGTGGAAGGACCTCACGGACAACGTGAACCTCATGGCCGGCAACCTGACGAGCCAGGTGCGCAACATCGCCGCCGTGACGACGGCCGTGGCCAAGGGGGACCTGTCGAAGAAGATCACCGTGGACGTGAAGGGGGAGATCCTCGAGCTGAAGAACACCATCAACACGATGGTGGACCAGCTCAACTCCTTCGCCTCGGAGGTGACGCGCGTGGCCCGCGAGGTCGGCACCGAGGGGAAGCTCGGCGGGCAGGGGCAGGTGAAGGGGGTCTCGGGCACGTGGAAGGACCTCACGGAGAACGTGAACTCCATGGCCCGCAACCTGACGAGCCAGGTGCGGGGCATCGCCCGCGTCGTCACCGCCGTCGCCGACGGCGACCTCAAGCGCAAGCTCACCGTGGACGCCAAGGGGGAGATCGCCGAGCTCGCCGACACCATCAACTCCATGACGGACACCCTGGCGACCTTCGCCGATCAGGTGACCACCGTCGCCCGCGAGGTCGGCGTCGAGGGGAAGCTCGGCGGCCAGGCGAGCGTCCCCGGGGCCTCGGGCACGTGGAAGGACCTGACGGACAACGTCAACCGCCTCGCGGCCAACCTCACGACCCAGGTGCGCGCCATCGCCAACGTCGCCACGGCGGTGACCGAGGGCGACCTCACGCGGTCCATCGAGGTCGAGGCCCAGGGGGAGGTCGCCTCGCTGAAGGACAACATCAACCAGATGATCCGGAACCTCAAGGACACGACCCTGAAGAACAGCGAGCAGGACTGGCTGAAGACGAACCTCGCCAAGTTCTCCCGGATGCTCCAGGGCCAGAAGGACCTCATCGCCGTCGGGCGCCTCATCCTCTCCGAACTGGCGCCGGTGGTCGGGGCGCAGCAGGCGGTCCTCTACACCGTGGACCTCCGGGGCGAGGGGGCCGCGGGGGAGGAGCCGCGCCTGCAGCTCCTCGCCTCCTACGCCTTCGGCGGCGCCCGGGGCACCTACGCCCTCGGCGAGGGCCTCGTCGGCCAGTGCGCCGTGGAGGGGAAGCGGATCCTCCTCGACGCCGTACCCGAGGGGTACCTGCGCATCGCCAGCGGCCTCGGGTCGGCCCCGCCGCGGAGCATCATGGTCATCCCCGTGCTCTTCGAGGGCAACGTCAAGGGCGTCATCGAGCTCGCCTCCTTCGACCGCTTCAGCCCGACCCACGAGGTCTTCCTGGACCAGCTCATGGAGACCATCGGGATCGTGCTGAACACCATCGAGGCGAACATGCGCACCGAGAACCTCCTGAAGCAGTCCCAGTCCCTGGCCCACGAGCTGCAGAGCCGCCAGGAGGAGCTGCAGAAGACCAACCAGGAGATGGAGGAGAAGGCGAAGCTCGTGGCCGACCGGAACGTGGAGGTCGAGCGCAAGAACCAGGAGATCGAGCAGGCCCGCAAGGCCCTCGAGGAGAAGGCCGAGCAGCTGGCCCTCACGTCGAAGTACAAGTCGGAGTTCCTCGCCAACATGTCCCACGAGCTGCGCTCGCCGCTCAACAGCCTCCTCATCCTCTCGAACCAGCTGGCCCGCAACCAGGACGGGAACCTGACGGGGAAGCAGATCGAGTACGCCCGGACCATCCACGGCGCCGGGAACGACCTGCTGGCCCTCATCAACGACATCCTCGACCTCTCGAAGATCGAGTCGGGCACGGTGACCGTGGACATCGAGGACGTCCGCTTCCACGACCTCAAGGACTTCGTCGAGCGCAACTTCCGGCCCCTCGCCGACTCGAAGCGGATCGAGTTCGAGGTGAAGCTCGACCCCGAGCTGCCGCGGCTCCTGCACACCGATTCCAAGCGCGTGCAGCAGGTCCTGAAGAACCTCCTCTCCAACGCCTTCAAGTTCACGGAACGGGGCCGCGTCGAGGTCTCCATCCACCAGGCCCGGTCGGGCTGGGACCCGGCCAACGAGAGGCTGACCGCGGCGGAGGCGGTCTTCGGCTTCACGGTGCGCGACACCGGCATCGGGATCCCCCTGGACAAGCAGCAGATCATCTTCGAGGCCTTCCAGCAGGCCGAGGGCAGCACGAGCCGGAAGTACGGCGGCACCGGCCTCGGCCTGGCCATCAGCCAGGAGCTCGCCCACCTCCTCGGCGGGGACATCCGCCTGAGCAGCCGTCCCGGGGAGGGGAGCGTCTTCACCCTCTACCTGCCGCGCAACCCGGTCCCCGCCAAGCCCGTCCGCCGGCGCGGCGCCGACGGGGAGCCCCATGCCCCTCCGCTCCACTCCGCGGGGGTGGGGTCCGGGGGGAACGGGAACGGGGGGAACGGGGAGGCGGCGGCCGCCGCGGCCGCGTCCGCCCTCTCCGCGGCGGAACCGCCGCCGCCCCCGGCCCCGTCGGCCCTCCAGGACGACCGGCTCACCGTCGTCCCCGGGGATCGCGTCGTCCTCATCGTCGAGAACGACGTCGCCTTCTGCCGCTACCTCGTGGACATGGCCCGGGAGCGGGGTTTCAAGGCCGTCGCGACCCAGGAGGGCGCGCGCGCCGCGCGGCTGGCCGTGAAGTTCCGGGCCCGGGCGGTGATCCTCGACCTGCGCCTGCCGGACACCGACGGCTGGCGGGTCCTCGACGAGCTGAAGGGGGGCCTCGCCACGCGCCACCTGCCGGTCTTCGTCGTCTCCACGGAGGAGGAGCCGGAGCGGGCCCTCGGCCTCGGCGCCGTGGCGGCCCTGGCCAAGCCGGTGTCCCAGGGGCAGATGGAGGAGCTCTTCGAGTCCATCGCGGCCTTCCTCGGACGGAAGGGACGGACCTGCCTGGTGGTCACGGGGGACGGACCGGCGAGGAGGGCCCTCGGGGAGCTCCTCGGCGCGCTGGAGGTGGGCACCGTGGAGGCGACCACCGGGAGGAAGGCCATGGAGGCCCTGAAGAAGGGCCGCTTCGACGCGGCCGTGGTGGACCTCGACTTCCCGGACCTCCCGGGAACGGAGCTCATCGGGAGGCTGCGGAGGAACGAGGGTTGCGAGGGGCTCCCCGTGGTGACCTTCGCCGATCGGCCCCTCAACCGCCGGGAGTCGCGGATCGTGGAGAAGCTCGGCCGCGTCTCCTCCCTCCGGCACGCGCGTGGGATCGACGCGGTCCTCGACGAGGCGGCCCGCTGCCTCCACCTGCCCGTGGATCGCCTGCCCGCACCGCAGCGGGAGGTCGTGGAGCGGCTGTACACCCCCTCGGCGGTCCTCGGCGGGCTCACGGTGCTGGTCGTGGACGACGACATGCGCAACATCTTCGCGATGACGGGACTGCTGGAGCGCCAGGGGATGGTCGTCCTCGCCGCGGAGAACGGGAGGGACGCGCTCCGGACCCTGGCGAGGGAGCGGGACGTGGCCGTCGTCCTGATGGACATCATGATGCCGGACCTCGACGGCTACGACACGATGCGCCGCATCCGCGGGCGGCGCCGCCTCCGCGACCTCCCCATCATCGCCCTCACGGCCAAGGCCATGAAGGGGGACCGCGAGAAGTGCATCGAGGCAGGCGCCTCGGACTACATCGCCAAGCCCGTGGATCCCGACCGGCTCCTCTCCCTCCTCTGCAGCTGCATGCGCAGCCGCGGGGGGAAGCCGTGAGGCGCGCCGGCGGGGGTGGCGTCGGCGTCGGCGACGAGGCCGGGGCCGCCGGGGCGGTGCGCCGGTCGGAGGGGCCGGAGGACCCGATCCCCGTGAGCCTCCTCCTCGTGGACGACAGGCCGGACCGCCTGGCCGCCCTCGAGGCGGCGCTCTCCGACCTCGGCGCGGGAGTCGATCTCGTGAAGGCCTCCTCGGGGAAGGAGGCCCTCCGCGCCCTGCTCCACCGGGACTTCGCCGCCATCCTCCTCGACGTCCACATGCCGGTGATGGACGGCTTCGAGACCGCGGCCCTCATCCGGCAGCGCAGGCGTTCCGAGCTGACCCCCATCATCTTCCTCACCGCCTTCGGCCCCAACGAGGCCCAGGTGACCCGCGGATACTCCCTGGGGGCCGTGGACTACATCTTCGCCCCGGCCCTCCCCGAGGTCCTCCGCGCCAAGGCCACGGTCTTCGTGGACCTCTTCCGCAAGACCCGGCAGGTGGAGAGGCAGGCGGACTGGCTCCGCGGGGAGGCGGAGCGGCGCGCTTCCCTGCTGGAGACCCGCCTGCGCGGGCTCCTCGACCGGCTGTCCGTCGGGGTCTTCCGGGCGCGCCGGGACGGCGGGATCCTGGAGGCGAACCGGGCCTTCCTCTCCCTCCTCGGCCTCCCCTCCCTGGAGGAGGCGAGGGCCCTGGGCCTCTGGCGGCTGCTGCCCCGGATCCGGGAGTGCGCCGCGGGGGAGGCCGGTGCGGAAGGGGGGGCGGGGGAGGGAGCGGGGGCCTTCCGGACGGGGGACATCCGCCATGCCTGCCCCGACGGGACGGTCCGCTGGTTCTCCGCGAGCGTGACCGGGCACCGGGGGCCGGAGGGGGAGGAGGTCCTGGACGGGATCCTCGAGGACATCACCCCGCGCCACCTGGCGGAGCAGGGGCTGCGCTCCGCCCACGCGAGGCTGGAGTTCCAGGCCAGGGAGCTGGCCCGGTCCAACGCCGACCTCCAGAGGTTCGCCCACGTCGTCTCCCACGACCTCCAGGAGCCCCTCCGGATGGTGGCGACCTTCACCGAGACCCTCTCCCGCCGGTACGCGGACCGCCTCGACCGCGAGGCCCTCGAGTACCTGAGCCTCGCCCGGGAGGGGGCGGAGAGGATGCAGGGGATGATCCACGGCCTGCTCGACTTCTGCGCCCTGGAGACGGCGGAGGGGCGGCGGGGCCCGACGGACTGCTCCGGGGTCTTCGACCGGGTGATGGCCGACCTGAAGGTGGCCGTCGCGGAGGCGGGGGCGGAGGTCTCCCGGGGGGAACTGCCGGTGGTCGCCGCCGACGATCTCCTCCTCGCCAACGTCCTCCAGAACCTCGTGGCCAACGGCATCAAGTTCCGCCGGGAGGGGGTCCCTCCCCGGGTGCGCGTGGAGGCCGAGCGCCGGGGGGAGGAGTGGGTCCTGTCCGTCCTCGACAACGGGATCGGCATCGACCCGGCGTCGGCGGACCGCCTCTTCATGATCTTCCGCCGGCTCCCCGGCAGCGAGCGGTTCCCCGGCAACGGCATGGGGCTCGCCCTCAGCAAGAGGATCGTGGAGCGCTACGGGGGGCGCATCTGGTTCGACCCCGCTCCCGGCGGCGGTTCCGTCTTCCGGTTCACTCTCCCGGCCGCGCCGGCCGGATCCGCGGAGGAGGTTCGATGATCCGTGCCCTCATCGCCGACGATCACCCGCTCGTGCGCGCCGGAATCCGCCGGACCCTCGAGGAGTCCGGGGACATGGCCGTGGCCGGGGAGGCCGCCACGGGGGAGGAGGTCATCCGGCTCCTCGGCCAGGTGGAGGTGGACGTCCTGGTCCTCGACGTGTTCATGCCGGGCATGGGGTTCCTCGAGCTCCTGCGCCGGGTGCGGAGCGAGCACCCCGGCATCCCCACCCTCGTGGTGAGCATGCAGCCCGAGGACCAGTGCGCGGTCCGCGCCTTCCGCGCCGGGGCCGCGGGCTACCTGAACAAGGAGAGGTCCACGGAGCACCTCGTCTCCGCCGTCCGGACCGTGTCCGGGGGGAGGCGGTTCTTCAGCGCCGACCTCGCCGAGAAGCTCGTCGCCGGCCTCGGCGTCTCCTCCCCGCGGCTGCCCCACGAGACCCTCTCCGACCGGGAGTACGAGGTCCTCTGCCTCATCGGCTCCGGCAGGACCGTCAAGGAGATCGCCCGCCAGCTCTCCCTCAGCCCGAAGACGGTGGGCACCTACCGCACGCGCCTCATGCTGAAGATGAAGGTCCGGGGAGCCGCCGACCTGGTCCGGTACGCGGTGCAGCAGGGGCTGACGGTCTGACCGGGGAACTTCGTTCCCCGGATCAACACGGCGGGAAATTCGAGGCGGATCGGGGAATTGTTTCTGGAAACCTTCGGATCCGTTGCGGCTCATTCGAGGTAATTGCCTACGGGACGTAGGTAATTGGCGTACATGCGGCGTAATTGCGCGTCCATCCGCCGGAGTGGGCGCGGCCGGGGGGAGGGGAATTTCGGATCGTGGTAATATGCGGCGTCGACGTATGCGCCCCCCATCGGGGGGCGCCGAGGAGGCGGCTCATGCCGGGCCGATCGGAATTGCAGGTGCTGGTCGTCGAGGACAATCCCGCGGACGCATTCCGGGTCCGGGAGGCTCTGGAGGGGAAGGGGCGCGGCCGGTTCCTCCCCACCTTCGTGACGGCCCTGAGGGAGGCGGAAGCCGCCCTCCCCACTTCGGACCTCGTCCTCCTCGACCTGACCCTCCCCGACAGCTCGGGGGCGGAGACCGTCGCCCGGGTGCGCGCGAAGGCGCCGGGGACGCCCGTCGTCGTGCTCTCCGGCGAGCGGGACGAGGAACTGGCCTTCCTCTGCCTCCAGCACGGTGCGCAGGACGTCCTCCTCAAGGGGGCCGTGGACGGGGATGCGCTGGTGAGGGCCCTCTCCTGCGCCCTCGAACGGCACGCCCTGGCGGGGGAGCGGGACGCCGCGCTGGCGCGGGCCCGGGCCGGGGAGGCCGAACTGAAGGGTGTCCTCGAGTCGGTCCGCGAGGGGATCGTCGTCGCCGACCCCCGGGGCCGGGTGCTCTTCGCGAACTCCGCGGCGGAGACCCTCCTCGGATGGAGTTCGCGGAACGGCGGCCGGCGGACCTTCGACTTCCCCGTGGAGGCCGGTCCCGTGGAGATCGGTACGGCGCCGGACCCCGGGAGGGCGAGTTCCGACGGTTCCCCCTCGGTGCTCGAGATCCGGTCCGCCTCCATCCGGTGGGAGGGGGAACCGGCCACCCTCACCTCCCTCCACGAAGCCCCCCTCCACAGGCACCGGGAAGCCCGGAGACGGGAGGAGAGGGACCGGAGGACCGAGGAGGTCCTCCGCGATTCGACCCGGCGGCTGGCCAGCGGGGTGGCCCGGGGGCTCGGGGAGCCCCTCGGGGTCGTCCTCGAGGAGGCCTTCGAGCTGAGCGACGGCGGGGAGGCCGCCGCCTACGGCCCCGCCCTCCGGATCCAGAAGGCGGCATGGCAGGCCTCGGGCCTGGTCCGGCTGCTCCTCGCCAGCGCGGGAGAGGCCAGGGCGATGCCGAAGCCGGTGGATCTGAGCGAGGTCGTCGCCTCGCTCTGGGATCGCCTGGAGGAGATCGGGACGGATCGCATCTCCCTGGTGCGGGACCTGACGGTGGGCCTCCCGCGCGTCCTGGCCGATCGGCGGCTCGTCGAGCAGGCCCTCCTCTCGCTCGTCGAGCACGCGCGGCATTCGGTGGGGGAGGGGGGGACGGTGACGGTGCGGACCTTCCTCGACGTCCCGCCCCCGGGGCGGGACGGGGAACCGCCGCGGGAAGGGGGCCTCCTCGTGGCCCTCTCCGTCTCCGACTCGGGGCCGGTCCTCGGTCCCGGGGCGTGCAGCCGGATCTTCGAGCCCTACTACTCCACCGACGTCCTGGGCATCGGCACCGGGATCGGCCTCGCGCCGGTCCGGGGCATCGCCCTCCAGAGCGGGGGGGAGGCGGACGTCCTGAGCGTCCACGGGCGGGGGACGACGGTGCGCATCCTCCTCCCCGTCCTCGACCAGGACGAGGGGGGGACGGTGGCCGGGCTTGAGGCCCTCGAGGGGGAGGGGGGTTACGGCGCCCCGCTTCCCCGGGGCCGGGAGACGATCCTCCTGTCGGAGGGGGAGCCCTGGCTTCGGTGGCGGGTCCACTCCATCCTCCAGGATCTCGGGTACCGGGTCCTCCCCGCGGCGCGGGTGGGGGACGCCGTCGCCATCGCCGCCGACTTCCGGGGGGCCATCCCCCTCCTCGTCTCGGAGGCCAGTGCGGAGGGCATGGGCGGGGCCGTCCTCGCGGGGGTCCTGCGCTGCCGGAGGCCGGGGATGCGGGCGCTCCTCCTTCAGGGTCCGATCGGACGGGAAGGGCCGGCGCTGAAGCCGCCCCCAGGGGCCCGGATCCTCCCATGCCCGTTCCGCCGCCAGGACCTCGCCGCCGTGGTGCGGGAACTCCTCGATCTCCCCGCGACGGGAAGCGTCACCCCCGACGCCTCTCCGATCGGAGTCGAGGCGGGGCGGTAGGGACCGGCCCCCTGCCGTCGGGTCCTCATCCCATCCCGTAGTCCCCGGGCCTACACCCTGCCCACCCATGGACTACTATTGTAAGTCATTGTATTACAATGAGTTACAACACAACATCCATCCCAGTGGTAATGTCCCCTTGCTGCATCACCGACAACGGGATGTGGATCTCCGGCCCCGGGGGCTCGGCGCCCTCCCGGCCGCTGGCCCGGCCGGGGTGACCGGCCGGGCCGCTTCCGGACCGCTCATGGAACCGCTCGGCGTGGTCCGACGCGTGGGCCCCGCCGGCACTAGAGAAGGAGGTCGCCATGGCGCGCATCGACGGCACCCGCCTCAGCCGCGTCGGGATGCTCCTGGCCCTCGCCCTCCCCTTCGCGGGTTGCGGCGACGCGGCCACCGCGGAGAAGGGGATGGACGCCGAAGCCCCCCGTTCGCCCCCCGTGAACTCCCTGGAGCCGGCCCGCGAGGAGCCCCTCCCGCCCATTCCCGCTCCCGCCGGGGAGCCCCCGGCTTCGACCCCGGTCCCCCACGAGGAGCCGATGCCCGTCGAGGATCCGAAGCCCGCCGAGGATCCGAACCCCGTGGAGCCGCCGAAGGGCGGGGAGATGAAGCTGGAGGAGCCGGTGAAGGGGAGCGACCCCGTCCGCTGAGCCGTGGGGAGCATCGCTTCCCCGGAAGCTCCTGAAGCAAAGTCCGTGAAACGGTCCCCGGATGCGGCGCGTACCCTATCCGGGGACCCATGGCCACGGGCGAACTCGAAAACCTGTTCGACAGGGGATTCCGGAAGGGGGACGTCCCTTCCCAGGGGGAGTTCGTGGACCGGGCGACCCCCCTCCTCCTCGGGTTCGTCCAGGGGCGGCTCCAGGTCCGGGGGGCCGACGTCGAGGAGATCGCGGCGGAGGCCATCGAGAAGGCCGTCGCCAACGCCGGCGGCATCGACCCCGGGCGGCCCCTCCTCCCCTACCTCTACGCCATCGCCCGGAACGCGTTCCTGGACCGTCGCCGGCGGGCGGCGGTCCGGGGCGGCGGGGCGGGGGCGGCTCCCCGCCCCTCCTCCGCCGCCGGAGGAACCGGCGAGGGGGAATCCCCTTCGCCGGAGCCGTGGCGGAGGCTCAACGCCGTCCAGGTCCTCGGGGAGTTCGTGGACTGCGCCCGGGCCCGCCTCGAGGGGACCCTTCGCTCCTCACTGGAGGCCTTCCTCCGCAACCACTGGGACAACGGACTCGCGGCGGAGGAGCTGCGGATCCCCCGGGAGACCGTCGCCGTGCACAAGAACCGGATCCGCGAGAAGGCCCGCCCCTGCTTCGAGCGCTTCGAGGGGGAGTTCTGATGGCCCCCCGGGACATCTTCTTCGACTTCCTCGCGCAGGGCCCGGGGGACCTCTCCGCGCTCCCCCCCGACCAGAGGCGGCTCCTGGAGGAGCACGCCCGTACCTGCGCGGAGTGCGCCTGGCTGGCCGCCCGGATCGTCGGCGAGATCGCGGGCCTGATGCGGGGCGATGAGGGGCCTCCCGAGGTCACACCGGAGCAGGTGGCCCGCGTGAAGAGGATCCTCGCGGAGCGCGGCGTGCTGGCGGCGGCGCCCCGCGGCCCCCTCCTCCGCATGGCCGGGTGGGCCCGGCGGCGCGTGCCCCCGGCGGCGGCCGCCGCCGTCCTCCTCCTCGCGGGTCTCGCGGCCGGCGGGGCCATCGCCTTCTCCCTGCGCCGTCCCCTGGTGACCTTCGGGACCATGGACGGGAAGGACCAGGTCTCCCTGCACGAGTCCCTCGGGTTCCCCTTCGAGTCCCTCGACATCCCCGGAACGGCGTCCGTCGACGCCGCGATCCTCTTCGAGGACCGGCCCGGGCGGCCCGGGCGCCTCTTCGCCGTCTCGGGGCGGGGAGTGTCCGGCCTGGAGCTGGCGGCCTTCGGGGAGGACCAGGTGCCGATCTGGGCCGGGAGGACCGCGTGGGGGGAGGGGACCGCCCGGGCGTTCGGACCGGGGGCCGTGTTCGAGGGGTGGAAGATGGTGCGGGTCCCCGAGCGCAGGGAGGCTCCCGATCCCCTCGTGGAGCGGGTCGCCCTCCTCACGACGGCGGAAACGGACAGCATCCTCACGCTCCTCGCTCCCCGCTCGGGAGCCGTCGATTTCCAGTTCCGGTTCCCGGGGTGCTTCACCGACGTGGACAGGAACCTCAGCACCCTCCAGGTCCTGCCGGCGGAACCGGGCTCCGGCCGCCCCATGGTCCTCGGGGGCCGCAGGGGCGACGGGCTCTCCGCGGTTCCCGTCCTCCTCCTGCTCTCCCCGGACGGGACGACCCGGCAGGAGGTGGAACTGCCCCTGGCGCGCCCGGGCTTCGAGTTCGACCCCCACGTCTCGGTCGTGACCGTGGACCACCGGGGCGACCCCGTCTCCGTCACGGCCCATACCTCCGAGGGCGTCCACTTCCGGTTCGAGATGAAGGCGGGACGGCTGGACACGGCGGGGGTCGTGGTCCGCAAGGTGGACAACTTCCTCGAGCGGATCCGGGTGAAGGAGCGGGAGGCGGAAGCGAAGGCGTTCCTCGACTCGGTGGGAGGCGAGGAGGCGCTCACCGCGCGCCTGCGGGCCGGCGTGGTGGATGTCCCGGAGGCGGAGTTCCACGGGGGGACGCGGCGATGACAGGAGGGCGCGCGTGGGTCTTCGTGTTCGCCGCCCTGGCCGCGGGATGCGGCGGGCCGCCGGCGTCGGCCCGCGGCCCCGGTGCCGACGGGGGAGCGCCGCCGCTGATCTACTCCGGCAGCGTGGACGGGGACAGGAAGGACGTCCTGGCGGAGATCCCGGAGAAGTGGGGGATCCCGCACATCCTCACGACGGAGTTCGAGGGGGGGCGGGACCAGGGGTGCGTCCTCCTCCTCGACGGGGAGGGGCGGATTCTCGCCTCCCACCGGTTCTCGGGCAGGACCCCCTACGTCCACGAGGACGGCGGGCCCATCGTGCAGGTGCAGGCTCCGCGGCCGAACACCCTCCTCGCCTTCGACGTTGACGGGCGCAGGCTGCTCCCGGTCCTCACCCACGGCGGCTACTCCCCCGCCTCCTGGGTCCTGCTGGAACTGACCCCGGGGAGGGGGCTCGAGGAGCGCGCCGTCGTCTGGAACTTCGGCCACCTGTTCGGGCAGGCCCACGAAGGGGGCCTCGTGGCGGCGGCGGGGCTCAACAACCGGGAGGTGGGACGGTTCGTGAAGTACGGGACCGCGCTCCTGGTGCTCGACCTCGCGGAGGCCCTGGCGGGCGGGGCGGGAGGGTCGCCCCTCGAGGTCGTGCTCCCCCAGGTGATGGAGCCGGGGGCGGCGGTCCCGCCCCCCGTGCGGTGGTTCCTCGAGATTCCCCTCGACCATCCCCAGGGCGACCTGTGGGGCGGCATCGAGTTCCGGGACGGGGACGCGGTCGTGACGGTCGGGACGGACCTCGCCTACGCCCTCGACCCGGCGACGGGGGCGGTGCGCGTGGAGGCCGGGCCCCGGTACCGGAAGGACTGGCCCGTGCGCAGGAAGCTGCAACCGGAACTGCCGGAGAGGGTGGAAGACCACCTCGACGGGCTGGCCCGGCGGGTGCGCGTCCACGGGCGGCCCAGGTAGTCCGGCGGCGGGGGAGGCGCTCCGCCGCCCTCCCTCGGACTCTCTTCCCGGCCGGGGACCGTAATCCCCTCCTCCCCCGGTGCGTACCTCCCACGGCGGCGGCGTGGGTCCGCCGCCTGGGCCATCGGCGGATCCCCGGCGGGATCCCGGAGGAGGAGAACATGCGGTCGTGGAAATGGGCCGGGCTCTGCCTGGCCGTGGCGGCGGGCACCATCGGTTCCCGGGGGACGGCGTCGGCCGACGCGGGCACATGGGTCGACATTCCGCACTCCTCGGCGTCGGGCTACATCGGCGCGGGGGACGGGAACGGGGGCACCCTCTCGGGCTCGACGAACGGGTGGGATTCGAACGACTCCACGTACACGCAGGCGCTGTCCAACGGGGACCACATCAAGGCGATGACCTGGTACACGACGGAGGAGTACGACGTCTCCTCCCACGGGAGCACCCTCCGCGTGCACGGCAAGGTGGAGGCGAGCAACAGCTGGCAGACCCACGCGGGGGTCTACGCCTTCGACTGGGCGGAGAACCGGTGGGAGGCGATCATCGGCGGGGACGGCGCCCCCAAGGGCGTCATCGAGGCGACCGTGGCGCTCGGCTCCGAGTACGTCGACGGGAACGGGAAGGTCCGCCTCGGCGGCATCCTGTTCGCGAAGCACAACCCGGGGGTCTACGCCCGGTACTACGAGTCGAGCCTCGAGGCGCTGGAGACCGACACCACCCCTCCCACGATCACGGCCCCGGCCGACGTCGTGGCGGAGTGCACGGGGCCGGACGGGCAGGCCGTCTCCCTCGGGACGCCGACGGTCTCCGACGACCAGGATCCCGACCCGGCCGTGACCAACGACGCGCCGTCGCTGTTCCACGCGGGCTCGACGACCGTCACCTGGACCGCGACGGACGCCGCCGGGAACTCCGCCACGGACGTGCAGACCGTGACGGTGGTGGACACCACGGCGCCGGCGCTCACGGTCTCCGGCCTGCCCGATGAGTTGTGGCCGGCCAACCACAAGCTGGTGCGCATCACCCCGTCCGTGGCGGCGTCGGACCTCTGCGACGCGGCGCCCACGGTGACCCTGTCCGTCGCGTCGAGCGAGCCCGACGAGGGGCTGGGCGACGGGGACACGGGCGGGGACATCGTCGTCCACTCGCCGACGGACGTGGAGTTGAGGGCGGAGCGGTCCGGGGCGGGGAACGGCCGCACCTACACCCTCACCTGGACGGCGACGGACGCTGCCGGGAACGCCGCCACGGCGACCCGGGTGGTGACGGTGCCGAAGTCGGAGGGGAAGGGGAAGTAGCGGGAGGGGTGGAAACCGTCGAGGAGAGGGCGGCGCCGCGAGGCGCCCCCCGCGAATCGGGGGCGGGGGCGGACCATCATGGCCCGGGAGAGAGGGTCTCGCTCCCGCCCCGCCGCCAATCTGGGTCGGGTTCAGTATGGCGGTCGCGCAACGCCCGGGAGAACACGCCCGGGACGGCGCGGAGCAGTCCGCCGTCCCACCCTGTGGAAACCGCTGTCCGCCGCCGGGGACACCCTCCCCGATTCACTCACCTCCAGGAGCCCCCCTCTCCCCGGCACACCCCTTGCGTTCCTCCCTCCCGACGCTCGGCCACGGGAAACGGAGGCGACCATGGGGTTCGCAACGCGGACGGGGGCCTTGATCCTCTCGGCGGCGCTGGCGGCGCCGGGGTGCTCCGCCTTCGGGCGGATGTCCGGCGCGGAGCAGGGGGCGATCCTCGGCGGCCTCGCCGGCGCGGGGCTCGGCCGCGCCGTCGGGCACCACAACGGGAACGAGGCCCGCGGCGGCTGGGTCGGCGCCGGCGTCGGCGCCCTCCTGGGCGGGCTCTTCGGCGCCCTCTCCGACGAGGAGCGCGGGCCGCGCCACACCACGGCCCCCGTGGACCTCGAGCTCGAGCCCATGGAGCCGGCGCGCCACGCGCGGACGGTCCGGATCGTCGAGGAGGAGGATCTCCCTCCCATCCCGCCGCCGCGCACGGTGCGACGCATCACCACCACGACGACCACGACCACGGTGCGCCGGTGCGCGCCGGGGACGGTGGTGGAGCGGGTGATCGTCATCGAGTAGGAGGGAGGGAGTCATGAGCCACCGGTACGGCGGGACGGGGACGGTTTTCTTCGCGGCGGCGCTCGCCCTCCTCGCGGCGGGCTGTTCCGGCTCGTCGGACGGATGGGCGGAGGAGGAGGACCCCTACGATTCCGGCTACTACGACGGCTACGACGACGGGTGGGAGGACGGCTACGAGGATGCCGAGCCCACCCTCGGCGAGATCCTCATCGGCGGGGCCTTCACCGCGGCCTTCGGGGACGATGACGACGATGACGGCCCCCGCACCTGGGCGACCCGCTGGCGGAAGGCGCGTTCCGACCTCGTGCGCGGCGCCGGCTCCGCCGGCGCCCCCGTCCGGGGCGAGGTGGCCATCCGGCTCTCCCGCAACCTCGAGGAGTTCCGCGTCGAGGTGGACGACGGGGTCCACGGCGGGATCCTCGACGTCTTCCTGATCGACCGCGACGGGACGGCGTTCCTCGCCGGCTCCGTCCTGACCGACTACCGGGGCGCCGGCGAGCTCCGCCTCCGCTCCGGATCCCTGACCCTCCTCTCCGGCGGCGGTTCCTCCGTGGAGGCCCTCGCCGGGGCCGCCGTCGAGGTGCGGGCCGGCGCCGCCGTGGTCCTGTGCGGCCGGATCCCCTCCCTCGAGGGCCGGGGCTCCCGGGCGGCCGCCTCCCGGGCCCGGGACGAGGCGACGGGGGCGGGGGCGCGGGTGCGCATGGCGGGATCCGTTGCGGCCGGCCGGCGGTGCGTGCGGGTCGACCTCACGGGACTCCCTTCCGGCGGCGAGGCGACGCTCCTCGTGGAGGACGGCGCCGGCGTCCTCGTCCCCGAGGGGACCGTCGTGGCGGGGGAGGAGGGGACCGGCGGCTTCCGCTTCGACAGCCGCCGCGGCGAGCCCCTCCCCGGCGGGGCCTCGGACATCCCCGACCTCTCCGGGCGGGCCTACCAGGTGCGCATCGACGGGGAGCCCGCCATCGACGGTTTGTTCCCCCTCTTCTAGTCTCCGCAACCCGTTGTCGATGAACGAGTTGTGATATGGCCCCGGGGGTTCCCCCGGGGCCCATGTATCAACGGGCTTCCCCCGCGGCTCTTCTCCCGGGGCGGATGTTCCCGGCCCGGTGTGACAGCGGTGGCCGACAACCTTTCGTCCCCGCCGCGGAGGAGGCACAGTGGGCACGGCCGGACCGGAATCCGAGGAAATCACCCTGACCCCGGGAATGCTCGTCTCCCCCTCCGATCTGCCCGACGACCAGCTCGTCTCCCGCTGCCTCGAGGAGGACGGGCGCGCCTGGGAGGTCCTCGTCCGCCGCTATCGCCGCCTCGTCTGGTCCATCGCCCTCTCCCGGGGCCTCCAGGAGGACGACGCCTCCGAGGCCTTCCAGAAGACGTGGGTGACGGTCCACCGGAGCCTCCGCTCGCTGCGCTCCATCGACCGCCTCACCTCCTGGATCGCGGCCGTCGCCCGCAGCCAGGCCTCCCGCGTCCTGCGCTCGAAGTCCCTCGACCGCCGCGTGACGAGGGAGCTCGAGGAGCGGGCCCGTTCCGCGGGGGAGGGGACGGAGGAGGCGGAGGACTTCCAGCACGTCTCCGCCGCCCTAGACCGGCTCACCGCGAAGTGCCGCGACCTCCTCCGCCGCCTCTACTGGGAGGAGGACTCGTATGACAATGTCGTACGGGCCACGGGCATGGCCCCGGGCTCCGTCGGGCCGACCCGCGCCCGCTGCCTCGCGAAGATGCGGGAGATCCTGGAATCGATGGAAGGAGACGCACGATGACCCCGCACCCCGGACTCGCCGACCTCGCCGACCTCGCCGACGGACGCGGCCGCGGACCCGCGGTCCGCGCCGCGGCGGACCACGCCGCGGCCTGCGCCGGCTGCGGCCCCCTCGTCGCCGACCTCCGCCGCATGACCTCGGCCCTCGCCGGGGGCGCCGGCGCCGAGCCGCCGAAGGCGGCCCTCCGCGCCGCCTTCCGCATCCCCGCCATGGCCCGCGCCGGGGCCGCCGTCGATGCCGTGCGCACCTTCCTGGCGCGGCTCGTCTTCGACTCCCTCGCCGACGCCGCCCCCGCCGCCGCCCCGGCCCTGCGCGGCGCGCTCCTGCGCCAGCGCCTCTTCCGCGCAGGCCCCTGGGAGGTCGAGGTCCTTCGCGCCGGCGGCGGTCTGCGCGGATCCGTGGTCCCCGCCGAGGAGCCCGCCGGGGATCCCCCCCCGGTGAAGGGGCGCATCGAGGTCCTCCGCGGCCCCCGCACCGTCGCCGCGGGCTCCCTCGACCCCCGCGGCCGCTTCTCCCTCGAGGGCGTTCCCGCGGGCCGCTTCCTCCTCCGCATCGAGATCGACGGACAGGAGATCCTTGTCGACGCCGTCGACCTCTGATCCCGCGGAGATCGAGCGGACGCTGGCCGCCGCCGCGCGGGAGGATCCGCGGGCGGCGGCCCGCCGGGCGCGGGGGCCGGGGGGGCCGGGGGGGGGGGGGCGGGGGCGCGCCCGCGGG
>CAYJMF010000008.1:3030-65339 GCA_964370855.1 uncultured Planctomycetota bacterium | reverse complement strand
CCCCCCCCCGTCCCGCGCGGGGCGGCGGGCCGCCGCGGGGGGGGTGGCCCGGGGGGGGCCCCCCCGACGGGCGCGGGCCCTGCGGGCCCGGGCGCGGGAGCCGCGGCTCCGCGCCTTCCTCCTCCGCGCCGAGGGGAGCGCGCTCCACGCCCTCGGCCGCCACCGGGAGGCCCTCGCCCTCTACGGCCGCGCCCGCGCCGCCTTCGGCGGCGGGGCCGCCGGGCCGGCGCGGGCGACGCCCCCCCGCCCCCCCGCCGCCGCCCCCCCCCCCCGCGGGCGCCCCGCCGCGGCGCCCCGCGCCGCCGACGGGGCCCGCCGCGCCTTCCTCGCCGCGGGGAAGCCCGTGGCCGCGGCCATGGCCGACGCCAACGGCGCCGGGGTGGACTGGCGCCGCGACCGCCCCGCCGCCGCCCTCGCCCGCTACCGCCGCGCCCGCGCCGCCTTCGCGAAGGCCGGCCACGCCTTCGGGACCGCGGCCTGCGACCTCAACATGGCCAACTGCCTCGCCTCCCTCGACCGGCGGGAGGAGGCGACGGCCTCCTACGCCGCCGCCCGGGAGGCCTTCGGGAAGCTCGACATGAAGGCGCTGGTGGCGGAGGCCGACTACAACGAGGCCGGCCTCCGCGGGCTCGAGGACCGCCCCGGCGAGGCCCTCGCCCTGCTGGAGCGGGCGGGGGAGGCCTTCCGCGCCCTCGGGGACGGGCGCCACGGGGCCCTGGTGGCCATGGACCGCGGCGAGGTGCGCCTGCGCTGCGGGCTCCTCCCCGAGGCGGCGGAGGACCTCCTGCGGGCGGCGACGGGCTTCGAGGGGCTCGGCCTCGGCGCGGACCGCGCCCGGGCCCTGGCGCTCCTCGGCTGCGCCCGCGTCCTCGGCGGGGACCTCGACGGCGCCCGCGCGCCCCTGGGGACCGCGGCCCGCCTCTTCCGCAGCGGGGGGAACCGGGCCGGCGTCGCCCAGGTGGACCTCTACCGCGCGCTGGCGCTCTCCACGGCGGGCCGCGACGGCTCCGTCCCCGCGCGCCGCGCCGCCGCCGTCTTCCGCCGACTCGGGATGCGCGCGCGGGAGGCCCAGGCCCTCCTCGTGGCCGCCTCCTTCCGCGACGACGCGGCCGGGGCCCGCGTCGCCCTCTCCCGGCTCCGCGGGCTCCGCGCCCCGGGCCTCGCCTTCGCCGCCCACCGCATCCTCGCCCGCGCCGCCGCCGCCGCGGGGAGGCGGGGCGCGGCGGCCCGCTCCATGGAGGCGGCCCTCGTCGAGGCGGAGCGCCTGCGCGAGGGGCTCACCGCCGACGAGATGCGCCTCGCCTTCGTCCGCGATCGCGAGGGGTTCTTCGAGGAGTGCGCCCGCTTCCTCCTGGAGGAGGGGGGCCCCGACGCCGCCCGCCGCGCCCTCGCCGTCGTGGAGAGGGCCCGCTCCCGCGCGCTCCTCGACCTCGCCCTCCTCGGCGAGGCCGCCGCCCCCCGGGCCGAGAGCCGCGAGGTCGCCCGCCTCCGCGCGTCGCTGCGCTTCGCCTACAACCGCCTCGCCGGCGCCGGCGGGGAGCGGGTCCGCGGCGTCGTGGACGCCGGCGAGGTGCGGACCCTCGAGCGGCGCCTCGAGGGGGCCCTCCGGCCGGCCCGCCGCTCCTCCCCCGCGGCCCCGGCGGCGGACGCGCTGCCGCCCCTCCCCGGGGGCACGGCCGCCGTGGCCTACCTCCTCGGGGCGGAGGAGGGGCTCGCCTTCCTCGCCCGCGGGGGCACGGTGGAGGTCCTGCGGGGCCTCCCGGGCCGCACCGCCGCCGCCGCCGCCGCCGCGCGCATCCGCCACGAGATGGAGCGGGCCTTCCTCGGCGGGGGGTACGCCGCGCGCCACGCCCGCCGCCTCCGGGAGGACGCGGAGGAGGCCCTCGCCGCCGCCCGCCGCGCGTTCCTCGACCCGGTGCTGTCCCGCCTCCCGGAGCGGCGCATCGCCGTCGTCCCCCACGGCCCCCTCCACGGCCTCCCCTTCCCGGCGCTGGTCCCGGAGCGGCTCATGAGCGTGGTGCCGAGCCTCGCCTTCCTCGCCCCGCGGCCGGCCCCGGAGCCGGGGACCCCCCTCCTGATGGGGCTCCCCGACGGGCCCGGCGGCGCCGCCGGCGAGGAGGTGCGCGCCCTCGCCGCCCGCCTCCGGGGGGCCCGCGTCCTCGAGGGGGAGGCGGCCACCCGCGCCGCCTTCCTCGACGGCGCGCCGGGGGCCTCCCTCCTCCACCTCGCCACCCACGGGGTCTTCCGCGGGGACAATCCCATGGCCAGCGCGCTCCGCCTCGCCGACGGCTGGATCGCCGCCCACGAGGTGCTCGACCTCCGGCTGCGCTCCCGGCTGGTGGTGCTCTCGGCCTGCGAATCCGGCTCCGCCCTCGTGGCCCCGGGGGACGAGATCCTCGGCCTCGTGCGCGGCTTCCTCGGGGCCGGGGCGAGGGCCGTGGTGGCCTCCCTCTGGAGGGTTCCCGACCTCGCCACCGCACGGCTGATGAATCTGTTGTACGATGGTCTCGTCGCCGGACGGCCCGTGGACGAGGCCCTGTCCGGCGCCCAGGCGCGCGCCCGCGAGGCGGGGGAGCATCCCGCCTCCTTCGCCGCCTTCATCCCCCTCGGGCCCGCCGTCGGGCTCGCGGAGGACCCCGACCCGCGGTCCCCTCTCGAGGAGTCCCGATGAACCGCCTCCGCCTCGCCGCCCTCGCGCCGCTTCTGGCCGCCGCCCTCGCCCTCCCCGCCTCGGCGGGGAACGGGGACTGCGCCATCGCCCCCGGGGACGTCGCCTTCGGCGACCTCCTGCCCGGCGACATGGACAGGGTCGTCATCGACGGCGTGGAGGGGCTGCGCCTCTCCTTCGACCTGCGGGCCGCCTTCCCCCTCGCCGTCGTGGTGCGCGATCCCCACGGGCAGGTCGCGAACCCGGGCCCGGCGCTGCGGGTGCGGGAGGAGCGGGCGCGGCTCCGGAACTGGGTCCTGCCGGAATCGGGGAAGTGGTCCGTGGAGATCTCCGTCGCCCCCGGGGCCGGCCCCTCCGGGGCGAGGGCCAAGGGGGGGGACGACGATCCCCCCGGCGACGACCACGGCGACGACGCCCTCAACGGCTCCTCCTGGCGCATGGAATCCTCGGTGCGGGCGACCCGGCGGGTGCGGGCCTCCGCCTCCGGCACGCCGGGGGAGGAGATGGAGGTGGACCTCGGCGTGTTTCCCGGCGGGGCCACGCTGACGGTGACCGTGTCGGGCGGCACCCTGACGGGGCTCGCGGGCCCCGTGGAGGGAGTCGCCCTCGAGCCGGGGCGCCGGGGGAGCGCCGACCTGCCGGACACGGGGTCCTGGTCGGCGGTCGTGGTGCCCTCGGGCACGAGGGCCGTGAAGGTGAAGGCGACCACCATCCTGCCCGCGTGGGACGCGACGGAGCGGGAGGCCCTGGAGGACGACGGGGTCCCCGACGACGACGGCGACCTCCTCGGCGGGACGGTGATCGTCAAGCTCCGCGAGGGGGCCGCCGAGGACGCCTTCGAGGCGCGCCACGGGGACGGGATCCCGGAGGGGGAGGAGTTCGGCCTCGAGTGGTACGAGGTGACGGTGCCCGCGGGGATCTCGGCGGAGGACTTCCTCGATGAGCTCGGGCTCGACGAGGACGTGATCGAGGAGGAGCCGGTCCTCCTGTCGGAATCCCCCGAGGGGGAGCAGTCCAACGTCGCCTTCACGGCCTCCGACGCCACCCTCACGGACGTGCAGACGCAGGAGGCCTTCGTCCTCACGGGCGCGCTGCAGGCGCAGGGGGTCGCCACGGGGCAGGGCGTGATCGTGGCCGTCGTGGACACGGGCATCGTGGCCGGGAGCCACCCGGCGCTGGCGGGGCGGCTCCTCCCGGGGAAGGACTTCGCCGACGGGGACGACGATCCGACGGACGCCGCCGACGGCGTCGACAACGACGGTGACGGGACCATCGACGAGGGCGTGGGCCACGGGACCTTCATCGCCGGCATCGTGGCCACGGTGGCGCCGGGGGCCTCGATCCTGCCGGTGCGGGTCCTCGACTCCGACGCGCGGGGCTCCTCGCTCCGGGTGGCGCGGGGCATCGTCTGGGCCGCGGCCCACGGGGCGAAGGTGATCAACCTCTCCCTCGGGGTGCGGCGCGCCTCGGGGGTGATCCAGGACGCCGTCCAGTACGCCCGGAAGCAGGGGGCGCTGGTGGTCTGCGCCGCGGGGAACGCGGGGCGGACCACGGGGGTCACCTTCCCGGCGGGGCTCTCCGACGTGCTCACGGTGACGGCCGTGAACGGGGCCGGCGTGCGGGCCCCCTTCTCCAACGTCTCCTCGCGGGTGAGCCTCGCCGCGCCGGGGGTGGACGTGCTCGGTCCCCACGTGGCGGCGGGTTTCGCGCAGTGGTCGGGGACCTCCTTCGCCGCCCCCTTCGCCTCGGCGGGGGCCGCCATGGTCCTCTCCCGGACGCCGGGGATGAACGCCGGCGACGCGGGCAAGGTCCTCATGGACACCGCGGTGCCCGTGGACGCCGTCAACCCGGGCCTCGAGGGGGCCCTGGGGCAGGGGCGCCTCGACCTGCCGGCGGCGGTGGGGCAGTAGGAGGGCAGGGGGAGGCTGATCCCCTCCCGCTACCTCGGCAGGTCGGCCCGCTCCGCGGCGTCGGCCCGCTCCTCGCCGAGGAGATCCCGCAGGCGCTCCCAGTCCCGCTCGGCGGCGGCGCGCTTGCGCTCGTCGGGGGAGAAACCGTCCTCCCCCTCGGGGTCCTCGCGGAGGATCGCCTCCCTCGCGACGGAGGCGAGTTTCAGCCACCGCTCCTCCCGCCCCGGCCGCTCGAAGCCGTAGAGGAACTGGAGGTTGTAGAAGTAGGCGTCCATGTAGGCCCCCTCCGTGATCCGGAAGGACCGCAGGTACAGCCGCTCCGCGAGGTCGAGGTCCTGCACCTCGGCGAAGTAGTGGCGCATGAGCCCCGCGTCGTTGAGCACGCCGGCCTGCACCCAGCGGGTCCTGAAGGGGAGGGCCGCCTGCTCCTCCTCCGGGGGCATCTCCGCCACGGCCTCCTCGTAGACCTCCGTGCACCGCTTCATCCAGGCGAGCGCCTCGGGGTCGGCCCCCTTCACGAGGTACTGCATCCGCCCCCGCCCCCGGGAGGTGAAGGAGGAGACCGCCTCGCGGATGCGGAAGGCCACGTTGTTCCGCACGAGGATCCGCATGGCCGGGTCCCCGCAGACGAGGAGGAGTCGCCGCATCCCGGAATCCAGCGCCTTCACCGACTCCCATCCATCGAGGGGCAACGACCGCAGCGTCTCGTCCCAGTCGGCGACGGCCTGCCCGTTCCCGGGATCCAGCCGCAGCGCCGTCTCCCAGTGGGCCCAGGCGCCGTCGAGGAGTCTCCTCGCGCCCCCCTCCCTCCGGCTCCGGTCCCGGACGATGCGCCCGAGGAACACCCGCGTCATGGAGTCCCGCGGCAGGAGACCCGCGAGACGCAGGTAGGACTCCTCGGCCCCGTCGAGATCCCCGCGCGAGTACCGGTCGAAGGCCAGGAACCAGAGCACCTGCGCGTTCTCCGCCCGTTCGGCCCGGAGCGCCTCCAGGATTCCCGTCCACTCCTTCGGCTTCCCCGACAGGAGCGAAGCCAGCCCCGTGAGCGCCGGCCGCGGGTCCGCAAGGAGGCGCACGGCCTCCACGTAGGACGACTCGGCCGGCTCCAGTTCGCCGTGCCAGTGGAAGCAGCGGGCGAGGGTCAGCATCGTGGGGCCCCCGGCGGCGGCCCAGCGCTCCTTCGGGGAAAGGGTCCGGCTGGTCACCAGGTCCATGATGGCGGCGCTGAAGAACTTCTTCGCGACGCCGTCGGCCACGTTTCCCGCCTCCCGCGCCGCCTGCAGTCCCCGCCTGTACCGCAGTTCCCCCCGCGCCTGGAATGCGTCGGGGTCCTTCTCCAGGTTCTTCTCCACCAGCCTCGTGAGAATCCACTCCGCCGTCTCGCCCCGCCCGCACGCCTCCTCCGCGGCCGCCCCCTCGAGGTACCCGTCGTCGAGCCAGGGGGCGAACTCCCGGGCCCGGGCGAAGGCGAGGGCCGCCTCGAGCCGGTGGGCCTCGGCCCGGGAGAAGTCCCCGTCGGCGTCGGCGAGCCCCGCGAGGGCGGCGAAGACCCGCCCCCGCCATAGGGAGGCCGTGGCCCGCGGCTCGCGGCCGATGTCCCGCTCCCGGGCCGCGGCGAGCCGCTCCCCCGCGTCGAGGAGGTGCTCCGCGTCGCCGGTCCCGAGGGAGGCCTCCGCCAGCCCGAAGAGCGCGTCGTCGTCCTCGGGATCCGCGGCGAGGTCCCGGAGGAACCGCTCCCGCGCACCGCGGAACTCCCCCCGCTCGAGCAGCGCGCGCCCGTCCCCGGTCTGCGGGATCACCGGGGAGGTCAGCGCCTCGAGGAAGGCGACGAGGTCGAGCCGGTCCCGCCGCGACAGGAGGAGGGGGCGCACGTCCTCGTCGAGGAGGGGGCCCGGGACGCCGCCGCGGTCGTAGAAGTCCACGACATCGAGGAGGGTCGCCTGGGAGCCGTCGTGCATGTAGGGGGCCGTGAGCGCGACGTTGCGCAGCGTCGGCGTCTTGAACTTCCCGCGGTCCGCCTCGAGGCCCGTGACGGCCATGCGCCCCGGGTCCTTGAACCCCTCCCCCTCCCCGGCCCCGGTGTTGTGGAAGTCGTCGTCGGTGAAGAGCGCGTAGGACTGCCGCACCGGGTGGCAGGTGGAGCAGCGGCCCCGCCCCATGAAGAGGCGGAATCCCCGCACCGCCTCCTCGCCCATGGCCGCCGCGTCCCCGTTCCACCAGCGATCGAAGGGGGCGTCGCCGGCGACGAGGGTGCGCTGGAAGACGGCCAGCGCCTTCCGCGCCTTCTCCAGGTCGGGGGGGCCCTCGCCGTAGGCCGCGGCGAAGAGCGCCGGATAGTCGGCGTCGGCGGCGAGGCGGGTCTCCGCCTCCTCCCCGGTGAGGTCCATCTCCGTGGGGTTGAGGACGGGAACCACGGCCTGGGACTCGAGGCTCGACTCCCGCCCGTCCCAGAAGAGGTGGCGTGCGTAGGCGGCGTTGAGGAGGGTCGGCGCGTTCCGCCTCTGCACCTGGCCGCGGACGCCCACGGCCAGCGCCTTCCCGTCGGCGTAGGCCTTCTCCGGCGGATGGCAGGTGGAGCAGGAGACGGTGCGGTCCCGGGAGAGGATCGGGTCGGAGAAGAGCCGTCGGCCGAGGGCGACCCGCGCCTCCGTGGGCCCGTTGTCGTCGGGGTGCCAGGGGGCGGGGAGGCCCAGCGGCGGCGGATCCCCGGCGGGGGCGGCGGGGGAGCCGGCGGCGGCCGCCGCGAGGGCGGCGACGAGGGAGGAGAGGACGAGGGCGCGGGTCACCTCCAACGGATGGGCACCTTCTCGAGGACGGAGAAGAGGTCCGGCGGCAGGGCGAGGCGCTCCGCGGCGTAGCCGTCGGCGGGGGAGTCGGCGGAGCGCGCGTTCTCCGGGTCGTACAGCACGAGCACGCGGGATTCGACGTGGAGGGGCTCCCCGCCCCCGGGCGGGGCGTAGGGTCCGCCCCGCTCCACGCCGGGGCGCCGGGACCAGTTGGTGGTCACCAGCTCCCCGGCCTCGGATTCGATCCAGCGCCAGCGGCCGCCGTCGAGGGGTTCCACGAAGAGGGTGAAGGTGTGGACGTTGGAGGGGGGCCGGCCCGTGTCGGCGCCGTCCCAGGGGCCGTAGGCGACGACCACGGTGCGCTCCCCCTCGACGGAGAACTCGGCGGCGGCCTCCACGACGCCGGCTCCGGGCTCCGCCGCGGCGAGGCCGAAGCCGAGCCACGCGTCGGCGAAGACCGCGGGCCCCTCGGCGAAGGGCTCCGCCCGCAGGGCGATGACGCAGGCGCTGGTGGCGTCGGAGGCGTAGCCGCCGTCGCCGTGGTCCCGGAAGCGGATGCGGAAGGCGGCCCTCCCGGCCCCCGGCGCGGGGGCGACGCGAAGGAGGCCGAAGCCGAGGGTGGTGGTGCCCGGGGTAGAGAGCCAGGGCCGGGGGTCTTGAACCGGGGGAGGCGGGACGGAATCAGGAGACGTCGTAGTCTCCTTCGGAGTCCCGGCGACGGCTTCCTCTTCGGTGGGCGAAGGCGTCGCCACCGGGTTGTCACAGCTCCTGACCCCGACGCAGCCGACGGCCGTCACCGCCAGCAGTGCCAGGAATGCGCGAACGGGGGCCCGTGTTGCCATCATGGAAGGTCCGAGAATACCACCGGACCGCGACGGCGGGAGGACCGGCCGCCCCCGTCGCCCCGCACGCGTCCGGAATCGAGGAGATCCCCATGCCCCGACTGAAGGTCGCCGATCCCGCCAGGGCCGAAGGCCCGGCGAAGGAGATGCTGGAGGCGGTGCAGGGGAAGCTCGGCCGGGTGCCCAACATCTTCAAGGGCATGGCCGCTTCCCCGGCGGTCCTCGGCGGCTACCTCGCCTTCTCCGAGGCGCTGTCGAAGTCCTCCCTCCCGGCGTCGGTGCGGGAGCAGATCGCGCTGGCCGTGGCCCAGGACAACTCCTGCGACTACTGCCTCGCCGCCCACTCCGCCATCGGGAGGATGCAGGGGCTCTCGGAGGAGGACGTCTCCCAGGCCCGCCGCGGCAAGGCGAGGGATCGGCGCGCCGCGGCCGCCGTGACCCTGGCGCGGAAGATCGTGCAGGCCCGCGGCGATCTCACCGACGCCGACGTCGCCCACGCCCGCCGCGACGGCCTCGACGACGCCGCCCTCGCGGAGGTGGTGGCCGTCACCTCCCTCAACCTCTTCACCAACTACTTCAACCACCTCAACAACACCGAGGTCGACTTCCCGCCGGCCCCGAAGATGGACTAGCAGCCTGTCGCGGTGACCCGCGACAGGCTGATGGGCCACCGCTCCGCCGGGGGCGGGGCGGGCGCGTCCGCGTAGAATGGGCCTCCCGTGTCCCGCCCCCTCCAGCTCCTCCTCGGAATCCTCGGCCTCGCCGCCCTGGCACTGCTGGGGCGGTGGGCGCTCGACCGGTCGATCGACCCCTCCTCCCGGCGGGACACCGGAGGGGACCGGGTCCGTCCCCGCGGTCCCGGGGAGGACATCCTCGCCGGGGTTCCCGCTCCTCGCGCCCTCCCGCCCCTTCCCGTCCGCTGGGTGGAACTCCCGCCCGCGGAGACCGGCGTGGACTTCTCCCACACCTGGGGCGGCGGGCCCATGGACAACCTCGTCAAGGCCTCCGGCGGCGGGGTGACGCTCTTCGATTTCGACGGGGACGGGGACGACGACCTCTACTTCCTCCAGGGGGCCGTGGATCCCGTGGCGGCGCCGGGGGAGCGCCATCCGTCGCCGCCGGTGAACCGGCTCTACCGCAACGACGGGGGGTGGAGGTTCACCGACGTCACGGCGGAGAGCGGCCTCGGGGATCCGGGCTACGGGATGGGGGCCGCGGCTGCGGACTTCGACGGGGACGGGGACCTCGATCTCTTCGTGGCCAACTTCGGGCCCGACCGCCTCTACCGAAACGACGGGGGGAGGTTCACGGACGCGACGGCGGGTTCCGGCATCGCCACCGGCGGCTTCTCCGTCGGGGGGGCCTGGGGCGACGCCGACGGGGACGGGATCCTCGACCTCCTCGTCTGCGGCTACGTGGTCTACGATCCCGCGGTGAAGCCCTCGGGCCCCGCCGACCCCTTCCCCGGCCCCATGGGGTACCGGGGGGAGCCGACGCGGCTCCTCCTCGGCCGCGGCGACGGGACCTTCCGGGACGCGACGCTGGAGGGGGGGCTCTGGACGACGGAGGGGCGGGGGATGGCGGTGGCCTTCTCCGACCTCGACGGGAACGGGACCCAGGAGCTCCTCGTCTCCAACGACGCGAAGGCCAACTTCGTCTACGAGCGGCGCGGGGAGCGGAAGTGGGTGGAGACCGGGTTCCTGCTGGGGATGGCGCTGTCGGACCTCGGGCAGGAGCGCTCCTCCATGGGCATCGGCATCGCCGACTTCGATCGCGACGGGAGGCCCGACGTCGCCATCCCCGACGGGAGCGGCGGGACCCTCTACCTCAACCGCGGCGGGCGCATGGAGGACCGGGCGCGGCCGGCGGGGCTGGAGGGGGTCACGGGGAGCCGGACGGGATGGTCGGCGACGCCCCTCGACTACGACCTCGACGGGTTCCCCGATCTGGCGCTCACCTGCGGGGCCCTGCACGCGCAGCAGCCCCAGGACCCCCTCCTCTTCCGCAACCTCGGCGGGGGGCGGTTCGAGGACGTCTCCGCGGCGACCGCCTTCGGGCGCATCGCGACGGGGCGGGCCTGCGCGGTGTCGGACCTCGACGGGGACGGGGACCCGGATGCCGTCATCGCGACGCTGGGGGCGCGGCCCCTCCTCCTGCGCAACGACGGGGGGGAGAAGCGGCGATCGCTGCTCGTCCGGCTCCGGGGCGGGAAGGGGAACCGGGACGGGATCGGCGCCGTCATCACGGTGGAGGCGGGGGAGACGGCGCAGCGGGAGGAGGTCCGCACGACCCAGGGCTACCTCGGCGGCATGGGGCCGGGGGTCCTCTTCGGCCTCGGCGATCGCGCCGCCGCGGATCGCGTGCGGGTGCGGTTCCCGTCGGGGGCCGTGCGGGTGGTGGAGCGGGTCCCCGCGGGCCGCGTGACGATCGAGGAGTAGCGGAGCGGGGGCGCCGGCCCGGCCCGGGGTGTAACGGTCGCATTACGTCGGAAAGCCCCCTTGCCAGCATCGCGCCCCGCGACCCCGTGCGCCCGCGTCGGCACGGGGGTTGCTCCGGGAGGAGCGTACCTCCACCTTCCGTCCCGAGAACTTAGAGGGTGAAAGGCCATGCCGACGGCGCCGATCCGATTGGCGACCCGCACCCGCTGCCCGGCTCCCCTCCGGGCGCCCAATTCCCCGTGGTGAAGCCCGGCCGATTCCCCCTCCGGCGGCGGACCGTCCTCCTCCTCCTCCTGGCCCTCGGTCTCGGGGGAGGCCTCCTGTCGGCGCTCCCCGGTCCCCGCACCGGCCTCCCTCCCCACATCATCCTCGTCGTCTGGGACACCTGCCGCATCGATCGCCTCTCCGCCTTCGGCTACCGGCGTCCCACGACCCCGTGGCTCGAGTCCTTCAGCCGGGAGGGCGTCCGCTACACCGGCTGCATCGCCGCGGCCCCCTGGACCGCCCCGTCCCACGCGAGCCTCTTCACGGGGCTCCGCCCCTCGCGGCACGGATTGCGGGTGGAGGTGGAGGACCGGGTCCGACCCCATCTCCCGCTCCTCGCCGCCACCCTGCGGCAGGGGGGCTACGAGACCGTCGGCGTCTCCGCCAACGGCGTCGTCTCCGCGGCAACGGGGCTCGACGCCGGCTTCGAGACCTTCCGCGTCTCCTTCGAAGGGGAGGAGAAGCCCCCCGCGGTCCGCACCGCCGCCCTCGTCCGGTCCACCCTGGAGGAGGTCCTCACCCGGGAGCGGGACCCGGGGCGCCCCCTGTTCCTGTACGTGAACTTCCTGGACGCCCACCTTCCCCACGCGCCGCCTCCCGGGGCGCTGGAGGCGCTGGGCATCCCCCGGCCTCCGGCAGCCCTGCGCGCGTCCATGGAGGCCTTCGACACGAGGATGGCCATGGGGGAGTTTCTGGGGAGGGTCGCGGTCGCGCCGGAGGAGGCGAGGGTCCTCGGGGACCTCCACGACGGGGACATCCGGACCCTGGACGAGGAGACCGGCCGGCTCTTCGCCTGGCTCGAGGAGAAGGGACTGCTGGAGGACTCCCTCGTGATCCTCACATCGGACCACGGGGACAACCTCGGGGAGCACGGGGAGTTCGGGCACCGGCTCTCGGTGCACGAGCCCCTCCTGCGCGTCCCCCTGGTGATCCGCTGGCCCGACGGGCGCGGCGCCGGTACCGTCGAGCCCGCCATGGCCAGCCTGATGGACCTCCACCCGACGATCCTCGAGGCCGCCGGTCTGGCGGTGCCGCCCCACACCGGCCTCGACGCACGGCCCCTGACCGCCCCGCCCGACGCGGAGCGCCGGGTCCTCGCGGAGTACGGCCCGGTCCTCCCCTTCATCGCGACGACGCGCGCCCTCGGCCGCGATCTCCCGGAGAGCGCCCTCGAGCCGCTCCGGTGGATGTTCCAGGTGGCCTACTCCGGCGGCGCCGCAGGACCGGAGTGGAAGCTGGAGCGGCGCGTCCGCTTCGCCGACGACGAGTCCTGGTCCCCCGTGAAGACCCGGCTCTTCAACGTGCGCAGCGATCCCGGGGAGGAGGTGGACCTTCTTGAGGGGGAGCCCTCCCTCGGGATCAGGGACATGCGGCGGTGGCTGGAGGAGGGCCTCGACCCCCCGTCCCATCCCAACTCCGGGCGCTGATCTCCCCGCGGGGGGGCCCGCCTTTGTTGCATCCCCTCCCCCCCCCGCGTCCAATCTCCACGGAGGGCCCTCCATGCGATTCCACCGCCTCGCGCTGCTCCCCGCGATCCTGCTCGCCGCCGCCTGCTCGAAGGAGGATCCCGCCAGGCCCCCCCCGAAGAACCCCCCTCCCGAGGTCCTCTTCGACCCGGCCCGGGCTCCCGAGCTCCTCGCGTTCATGAACCGCGGCATCGCCCTCATCGAGCGCTACGACTACGGCGGCGCCACGGAGGAGTTCCGGAAGGCCGTCCGGCTCTCCCCGGGCTTCTACCCCGCCCAGTTCAACCTCGCCGTCGCCCTCGTCAACAACCAGCAGGACCCCGCCGTCGCGGAGAAGGCGCTCCGCGCCGCCGCCGACCTCGCCCCGAAGGAGGCCGCCCCCCCCTTCCTGCTGGGGATGCTCCTCACCCAGGGCGTGAGCCCCCCCCGCACCGCCGAGGCGGAGGCCGCCTTCCGCCGCGCCTCGGAACTCGCCCCCGACGACGCCGATTCCCACTTCCGCCTCGGCCTCGCCGCCCGGGAGCAGGGCAGGTCGGAGGTCGCCGAGACGGAGTTCTCCAGGGCCCTCGAACTCAACCCCTTCCTCGGCGCCGCCCTCTACCAGCGCGGCCTCAACCGCCGCCAGCTGGACAGGGACGACGAGGGGAAGGCCGACCTCGTCCGGTTCCAGGAACTGGAGAAGGCCAAGCGCGTGGACGGCCGCGAGATCTCCTACGGCTTCATGGGTCCCCTCGGCAACTGCGTGCGCGACCTCGACCGGTGGCTGCCCGCGGGGGCGGAGGCGCAGGGCGGGTCGGTGCGGTTCGTGGACGTGGCCGACCCCTCCGCCTCCTGGGAGGACGGCGGCGGGACCCTCGCCGTGGCCGACCTCGACGGGGACGGGATGCCCGACCTGGTGGCCGGGGGGAGCGCCCCGGCCTGGCACCGCAACCTCGGGGGCTGGAAGTTCGCCCCGCCGGCGGCGCTTCCGGTTCCCCCGGCGGATCGGCGGGGGAGGGGGGGCGACGTCGCCGTCGCCGACTTCGACGGGGACGGCCGCCTGGACGTGGCCGTGGAGGGGGGCGGCCTCGTCCTCGGCGCCGCCGGCGGGAGCCCGGAACTCCGCGACCATCCCGAGGGGCGCTCGACGGGAAGGCTCCTCGCCGCGGACCTCGACGCCGACGGGGACGTGGACCTCGTGGCCGGCCGCTCCCTCCTCCTGAACGACGGGCGGGGGAACCTCTCCCACACCCCCGGCCCCGCGGACCTCCCCGCGGAGCCCTGGACCCCGCTCCTCCTGCGGGACATCGACGACGACGGATTCCCGGATCTCGTGGGCCGGGAGTCGTGGGTGAGGAACCTCCGCGGCGGGGCCTTCGGGGGAGGAGGCTCCCTGCCCCTCGTCCTCTCCGGGATCCTGGAGGACCTCGTCTCCGGCGCCTGCCTGGCCCTCGGCGACGCCGACGGGGACGGCTCCGACGACCGGCTCTCGGCGGTCGGGGACGGGCTCCTCGTCGAGCGGCGCCTTCCCGACGGTTCCATCGCCCTGGGGATGCACCAGGCGACGGCCTGGCCCCTGCCGGAGGGGCGGGGGAAGGCGAGGGCCGGCGCCTTCTCCGACTTCGACGGGGACGGGGATCTCGATCTCGTCGTGGCGCGCAGCGGCCGCGTCGGCTTCGCCGCCCACGCCGGCAACGCCGGCCGCCTCATGCTCCACGTCACCCTCGCCGGCGTCCTCCATCCCAACGGGCGCCAGTTCGGCTGGACCAACCCGCGGGGCCTCGGGGCGCGGGTCGAGGCGGTGGCGGGGCGCCTGCGGGTGACCCGCTGGATGGGCCTCCCCGTCGCCCTCGGCGGGAAGCCGGACCCCGGGGTCCTCTCCTTCGGCCTCGGCGGCGCCGTGAAGGCGGATCTCGTCTCCATCCGGTGGACGGAGGGGGTCATCCAGGCGGAGCCCGACCTCCCCGCCGGCGGGGCGAAGCCGGTGCGCATCGAGGAGGTGCAGAGGAAGGCCGCCTCCTGCCCGGTGATCTTCTCCTGGGACGGGGAGCGGTTTGTCTTCGTCGCCGACTCCATGGGGGGCGGAGGGCTCGGGTTCCTGGTGAAGCCCGGCGTCTACGGGCCGCCGGACCCCACGGAGCGGGTGCGCATCGCGCCGGAGCAGCTGCGGCCGCGGGACGGCTTCTACGAGATCCGGTTCACGGAGCCCCTGGAGGAGGTCGTCTACGCCGACCGGCTCGCCCTCGTGGCCGTGGATCATCCCTCCGACGCCGAGGCCTTCCCCGACGAGCGGTTCGGGGGGAGCCTCCCCCCGCCGGGGGAGCGGATCTTCAGCCACCGCACGGCGGACGCGGTCCTGCCGGTGAGGGCGACGGACCACGGGGGCCGGGACGTCCTCGACGCCCTCTCCCGAGCCGATCGCGTCTACGCCGACGGGTTCCTCCTCCACCGGGACCTCCTCGGGTTCACCGAGGGGGACCACTGGGTGGAGTTCGACTTCGCGGGGCGGGTGCCCGAGGCCGGGGAGGGGGAGCGGCTCATCCTCCTCCTCGACGGCTGGATCGAGTACGGCTACTCGCGCACCTTCTACGCGGCGGCGGGGGCGGGGGTCGTCCCCCGGTGGCCGACGCTGGAGCTCCCCGACGGCGCCGGGGGGTGGCGCACCGGCATCGCCGACACCGGTTATCCCGCCGGGACCCCGCGCACCATGACCCTGGACGTCACCGGGATCGTCACCCCCGCGGAGCCGCGCTTCCGCCTGAAGACCAACCTCGAGATCCACTGGGACCGGGTCCGGCTGATCGTGGACCGGGGGGAGGGCGGGATCGTGCGCACGGCGGCCCCCCCGGCGGAGGCGGATCTCCGCTGGGCCGGGTTCGCCGAGGAGGTCTCGCCGGACGGGCGGCTCCCGAAGATCCACGACTACGATCGGCGGGTCCCCTCCATGGTCGGGTTCCGGGCCATGGCCGGGGAGTACACCCGGTTCGGGGACGTGCGGCCGCTCCTCCTGGAGGCCGACGATCGGTACGTCGTTTTCCGCAACGGGGAGGAGATCGCTCTGCGGTTCGCCGTCGCCGACTTCCCTCCGCTCCGCGAGGGGTGGACCCGCACCTTCCTCCTCGAGACCGAGGGGTGGTGCAAGGACATGGACCACTACACGGCGACTCCCGCGACCGTGGAGCCGCTGCCCTTCAGGGGGATGTCCGCCTACCCGCCGCCGGCGGGGGAGGAGTATCCCGACGACGACGCGTCGCGGGAGTGGCGCCGGACGTGGAACACGAGGGTCGTGCGGTAGCGACGGCAGCAGAACGGTGTCAGACACCTATTGGCTGCGAAGCACTGCCTCCCGCCCCGGGCGGGATACAACGCTTCGCAGCCAATAGGTGTCTGACACCGTTCTGCTGTCGCCGATCAGTTGTTCTCCGCGCCGGTGGTGAGGCCGGGCTTGCTGGTGGCGTTGTGCTCGGGCTCGATCCAGTCGCGGACCAGGTTGTAGAGGTGGGCGCCCCAGGCGGAGCCGTTCTTCGGCATGGAGCCGTCCTGGAGCTTCGAGTAGAAGGACGAGCCCTGGTAGTCGTTGGCCGAGACCCTCCCGTTGAGGAGGTTCCCCCGGGCCGAGGACGCCCCGCCGCTGAGGCTGAGGCCGCCCGCCCCCGCCGCGTTGTGGCATCCGCTCGTGGTGCACCCCGCCGAGAGGAGGGGGTAGATGTCGCTCGTGAAGGAGGAGGTCACCACCACCTCCACGGTCTTCTCCAGGCTGAGTTCGCTCCCGTCGCTCGCCACCACCGCGATGACGTAGACGCCGCCGGTGCTGTTCTGCGACAGGGTCGGCTTCGGCGCCCCGAAGGCGATGCTCGTCCCCGATGTCGCGGAGAGGAGCGTGCTCGAGGTCAGGGGGCCCGACTTGACGGACCACGAGAAGGTGAGGGAGTCCCCGTCGGCGTCCGTCGTCGGCCCCGCGGTGAAGGTCTCCGACTTGTCCGAGGCGGCCAGGGAGTTGCTGTAGAAGATCACCCGGTCGCCGCCGGGCACGATGGCGTTGAGCGATGGGGGCGCGTTGGGGGTGAACGTGACGGTCTTGTTCACGGTGAAGGAGGCTCCCATGGAGTCCGTCACCGTCAGGCGGAAGGTCCGCCGCCTCTGGGTCACGGAACCGGAGTAGGCGGGCTGGGTGAAGGAGGCCGTGGCCGTCGAGGCCCCGGTCAGGGTCACGGGGCTCCCGACGGCGGGGGGGATCTCCGTCCACAGGTAGGTGAGGGAGACGTCGTCGGGGTCCGTGGTCCCGGTGCCGTCGAGGGTGGCCACCGTCCCGGCGGGGCCCGAGGAGGGCGTGGAGACCACGCTCACCACGGGGGGCTGGTTCACGGAGATGGTCACTTCGTCGGAGTTCGAGGCGTTGGAGGCGCCGGTCAGGTCGTTCACGGTCACGCGGAAGACGAGGGTCGCCGTGGCCGTCGGGGCCGTCACCGTGGCGTGGGCGGAGGCGGAGCCGGTGATGCCGGCCGGCGGCCCGGAGACCTGGGTCCATGCGTAGGCGAGGGCGTCGCCGTCGTTGTCCGCGGCGGCGGCGTCCAGCGCCACGGTCGCGCCGGGCCGGTAGAGGGGCGAGGGCGAGGTCGCGTCCACGGTGGGTTGTGCGTTGGTGGGCAGGTTGTTGAAGGTGATCGTCGCGTAGTCCGCGGCGGAGGATCCGGCGCCGTCGGACACGACCAGGGCCATCAGGATCTGCCGCTGGGCCGTGAGCGAGGAGACGTCGGAGGGGACCTTGACGGCGGGGGAGGCGGAGGCCGGGTCGAACCCGGCGTCCTCGGCGTCGACGTCGTACCAGTCCTTCCCGGAGACCTGGGTCCACTGGCGGGACGAGAGCGTCTGCCCCGACGCGGGCTGGGAGAGGGCCGATGAGAGGTTCACCGTCGCCCCCGGGCTTCCCGACCCGTCGGCCCCGGCGTCCGCCGTGGGGAGGTCGCGCGTGCCGCCCACGACGACGACGGAGTCGGGGGCCCCGTACTTGCGCCCGTCGTAGACCGCGAGGAGGAAGGAGGAGACGGAGTCCCCGGCGGGCGTCGTCCCCGCGGCGGTGCTCCCCTCGTCGAGGAGGCCGGTGGCGGGGCCGGCGACCTGCATCCAGGAGTGCTCCTCCACGGCGCCGTCGTCGGTGCTCTGGCCGCCGTCGAGGACGAAACCCGTCGATGCGCCCACGACCTGCGCCGACCCGGCCTTCGCCACGGGGCTCCCGTTCACGGGCGTCGAGGAGGAGACCACGACCAGGACCTCGTCGGCGGCGGCGGTGGAGCCGTCCACCACCAGGCGGAACCGCAGACGCGCCCCCTGCTTCGGCGCCGTGAAGGAGGCCACGGGGCCCGAGGCCCCGGCCAGGGTGACGGCGGCCCCGTTCCCCGCGTCGGCGGTCCAGGCGAAGGTCGCCGGGGTCGCGCCGGAGGCGGAGCGGGAGCGGAGCCCCGAGAGGAAGACCGTGTCCTGGGGCCGGACGAGGATGTTGCGGCCGGCGTCGGCGGCGGGGAAGGAGCCTCCCACGGAGACCACGACGCCGGAGGGCTCCGACCCTGCGGTCCCGTCGTTCACCGTCAGCTCGAAGGCGTAGAGGCCGTCGGCGCCGGGGGTGAAGGAGGGGGCGACGGAGGCGGGGTCGTCGAGGGTGACGGCCGGACCGGCGACCTGGGTCCACGAGTAGGTCAGCGCGTCCCCGCCGTCGAGGTCGTAGCTGCCGCTCCCGTCCAGCCCCACGGCGGCCGGGGCGTCCAGGTGGACGGAGGGCCCGGCGTCGGCCACGGGCACGCGGTCCACCTCGACGACGGCGAGGTCCGGGGCCGAGGTCCCGGCGGCGTTGCGCCCCACGAGCTGGAAGACGACGGTGGCGCGGTCCGGGGGCGCGGTGGCCGAGGGCTCGGAGGCGGAGGTCGAGGAGAGGGTCGTCGCGGGGCCGCCCACCCGGGCCCACTGCACCGTGGCCGCGCCGGAGGTGCCGGATCCGTCGAGGGTGAACGCGGCGCCGGGCTCGACGATGGACAGGCCGCCGGCGTCGGCCACGGGGACGCCGGCGGGCGGGGCGGCCTTGGAGGCCTTCACCTTGACGGAGAGCGTGTAGTCGCCGGTGGAGGCGATGGCCGGGGCCCCGATGCGCAGGACGTAGTCGCCGAAGAAGGGCAGGGGGAGGTTCTTGATGGAGATGCTCTCGCCCTTGCCGATCTTCGCGTAGGCGTCGTGGGGGATCACGTCCCCCGATCCGGTGAGGATCTGCAGGGTCGGCGCGAAGAAGGAGCCCTTCACGGCCTTCACGGACAGGGCCAGCAGCCCCCCTTCGGGGGCAGAGAGGACGTAGTCGTCCTTCTCGCCCACCGTGGCGATGGTGGCCAGGGCCACCTTGAACCCCTTGGAGGGCTTCCCCTTCACCCGCAGGGTGTAGGCGCCGGAGGTGGGGGTCCCGTCGTCGTCCCCGTCCCCGCGCACGACGGCCCGGTAGAGGCCGGACTCCGCGAGGGTGGGGAGGTTGGAGACGGTGACGGAGGTGGCCGTGCTCTTGACGGCGGCGCCGAGGCCGGCGAGGTCGTCGAGGTCGCGGAGGGTGCCGTCGGGATAGAGGAGGGAGAGGAGGGGCCTGAGGCCGCTCCCCTTCGCGACCTTCAGCTGGAGGCTCCCCCTGGCGGTGCCCGCGGGGAGGAGGACGCCGGTGACCGAGGAGCCCCCGCCGGCGGGGACCTCGCCGGCCGCCGTCCCGTTCAGGGGGACGAGGGCGTCGAGGCCGTCGGCGGCGGCGGGGGGGAGGGGCAGGGACGCGAGGAGGGCTGCGGCGAGGAGGAGCGGACAGCGGAATCCGGACATCGGTGACCTCCGTGAGGGGCTGGGGGGCGCGGCGCGTTTCCGCCCCGGTCCGCCGCCGGGACGCCGCGACGGGGGCATTGTAGCCCGTGATGCAGGTCACGGGGGAAAATCCTTATTCCTGCCTGTACCATCTCCCCTTCAGCCATCGCCGGGGGAGGACGCCATGCCGAAGCCGAGGAAGCGGAAGGCCGCCGCGCCGCGCCGCGCCCCGTCGGGCGAGGGGAACCGGACGGGCTCCATCGACACGCTGCTGCTCGAGAGCCGCCGCTACCCCCCGCCGAAGTGGTGGTCCGCCCACGCCCTCGTGCGCGCCGCCTCGGCCTTCCCGAAGGGGGAGGCGGCCCGCCTCCGCCACTGGGAGAAGGAGGCGCGGCGGCTCCTCTGGCGGAAGCCCTGGCGGCGCGTCCTACAGTGGAAGCCCCCCCACGCGAAGTGGTTCCTCGGGGGAAGGCTCAACGCCTGCGAGAACTGCGTGGACCGCCACGTGCGCGACGGACGGGGGAACAAGGCGGCCATCGTCTGGGAGGGGGAGCCCGGGGACACCCGGGTCCTGACCTACCGGGAGCTCCACCGCGAGGTGCGCAAGTTCGCGACGGCGCTCCGCGGCCTCGGCGTGGCGAAGGGGGACCGGGTCTGCATCTACCTCCCCATGGTGCCCGAGGCGGCGGTGGCGATGCTGGCCTGCGCGCGCATCGGGGCGGCCCACAGCGTGGTCTTCGGCGGCTTCAGCGCCGAGAGCCTCCGGGACCGCATCAACGACGCCGGCGCGAAGGTGCTCGTCACCGCCGACGCCGGGTGGCGGCGGGGGGCCCTCGTGCCGCTCAAGGCCAACGCCGACGCGGCCCTCGACGGGGGCACGACGGTGGAGCACGTGGTCATCGTGCGCCGCACGGGCGCGGAGATCCACGTGAAGGAGGGGCGAGACCACTGGTGGCACCGCCTGATGCAGGAGGCGGCCCCCGACGGGGAGTGCGAGGCCTTCGACGCGGAGCATGTGCTGTTCCTCCTCTACACCTCGGGCACCACGGGGAAGCCGAAGGGGATCGTCCACACCACGGGCGGCTACATGACCGGCGTGGCGTCCACGGCGCGGGCGGTCTTCGACCTCCGGGACGACGACGTCTTCTGGTGCACCGCCGACGTGGGCTGGATCACGGGCCACTCCTACGTCGTGTACGGGCCCCTCGCGCTCGGCGCGACGGTGGTCATGTACGAGGGGGCGCCGGACTGGCCCGACCGGGGGCGGTTCTGGGACCTCTGCGAGAAGCACGGGGTGACGATCCTCTACACCGCGCCCACGGCCATCCGTGCCTTCATGAAGTGGGGGGCGGAGTGGCCCGCGAAGCGGGACCTCTCGGCCCTCCGGCTCCTCGGGACCGTGGGGGAGCCCATCAACCCCGAGGCCTGGGTCTGGTACCGCGAGCACATCGGCCGCGGCCGCGTCCCCGTGGTGGACACCTGGTGGCAGACGGAGACCGGGGCCATCGTCGTCTCCCCCCTGCCCGGCCTGACGACGACGAGGCCCGGGTCGGCGACCTTCCCCCTGCCGGGGTACGAGATGGAGATCGTGGACGAGGAGGGGCGGACCGTGGACGTCGGCGGCGGCTACCTCGTCTCCCGGAAGCCGTGGCCCTCCATGCTGCGCGGCATCTGGGGCGACGAGGAGCGGTACCGCAAGACCTACTTCGGGCGCTGGGGCGGGGACGTCTACGTCACCGGCGACGGAGCACGGCGGGACGAGGAGGGCTACCTCTGGCTCCTCGGCCGCGTGGACGACGTCCTGAACGTGGCGGGCCACCGCATCGGCACCGCCGAGGTGGAGAGCGCGCTGGTGGAGCATCCCGCCGTGGCCGAGGCCGCCGTGGTGGGGCGGCCCGACCCCCTCAAGGGGCAGGCCATCGTCGCCTTCGTGTCGCTCCGCACGGGGGCCGACCTCGGCCCCGCCCACGAGGCGCGGGAGGAGCTGCGCCAGTTCGTGACGGAGAAGATCGGCGCCATCGCCCGCCCCGACGACGTCCACATCGCCGCGGACCTCCCCAAGACCCGCAGCGGGAAGATCATGCGCCGCCTCCTCCGGGACATCGCGGAGGGCCGCGCCCTCGGCGACACCACCACCCTCGCCGACCCCGCCGTCATCCACGCCCTCCGCGACCAGTTCGAGGGCCAGGAGTAGCCCGCCGCCATGCCGCGCCGCCATACCGAACCCGACCCGGATTGGCGGCGAAACGGGAGAATCCCGCCGGGCCGGTCACCACCCGTTTCGCCGCCAATCTGGGTCGGGTTCGGTATGGCGGCGGTACCCTGCATGGATGGGTCGGCTGATCCTGCACGGGGCGGCGCTGGGCGGTTGCCTGGCGGGGGGGCTCCTCGGCGCCGACGCGGCGGGGCTCGAGCCCGTCGCGGGGACCCTCGCCGCGGCGCTCCTCTACCTCGGGCTCCGCGTCCTCGGCCGCCGCCTGACGGACGCCTTCGGACGGCGCCGGGTGGCGGCCCGCGCCGGGCTCCGGGGCGGGAAGGGCAGGAGGCTCCGCTCGGCCCTCGAACTGCTCGACAGGGGCCACCCCGACGTGGCCCGGGCCGCCCTCGCCTCCATGGCGGGCGCCGGTCCCCCGGTCCCGGTGGTCATGGCGACCTGGGCCCGCGCCTGCCTCCGGCTCTCCACCCACCGCGGCTTCGGCCTCGGCTCCGCCGACGCCTGGGCCGGCGTCTCCGCCGGCCGCCGCCGCCCGCTGCCCCGCCTCGAGCGCGCCCTCCTCGCGCCCTCCTTCCCGACGGAGGACGCCCCCCTCGCCGCCGAGGCCGCCGGGGCCGACGACGCGTCCATCGCCGCCATCCTCGGCGTGCGCAGCCTCCTCGTCGGGACCCTCCTGCCCGCCGTCGGGAACCCCCTCCACCCGCTCTTCCCGCGGGCGGAGCAGGACCTGGAGCGGATTCTCGGGGCCCGCTACATGCTCTTCCCCCGCCTCCGCCTCGAGAGGCGCGCCCGCTCCCTCCAGCCGGGAGCGCTCCTTCCTCCCCGGGAGGAGGCGGCCCTCCTCCTCCTCGTCCACGGGCGGGCCGCCGCCGCGGCCGCCCTGCTGGCCTCCGCCGACGACGCGGGCTCCCTCACCCGGCGCGGCCGCGCGCTGCGGTCGGCGTCCCTCCTCCTCGAATTCCTCCGGGACGGGGGCGAGGTGGCCGTGACGCCGGAGCTCCTGGCCCGGCGGACGCGGGAGATCTTCTTCCTCCACACCCGCTCCTTCGCCATGACCGACGGCTCGCCCCATCTCGAGGCCCTGCCCGAGGGACCCCTGCGCCTCCTCCGCCTCCTCGAGGAGAAGCGCCGCCTCGTCACCTGCCTCGCCCTCCTGCGCCTCCGCCGGCCGGGGATGTCCCGCCCCCTCGGCGTCCTGGCCCGCCGCATCGCCGCCGGCGGGGACGGCTCCGCCGCCCCGCGCGGGGCCCGGCGGTTCCTCCGCTGGTGGCGGCGGGAGGGGCGCGCCATCGACCGCGCCGCGGCTTTCAACCTCCGCGGCCTCCTCCTCATCGGCGAGGGTCGCTCGGCGGAATCCGTGGCGGAGTTCGAGGCCGCCCGCGCCCTGGACCCGGACCTCGATGCGGCCGCCTACAACCACGCCGTGGCCCTCCACGAGTCCGGGGCCGACGGCGACTGCGCGGCCCCCCTGCGGGAGTACGCGGATCGGGCCGGGGACGAGGTGCGGGCCGGCCTCCTCCTCGGGGAGTTCCTCGAGCGCACGGACCGTCCGGAGGAGGCCGAAAGGGAGTACCGGCGCCTCCTCGATCTCGACCCCGCCTGCGGGGAGGCCGCCCACGCCCTCGGCCGCCTCCTCCTCGAGGAGGGGAACGCCGCCGAGGCCCTGGAGCCCCTGCGGCGGGCGCTGGCGGCCCGCGCCGGGGACCCGGGAGTGCTGGTGACCCTCGGGCTCGCCCACCTCGACGCGGGGCGCCCCGCGGAGGCGGCCCCCCTGTTCCGCGCCGCCGTGGAGGCCGCCGAGGGGGATCGCCGCGAGGAGGCCCGGTTCCTCCTCCACGTGGCCTTCCGCGACGCCGAGGATCACTTGAAGGCCCTGGAGACCCTGGACGCCGTCCCCGACCGGTTCCTACGGCGCAACGAGCCCATGATGGAGGAGGCGGCCCTCTACCTCGAGGAGCGCAGCCGCTGGGACCGCGCCCGGAGGCTCCACGACCGGCTGAGGGAGCTGAGGGCGAGGCGGGGAGAGCTGTAGGGGAGGGGGGGGAGCCGTCTCCTCGTCCCGCACCTTGACCCCCCTCCGTTCCTCCCTTACCCTCTGGGTTCCGGCCCCGAAAGGAGCGCTCCCGTGCCCCTTCCCTCCTTCCCCGCGCGCACCGCCCTCGCTTCCTTCGCCCTCGCCCTGATTCTCCCCCTCGCGGGAGCCCTCGCGGACTTCTCCGGCGGCTCCTGGACCACGGAGGGGAAGTTCACCCGGAACCTGGCGGGGCACCGCGTCTCGGGGCCGGCGGCCCTCCAGGTCGAGTTCATCGACGGCGCCGCCTTCTCCATCGAGACCCCCGACGGGCTCGCCCTCACGGGGCCGCTGACCCCCGTGGGGACGAAGGGGACCGCGGCGAAGGGGGTGCTGGATGCCTCCTCCCTCGCGGACCTCGTGGTGATCATGGAGCAGGAAATCGAGTCGGCGACGGGCGAGGAGTGGACCGCCGTCTCCGGCACGGGCACCGTGAAGGCGAAGTTCTCGAAGGGGGGCGCGCGCCTCTCCGTGAAGGTGAAACTCTCCGTGACGGCCGTCAGGACCCTGTCCGGGAAGACCTCGCGCGCCAGGGAGAGCTACTCCACGCGCACCCCCGACGAGTAGCGATCTCCCCGTGGATCCCGGGGCCGGAAAGCGTAGTCTCGGGGGCACGAGCCGCCAAAGGAGGCCTCCATGCGCCCCACCGCCCTGCCGCGCCGGGTCGCCGCCGGATTCGCCCTGGCCCTTCTCCTCCCCCTCGCGTCGGCCCTCGCGGGCTTCGCGGGCACCGACTGGTTCACGGAGGGGAGGCTCGTCGTCTCCGGGGGCGGGAGCCGGGGGGGCGGCTTCACGACCCTCGCGGCGTCCTTCCCCGACGAGACCTCCTTCTCCGTCGAGGACCCCGACGGCCTCGTCCTCACGGGGACCATGGCGCCCGTGGGGAAGAAGGGGACCTCCGCCGCCGGGACCCTGGACGGGGACTCGGAGGACGCCTTCGCCTCCGGCCTCGAGCAGACCCTCGTGGACTCCTACGGGGGGGAGTGGACCGTCACCCCCGTGTCCTCGGAATTCAAGGCGAAGCTCACCCGCGGGGAGACGCGGGTGAAGGTGAAGCTGCGGATCCTCGTGGACGTCTGGTACGGGGGGTCCGGCCGGACGCGCCGGTTCAAGGTCGCCATCTCCACGAGGACGCGGGACTAGGCGCGGAGGCGCGGAACTACCTGACGCCGAGCCGCAGGAGCAGCGCCGCCGCCCAGACGCGGCACTGCGCCTCGGGACCGCGCTTCGGGTCCTTCGGGTTGGGGCATCCGACGCCGAGGAGGGCCGTCGCCGCCTCTCGGGAGCCCTCGTCGGAGGACTCGAAGACGGCGCGCCATGCCGCCGTCCGGATCTCCGGATCCATGTCGGAGAGCGCCTTCCGCGCCCGGTCGATCCCCGTGCGATCGCCGACGCGCAGCAGCGCGATGGCCGCCTCCGCCTGCACGTCCCCGTCGGGATCGGCCAGAGCCTTCACCAGGGCCGGGACGGAGGATCGGTCCCCGACCACGCCCATGGCCCTCGCCGCCGCGGCCCGGGTCCACTCCTGATCGCAGGTGAGCATGCGCGTCAGCCAGGGGAGGACGGAGACGTTCCCCCGTGCTCCGAGGCCGCGGGCGGCCTCCTCGGCGTCGAACCAGTCCTCGGCGGCGAGGGCGTCGATGACCTTCCCGCCGGAGTCGTCGCCGAGCCGCATGAGGGCGCCGGCGGCGGCCCCGACGACCCCGAGCTCCCAGGTCCCGTCCTCGGCGTCGAGGAACCTCTTCAGGTCCGCGGGGGAGGCGCCGTTGCCGAGCACGGCGGCGGTGCGCAGGATCTCCTCGAGGTGCTCCTCGTCGAAGCCGTCGGCGGGTTCGGCGAGCAGGCGGCGGACGAAGTTGCCGCCCTCCCCGGGGGGGAGCCAGGAGGCGGACCGGGCGGCGTCGGGGAGGCCGTCGGCGTCCACCATCTCGGCGCCGGTCTTGAGGAATTCCGCCAGCGTCGCCGCCCCGTCGGGCTTCCCCGCGCGGAGGCGGATGCCCGCGGCGTGGAGACGGTCCTCGCTCCACTCCGTGGCGTCGCCGTCCCCGCCGAGGGCGGCCAGCACCGCGGGCTCGGCGGCGGCGGAGTCCAGTGCGTTCCATGCGTCCATGGCCGCGGCGCGGACCTCCGGAAAGAGGAAGACGAGGCCGCCCCCCGGCGGCGGGGAGGGGACGGCGGCCATCGCCGCGAGGAAGCCCTCGCAGCCCTGCTTCGTGGCGGGGACGGGGGCGTCCGGGGGGAGCGTCGGCCGCTCCCTGTGCGGGGAGGGCTTCTTCGGGAGGGTGCCGGCGTCCGGAACGGGTCCCACGACGGGGGCCGGGTTGGCCGCCGGCTCCGCCCCCTTGCGCGCCAGGGCCAGCCAGCCGAGACCGGCGGCGGCGGCGACGACCACGATGCCGAAGAAGACGCCGGCCCTGCTCTGCGCCATGGGGAAATTCTCCGAAGGTTGCGGGAATGCGGAATCCAAAGCGTAAAAGGCGGGGACGTTCCTAACTAAGTAACTAACTCGGCGGGCGAGGGTACTTCGCCATGCCGATGGGGGGGCACCCGCCGAGTTAGTTACTTGGTTAGGAACGTCCCTGCCTCCCCCCCTCGCTCACTGCTTCGGGGCGAGGACGATGCGCTGCTCCTCGGCGGTGTCGATGGCGCGGCACCAGGCCACGAACTCGCGGTACTCGTCGGGGCTGTAGCGGCAGGGGGCGAAGCGGACGCGGCGCTCCACGAGCACCCGGCCCTCCTCCAGCGCCACGGTGAGCGAGTAGGTCCCGATCTTCGACACGGCGGTATGGCCGCGTGGCAGCGAGGCCACGGTCCAGCGGCCCGCGAGGTCCCAGGAGACGGAGTCCCGGCGCGTGACCGAACCCTGGGCGAGGAAGGGCCAGGACCTCTCGGGCCGCTCGACGTAGCGGCCCGAGGCCTCGAAGGGGTCGATGCCGAGGGGAAGGACCATGCTCCCGCCCTCGTCGCGGAGGGCCTGGGGGAGCCCCCCGTCGGCCCGGAGACGGAAGGGGGCCCCGGCGTCCTCGAGCCCGGGGTAGGAGTAGTCGCGCAGCGTCGTCGTCGGCAGGAACCGCTCCACGGTGCGCGCGGTGTCCTTCCGCCGGTCGTCCTCGTTCATGTCCTTGATGCGCTCCTTGGTGCCGAACCACCCGTCGCCGGGGTCCGTGTAGTCGAGGGTGAAGGTCGTGTCCGCGGGCGCGGCGCCGAGGACCGCCGCCACGGAGACGCGGGACTCGATGTCCGAGTCGTCCCCCGTGGGCATGAGGAAGAGGACCGGGCCGCGGGGGCCGGGGATCATCGCCTTGCGGCCCCGGTCCCTCTCGGGGACGCGGCCGAAGGGTGTGTGGCGGGCGAAGGGGAAGACGAAGGCGTCGTCCTCCATGGTGGCGCCGTCGGGTCCGCGCACGACGAGGCCGAGGTCGGGGAAGAGCTCGTCGGAGACGATCTCCCAGGTCTTGTCCTCCTCGGGCCCCGTGGAGACGCGCACGATGTCGAAGGGCACCTTCGCGGCGGTCAGGAGGGATCCGAAGAGCATGAACCGGTTGCCGCTCCTCTCGAGGAGGGTGCCCGTGGGCCCCCAGCCCCCGGCGTTGCCCACGATCTCCCGGTTGACGAAGTCGTAGAGCGCCCGGGCGCGGGCCACGTCGCCCTCCACGCCCGCCGTCGCCTCCCGCGCCTTCGCCTCCAGCAGCGGGGAGGAGGAGAGCCGGGGGAGGAAGTCGAGGGCCTCGAGGTTCACGGCCTCCCAGGAGCCGGGCTGGTAGAAGTGGGCGGAGGGGCAGATCTCCGCGGCGCCGGGCATGGCCGGCTCCGATTCGACGCGGTCCTGGTCCTTCTTCTCGAAGACGTAGACCTTGCGCCCGTTCTCCACCTTCGGCGCCGGAGCCGGCCCGTAGTTCCGCAGGAGCAGGGGCACCTCCATGCCCGCGGGCATGTCCACGACGAGCCGGGAGAGGACGACGGGGTCCGGGTCCTCGCCCCGCTCGAAGCCGGGGTCCTGGAAGTACCAGCCGCCGCCGTCGAAGCCCGTCTCCGCGCGGCGCCCGTCGGAGAGGTGGCGGGTCTCGACGATCCACCCGCCCTGCAGGCCCTCCAGCGTGAAGGAGTTTCCCCGGGCGCCGATGGGCAGGAACACCTCGCCCTCGGGGGAGATGGCGCGCACCTCCAGCACCTCCCCGGGCACGAAGGTCTCGGAGTACTTCTCGCGGCCCTTCTCGTTGAGGATCTTGTGCACGTCGTGGGTGATGGAGGACCAGGAGCCGTCCTCGTTCACCCGGATCACCTGCATGTCCACCACGTGGACGGAGACCGCCTTGGGGTACTTCTCCTGGCCGCCGGCCTCCCGGGCCATGGCGACGCCGTCCACCCGGAAGGGGGCCGCGAAGTCGAAACCGCCGCCGTCGAGCCTCTCCAGTTCGCGGCGCAGCGTCGCCTGCCCGCCGTCCAGGGCCAGGGAGCGGCGCCACGCCGCCTTCGCCCCCTCGTCGTCCCCGCGGAGGCGGAGCAGGGCGCCGATCTCCCGCGGGTAGGACTCCTCGAGGGGGGAGAGCGACTCGAGCTCCCTCCAGACGGCCAGCGCCTCGTCGAACCGCTTCGCCGCTGCGTGGACCTTCGCCAGCTCCTCGCGGGAGTCGAAGTCCGAGGGCCAGGTCGCCACGACCTCCTCGAGGACCTTCCTGCAGCCGTCGGCGTCGCCGCGATCGCGGAGGATGTCGGCGAGGCGCCGCGCGACCCGGGAGTTCCCGCGGTCCGCGGCGAGGACGGCGCGGCAGGCCTTCTCCGAGGCGGCGGCGTCGCCGTAGCCGTCGGCGAGGCGGAGCATGTAGTTGAGGGCGCCGGCGTGGCGGGGATTCGCCTCCAGGGTCCGGCGCGCCGCCTCCTCCGCCTCCTTGGGCCAGCCGCGGTCCTGGCAGAAGCGGACCCGCGTCCACCAGCCCTCGGCGAAGCCGGGATTCCCCTCGAGGAGCGGGTCGAGGCCGGGGAAGAGGGAGCGGCTCCGCTCCATGGCGGCCCGGGTCGCGGCGGCGGCGGCGTCCACGGGGCCGTCGGCGGCGGGGAGGGCCTTGATGCCGGCCAGGGCCTCCTCCGTGCGATCCTCGCCGTTGAGCATGTCCGCGAGGGCGAGCACGGCGGGCACGTGGCCCGGGGAGAGTTCGAGCACGTCCTCGTAGAGGGAGCGGGCGCGGTTCTTCCTCCAGCGGGGCTCGGGCATCTCGCGGAACTCCTCGACGTACTCCGCGAAGCGGAAGAGGATGCCCGGGTCCTTCGGGGCGTCCTTCGCCGCGCGCTCGAGGTCGGTCCACCGGACCCAGGGGAGGTCGTAGGAGCCGGCCACCATGGCCCGGACCACGCGGTCGGAGGGGGTGGCGGGCTCCCCGGCGAGGAGGGCGTCGAGGTTGGAGCGGTAGGCGACGGAGGCCGGGGGCGGGGCGGCGGGGGCCGCGGGGTGGAGGACCAGCCCCTTCTCGACCTCCAGCCCCCGGAACGGGAGGCCCGTGGCGGGATCGCAGACCTTGAGGGCGAAGCCGTCGGAGCCGGCGATCTTCACGAGGACGCGGTTCCAGCCCGCAGCCAGTGTGACGGGGATCCACGCGGTCCGGGCGTGGGTCTCCCGGAGCCCGTCGCGGTGGAGGATCTCGGCCCCGTTGAGCCACACCCTGTGGGCGCCCCAGCAGGTCACCTTGATGACCGCGGGCCCGCCGGCGGCGGAGCGGACCTGGGCCAGTGCGTAGGCGACGCCGTCCGTGGGGCGGAGGTACTGGTGGGGCTCGATGATCTCCCCGATGCCGAGGTTGCGGTAGGGCTTCCAGCGGACGGGGCCGCGGCGTCCGGCCATCTCCTTCTCGAGATCGATGGAGGCCTCCGGCGGGTAGGGGACGTCCACGGCGGCCCGGGCGGAGACGCCGAAGGTGCCGCAGACGAGGAAGTCGCCGAGGTAGCCGGCGTCCACGCCGACGGCGGCCCGCTTCGCCGCGTCGCCGGAGGCGAGGTAGCGGTCCCCGAGGGTGCGGCGCACGGTCTCGTCCGTGTCCCCCTGGAGGCCCCCGCGGGCCAGCAGCGCCTCGAGGCGGGCCACGGCGGGGGCGGGGTCGCGGGCCGCGTCCCAGAGGGGGCGGGCGGCGATGAGGGCGGCCTGGCCGAGGGGGCCCCGGGAGTCCCTCTCGACCACGCCGACGAGGGCCGCGAGGGCGGCGTCGGCGTCGCCGGCGGCGAAGCCCGGCGGCCCGGTCACCAGTTCCGCGTCGGAGGCGGCGGCCGGGACGGCGCCGGCCATGGCCAGTACGACGGCGAGGAGCGGGGTGCAGCGAATCATGGTAGGTACCTCTTCCCTTGGGTCCCCTGCGATCCGTTTCGTTCCGGTGCGCCCCCGGGGGCTACTTGCCCCCGCCCTCCGCCGGCGCGGCGCCCTCGGCGGCGACGCGCTCGAGGACGATCTTCTCCGTGAGGGAGTTGTTGGCCTTCGCCACCATGTCCCGGAATGCCGGGTACTCCCCGGTGCCGAGGCGGTGGGTCTTGAAGGCGACGTTCCTCTCGAAGACGACGGCGCCGTCCTCCTCCCTCGCCTTCACGGAGAAGCGGCCGAAGGGGGTGTCCACGTCGCGGTCGCCGGGCAGGGAGGAGACCTTCCAGCCCTCGGGGATCCGGACCACGGCGCGGGTCGTGAGGGCGAGCGGGTTCATCAGCACGAGGTCGTGCTCCCGCTTCTCGATGGACGAGATGCCGGCGAGCTGCTGGAGGAGGGGGAACTGGATGAACTTCACGGGGATGGACATCTTCCCCCCCTCCACCTGCCCGAGCCGGGCCACCTTGAGGGTGAGGCCGATCTTCACCTCCGGCGATCCGATGTCGGCGAGGTCGGGGAACGTCGAGGCCACGATCTCGTTCTTGCCGAAGGCGGGGCCGAGGAGCTGCTGGAGGGCCAGGGGCCGCTTCCCCTCGACGGAGAAGAAGCTGCGCGCGAAGACGGAGAAGTCCCCGGTGAAGCGCGCCGTCCCCTCGAGGGTGGCCGCACCGGAGGCGTCGAGGTCCACGGCGTAGTCCTGCCCGAAGAGGTACTCCTCGGGGGTGTTCCAGGGGATCTGGACGATCTCGCCGCCCTCGGGCCGGACGATGAGGACCCGGGCGCCGCGGTCCATGGCGGGAACCGAGTGGAGGGAGTTGTACTGGGCGGTGCCGTCGAGGAACATCGGCGTGCCCTTCCCGTCGGAGTCGGGCACCCAGGCGATGCAGTGGTTGAACTTGCCCACCTGCGGCAGCGTCATGTCCTCCTCGCTGCGGCCCTCGGTGGCGTAGATGAGGACCGGGAAGGCCTCGATGCCGACCTCCGCGAGCAGGGTGCGGATGAGGATGGCCTTGTCCTTGCAGTCGCCCCACTTGCGGTTGAAGATCGCGGTGGCGGAATAGGGCTTGTAGCCGTGGACGCCGAACTCCCAGGCCTGGTACTGGATGTCGGTGACCACGAAGTCGTAGATGGCCCGGACCTTCTCGAGCCGGGTCTCCTTCCCCTTCACGAGCTCGGCCACCTTCTCCCGCATCCCGTCGTCCACGACGAACTGCTTCTTGATGAGGTTCCACCACCAGGTGGCGAACTGGTTCCAGTCGTGGTAGGAGGAGACCTCCACCACGGGCCGGGTCTCGCCGGGGTGGGGCATGCCCGGCTCGAGGCGGATCTTCGGGACGTCCTTCAGGGACCACGTCCGGACCGTGAACTTCCCGTCCTCGGTCTTCGAGACGGCGGGGGTCCCGGAGTCGCCGGGCATGTTCTTCACGTGGACCGCGAGCTCCTTCTCCACGGGGGAGATGACGGTCCACTCGCTGCGCACGATGGGAACGCGATCGACGAACATCCAGTGGTCGCCGTAGTAGTCGCCGAAGAAGGTCTGGGCGAGCTGGTCCACGCGGTGCTGCACCTCGATGGCGTCGCCGGGCTGGAGCTGGGGCCAGCGGACGTAGGGGGCGCCGGCCTGGACCTGGGCCTCCTCCACGGAGCCGTCGGCCCGCCAGACGCGGGCCGTGCGCCACTCGAAGGACTGCTCCGCGGAGAAGAAGCCCCCGGCGGAGTAGAAGACGTTCTGCTTGACGCCCTGGTTGTTGAGGATCTTCACGATCTTCTGGGTGAAGGTCGAGTAGGTCCCGTCGGTGTTGACGCGGACGACGCCCTTGTCGAGGACGACGACGCTGGGGTCGTTCTCCGGGTTCTCCTTCTCCCTCCCGCGCACGGAGGCGAGGAGCCCGTTGGCGTCCTCCACGTAGGGCAGCTCGAAGGGCTTCATGGAGGGGTCGAGCCATTCGAGGTACCGCTTGAGGACGGCGTTCTTCGGGTTGACCCGGAGGGCCTCCTTCCAGCGGGCGACGGCGTCCTCCCTCCTCCCGAGGCGGTGGAGGACGCGGCCCTCGAGGTCGAGGAGGTACTCGTCCTCGGGGGCGAGTTCGAGGCCCGCGGCGGCGGCGGCGGCGGACTCGGGGAGGCGGGCGAGGCCCTCGAGGAAGAAGGCCTTGCGCCGGTGGGCGTCGAGGTCGAAGGGGTTGAGGCGGATGCGCTCGTCGAAGACCCCGACGGCGTCGTCGGCGAGCCCCTCCCTCTGGAGGATACGGGCGAGGCGGGCGCGGCTGGCGCCGTCCTCCCGGTCGATGTCCAGGGCCTTCCGGCAGGCGTCGGCGGCGGCGGCCATGAGGCCCGCCTCGTCGCCGGCGTCGGCCTTCTCCCGCAGGAGCGCCGTGCGGCCTGCGAACTCCGGGCGGGCGAGGAGGGCGCGCATCTCGAGGTCGGCCTCCGTGGCGAAGCCGCGGCGGCGGAGCACGTCGGCCAGGAGGAGGTGGGCCTCGAGGAAGGAGTCGTTGATGGCCAGGGCGCGGCGGACCATCTCCTCGGCGCGGGGCAGGTTGGGGAGGGAGAAGGTGTAGTAGCCGGCCAGGGCGTAGTAGGCCTCGGCGTACTCGGGATCGAGCTCCACGGCCTTCTCGCGGCCGCGGCGCTGCTGGTTCTCCTCCTTCTCGACGGCCATCTCGATGGGGCGGGTGGCGGACTCGGCGGCGTGGAAGCGGTAGACGGGGTCGTCGGGGCGGAGCTTCGCGGCCCGCTCGAGGTACTTGCGGTCCGTCAGGTCCTTCTTCTGGTCGTCGTACTGGCGCGCGCGGTGGAGGAGGCCGAGCCAGAAGTAGGCCCGGGCGTCCTCGGAGCCCTCCTCGGCGGTGGCCCCCTTCGGGGCGGCGGGCTCGAGGGCGTCGAGGGCCCCGCGGGAGGCCTCGACGCGGGCGGCCTCGGGGCCGTCGGCGGTGGCGGCGGCGGCGGCCTGGACCTCCTCCTCGGAGCCGGGCACGGCGAGGTCCGCCACGGGCGTGCCGTCCTTCCCCGTGACCCGCATGCGGAAGCCCCAGGGGCCGGTGTTGTCGCAGACCTTCACGAGGATGCGGTTCCAGCCCTTCGCCATGGAGACGCCGACGACGTCCTGGTCGAAGCCGCCGTTGCGGATGACGTCCCGCTCCAGCACCTTCGTGCCGTTGACCCAGGCGACGATGGCCTCGTCGGAGCCGAACCGGAGGGCGACGTCGGCGGGCTCGTCGAAGCGCAGCCAGGTGACGGCGTAGGCGAGGCACTGGTCCGCGGGGCGCAGCATCGTGTCGAGGTCGATCCACCCGTAGGGGTGGACGGCGGGGACGGCCCGCCACCCGACGCGGCGCTCCTTGCCCTGGAAGGTCGCGGAGAGGTCCACGGTGATGCCCTCGTCGTCGAGGGGGCCCTGGACCTTGGAGAAGCCCTGGCCGCGCTCGTTGTCGAAGGGGCCGACGATCCACCACTTCGTGACGAAGCCGAGGGAGCCGAGGAGCTCCCGGGATGCGTCCACCTCGCCGGCCTGGCGGAGGAAGCGCACCCGCTCCCAGTCCACCCAGCCCTTGAGCACGGGGCCGAGCTCCTCGGCCTTGAACCCCCGGAGGAACTCGTCGGCGCGGCGGTGGCCCGAGGTCTTCCCCGAGAGGGCGTCGATCTTCGTGAGGTAGGCCTCGGCCCGGGCCCGGGATCGGGCGGCGCGGGGGGCGTCCTCCGTCGTGGCTGCGTCCTTGACCGCGAGGTCGAAGGCCTTCTCGAAGCCGGCGAGGGCCTCCTCGTACTTGGCCCGGGATTCCTCGCGGAGGGCGAGATCCTCGGCCTCGTCGATCCTGGAGGAGGTCTCGTCGGCCCGCAGCGTTCCGGCCCCTGCGAGGAGGGCGAGGGCCGCCGCGGCGAAACGAAGGGGGCGCAGGCGCATGGGGGGGGGTCTCCCGGGAAGGTGCGAGAAGTCCTCCAGTATATACGCATGGCGGAAAGGCAGGGACGTTCCTAACAAAGTAACTAACTCGGGGGAGGTAACGCTTCGGTGGGACTCGGGATCCCGCTCCCCCGAGTTAGTTACCTAGTTAGGAACGTCCCTGCCTTTCCCCGCCTCTCCCCGCCCCTACTCCGCCGCCAGGGTGCCCTTGCCGGTCTTTCCCTCGACGGCTGTGGTCGTCAGGGTGCCCCCGGCGGTCCAGGGGTGGCCGGCGAAGTGGACCGCGGCGGGGACCCCGGAGAGGGACCGGGTCTCGGTGCGGTCGCGGAGGCCGGCGGCCTCCAGGGGGACGGCGAGGTCCCCCTTGAGGGTCGCCGCCACCTTCGCGATGGTGCCCGCGGGTGCGCCGGACCCGTCCTTCGGCCACTTCGCCTTGAGGGAGAGCTTGCTCCCGTCGGGGAGGGCCGCCTTCCCCTTCGCGTCCAGGGTGAAGGTCCGGAGCGCGCCGGCGACGCAGACCTCCACCTCCTGCCCCGCGGGGAGGAAGCCGGCGGGGACCTCGAGGGTGGCGGAGAGCTTCGCCTGGTCCTTGCCCGCGACCTTGATGACCCGCTTGAGCGCCCCCTTGACGATGTGCAGGGAGCCGTCGGCGGGGGCCGTCAGCCCCTCGCCGGGGAAGCCGGGGGACTCGACGGACACCAGGGCGAGGGCGCGGCCGGAGCCGGAGGAGTCGATGCCGGTCGCGATCACGGGGTAGAGCCCCGGCTCGCCGAAGAGGAGCGAGGTCTCCGCGCCCTCGTCGTCGGCCCCGTTGGAGAAGTCCCACAGGTAGACACCGGTCCCGATCCCGGAGGCGGCGAAGTCCACCGCCAGGGGGGAGACGCCGGAGGAGGGCGTGGCCGTCGCGGTCACCGTCGGGCCAGCGCCGATTCCTCCACGCCAGGCGAAGTCCACCTCGCCGGCGGCGCGCCCGGAGTGGAAGTCCACCTCGACGTTGTCGGCCCCGACCGTCACGAGGGCCTGGGAGGAGCCCGCGAAGTCGCCCCCCGAGCAGGTCACGAGGTGGGTGCCGGCCCCCACCTCGACGGAGTACCCGCCGTTGGCCATGGAGACCGCGGACCCCTCGCCGGCCACGTCCACGGTGGCGCCGCCGATCCCCTCGCCCCTGTCGTAACGGCGGTTTCCGTTGGCGTCCCGGAAGACCACCCCGGTGACGAAGGTGTCGCCTGCCGATTCGTAGGCGGTGTGGATGGCGAGGGTCTTCGTGGGGAGGAGCTTGGGGAGCCCGAACTCGGGGAAGGAGTCGGTGCCCGCGGCCCAGCCGAAGCCGATTTCCCGGTGGTCCCCGTAGTTGCCGATGGCAAGCAGGTGGACCCGGTGGCCGGCGCCGGAGACGTCCTTGTCGATGACGAGGGTCTTGACGGCGGCGGGCGCGGTGGCGACCTGGTTCACGCTCCGCATGATGGACTCGATGGTGTTGACCGTGGTCCAGTTGTTGTCGAGGCCGAAGCCGAACAGGTCGTACCCGTTGTCCACGGCCATCTGGTTGGGGCCGATGCCGTAGAGGGTGGAGATGTGCCCGTACTCGTGGTGGTCGAACATGACCTGGGCGTGGAAGTGGGCCGACCCGGTGAGGTTCCTGTTCACCGCGAGGGGGGGGCGGGCGGGGACGGAGGAGAGGTCGAAGTCGATCTCCTCGCCGTAGGCGGCGGGGTCGTTCCGCGCCCGGTTGAGCTCGTAGATGCCGACCTGCTCGTCGGCCGTGGGCTCGATGGCCCCGGTGGGCTCGTGGTCGGCCAGCACGGGCCACGCGGCGAGTCCCGCGGCGGCGGCGGCGAGGACGGCGGTCAGCGTGCGGTTCATGGCGGGATCCCCCTGGTCCGGGTCCCGGATATAGAGGAACCCTCCGAGGGATTCAACCGCAAACCCCCCTCCGGCGGACAGGGGGGGGGCGGGGAAAGGCGGGGACGTTCTCAAGTTATAAAGTTATTCCTCATCCCCCATTCGCGAGGCGGGGTCGTCCCACGGAATAACTTTATAACTTGAGAACGTCCCCGCCTTTCCCCCCTCGCCCCTACCCCCAGCTGTGGAGGACCTTCATGTAGTTGGCGCGTTCGAAGGCGCTGGGGTCGGGGCAGGTCTCGCGGCAGAGGATGCCCTGGACGTCGGCGAGGCTCCCGTACTCGTGCTGCTCGAGCCAGCGGGACATGGATTCCCGGATCTCCCCGAGCCGCGCCGGCCCGTGCTTGAGGAGCGCCCCGCAGAGGTGCACGACGTCGGCCCCGGCCATGACGAGCTTGATGGCGTCCTCACCGGTGTAGACCCCGCTCGTCGCCGAGATGGTGAGCTTGAGGTGGGAGCGCAGGATGGCGATCCAGCGCAGCGGCAGCAGCGACTCCGGGGAGGTGGACAGGATGAGGTGGGGGTCCACCTCCAGGGTCTCGACGTAGATGTCGGAGTTGTAGAACCGGTTGAAGAGGGAGATCCCCGCCGCCCCCGAGCGCTCCAGCCGCCGCGTGAAGTTGGGCAGGGAGGAGAAGAAGGGCCCGATCTTCACGGCCACGGGGATCTTCACCCGCCGCTTCACGGCGTCGAGCACGTCGAGGTAGAGCTTCTCCACCTCCTCGCCGGTCCGGTCCGGGTCCGTGGGGATGTAGTAGATGTTGAGCTCGATGGCGTCGGCGCCGGCGTCCTCCAGCAGCTTCGCGTACTCCGTCCAGCCGCCCGGGGAAACCCCGTTGAGGCTCCCGGCCACGGGCACCGACAGCCGCTCCTTGGCGGACCGCACGAGCTCGAGGTAGTCGTCGAGCCCGTGCTGGTAGCGGTCCGGTGCCGGGAAGAAGGAGAGCGCCTCGGAGAAGGAATCCGTCCCGTGGTCGAGGAACCGCTCCAGCTCCAGCTGCTCCGACGCGACCTGCTCCTCGAAGAGGGAGTGCACGATCACCGCCGCCGCGCCGGCGTCCTCGAGGCGCAACAGCGTGGCGAGGTCCTTGCTGAGGGGCTGGGCCGCGGAGGGGACGAGGGGGTGGGGGAGCCGCATCCCGAGCCAGTTGACGGAGAGGTCCACGTTTACACCTCCAGGGGGACGGCCGGGGCGGGCGCCGCCGCGACGGCCTTCGATGCCTCGGCGAGGGCCTCCGCCGCCTTCGCCGCCTCGGCGGGCGGGGCGTCCCCGCGGGCCAGAAGCCGGTAGAGCCGTTCGCGCGCGTCGGCCTCGGCCTGGGCGAGGACGAGGAGCCGCTCCGCCTCGGCGGGGTGCATCCGGGTGAGCATCTTCCAGCGCACCTCCTCGTACATCGCGTCCTTCACCCGCAGGCGCGGCGGCGCGGAGTCGATCTGCAGGGGAGGCAGGCCCGCGTCGGCGCGGCGGGGGTCGTAGCGCACGAGGTTCCACAGTCCGCTCTCCACGGCCCTCCGCTGGTGCGTGAGCCCCTTGGCCATGTCGATGCCGTGGGCGATGCAGTGGCTGTACGCGATGATGATGGACGGGCCGTGCCAGGACTCCGCCTCGAGGAACGCCTGCAGGGTCTGGCGGTCGTTGGCGCCCATGGCGACGCGGGCGACGTAGACGTTCCCGTAGGACATGGCGAGCATGGCCAGGTCCTTCTTCCCCGTGGGCTTCCCGCCGGCGGCGAACTTCGCCACCGCGCCGATGGGCGTCGCCTTGGACATCTGCCCGCCGGTGTTGGAGTAGACCTCGGTGTCGAGGACGAGGACGTTGACGTCCCTCCCCGAGGCGAGCACGTGGTCGAGGCCGCCGTAGCCGATGTCGTAGGCCCAGCCGTCCCCGCCCACGATCCAGACGCTCTTCCGCACGAGGAAGTCCGCCACGGTGAGCAGCAGCCGCGCGTCGCCGCCGCGGGAGCCGTCGAGGGCCGCGAGCCGCTTCTTCAGCTCCGCCACCCGCGCCCGCTGGTCGCGGATGCCCGTCTCCGAGGACTGGTCCGCCCCGAGGAGCCCCTTCACGAGGTTCTCGTCCAGGGCCCCGCCCGTGCGCAGCAGCAGCTCCTTCGCGAAGGCCTCCTGCCGCTCCACGGTGAGCCGGAACCCGTAGCCGAACTCGGCGTTGTCCTCGAAGAGGGAGTTGGACCACGCCGGCCCCCGCCCCGCGCCGTCCACGGCCCAGGGGGTGGTGGGGAGGTTGCCCCCGTAGATGGAGGAGCAGCCCGTGGCGTTGGCCACCAGCGCCCGGTCGCCGAAGAGCTGGGAGAGGAGCTTGACGTAGGGGGTCTCGCCGCAGCCGGAGCAGGCGCCGGAGTATTCGAAGAGCGGCCGGAGCACCTGGCTCGAGTCGATCTTCGCCGGATCCACGAGGGTGCGGTCCGCCTCGGGGAGTCGCATGAAGAAGGAGAAGGTCCGCTTCTCCTCCTCGCGGACGTCGGCCAGCGGCGCCATGTTGAGGGCCCGCCGCTTGTCCCGCACCCAGCGGGGGAGGAGGCCGTCCCCCTCGGGCTTCGCGAAGCGGGCCCCGTGCCGAGGCGACGCCACGGTGTGGGTCGGGCAGACCTCGACGCAGAGGTGGCAGCCGGTGCAGTCCTCGGGGGAGGTCTGGATGGTGTACTTCATGCCCTTCATCGAGAGCGAACGGTAGTCGCGGCTCTTGAACCCCTCCGGCGCCCGGTCCAGCAGGGAGGGCTCGTAGACCTTCGTCCGGATGGCGGCGTGGGGGCAGACCATGGCGCACTTGCCGCACTGCACGCAGGCGTCGGGATCCCAGAGCGGGATCTCCATGGCGATGGCCCGCTTCTCCCACTGCGAGGTGGCCGTCGGGAAGGTGCCGTCAGGGGTGAAGGCGCTGACGGGGAGGTCGTCGCCGAACCCGGCGAGGATGGGGGCGGTGAACCTCTTCACGAAGTCCGGCGCCTCCGCGGGCACCGTGGGGGGCTTCTCGATGACGGAGGTCGCCGCCGCGGGCACGGGGAGCTCGTGGAGGGCCGCGAGGCTCCGGTCCACGGCCTCGAAGTTCCGCCGCACGACGTCCTCGCCGCGGCCGCCGTAGGTCTTCTTCACCGCCTCCTTGATCTTCGCGATGGCCTCCTCCCTCGGGAGGACGCCGCTGATGGCGAAGAAGCAGGTCTGCATGATGGTGTTGATGCGGGTGCCCATGCCGGTCTCGCCGGCGACCCTGTAGGCGTCGATGGCGAAGACCCGCAGGCGCCGCGCGATGCAGTCCTCCTGCACCGTCCTCGGGAGGCGGTCCCACGCGCCCTCGGCGCCGCCCGGCGCGTTGAGGAGGAACACGGCGCCCGGCGCGGCGAACCGCAGCATGTCGTACTTCTCGAGGAAGCCCCACTGGTGGCAGGCGATGAAGGAGGCCTCGCGGATCAGATAGGAGGAGCGGATGGGGCGGGGGCCGAAGCGCAGGTGGCTCGTGGTGATGGCGCCGGACTTCTTCGAGTCGTAGACGAAGTAGCCCTGCGCGAAGTTGTCCGTCTCCTCGCCGATGATCTTGATGGAGTTCTTGTTGGCGCTCACGGTGCCGTCGGCGCCGAGGCCGAAGAACATGGCCCGCACGACGTCCTTCTCCTCGGGCAGGGCCTCGGGGTCGAAATCGAGGGAGGTCCCGGTGACGTCGTCCCGGATGCCCACGGTGAACCGGTTGCGCGGCTTCCTCCCCTCGAGGTTGTCGAGGACCGCCTTCACCATGGCGGGCGTGAACTCCTTCGACGAGAGGCCGTACCGCCCGCCGACGACGCGGGGGGCCTTCTTCATGGGGAGGGCGCCCTCGTCCCGCGCCTCGGCGACGGCGGAGAGGACGTCCTTGTAGAGGGGCTCGCCGGCGGCGCCGGGCTCCTTGGTGCGGTCGAGGACGGCGATGGCCTTCACCGTGGGGGGGAGCGCCGCGAGCAGCCCCGCGGGATCGAAGGGGCGGAAGAGGCGGACCTTGAGGACCCCCACCTTCTCCCCGCCGGCGACGAGGCGGTCCACGGCCTCGTGGGCGATCTCGGCGCCGGACCCCATGAGGACGACGACCCGCTCCGCCTCCGGGTGGCCGGCGTACTCGTAGGGGAGGTACTTCCGGCCCGTGATCCCGGCGAACCGGTCCATGGCCTTCCGGAGGATCCCGGGGAAGGCGTCGTACCAGGGGTTGGCGGCCTCCCGCGCCTGGAAGAAGACGTCGGGGTTCTGCGCGGTGCCGCGAAGAACGGGCCGGTCGGGGGTCAGGCCCCGCGCGCGGTGGGCGGCGACGAGGTCGTCGTCGATCATGGCGCGGAGGTCGTCGTCGGAGAGGGTCTCGATCTTGGCGACCTCGTGGCTGGTGCGGAACCCGTCGAAGAAGTGCAGCACGGGGATGCGCGCCTCGAGGGTGGCGGCCTGGGCGATGAGGGCGAAGTCCTGGGCCTCCTGGACCGACCCGGAGCAGAGCATCCCCCAGCCCGTGGTGCGGCAGGCCATGACGTCGCCGTGGTCGCCGAAGATGGACAGGGCGTGGGTGGCGACGGTGCGGGCGGAGACGTGGAAGACGGTGGAGGTGAGTTCTCCGGCGATCTTGAACATGTTGGGGATCATCAGGAGGAGGCCCTGGCTCGCCGTGAAGGTGGTGGTGAGGGATCCGGTCTGGAGGGCGCCGTGGACCGCTCCCGCGGCGCCGCCCTCGCTCTGCATCTCGACGACGAGAGGGACGGTGCCCCAGATGTTCTTCTTCCCCTTGGAGGACCATTCGTCGGCGTGCTCCCCCATGTTGCTGGAGGGGGTGATGGGGTAGATGGCGATGACCTCGTTGACGCGGTGGGCGACGGAGGCGGTGGCCTCGTTTCCGTCGCAGGTGAGCATGGGGCGGCGAGCCATGGGCGGCTCCTTTTCCGGGAATCCGGGCGTGCGGCGGGCGACCTTCCGGGGGACGTCACGCACGGGCCGTGCCGGGGTGGCAGGGGCGGGAGGAAACCTCCCAACATGTTTCCCCAAAAGGGGTTGCGAGTCCAGGATTGGGCCCGGCCCGGCGTGACGGGCGTCCCCTGTGGGGAAGATTCCGCGGGGGCGTCAGCGGCGCCACGGCGGAGGTCTTCGGGGGGGCTAGGGGGGCCGGCCGGGTCCGGAGGTTCGGGAGGGGGGCGCGGGGGGGCGGCTACAATCCTCCCCCGTAGGCCTCCCTGCGGGAGCGGAAGGGTGCCTGGTGGCCCCCCCGGTCTTCAAAACCGGTGCAGCCCCTCATAAGGGCTGGGTGGATTCGATTTCCATGCGCTCCCGCCAGAAGGGGTTAGGACGGAACTAGCCCCCTCAGGAATCTTCCCCTCCTTCCCCTTGCCCACGATGTACCCCGGAATGTACCTCCCCCGGGGGGTGGGGGCTCTCCGGCGACGGGAAGGCTCTCGGTCGCCTCTGGAAGGCCCGTGGAGGGGCCAAGGGGGCCCACAGGAGGGCCGGTAGGGGGCCGGGGCTACCCCCGGAGAGGTGCTCTCCCCGATTGGAGGGACAGATTGGGGCCTCTCAAGCGTTCTCCCCTTGTGACCCCGCTCCCTACCTGTCCGGACCGGCCATCCCGCCGCCGGGACTTCCTCGGGTTCCTCCGTCATGTCCAAGGGTGCCAGTGGTGCGGGCGGACCTTCCGCTCCTGGCTGCGGAGTGGGGACGGGGAGGAGGAGCGGGTCTCCGGTGGCAGGAGGAAGGAGGCCGGGGAGGGAGGGGCCTCGGTCCCCGGAGTAGGAAGGACACCCCCGGGGGGGCCGATGGAGGGGGGAGGGGTGAAGGTCTATCTCGCCTCCAGTCACCCAATGGAATCTCCTAACTTTCGTGTACCATGACCAAGGAGGTAGTCCATGACCATAGGCGAACTGTCTACTCGGCTGGAGAAGGTTGAGCAGGACAATAGGAGGCTACGGGCGGTAATCACAATTTTCGGCATGGTGGGAATAGGCGGGGTCGCAATGGGTTTGACCCGGCCGGAACCGGATATCGTCCGGGCGAAGTCGATCGAGATCCTCGATGCTGAAGGAAGAGTCAGTACGATGATCAGGCCACATGATATGTCTATTGTATGTGAGGGAGGCAAGAAGTTGATTAGCCTCGGTGAGGCGAGTTACTCTGGCAGCGACGAGAAGGCTGTCGGCCTTTCTGTTGGATCAGCGTTGCCCTCGCCGGAAGGTCAGAAAGGACTGACCCCATACACCAATGTAGTTTTCTTGGGCGCAAAACCAGAGTATTCCTACTCGAATGGAGCATTTGTCAGGGATAGCTCGCGACCGATTTTCGAGATGGACTACAGGAAGCCAGGATCGGCGCCGAACCCTCTGGGTGCGAGGATCTTGGTGGAGGCAACGCTGGAACGCGCTAGGTTTGATTCACGGGTTAATTCGAATGCATCCGCGTCAATTGAAGCTGCCGAGCAGGGCAGTTCGATCTCTCTGGGTACTAGCATTGAGGGGGACAGTTTTAGCCGCCTATCCTTGAACAACTGGAGAGGGGGCTCCAAGGAGATGACAATGGATGGGCCAAGGGTGGGCTCAGTTGGCGACATTGACCACCAGGGCCTACTCAAGGGAAGGAATCTGTTGCGAGTGGAGGTGGGGGAGGACGAAACGCCATCGGTAAGGTTGATGGACGCAGCGGGGACACTTCGCGCCGTGCTTGGATGCGTAACCCTAACTGATTCTCGCACTGGAGGAGAGACCACCCTCGCACCTTCTGCTCTTGTGCTCTTCGACAAGGAAGGAAAGGTAATTGAACGCCTGCCGCGGTAAGTCGGGTCGCTTCCTCGCGCGCGCGCGAGGGCGGGGGAGGGGGTGGATGGTCCCGGTTAGCCAACTTAGCGGCTAACTTTGAAACAACGGTTGACCCCGAGGGCCTGATGGGGGAAACTGCCCCTCGATGTACCGGATTGGGGAGTAGTTCGGCCCTTTCAGAGATTGAGGAGGAAGTATGCGACGGAGCCCGTTTAGGTTGGTCTGCATCGGACTCCTGGCCTTCGTAGCCCTCAGTGGAACAGAAGCGCAGGCCGGTGGACTCAAGAAGGCCAAGATCATGGTTGTCAACTACACCTCCGCTCCAGTGACCGTCTACCTCGGGGAGCGGAGTATTGTCCTCAACACGGGGCAGTTCTGTCCCCTCATCTGTGGTTCCTCCGTGTTCTACCCAACGGGGAGTTTCGGTACCAGTGTCAATGACCGTCCTGTTCCCGGGGCCAAGAAGGAGGGCAAGGCGAGGGTGAAGGAGATTGGGAGCGTGCTACGGAATTCGGAGGATACGAGTACCTTTTCCAATGCGGAGGGCTTCCAGATTGTGGGCGTGGACCTCAACGATGACGGGGCAATCGATTGGGTGTCGAATGTCCTGTTCGTCGGGCATGACGCCAAGCGGTTGGTGGTCAAAGCGACACCGGGCGGGACCTTTGCGGGAGTAACCCCCTTCGCTTCCGGCTTTCCATACCGGTAGGGCGAGTTACAAGCGAGAGGCAGAGCCCACCCTTTCCCTCGGGCGCGCTAGGGCGGGGGAGGGCAATGAGTTCTCCCACCGGCGCATAGCGCCCCAAAGGGACAAAGTCACTGAAATCGAGGGCTCAGGGTCGCACCGGAGATTGCATCCCAAGGGTGTCGGACAGGGGCGCTACCCTTCGGATTGCACCCGGCAACTACTTCCATGCGTCGCGGTTGTGTCAGCCGGAGGAATGTAAGGGAGGAGCCGATGCCTAGGAAGCGGGAAGTCGCAGCAATGCCCGCAACTGAATTTTACAAGCTGGCCCGCAAGGGGGAGTTTGAGGTTGGGGACCGCTTTCTGACCTTTGAGGGGAGGGCGGGTCTCGCCATTGTCTCCGAGAGGATTGAGCCCGGGGAGTTCATTGTAGAGGTTCGGTTTACCCATCAGGACGGTAGCCCGGATGCAGGGGCTGTGTCTCTGGAAAGGTTTATTAGCACCTACCATTACGAGCCCAAGGAGGGGCAAGTGTTTGAGGGGAAAACTGTTCATGGAAAGATCGTAACGGGGGTAATCAGGAAAGTAAGAAGGGCAGCAGTGGCGGAGGCTGTGGTGAGTCTTCCTGAGGGAAAGGTCCCTGGCTGGGGCACTGCGGACTGGGCAAAGGGGTGTCAGGAGGCAGATAGGAGCATTGATCCGACGGATACGAGCGCAATCGGGACCGGGCAAGCGCCCGATCCAATTCGGGGAGTCATCGGAGACCCGCCTCTCGAATATCCCCCGCCAAGCACCTACTCCAGGTCCAGTTCCTCCCGCAGGAACGACAGGTCGATCCGCTCCACTTCCGGGACCCGGTCCTCGGCCTGCTCGATCTCCTTCACGAGGATCTCGAGTGCCGGCCTCCACTTCCCGCTTCTGGCCGCCGCCCTTGGCGTGAGCCCCCCGAGGGCCGGGACCTTCTCGTCCAGCCATCCGCGGTTCGTCTTCACCTTGAACTCCCGCAGCTTCGCCAGGAACTCCGGAGGCGTTGCCGGATGCGGTACCCAGTCGTCGGGCGGAGGCTCCCGCATCTTCTCCCGGAGGAGGTGCTCGGCCGACCGCCTGTCGAAGGAGACCCGGGTCAGGAGCCCGGGGCAGGCCTTCCGGACCCGCCGCAGGAGGGCCGCTGCTCGCTCGGCGGAGTTGGTCTCCAGCGTGAGGGCGTCGGGCCCCACGATGCCGGCCCCGACGATCGTGTTGGTCCAGCCCTTGTTCTGGCGGTTCCCGGGGCGGGTGAAGGTGATCTTGAGCCCGTCCTCCGTCTCCGGGTCCGGCTCGGCACCCTTCATGGCGCACAGGGCCGCGACGACCTCCTCCCGCTTCGCCGGGTCGAAGGCGTGGCGGTCCGTTACCAGGACCAGCTCGTGGCCATCGGTGTTCGTGAGCCCTGGCGGCCTCCGCGGTGCGTCCTGCACCTTCACGGCCGCGTACCACTCCCGGACGAGCAGGAGGGCGGTCTCCGGCGCATGGACCAGGCTCCGCGCCACGGTCCCGTCGCCGGCGCCGAGGGCCACTTTCACCTCGTCCCGGGCCTCGGCAGCCAGGGCCGGCGGCAGGGCCCTCTCGTGGCAGCCCACGACGTAGGCCTTGCCGTCGTACTCCACTACCCGGCCGAGCAGGACGTACCACCTCGACAGGATGCGGGAGCCGGTCTGCTCCTTCACCCGGTGCTCCGCCCCGGTGAAGAGGCACTTGAGGGTGAGCCCCACCCCGGGCTCGACCGCGGTGACCTCCCAGTAGGAGAGGAGGGCCCGCCTCTGGGCCTCCAGCCACTCCCGCTTCGCCCGGCCGAGCTGGGCGCCCCGGTCCGCGAGGTACCACTCCACGACGGTCTTCCCGTGGACGGGGTGGTGGTAGAGCGTCCAGGGGACGAAGAGGAGCACGTCACGGGGGTCTCCGCCCGCCTCCTTCTTGAAGACTCCCTTCGGATCGTAGCCCTCCCCGAGGCTCTCCACCGCGTACTCGAGGAGGTCCAGGGTGAGCCTGTCGTCGAGGAGCGGGCCCGGATCCCGGGTCACCGGCCGCTCGATGGCGGCCTGCTCCCGCGGCAGGCAGCACCTCTTGTGCTTCTTCCCGCTCCCGCAGGGGCAGGGGTCGTTGCGGCCGACGGCTGCCACCTTCACGCTCCTTCGTCCATGGACGGCACCATGACCACCGGCAGAGGCATCCTACCGGGGCGCCTCACGATCCTGACGGTGCCCGAGGGGGCCAAGCAAAGGAGATGGCGGGGGTGATCCGGATCCCGAAGTCGCGAACGGGATGGCCCTTCGGCTCGGTACTCTGGTAGGCGACTGTCGACTGGAGGCCACTGCCATGGAAACCGAGGCGCTGGTTGCTGAAGTCAGGGAACTTCGGAAGCAGCTGCAACGCACGAGGGCACAACTCCTGCCCCCCGCCATTCTCGGAGTCTTCGCCGGCATTGCGGCCCTCGGTCTTCTCGTTTCACACGGTGGGCAGTCCCACTCTCCGGAGCAGGTGGCTCCCGGGACCGTCCGTGCGCAGAGGTTCGAAGTCGTCGACGAGAAGGGACAGTACTGCGGGTACTTCGCCGCCTTCCACGGGACACCCCAGCTCGTCATGCTCCGGACCCCGATGGAAGCCGGCCTCACCCTGGATGTACAGGGGGACCAACCGACCGTTCGATTGGACTCCGCCCGCGGATTCGCGATGTTGACCGTCCCCGCGGTGGACGAGAAGGAAGAGCTCTTCGGCCCCCAACTCGTGCTCCAGGACAAGTCGGGGGTATCCCTCGCGGCAGGGGCAACGGCCCACGGCCCGTTCCTGCGTTTCCACGAGGCCAGTGGGAAGTGGACCCATGCACAGCGCGGGGACCTTCCCTAGGTCGGAACTCTTAGCGCACCCGCTCACGGCGGTCGCGGTGTCCGTGCTGGATCGTCACGCGTGTCTTCCATGGGACCGTCAACGGCATCGGAGCCCCTGGGTTCGCTGGTAGCTCTACTCTGGTGCCCTCGCTCCGCGTCGCCCTCCACGGGAGACTGCAGTGGCCACCACCGCCGCCCGGGCCTCGCGGCTGGAACGGAGGAGGACCGTGTCAGGGGCGATCGAGTTCCCGGTCAGCAACGGAGCTGTGACCGTGGACACGCACGCCGCGAAGCCGAGGGGACGGAGGATGCAAGACCGCGGCAGGATGGGAACCATGAGGAAGGCAATGGCGGTCCTCGTTCTCCTGTCTCTCGGGACTCCCAGTCCCGCGGCGGAGGTCGCCTTCGGGAAGGACCTGAAGCCGGAGCGGGCCCGGGAGATCCTGATGGAGGTGCGGCCCGGGCTGCTGGCGGTGGTGAAAGCGACTCCGGAGGGGCGGGACGCCGCCATCGACGCCTTCTTCCCGAAGGCCGACGGGCTCTGCGAAGGATGGAAGCGCTTCCGGAACCCCGAACTCAAGGCTCTCTTCGTCCGGCTGACGGAGTCCTCGGACTGGCACACGCGCCATCGGGCGCTGCTCGCCCTGGAGTACCTTCGGGACCCCGCTGCCCTCCCGGCGGCGTGGAAACAGCTCCTCCACCCCGAGCGGCGCGTCCGGGAGAAGGCGGCGATCGCGTGCATCAAGCTCTGGGACAAGGGGGCCGTTCCGCTCCTCAAGCCCGACTTCCGGAAGGACGTCGAGGAGATGGTGAAGACCGAGACCGACCCCCACGTCAAGGCATGCTACGAGGCGCTCCTCCGGCGCATCGACGGCAAGCTGCCCGTCGTGCGGATGACGGAGGAGTTCACCGTGAAGGAGGAGGACGGGCTCGTCCTGGCGCCGTACCTGGACGACTGGGAGAAGCGCAGGACGCAGGCTCCCGGCTTCGTGAACAAGCTCAACTCCCAGGCCGGCGCCCCCTCGGCGGCGAAGGGCCCCGTCTCGGCCTCCTGGACCGTCCCCGTGCTGGGCTGCGGGAAGGAGGAGGTTCCGGAGGCAGGGTTGCCTCCCTTCGGGGAAGTGGTCCCGGGAGATCGCATCCATGTCGGCCAGGACTACGCGGCCTGCATGGACGGCACAGGCTTCTATGCCGTGGCCGACGGCGTCGTGAAGGTCCTCTGGGCGGGGTGGGACCTGGGGACCACCGTGGGGGTGGAGCACCGCGTCGCGGAGGACGAGATCGGCACCACCGTCTACCTGTACGGAGGCGACACGGTCTTCGTGAACCCGGGGGAGCGGGTGAAGAGCGGCCAGCTCCTCGGGACCGTCGGGATGGGGTACTCGACGGAGAACGGCGGGGTTACCCCTCACCTCCACTTCGCGCTCCACCGCGGGCCCTACCAGGGGGTCCACTTCATTCCCTTCGAACCGGCGACGAAGGGACTGCAGGACTGGCTCGACCCGAGGGTCTGGCTCCCCCGGTGGAAAGACGGGATGCCTCCAGGGCCGGACGAGACCGCAGGCACATTGCTCGAGAGGGCAGGTCGGCTGCGCCAGGCGGGGTACCCGCGCCGGGCGCTGGGAGTCCTCACGGCTGCTGAGAAGGTCAGGAAGGGCACCCCATGCGGGGAGGAGGTCGGTGCCGCGGCCAGGGCATGGCGCCAGGACGCGGCCTTCAAGAAGGCCCTGGCGGGGGAGCCGGGAGTGGCGGCGGCGGAGGAGTCCGCGGCCAAGCCCGGCAAGAGCGGGGACCCGAAGGTGAAGAAGACGTGGGAGGCTCTCCTGGCGGCCTACGGGGAGACCGAACTCGCCCCCCGGATCCGGGAGGGCATGGATCGTTGACCTCGCCATGGCGCGAGCGGGGTAAGGGCGATTGTCCTGCGCACGAAGGCACCTTGCTGCCGGACGCCCCCGGGCCGGCATCCAGGAGAACGGGAGGGGCAAGGGGCAGGCCGCTCCCGCCGGCCCCGGTCGGCCGCCGGGGAGTCGGCCGGGGGTCCACCCCGTGAAGCGGGGTTCCCACCGGTGCGAATGTTGGTTCGCACCTGGGAGGCAGGGGGAAGCGGGGCCTATCCGCCCCTGGGCTCCTGCATCCCGAAATCCCTGAGCTTCTTCTGGAGCATGCGGCGGGACATCCCGAGGAGCTTCGCGGCCTCGGTCCGGTTCTCTCCCGTCCTGGAAAGCGCCTCCCTCACCCGGGCCCGCTCGAACTCCCTCTTCTGCTCCCGGAGCGTGGTGACGGGGGCGACGACCGCCGGCGGGGCGGAGGGCAGGAGATCGGCGGGCGCGAGGAGGGGCCCCTGCGCCAGGGCGACGGCCCGTTCCACGGTGCGCTCCAGCTCCCGGACGTTCCCGGGCCATTCGCGGGCGACGAGGGCCTCGGCCGCCCCGGGGCCGAATCGGATCGACTTCCCGGAGCGCCCCGCGAATCGTGCGAGGAAGTGGTCGGCGAGGGCGGCCACGTCCCCCCTCCGCTCCCGGAGCGGGGGAACGCGGAGGCGGAACCCGGACAGCCGGTAGAGGAGGTCCTCGCGGAAGGTCCTGTCCCGCACGCAGGCCTCGAGGTCCCGGTTGGTGGCGGCCACGAGCCGCGCGTCGCTGCGGAGGGTGCGCACGCCGCCCACCCTCTCGAAGGTCCCGTCCTGGAGGAACTGGAGCAGTTTCGCCTGGGAGGGGAGCGCCAGCTCCCCGATCTCGTCGAGGAAGAGCGTGCCGCCGTCCGCCAGCTCCACGCGGCCGGGCTTGGGGATGGACGCCCCGGTGAAGGCCCCCTTCTCGTGCCCGAAGACCTCGCTCTCGAAGAGGTTCTCGGGGATGGCGGCGCAGTTGATCCTCACGAAGGGGCCTTCGGGGCGGTTCCCCCACGCCCGCACGAGCCGGGCGAAGACCTCCTTGCCCACGCCCGTCTCCCCCTCCAGGAGGATCGGGAGATCCGCGGCCGCGACGCGGCGCATCTGCTCCAGCAGCCCCCGCGTGGCAGGGTCGCGGAAGACGACATCGCCGGGGAGGGCGTAGTACATGTCCGACACGCCCTCGTCGTCCTCGGCGGCATGCAGCGCCTTCTCGACGGCGGCGACGATGTCCTCCCGGGTCGGGGGCTTCAGGATGAAATCGAAGGCCCCCCGCTTCATCGCCTCCACGGCGTCCCGCACCGTCCCGTGGGCGGTCACCATGACGATCGGGGTCCGGGGGACGGTGCGCAGCACCTCCTCCAGCAGGTCCAGGCCGTGGACGCCGGGCAACCGGAGGTCGAGGAGGACCACCGACGCGCCCGGTGCGGCGGCCACCCCCTTCCGGGGGTCCGTCTCGTAGGAGCAGGAGAAACCCTCCTGTCGCAGGAGGCCCGAGAGCCCCCGGCAGACCGACTCTTCGTCGTCGATGATCAGGATGTCCATGGCAGCCTCACCTCGAACTCCACGCCCCCCTCGACGTTGCGACCGGAGATGCGGCCACCGTGGGCCGTCACGATCCTGCGGCAGAGCGCGAGGCCGAGCCCGGTTCCCTCCCGCCGGGTGGTGACGAAGGGCTCGAACAGCCTCGACAGGATCTCCCGCCCGATGGGCGGGCCGTCGTTGCCCACGGTCACCACGGCCTCGTCCCCCTCCCGCCGCGTCGAGAGGCGTATCTCCCGGGCACCGGCCTCCCCCGCGTTGCGGAGGAGGTTGTGGAACACCTGCCCGAGGAGATCGGGGTCGGCATCGACGCGGAGGGCTGCCCCGGCCGGCGGGAACCGCACTCCGGGGCCCGCGGCGAACATCTCCGCGACCCTGTGGAGGAGGCGATCGAGATCGACCCCCTGGCGATCCAGGCGAGGGACACGCGCGAGGGCGAGGTACTTCGTCATGGACCCGTTCAGCCGGCGGACCTCGGCATGGAGGGCGCGCAGGGCCCCCGGGTCCGGGTTGGCCTCCCGCGAGAGGGTGTCGATGGTGGAATCGACCGCGGTGAGCGCGTTGCGGAGCTCGTGCGCCATCGTGGCGGAGGCCTCGCCCAGGGAGGCCATGGCCTCCCGCTGGGCCATTTCGCGGAGGAGGCGCGTCTCCTCCGTGCAGTCCTCGACGAGCAGGAAGTGGCGGGGCGGCCCTCCCGGAACGGAACGCGCCGGGAGGACCGTCGCCCGGATGACCCGTCCGTCCCGGCGGAAGCAGCCGACTCCCCCCTTCCCCTGGAGTCCGGGGAGAGCCGCATCGACGTCGGCCAGGGTCCGAGGCCTCCCGCCGAGGATCCGGAGCGCGAGCGCGCTCGCGAACACCGCGTTCCCCGCGACATCGAAGGAGACGAGCCCGTGGCGCGTCCTCGCCAGGAGCCCCGCCGTCTCCTTCCGGAGGATCGACAGGGAGTCGAACATCTCCCGGTTCCTCCACGCGGCGAACGCCAGGACCACGCTTGCGAGGGCCGCGCCGAGATTCGGCAGGCTCGGGGCCCACGAGATGAAGCCCCTCAGGAGTTCCAGGATGCCCGGGATTCCGGCCAGGAACGCCGCCAACAGGACGTAGCCCAGGACGCCCCGGACCTCCCTCGGTCCGGCCAGCGCTCCGTGGCAGAGGAGTCCCATCGCCAGCGCGAGGACCGGCACCGCGGCCACGGAGAAGTCGCGGTTGTATGCGTCGGACCAGAAGTAGGCGTCCAGGGGGCCGCTCAGGAGCCCGCCCATGGCGATGGAGGAGAACACCGCCGCCACCGCGTAGCCTCCGCGGACCGCCCAGGTCCTGCGGCGTCCGTCCCCGATGACGGCGGCCGCGAAGTGGAGCAGGAGGGCCGGGAGGAGGGCGATGCCCGCGAACTGCAGGTTCATGGCCCATGCCATCTCCGTCTTCGCCGGGTCGGGCCTCGGAACCCGCGGACCCTGCAACCACTCGAGGAAGTTCCATTCGGCCATGCTCACCACGATGGCGGCGAGGAGGCCGGTGAAGGTGTTGCGGGGGCTCCTGAACACGAGGAACGCGCAGAAGAGCGCCGCGAGCGCCGCCGTGAGGAGGGCGAAGTGCTGCTGCCTCGTCTCCAGCCACCGGAGCCAGTCCGCCATGGGTTCTCCCGGATCGATCCTAGGGCGATGCCGGCCGGCCCACCAGCCCCGGGACCGGTGTTGGTCACGCACCCGTCGGATCCCGGGATCGGAACGGTCCGGACCGGGAATCCATTGGCGCGGGCCTTGCGAGGCACGGCTGGTGACTCTCGTTGTCGAGGCGAAAGGAGCAGGAGATGAGAATCCGGCTGATCGCGCCGTTCGTTCCCGGCGACGATGCGCTGTCGAGCGGAGGGACGTTCAAGGTCCGTCGGCTCAACCTCCCGCTTCTCGCGGGGCTGACGCCGCCGGGGCACGACGTCGAGATCGTCGACGAGTCGTTCGCCGCATCCGACCACCGTGCGGGACCGGACCTCGTCGGCATCACGGTGATGACGGAACTCGCGCGGCGCGCGTACTTCCTCGGCGACCACTACCGGGCGCTCGGCGCGAAGGTCGTCATGGGCGGCGTGCACGCGACGGTGATGCCGCAGGAGGCGCTCGAGCACGCGGACGCGGTCGTCCGCGGCGAGGCGGAGTCGCTCTGGCCGGGGCTCCTCGCGGACGCCGCGGCGGGACGACTCGGGCGCTGTTACGCGAACGGCGGGGGGCGCCCGCTCGCCGGCTCGCCGCGTCCGCGCTGGGACCTGTACCCGGCGCCGGAGCGTCACGGCTACACGCCGCTGGCGACCGGCATCGAGACCACGCGAGGGTGCCCGTACGGGTGCGAATTCTGCTCGGTCTCGTCGGTGTTCGGGTCGAGGATGCGCGTCCGTCCCGTCGACGAGGTGATGGCGGAGGTCGAGAGCGTCGAGGGAAAGCAGCTCTTCCTCGTCGACGATTCGTTCGGGCTCGACCGGCGCGCGACGCACGTCCTCATGGATCGGCTCGCGCCTCTCGGCAAGACATGGTGCGGCCAGGGCACGATCGGGCTCGCCGAGGACCCCGGGCTCCTCCGTGCGATGCGCCGCGCCGGGTGCATCGGGCTCCTGGTCGGGTTCGAGACGCTGCATCCGGACACCAGGGGAGGACTGCGCAAGCTCGAACGCCGCATCGATCCCCTGGAGGCGATGCGGCGCTTCCACGACGCCGGCATCGCGATCCTCGGCGCGTTCGTGTTCGGGTTCGATCACGACGACGCGGGCGTGTTCGACCGGACGCTGGAGTTCGCATCGAAGGCGCGTCTCGACGCCGCCCAGCTCCGCGTGCTCGTGCCGTTCCCGGGCACGGCTCTCTACGCGCGCCTCCAGCGCGAGGATCGGCTCTACGCACCTCGGTGGTGGCTCGACGGCCACACGTCGGACACGCTGCTTTACCGCCCGCTCGCGATGCGCCCCGAGGAGCTGGTCGACGGCGTGGCTCGAGTGATCCGTGAGACGTACTCCCGGGCGTCGATCATCAGGCGCTTCTTCGGGATGCCGCCCTGGAGACGCGGCGCGTTCGGGTCTCTCGTGTACGCGGGCCTCAACCTCGGGACGCGCTCGCGGTACCTCGAGTGCCTGAACGCGCCCCAGCCGTTCGTGGCGCGGACGCAGGCCGCCGGTTCCGCCGGCCCGTCCGGCGACATGCCCATCGAAGGGGCCGAATCGAGGCGGTGGGCCCCGCTTCCTGTCGAGGTGCGGAGCCCGCCTCGCTCCAGCGGGCGGTGCACGCCGTGACGCCGTCCCATGGACACCGCTGAGGCGGGCGTGGAATTCGCGCGGGGCGTGCTCGCGGGCCTCGTGCTCTGCGTTCCTCCCGGCGCCATGGGAACCCTCTGCGTGGCAAGGTCGGTGCGCCACGGTTTCGGGGCCGGGTTCTCCATCGCGGCCGGGTCCGCCCTGGGTGACGCCACCTGCGTGGCCATCGCGGCCCATGGAGTCGCATCCCTGCGCGGATCCCCCGGCGCGGCGCCCCGCGTCGTGGCGTCCCTGGCCGCGCCGCTGCTGCTCTGGGCGGGCGTGCGCCTGCTCATCCGGGCGCGCGACACCGCGGGCACGGGTCGTCGGGACGCGCCGCCCGCATCGGATGTCGGTCCGCCGCCGCGTGCGGTGCGCTCGGCGGCTTGCGGTTGCGCGATGGCGCTCGGCACCCCGGGGACGCTTCCGGCCCTCGTCGTCGTCTTCGCGGCGATCGGCCCGCCGTCGGGCGGCCGCGGGGCCGCGACGACGGTCGTGACGGCGGCGGGCGCGCTGGTCGCCGCGCTCTTCTGGTGGACCGGGGTGGCCCTCGTCGCCTGCCGCTACCGCCGCACCGCCGCGCGGTACCTGCACGTGATCGACGCCGTAGGCGGCGCGTTCCTGGTGCTCGCATCCCTCGCCGCGATCCATGTCGCCATCCTCGGTGCGGGCCAGCCGCCGACGGACTCCTTCCGGACCCCTACTTCCCGTTCCCGGCCGCCGGATGGGCCGGGACCCTCAACTCCGTGACTTCGCCCGGGAGAATCGAGACATGCTGGCGGAAGGAACCCCCTCCTGGCGCGGGCGCTTGAAGGTCCCATTCGCCGGGCGGGATCGGACCGACGATCCACTCGTGGATGTCGCCCTCGGTGCCCCGGACCCAGGGTGTGCCCGGGATCGCGTCCCCTCCCTGCGAGATTCTGAGGGTTGAAAGCGAGATGCCCACGGGAGCGAAGATCCGGACGAACCCGCCCCGTTCGAGGGCGACCTCGCATGTCAACCGTTCCCCGCGGCTCAGGTCCACATCGAGCCGAAGGGGAAGCCAGGGGTCATCGGGTTCCGGTCGACCGATGTTCCCGCCGATGGTGAGGGAGTTGTGTCCCTCGGGGAGCCGCAGCTCGACCAGGCCGTCCTTCACCGGGTACTTGATGCCGGTCGATCCGCCCTCGTAGTTCCGGGTGACGCCCAGCCGCTCCGGGACGGGGGCCGGGAGGGGCGAGAGCACGAGAACCAGCGTGCAGATGGAGCCCGGGTTCGGCTGGAGTTCGACGCGAACGGTCTTCCGCCGGACGCCGGGAGGCACCTCGACGTCGATGTCCCCGCTCCCGGAGTACCCATCGCACCGGACCCGGAACCTCTGCTTCTCGCCCGGGAGGACCGGGCAGGTCCCGAACGGCTTCGCCTCGCGGGGAGGGGAGCCCTCGAACTGGGGCGATGTGAAGGTGGCGACGAGGCCCGGTCCCCGGTCCGTCACCCTGTAGATCTCGAGCCAGACTCCTTGGGGCGCCTTGCCCGTCTCCGCGTCCACGATGAGGAAGTCGATGCAGGCCTGCGCGGAGAGGACGATCCGGACGTCCGTGGCGCCCGCCTCCGCCTCCACCGAAGCGGCACCCCCTGCTTCCGAGGCCGACAGGCCGGCGGACAACGTCACCTTTCCGGGGAGAAGGCCGACCACCCGGAAGCGTCCGTCCGCCGAGGTGGTGATGGTCTCGTACTCCGAGGGCGGGAGGGCGAGACCCGCGAAGGGCGCTGACCGATGGACCCGGACGCGCTGGGGATGTGCGGGAGTGGTTCCGTCCTGCTCCAGGACCACGCCCTCGACGGCGAGGCCCTCCTCCAGTTGAACGGCGACCTGCCGGGTGCCCGACTCGGGGGGGTCCATGGACTCGCCCGTCCATGGCGCAAGCCTGCCGTGGTAGGCGACGAGCCTCCCCGGGCCCCGCACCTCGAGGCTGGCCCGGCCCTCCTCGGACGTGAGCCCCTCGACCGGTGCGGACCGGTCCTCCCCGGCGAAGAGGACCCGGGCTTCCTTCGCCGGCGAGCCGTCCGGGCGCCGGACCTCGACTTCGACCGTCCATGTCGGGTCGATCCGTGGCGCCCCGGGGGCCGCGGTCGATGGACCGTGGAGGGAAGGGTGGGGGGGAGGAGGCTCCACGGGGGAGACCTCCGGAACCGAGGCCGGGGTCGCCACGGCGGGAAGAACCGGGTTGACGCCCGGCGGTGTTTCGAGTCTGCCGCCCAGGAGAAGGAAGCAGATTCCCGCGAGAAGCAGTCCCGCGAGAACGGCGCCTCCGATCGGAGCCCTGCGCCCTGCCGCCATGACACCCGATGGTAGTCCTCGCGTCGGGGGGGCGACTCCCGATTCCGGCTACGGGTGCTCGTGGAGGATGGCGATGCCGTCGGTCGCATCGCCCGCAACGCCCGGGCTCGTCGCCGTCTAACATCGCGGTATGACGATCCACGTCAGGAGGGCGGCCGCGGCCGGTCTCGTACTGATCCTCCTCGCGGCCCTGGCGCTTCTCCTCCGCGGCGGAGGCGAGGGAGGCGCACGCGTCGGGCCGTCTCCCCGGGGAGAGTCCCCGGCCTGTGTGCCGTCTCCGTCTCCGTCTCCGTCTCCGTCCCTTGCGCCGGACCCGGTCCCGGCGCTCGTGGCCGCGCTGGCCACTGCCTCCGCCCCCGCTTCTCCTGAAGCGAATCTCCCCGTCGTCCTCGACATCCGCGTCCTCCGCCCCGACGGCACCCCGGCCGCCGGGGCCGAGGTCCGCGTCTACGAATCCGATGCATCGCGGGACGGCTTCCTGGGCGCACCCGTGGATCTTCCCCCCCGGAGGGGGCGGGGCATCGCCGACGGGGAAGGGAGGGTCCGGATCGAGGTGCCCGGAGCACTGTGGGGGGGCTTCGTCGCGGCCTTCCTGGGGGAGGAGGCCGCGACCTCGGACGGGGCGGTTCACCTGAAGGAGGGCGCCCGCCACGCGGTGGAGCTGCGGCTCGAGCCGTCCCGCGGGATCCGTGGCACGGTCGTCGACGCCGAGGACCGCCCCGTGCCCGACGCCTCGGTTCTCCTCCTGGTCATGGACGTAACCGGATCGATGTCCTCCTCCATCGGCCCCTACGACTTCGCCGTGCCGCCGGAGCGGATGGAGCACGGGAGCTTCGAATTCGCGCCCCTCGGGAGGGTCGGCGGTCCCGACCTCGAGGGCTGGACGACCCTCCGCATCCGCGTCCGCGCCGAGGGGTTCCTTCCCGCCCTGGTCCCCGTCGATGCGGCGGCCGCGGCCCGCGGCCCCCTCGCCGTCCGCCTCCAGCGGACGGGGACGCTCCGCGGCCGGTGCGTCGACTCCCGGGGCCGCCCCGCGGCCGGGGCTGCCGTCCGCTGGCTCCGGTGCGCCGACGGGAGCGTGGAGCCCCTCCCCGGGGACCTCCCCGCGGCCGTCGCCGGGGAGGACGGGCGCTTCGAGGCGGCGGGGGTGCCCGACGGGGGCGGGGAGGTCCGCGTCAAGGCGCCGGGCTTCGGGCCCGCCACCTTCCCGGTCCCGGCCTTCGACGCGTCGCGCGGAGAGGACCTCGGCGACCTCGTCCTCCCCTCCGGGGAGACGGTGCGCGGCCTCGTCGTCGACCCCGACGGCGCCCCCGTGGCCGGGGCGGCGGTGTACCTGGGGGAGATCGGGGTCGCCACCGACGCCGAGGGCCGGTTCACCCTCCGCGACGCGCCGCCGCCGCCCTGGGTCCTCGATGCGTCGGAGCGGCCCGGGGGGGACCTCGAGGGGAGGGAGGGCTCCCTCGAGCTCCCGGGGAGGACCGGGGACGAGGTCCTGATCCGCCTCTCCGAGGAGAGGCTCGTGCGGATCGAGATCGAGTTCGCGCCGGGCAAGGAGCCGGTGCTCCCGAGGTTCTGGACCTACGTGAACCTCCGGCGCAAGGGGGAGAGCCTCTACGAGAAGACCAACATCCACTGGGGCCGCACCCGCTTCCGCCTGAAGGCCGAGGGCCTCGGCGCCTACGAGGTCGAGCTCGAGGCGGGGGACTACGGCCGCGTCGTCCTCCCGGTCGTCGTCGGCGCCGACCGGGAGGCCGTGGTCCGCGCCGTCCTGCCGCCGCCGAAGGACGGCGAGTAGGAACTCGTCCGGGGGTCCCCGGCCGCCGTCGGCCAGTGCGCGGAAATCGTCCAGGCCGTGTTCCCTCCGGAGACAGATACCCCGATGGCGTCCGGGAGGCGGGAAGCGATTCCCGGGTCCCCCTTCCTCCGCCGTACCATCCACGTCCATGCGGAACCCGAACCCCGACATCCCTGAGGACGGCGACGACTCCTTCCGGGTCCTCCGCGGCTCGAAGGAGGTCGCGGCGAAGGTGGCGGCGGCCCTCCACCTCATGGTGGACCGGGGACGCGGCGCGGCGGAGGCGGCGCTGCGCATCCTCCTCTTGAAGCATCCGGAGGAGCCCTCCGTGCACGTCGCCCTCGCCGGTGTCCTGCTGGCCCAGGGGCGGTTCCGCGAGACCGCCGACGCCTACGCCGGGGCGGCGCGCCTCCTCCCGGAGGAGACCGAGGTCCTCCTCTCCCTTGCCCATGCGCGGCTCGGCGCCCACCAGGTGGAAGAGGCCCTGGCGGCGGTGCGCGAGTTCCGCCGCCGCCGCCCCGGGGACGCACGCGGCGGCGTCCTCGAGGGGAGGATCCTCTGCTTCGCGGGGCGAGTCGACGAGTCGGAGCGGACCCTCAAGGCGGCGCTGGCGGCGGGAGGCGAGGAGGAGGAGGCCTACCAGGCCCTGGCGATCCTCTACGCGGAGCAGGGGAGGTTCGCGGAGAGCGTCGTCTGCCTGGAGGAGCTGGATCGGCTGCGGCCCGAGGATCCCGTCGTCCGGATGCTCCTCGCGCGGGTGGCCGGCGAGGCCGGGGACGCCGGTGCCGCCCTCGCCCACGCGGAGGAGGCGCTGCGCCGCTCCCGCGGGAGCCCCGCGGCGGCGGCGTCGATGGTGGCGTTCCTCCAGCCCGTGCGGGGCAGGGCGAAGGGGCCGGGGCGCCGCAGGCGGCCCCCAAAGAGCGATTCCTCCACGGTCCCGACGCCGGATCCCGCGGCCCCCGAGGGGACGAAGGTCTCCTGGAGCGGGGAGGTCCTCGCCGTCCAGCCGCGCATCCACCTCGGCCGGGCCTTCGACACGCGCCACCACGTCTACCGCGGCTACCGCCTCCTCGTGCGGGGGCGCGTGGAGGAGGGGGAGGAGCGGGAGTTCCGCGTCGCCGTGGGGGGCTCGGCCCACGCGCGGCACTCCTTCCGGGCCGGCGACCGCGTCTCCGGCACCGCGTGGGGCGCGAAGCCGGGGAAGAGCCAGGTCGTGGACCTCCTCCGCTCCGGCTCCTTCCGCTTCGAGGCCCGCGGGCCGGAGTCCGTCGCGGGAGGGCCCCCGTTCCTCGGCGTCCCCCCGCCCCTCGAGGAGTACCGGCGGAGGGGCCACCTCCGCCTCTCCGCCCGGACCTACGCCGCGCGGTGCACCCGGTGCCGCTTCGGCGCGGAGATGTCCGTGGAGATCGTCATCGACCTCGGGAAGGGGGGCCCCGTCCGGCACCGGAGGGAGACCTTCTGCTACGGGCCGAAGTCCTGCCCCCTCTACAGCCCCGGTCCGCAGAGGTCCACCCCCGGCAGCGGAGGGACCTCGTACACGGAGGGGGACTGGATTGACGAGGAGACGACCTGGGGCCGGGGACCGGAGGAGCCCGGCTCCTGAGCCGGAAGGACTCGCGGATCCCGGAACCGGCGGCGCCCGCCCCGCGTCAGAATGGAAGGGGGCCCGGCATCGCCGCCGGGACGGAGGGCTCGATCCATGGCCAAGGCCTCCCGCGGCTTGTCCGCAACCTCCCTGGCGGCAGCCCTCGGCCTCGTCATCGGCGCCGGGCTCTGGCTGACGAAGTCCGGGCGGGATCCGGAACCGGTGCGGGACGCGGCCTCCGATTCCGCGGGGAGCGCCCATGCCGTCGCGGACGTCGCCCCCGCGACTTCCCCCACGCCCGCCGCTTCCCCGATTCCGGATCCCCCCGTCGCGCCCGCGGCCGCCGCTCCGCCCCGGGCCGCCCTCCCGGAGGGAGCGTTCCCCGGGGAGGACCGCGATGACCGCGATGCCCGCGTCCGCGCCCTCCACCCGACCTGGGAGGAGATCGCCGCCGAGGGGATCCCCGCCCCGCCGAAGGAGTTCACCGGCACGCCCCTGAGGTGGCGGCTCGACTTCCCCATGGAGCCCGGGCGGTTCGAGGCGCTGATCCGGGGGCTCAGGTTCCTCACCGAGGTGGAGCGGACCGATCTCCTCCAGAAAGTGCGCCGCGCCAAGGACCCCGCCCACGGGCGGATCCTCCTCGAGGAGATCCCCCGCATCCCCCACAACCCCGTCACCCTGTTCGATGTCGCCTCCGCCCTCGGGGAGAGCGCCGAGGCGGTCCGCCGGAAGGGGGCCGACGAGGCCGGCCGGCTCGGACTCCCCTCGGTCCGGGAACTGACCGCCGCCTCCCTCGCCCTCTACGCGCGAAAGGTCAGGGAGTACGGGCACGTCATGAACGAGGCCGAATGGGGCGGCATCCATTCGAAGTTCGAGAGGCTGGCGAAGATCGATCCCGGCCTCTTCGCCGACGACGCCTCCCGGGTCCCCGTCGAGACCGTGCGGAACGGGGTGGAGGCCTGCCTCCTCCACATCCTCGACGACAGCCAGGGCGGCTACCTCGGGGGCGTGAATGCCTTCCGTCTCGCCGGCACCGTGGCCGACGAGGGCACCCACGACCTCCTCGCCCGCCTGCTGGATTCGTGGGACGAGGCGCGGCGCCGCTTCCCCCACGGATCGGACACCTCCTCCCTGTCCGAAAGGACCGCCTTCCTCGTGGCCTGGCGGGCCCTGATCCTCCCCCCCTGTCCCTCCCACGCCCTGAAGGGGGCGTCGGCCCTGGCGGCCCGGTTCCAGGCGGAGGGAGGGGCGGCGAATCCGAAGAACCCGTTCCTGAACCAGGTCTCTGAACTCTCCCGCGGCCGGGGGGTCCCGGAGGAGATCCGCCGGCTCCTGTGCGAGGCCCTCGGAGAGCCGTTCATCGAAACCGACGCCTCCCGCCGGCCGGCGGTGCCGCCGCCTCCGCCGGATCCCCGCCCCGAAGAAGTGCGGGGCACCGCCACCTACGGAGAACCCGGGGAGGAGGAGTAGGAGGGGGCGTGGGTGCGGGGATCCCCGCCCGAGGCACGACCCCGCCGGGGGCCCACCCTGCCTGAAGGAGGCACGGGCATCTACGCCCGCAGGAACGGCCGGGATTGTGGGAGAATCCCCCCGTGTTCACTCCCCTCGTGCGGCTCGCGGTCATCATCGCCACCATCGCCTTCGGCATTCGGGAGGCGGGGGAGGAGCCGCTGCTCGCGGTCTGGCTCTTCGCGGCGGCCGGGCTCTTCGCCTGGGGCCACTTCCGCTACGGGACGGTGTGGCTCGCCTTCCGGGCCCTGAGCCGCGGGGACATGGAGAAGGCGCGGTCCCTCATCGGCATGATCCGCCGCCCCGGCCTCCTGGCGCCGCGGGAGCGCGCCTACCGCGCGTGGATCCTCGGACTCCTGGAACTCGACCGCGGGGACGCGGCCGCGGGAGCGGCGCACCTCCGGGCCGCCCTGGAGATCGGGCTTCGCACCCCCAACGACACGTGCGCCGTCGCGTGCTCGCTCGCCGAGGCGAGCCTCGACCTCGGGGATCGCGACACCGCCGCCGGCCTGTTCGAGAAGGCGAAACTCCTTCCCCACGGGGAGGGGCTCGAACCGTTCCTCGACAGGCTGGAGGGAAGGCTCTCCGGCGAACCGGGCCCGCCCCCGCCCGCGGCGGACCCGCCCGGGGCCCCGTGACCGGGTCGCCCCGACGGTCGGCCGGAAGGGTGTCCGCGGGGACCGGTGCCCCAGGATCCCCGCGGGAGGCAACCATGCGGGCCCGTTCGACGGCGGTCGTGCTCCTCGCGGCGGCGCTCCTCGCGCCGGCCGTCGCGGCCTCCGACGACGGGGCCGACGCGAAGAAGGAGATCCGGGCCGCCTTCAAGCCCCTCAAGCTCCCCGCCCTCGGCCAGCTGGAGAAGGACCTCGAGCCGCGCCTCCCCGACGGCATCGTCATCGACTCCGGCCCCTTCGACGGGATGGTGCGGGATCTGCTCGCGCCCCTCGAGGAGGCCGTCGCGCGGAGGGAGAAGGCCGTCGCCTCCCTCGGCGCCGAGGCCGACGCGGCGGCGGCCCTGGCCGCGGGGCTCAAGGTCCTCGAGAAGGAGAACGAGGAGCTCGCCGCCCGCGTGGCGGCGGTGGAGGCGGCCTACGGCGCGGTATGGGACAAGGAGTGGACGTCGGCGAGCGTGAAGGAGCGGCGCGCCCGCCAGAAGGCGGCGGTCCTCGTCCCCTTCCACCGGATCCTCGCGCTCCGCAACGGGCAGGTGGCGGCCCGCGCCGGGGAGGCCCTCGCGCGGGCCGGGGACGGGGAGCGGCGGACCTGGCTCGCCGTGGCCGCGACGGGGGACGCCTCCCCCGCGGTCCGCGCCGCCGCCGTCGCCGCCCTCGGCCGCCTCGCCGATCCCGGGGACCTGGAGACCGTCCGGAAGGTCCTCCGCGCCGACAGGGTCGCGCGGGTGCGGTACGAGGCGCTGGCGGCGCTGGGCCACTGGCCCCGGGGCGACGTCGCCGACGCCGTGGCGGGGGCCCTCGGCGACGAGGCCTGGGAGGTGCGCTCCCTGGCCGGCGCCTTCTGCGCGGCGGCCGGCTTCGCGGACCGGGCCGGTCCCCTGGTGGAGGCGCTGGCGAAGGAGAAGGGGCGGCTCCGCACCGACCTGGACGAGGATCTCCACGCGCTCTTCGGGGTCCGGTTCTACGGGGATGCCGGGATGTGGCGGCGATGGCTCGCGGACAACGCCGACGCCGTGGCGGCGAAGTCGGCCGCCGCCGCCGGCGCCCGGGACAGGCCCCTCGGCCCCCTCGATGGCTGGGCCGGGAATCCCGGGGGGGCGGGGACGAAGGAGGGGGTCGCCCCGGAAGCGGAGGAGGGGAGGAACCGGACCTCCTCCTTCTACGGCATCGACACCACCAGCAACCGGGTGCTCTTCGTCGTGGACATCTCCCGCAGCATGCTCGACCCCTCCGTGGCGCGGCCCCCCACGGCCACGGGGGGCGCGAGCCGCTTCGCCTCCCCCGAGGGAGGGGCGAGGATCGACGTGGCCCGCTGGCAGCTCCACCGGGCGGTGGAGGCCCTGCCCGAGGACGCGGTCTTCAACCTCGTGGTCTTCAGCGAGTCCTACAGGTCATGGAAGGAGGGGATGACCGCGGCCTCCGCCCGGAACAAGGCCGCCGCCCACGCCTTCATCGACGCCCTCCCGCCCAACGGGACGACCAACATCGCCGATTCCCTCGACGAGGCCTTCGACCTGGCGGGGGCGGGCCCCCTGGCGGTCCCCGGGGCGAAGGACCCGCCGGGCCTGGCCGTGGACACCGTCTTCCTCCTCTCCGACGGGAACCCCAACCGCGGCCGCCTCTGCGATCTCGGGGCGCTCCTCGAGTCCGTGGCGGCGCGGAACCTCCGGGCCCGCATCGTCTTCCACGCCGTCGGCATCGGCGAGGTGGCGGGGAGCGAGTTCCTCCGCGACCTCGCCGGGAGGACGGGAGGCCGGTACGTGGGCTTCAAGTAGCGCACCGCCACGCCGCCATACCGAACCCGACCC
>CAYJMF010000008.1:0-2930 GCA_964370855.1 uncultured Planctomycetota bacterium | reverse complement strand
CCCGACCCGGAACCGGAAGTAGGCGTGGGGCTCGAAGGGGGTGAGGGCCCCCTCGAAGCCGGGCCGACGGAGCCCGCCCTCGGCGAAGACGGCGACGTGGACACCCATGGGCTCCCCCCGCTCGGCGCCGATGCCGAGGGAGGGATCGCGGAGGATCGCCGCCTCGAAGGACCAGGCCCCGCTCCCGCCCTCTCCCTCCAGCGACGACGCGAAGGCGAAGCCCTCGGCGGCGGGCGGCTCGGAATCGAAGAAGGGCCACTTCCCGGGAACGCCGCAGTTGTGGAGGGCGACGCGGCCCGCCCCGCCCTCCCCGAGGGCCCGCCAGATCCCGCCGCCCGGCGCCCCGCCCGGGGCGATCACGAGGAGGAGGTTGTCCCGCCCGACGTACCAGCCGTCGTCGTCCCCGTCGATGCGCACCTGCACCTCCCGCACCCCCGCCTCCATCCTCCCGGCGAGGAGGATCCGTCCCTCCCCGGCGGCGAGGTGGAGGGTCCCGCGGCACTCCGGCTCGTCGATGCGGACGAAGTCCGGCCACTCCCCGGCGGCGAGGGTCCCGTCGATTTCCGGCGCCGCGCGCGGGATCACCGCCGGCGCCGCCGACGTCGGCTCCGGGTCCTCCCCGTCCCCGATGCCGTCCCCGTCGCTGTCGGCGCGCCGCGGATCGCAGCGGTGGGAGGCCGCAGGCCCCGCCCAGACCTCCTGGAGCCCCTGCTCGAGACCCAACGTCGCCAGCGCCTCGCCGAGGTCGTCGAGCCCGTCCCCGTCGGTGTCCCGCATCCCCGGGTCGCTCCCGAGGCGCCGCTCGTCGAGGGGGAGGCGCGGGTCGTCGTCGGGCACCCCGTCCCCGTCCCCGTCGGCGACGGCCACCGCCTCCCCCCAGCGGGAGAGGAACCAGCGGAACCCCGGCCGCTCCTCGCGCTCCCGCAGGACGCCGCCCCACCACCGAAGCAGCCACGCGTTCCCGTCGAAGTGATCGCCGTGGCGCTGCGCCGTCCCGTCCCAGGGCTGGAAATGGTTGAAGGGGAACTCCGGCGCGCCGGAGTCCGCGTAGAGGGCGTCCACCTGGTGGCCCACCTCGTGGACGTAGAGCCACCCGCAGTCGTGGCCCCCCTTCCACGATGAGTTGCCGATGCCGAACCTCCCCACGGGCCCGTAGGTCCCGCCGCCGGAAAAGGTGCGCGCCCAGCCGCTCCCGTCCCACGCGCGATCGAGGGTGACGTAGGCGACGGCGTCGTAGTCGCCCGGCGTCTCCCCCCGCTCCTCCAGCAGGCGCAACAGCGCCTCCTCGTGGCCGCCGCCGGGCTGGAGGCCGACGCCGTAGATCGACCCCTCGGGGATGGCGCGGAAGGCGCGGTCCTCCAGGAACTCGTTGTCCATCCAGAGCCGCATCCCGCTGTTGCGGAAGAAGAAGGCCGCGGCCTCCTCGCAGCCCCGCTCCGCGCGGGCGATCTCCTCCTCGGGCACGCCGTCCCGGGCCCCGGGCCGCCCGGCGTCGGCGGCGGGGACGGCGTTGGTGAAGAGGACGACGGCGACGCGGAGTCTCAGGATCTGCGACACGCCCCGGGGCTCGAGGGTCCGGAAGGAGAGGATCCCGGCGGAGGCGCCGTCCCCCCCGTCGGCGTCGGCGATCCAGCGGGAGGCCGGGGGGAGCCCCTCCACGACGAGGCGGTGGCGGGTCCTCGGCAGCGGGTCCTCCACGACGCGGGTGCGCCCCGGGGGATCGGCGGGGACCATGGACTCCTTCGGGACGCCCGGGGGGACGGGCCGGGCGCGGCCGTCGAGGGCGGGATCCAGCAGGAGCCGCGAGGGCACCGGATCGCGGGTGCGCCACTCGAGGACGGCCGATCCCCGTCCCGCGTCGAGGAGGCGGAGGCGGCCGTCATCGGGAGCCGGCCGGTGGACGCGGGTGAGGGGCCGGAGCCCCTCCACGGGGTTCCCCGCCCCGTCGTCCACGGAGGCGGCGAAGGCCCACCCGCCCGACGCCTGGCAGATCTTGAGGGCGAGGGTGTTGACGCCGCGGCGAAGCGTCACGGGGACGGCGTCCTCCCCGGGGCGGCAGCCGCGGAGGACGTTGCGGTCGTGGACGAGCTTCCCGTTCCACCAGGCGCGGACGGAATCGTCGCTGCCGAGGAGGAGGCGGGCGGTCCCCTCCCGGGCGGCGCGGAACTTCGTCGCGACGACGACGGTCCGCCCCCCGGGGCCGGGGAAGAGGGCCGCGAGATCCGCGACGCCGCCGGGGCCGAAGCGGCCGGGGTCGAGGAGGGTCCACTCCGTCCTCCGTCCCCGGCCGGGGGCGTCCCCGGTCATGGGGGGGAGGTCGACCTCGGCCTCGAGGGCGGCGTCGTGGAGCGCCTCCGGCCCGCCGGGGAAGGGGCCGGCGCTCCACCAGGCCGGGACCCGGGCGAGGCGGAGGTCCATCTCGAGGAGGCGCGTCGCGCCGGCCACGGCGCGGACGGGGAAGGAGACGGGGTCCTGGCCGACGGCGAGGTCGGCGACGACCTCCTTCGACCGGGCGATGCGGAGATCGACGGGGGTCTCGCGGTCCCCCTCGGGGGTGCCGACGACGAGGGTGGCGCGGAAGGACCGGTCGGTCTCGCGGAGGCAGTGGAAGGTGACGGGGACGAGGAGGTCGCGGGGGTCGTCGTCGGACCCGGGGAGGACGGGGGTGTCGTCCACGAGGACGCGGAGCCCGAGGTCCCCGGGCTCCGGGGGATCGGCGGGGGCGGGGACGGCGGCGGGGGCGACGGCGGCGGCGAGGAGGAGGAGCGCGGGCAGCGCGGCGGGGGGGAGGTTCATGGAGTCCCCTGGGTGCGGCGCCGGTGAAACCATGGTAGCGCGGTTCGGCGGGGCGGGAGGGGGGGAGGAGGGGGCCGGTTCCCCGGGCGTTGCGCGCCTTCCATGAGGAGGCCCTCCCCGCCAAGCGAGTTCCG
>CAYJMF010000007.1:48123-89537 GCA_964370855.1 uncultured Planctomycetota bacterium | reverse complement strand
CGGCGGCCCAGGGGGAGCGCGGGAGCGGGAGCGGCCCCGGGGGCGGCTCCATCTCCCCCGGCGCCGCCGGGTCGAGGGCGGGGAGCACGCGCAGGGCGAAGGGCGTCGAGAGCGCCGTCCGCGCCCGCCCCCCCGCCTCGGGCACCGCCTCGAAGCGGACCGCGGGGAGGGTGAGGACGCCGGAGCGGAAGGCGTGGGCGCGGAAGCGGAGCCGCTCCAGGGTGCCGCCTCCCGTGCGCTCCACGCTCCTCTCCTCGAGGCGGAGGACGAGGGGGGCGAGGGCGAGGTCGTCGAAGGGGCTCGGGACGAGGCCGTCGGCGTGGGTGCGGACGACCTCGAGGGGGAAGGGGGCGCCGAAGGGGATCTCCGTGGAAGAGGAGGAGATGGAGATGGAAGGTGAGGGGGAGATCCCATCACCTCCCCGGCGTGGGTCCTCGCCGCAGGAAGCGGCGAGGAGGAGGAGCGCGACGGACGAGAGGCTGCTCCTCCTCACCTCTTTTTCCCCCTCATCTCCCTCATCCGGAAGAACCGCAGCACCGGCCCCGCCACGAGGTCCCGCTCCCGGCCCCGCGGAATGGGGACGTCCATGAGGTCGGCGCCGGCGGAGCGGATCTCCTTCTCCGTCCGCGCGCGCCAGGCGGCGACGCGCTCCTCCCAGGCCGCCCGCACGGCGGGGCTCCCGAAGTCGAGGATCCCCACCCGCCCGGATTCCGGATCCCGGACGCGGACCATTCCCCGGGCCGGGGCCCTCAGCTCCGGGGAGAGGAGGCGCACGGCCACGCAGTCGTGGCGCCGCGCGCAGCGGGCCAGGGGCTCCTTCCAGCCCGGCGAGAGGAAGTCGGAGAGGAGGAACACGATGGCCCGCCGCCGCACCGAGCGGGCCGTCCAGCGCAGCGCCGGCCCGAGGTCGCCGACCCCCTCCGCCGCCGGCAGGGCGAGACCGTCCCGCAGCAGCCGCATGGCCGCCGCCGTCCCCTTGCGCGGGGGCGCGCGGGACTCCACGTCCCGCCCGCAGGCGACGAGGCCGACCTTGTCGTCGTTGCGCACCGCCGAGAGCGCGAGGCAGGCCATCACCCGCACCGCCGCCCGCCGCGGGGTGACGGCGCCGAGGCCGGCGTCCATGGAGGGGGAGAGGTCGAGGAGGAAGAGCACCGTCTGCTCCCGCTCGTCGATGAACTTCTTCACGAAGGGGCGGCCGGTGCGGGCCGTGACGTTCCAGTCGATGGAGCGGGGGTCGTCGCCGGGGACGTACTCCCGCACCTCGTCGAACTCGATGCCGGCGCCGCGGAAGACGGAGTGGAACTCCCCCGCCACGATGCCCGCCACGAGGCGGCGGCTCAGCACGTCGATGCGGCGGACCTCCTCGAGGATCTCCGCCAGCTCCGTGGCGCCGCCGGCCCCCGTCACGGCACCGGGACCGCGTCGAAGATCCGGGCGACGACGTCCTCCGAGCGCAGCCCCTCGGCCTCGGCCTCGAAGGTGGTGGTCACCCGGTGGCGGAGCACGTCCATGCCCACGGCCTTGACGTCCCGGGGCGTGACGAAACCCCGCCCCTCGAGGAACGCCCTCCCCCGGGCCGCCCGCACCAGCGCGATGGAGGCCCGCGGGGAGGCGCCGTAGAGGATGAGGGGCTTGAGGTCGCCGAGGCCCCGCTCCGCCGGCTCCCGCGTGGCGAAGACGACGTCCACGACGTAGTCGAGCACCCGGGGGTCCACGAGGATGTCGTCGAGCACCCGCCGCGCCGCCAGCACCTGGCCCGGCTCCGCCACGGCCCGGGCCGCGGGGCGTTCCATGGTGGAGGCCATGCGGTGGACGATCTCCCGCTCCTCGGCCCGGTCGGGGTAGCCCACCACGAGCTTGAAGAGGAAGCGGTCCACCTGGGCCTCGGGGAGCGGGTAGGTCCCCTCGAGTTCCACGGGGTTCTGGGTGGCGAGCACGAGGAAGGGCTCCGGCAGCGGGCGGGTCGTCCCGGCCAGGGTCACCTGGCGCTCCTGCATCGCCTCCAGCAGGGCCGACTGCACCTTGGCCGGCGCCCGGTTCACCTCGTCGGCGAGGACGACGTTGGCGAAGACCGGCCCCTCCCGCACGGTCCACTCGCCGGTGCCGGGCTTCAGCACCTCCGTCCCCGTGAGGTCCGAGGGGAGGAGGTCGGGGGTGAACTGGATGCGCCGGAACTTCCCCCCGAGCGCCGCCGCCAGGGTCTGCACGGCAAGGGACTTGGCGAGCCCCGGGAGCCCCTCGAGGAGCACGTGCCCGTCGGCCAGGAGCGCGACGAGGAGCCCGTCCACGAGGGCCTTCTGCCCGACGACGACCCGCTCCACCTCGGCGCGCACCGCGTGGAGGAAGGCCCCCTCCTTCGCGATGCGCCCGGCGACTTCCTTCGGATCGGTCACGGGGGCTCGGTCTCCTCGTTGTCGCGGCGCCGTCAGCGATCGTACTTGAGGAGCTCCGGGTCCAGCGCGCCCATGGCGGCCTCGAGCCGCTTCGCCTCGGCCTCCTTCTTCCGCTCCTTGAGGCGGTGGAGCAGGACCTGGGCGGTCTCGCCGGGGGTGATGCCGGCCCCGTCCCGGTCCCCCGCGGCCTCGGGGCGCCGCTCGAAGGAGGCGAGGATCTCGCGCAACGCACCCTCGTCGTCGTCGCCCATGAAGGCGAGGCGGGCGCGGGCCGCGAGGCAGAGCGAGGCGGCCCCGTCGAACTCCTCCCGGCGGAAGGGGTCGTCGGCGAGGGCGAGGTCGAGGTACTCCACGGCCCGGCCGTAGGCGTCGTAGGCCTCCTTCAGGCTCCCGAGGCGGCGCATCGTGTCGGCTGCCTCCGTGGAGGCGACGGCGGCGAAGGCCTCGAGGCCCCGCGGCCGCCCCTCCCGCTTCATCATGGCCGCGTAGACCGCCTCGAGGCGGGCCGGGGTCTCCTTCTCGAGGACCCGCTTGCGGATGCGCGCGTGGAGCACCTCGGAGCCCTGGAACCGCTCCAGCCCCTCGTCGATGACGGCGGCGGCGCGGTCGTCGAAGCCGAGCCAGGAGAGGAGCTCCGCGTGCCACGCCACCTGGGCGTCGGTGCCGAGGGGATGGCGGCGGAGCACCGTGAAGGCGGCGTTGAGATCCGCGAGCCAGGCCGAGGGCCACTTCCGCTTCTCCTTCACCGCGGCCTTGATGGACTTCCACCGGGCCTCGGCGAAGATGGTGAGCGCGGCCCAGGCGTTCCAGCCCCGCTCCCCGGGAGGCATCGCCTTCACGGCGGGCTCGGCGCGGCGGTAGGCCTCCTCGAGGTCCCCGTCGTAGTAGGCGGCGATGGCGATGACGGCGTCGGTGCGCCACCCCTTCTCCCCCCGCTCCGCGGCGCGGAGCGCGGCGCGCCGCGCGTCCACGAAGAGGAGCCGGGCGAAGGTCTCCCCGGCGCGGCGTTGTGGCCCCGACTCCCCGCGGGCCTCCATGGCCTGGCGGAGGAAACCCTCGGCCCGGGCGAGGTTGGCGGGGCCGTCGTCGGCCTCCTCGCCGGCCTCGCCGGTGCCCGCGCCCGGCTTCTCCCCCGCCCCCGGAGCGGCGGGGTAGGTGGCGCCGGTCCCGGGGCCGCTCCACGCGTCGAGGTCCACGGTCTCGGATCGCCCGGAGATGCCGCGGTGGACGACGGAGAGCCAGCGGGCCTTGGGCGACTTCTCGGACATGCGATCCAGGGCGCCGAGGAGCGCGTCCCGGTCCTCCCCCTTCATGGGGGCGCGAAGCGCGTCGGCGATGAGGGGAAGGGCCTCCGCGGAGTCGGCGGTGGCCAGCGAGCGGCGGGCCTCCGAGGCGAGGGCGGGGTCGAGGCCGAAGAGGGCTAGGCGCTGCAGCTCCAGGGGGGCGGCCTCGGGGTGCTTCGCCGCGGCCTCGAGGAGGGCGCGGCGCCGCTCGGCGTCCCCTTCGCGCCACGCCTCCTCCACGGCGGCGCGGTCGGCGACGTGGCGGCTGGCGACGCGCTCCACGACGGGCCGGTCGCCGCGCACGACCTCCCGCGGGGCCGGGCGGCCGGCGGCGCCGTCGGTGATGGCCTTGAAGACGGAGGCGGTGTCGTTGGCGTAGTAGACGTCGAAGGACTCCTTCATGTCCTTCTCGCCGCCCACCTCGACGAGGATGTGGCGGGGGGCGATGCGGCGGCCGTCGAAGTACTTCTCGTAGAGGGGGGGCTCGATGGCGATGTGCTCGCCGCAGGTGACGGATCCGAAGCGGGGGCAGGGGATGCGGTTGCCGGCGTCGTCGTGGTCCCTCGGGTTGTGGCGGTAGACCGAGGCGATGACGCAGACGTAGGGGGTGTAGAGGGCGGCGGTCTCGGGGTCGCGGTAGCGGATGCCGGCGTAGTGCTCGCTGGCGATCTCGCCGTCCATGTTGACGCAGATGAGGAGGGGGCGGCCCTCCTCCTGCGCGACGGCGAGCGCGTCCTCCCAGGTGCGCTGGAAGGTGACGAGGACCGGCTTCTTCCACTCCTCGGCGGTGGCGGCGCGCCACATCGCCTCGCGGGCGGAGCCCTGGGGCGGGGTGCGGGGGCCGCCGGTGCCGGGGCTCGGGTCGGAGGAGCCCCCGTCCTGGGCCGGCGCCGCGGCGCCGGAGAGGGCGAGGGCGACGAGCAGCGTGACCGCCCGGAACGAGTGGTTCATGGGGACCTCCTCCCCGGAGTGTAGGCAGGGACGTTCCTAACTAAGTAACTAACTCCCCCATCCCCCTCTCCTCCCCCTCCTCCCGATTTTCCCGCACCGTTCCCGCCTCCCGCGGGCATCCATGGGTGGAGGCAAGATGAACAACGCACCCGTACCGATCGACACGCTCCTGGCCCACCGGGCCTGGGTCCGCGGCTTCGCCCGCAGCCTCGTGCGGGACGACGCCCGGGCCGACGACCTGGAGCAGCAGGCCTGGGTCGCGGCGCTGGAGCGGCCGCCGGAGCGGGGGGATTCCCCCCGCGGCTGGCTCGCCACGGTGCTGCGCCGGGCCGCGGGGAAGGAGCGCCGATCGGAGGGACGGCGGGACGGGAGGGAGCGGGCCGCCGCCCGCCCCGAGCCCGTGCCCGCCGTGGACGACCTCGCGGCCCACGCGGAGATCCTGGAGCGCATCGTCCGGGCGGCCCTCGACCTCGAGGAGCCCTACCGGTCGGCGATCCTGCTCCGCTTCTTCGAGGGGCTCGAACCCGGGGAGATCGCCCGCCGCACGGGGACCCCCGTCGAGACCGTCCGGTCCCGCCTCCGCCGCGCACTGGAGCGCCTCCGCGGGCGCTTCGACCGCGAGCACGGGGGGGATCGGAAGGCCTGGGTGGCCCTCCTCCTCCCCATCGCGGCCTCCCCGGCGGGGCCCGACGGCCCCTCCGGCGGTGGTGCGGCGTCCGCGGCCGCCGGAGGTGCCCTCGCCATGTCCGCCAAGTCCGCCGTCGCCGCCGCCGTGCTGCTTCTGGCCGTCGTTGCAGGGTGGATCCTGTTCAGGGGGGAGGAAAGCGGTGGAGGAGGGTCCGCCGTGGCTGACGCGACCCCTGTGGTCCCCGGTGGAGCGGGGATCGGATCGGGAGACGCGCCCGCGGCCGCTTCCCCCGAAGGGATCCCCGCACCCGTCGAGGCTGCGGATCCTCCTCCTTCTCCTCTCCCCACCCCGTGCCGGCTCCGCCTGCTCCTCCTCGACGCAGACGGCGCCCCCCTCCCCGCGGAGGAGGCGCGCCTCCTCCTCGACGGCTCCCGGGTGTTCCTCGTCCGCTCCTCGGCCATGGCGATGCAGGGGCTGGATGCCTACGTCACCACGGCCCTCGACCTCACCACCGACTGGCGGAAGCCCCACCGGGTCGCCTTCGACGGAACGGGCCCCTACCTCGACCCTCCCGCCGAGGAGGGCCGTTGGCGCCTCTTCGTCTCCGCGAAGGGACGCGCGCCGCGCATGGGGGAGGACCTCGACGTGCCCGCCTCCGGCGAGACGTCGGCGGAGATCCGCCTCCCCGCCCCGACGGAGACCCTCCGCGTGCGGGCCCTCGACGCCGCGACGAAGGCCCCCCTCCCCGGGGCGCGGTTCACCCCCCACTTCGAGTTCGGCGACGACCAGGTCTTCCTCCCCGGGCTCCCCGTCCTCGCCGACGAGGGGGGCGAGGCGGAGCTCCCCCTCCCCGCCGACGTCATGCTGACCCGTGCCCCCACCTGGTGGATCGAGGCGCCGGGCCGCGCCGCCCCCGTCTTCGAGACGCGGCCGCCGGGGAAGCGGACGGGGACCCTCGAGGTCGAGGTGCCCGCGACGGCCCGCATCGAGGGGAGCGCCTGGCTCGCCTCGGGGCTCCCCGCCGTCGGCTGCACCGTCATCGGCGGCCGCAAGGGGTTCCACTTCCGGGCCGAGGTGGACGGGGAGGGGAGGTACTCCCTCGACGGCGTCCCCGCCGCCGGCGTCTACGCGAAGTGGAGCCTCTTCCTCGTGGAGTCCCCCTCCCCGCTCCGGGTCTCCACGAAGGAGGTCCGGCTCAAGCCGGGGGAGACGGCGACGCTTAACTTCGGCGAGGCCTACGAGACGGGGACGCGGGCCACCCTCCTCGGGCGGGTGACGGCGGGAGGAGTGCCCCTCCCCGGCGTCTCGATCATCGTGAAGGGGGGGGACGGCCGGGCCGACGGACCCGCACGCATGGGCACCACCGACGCGGAGGGCCGGTACCGCATCGACGGAATCCCCGCGGGCGCGGGGTCGGTCTTCGTCTGGACGGGAGGGCTCGCCGACGACTGGGGCGTGAGGAGCGCCGCCCCGCGGACCTTCACCGCCGGTGAGGAGATCCTCGCCGACTTCGACCTCCCCGGCGGGCGCCTGCGGGTCCGCATCCTCGACGCTTCCACGGGAAAGCCGATCCGGGGGGCGGGGGCCGGCGCCCGGCCCGCCGACAAGAGCGTGGAGGTGGACCGCTTCCCGGGGTGGACGTTCCGCGCCGGACAGGCGCGCTTCGCCGGGGAGGACGGGACGGTGCTCCTCGTCGGCCTCCCCCCGGGCGCCGCCCACGAGCTCGAGGTGATGGCCCCGGGATACAAGGCCGCCCCCAAGAAGACCGAGGGGGTCTCCCCCGCCGAGGGGGACCCGGCTCCCGAGGTCGTCGTCCACCTCGAGCCCGCGGCGAAGTAGCGGCGTAGAGGCGGGGACGTTCTCAAGTTGTAAAGTTATTCCACCTCCCCCTCCGTGGTCCGGGAGGTCGCACCGCGAATAACTTTATAACTTGAGAACGTCCCCGCCTCTTTCGCCGAGGCGCTTTTCGAGGATCACGCTACGGTAGGTCTTCCCCCGCCAATGGTGGAACCCGACGGGCTCGTACCCGCGGGCCCGGTAGAGGCGCACGAGGTGGACCGCCCCCTCCGCCGTGTCGAGGGAGACGGTCGGGAAACCGAGCTCCCTCGCCCGCTCCTCGGCGATGTCCATCAGCCGCCCGCCGATGCCGCGCCCCCGGAAGGCGGGGTCCACGGCGAGCTGGTTGATCATCGCCGTGCGGAGCCCCTCGCGCCAGGGGGGGAGCGGCTTCGGGAACCGCGGCGAGAGGGTCGCGGTCCCGACGAGGCGATCGCCCGCCACCGCGACGAAGCAGTCGTTCCCCTCGATGCGGCGCGCCGTGACGGTCGCGTCCTGGTCCACGGCGGTGTAGTTGAACCCCATGGCGCCGAGCTCGGCGTAGGCGCGGTGGAGGAGGTCCGTCAGCGCGTCGAGGGAATCCCCGGGGCCGATGCGGCGGTAGAGGACGTCCCCGGGAGTGGCCACGGGGGGATGGTAGCGCGGACGGCGGGCGGACGGGAGGGGGCCCCGCGCCGTAGGATCCTCCGCGGACCCGAGGAGCCCCCCCATGCCCGTCCCCTTCGTGCCGCGCGGCTACCCCGTCGCCTTCCCCTGCATCGACGTCCGCAACGCCGCGGGGCTCCGCGCCTTCCTCGTCGCCGTCTTCGGCGCCCGGATTCGGGAGTGGGAGGTCGCCGCCGACGGGACCCTCCTCTGCGCCGAGGCGTGGATCGGGGAGTCCTGCCTCCTCATCGGCGAGGCCGGCCCCGTCCACGGGGTCCGCACCGCCGCGGTCTGGATCTACGTCCGCGACGTGGACGCCTGCCACGCCCGCGCCCTGGCCGCCGGCGCGACCTCCCTGGCCGCCCCCGCGGACCAGTACTACGGGGACCGCAAGGCCGGCGTCCTCGATCCCTTCGGCAACCTCTGGTGGATCGGGACCCACGTGGAGGACCTCGCGCCGGAGGAGATCCGGCGGCGGGCGCGGGAGTATCTGAAGACGAGGGGCGGGGGGTGAGGCGGGGGAACACCCTCCCCTCCGCCCGCGGCCTTCCCCGTGACCGGGCCGCCCGCACCGGCTTCCCCATCCCGTCCCGTCCCGTATCATGGAGCCGTGCGCGCCCTCCTTCTCTCCCTCGGGCTCCTCGCCGCGGCCTGCGCCGCCGAGCCGGCGCCGTCCACCGCCGGGGGCCGCCTCCCCGCCCCGCTCCGGTCGCTCCTCCTCAACGAGGGCCACCCCACGGCCCTCCCCGTGGCCTTCGACCACGGGCGCCACGCGGGCGGGGAATCCTCCTGCGCCTCCTGCCACCACGAACTCGCCGCCCGCCCCGCCGCGGTCCCCTCCGCCTGCTCCTCCTGCCACATCCCCTTCTACCTCGCACCGGAGGTGGACGAGTCCCTCCCCCACCGCCACGAAACCCCGCCGGATCTCTGAACCGCCATCCACAAGGCGTGCAGGTCCTGCCACGCCCCCGAGGAAGCCGGCGCCCCCGCCGACCCGCCGGCGGACTGCGCCCGCTGCCACGTGCCGGTGCGGGTCGCCCCCTCCCTCCGCCCGCTCTTCCCCTCCGGTTCCATCGTCCTCGCCGCGTCCGTGGAGGGCCCCCTCTCCCGGGAGCGCCGTGAGGCCTTCCTCGCGGCCCTCCGCGGTCGGCTCGCCGCCGAGGACCTCGTCCTCGCGGAACCGGGGACGCCGGGTGCCGTGCCCGTGGTCCTCCGCGTCGTCCTCGAACGGGACGGGGGGACGACGGAGGCCGGCACCGGCTTCCTCGGAGCGGCCGCCCGGGCCGTCCTCGAGGTCGGCCGCGGGAGCCACGAACTGCGGGGGCGGGCCTTCGCCGGCACCGACGCGGAGGACCTCGCGAACCGGGCCCTCGACGACCTCCTCGACCGCGCCGTGCTGGCCCTGACCTTCTGATTCAGCGCGCCTGCGCCGTCACCGCGCGGACGCAGTCGGGGCAGATGCCGTGGGAGATGCGCGGCACCGCGGCCGTCTCGAACAGCCGCAGCGCCGCCACGCCCACCTCGACCTCCACCCAGGCCTCCCCGAGGGGCATCCGCCGGCACCACGCGCACATCTTCACGAGCCCGTCGTCCCGCGGGACCGCGAGGTCGAGGAGCGGGACCGGCGGCCTCGCCTCGGCGGCGAGGAGGGAGGCCTCGAACCGGACGGCGCCGCCGGGAAGCGGCGAGAGGACGAGTTCCATGGACCGGCGCACGGAGGGCCCGTCGCAGCGGAACGGAAGGACGACGCGGGCGCCCCGCCGGACCCGATCGAGGATCCTCGCGTAGAGGTGGGCGGTGGTCGGCTCGGTGACGAACCCGAGGAGGGGCCGCCCGAGGACGGCGCCGCCGGCGAGGTGGGGCGCGCCGTTCGCCCGGGCGAAGTCCTCCCAGCCGCCGGAGACGGAGGAGATCCGCCCGCCGGCGTCCACCTCGTACCGGGTCGGCTCGACGGCGGTGCCGCCGCCGTCGTCGCGGTGGGCCGCGCCGATCACCGGCGCCCCTTCCGCGTCGCGGGGACGCAGGCGGCGGCGGGCGGTGGGAGGGGGGCGACCGCGGGGACGAGACCGACGCGCGCCGGAAGCCCGACAGGCGGTCGTCCCGTCATCGATCTCCTCCACCCGGCACCGCGACCCGTGGACAGCATGACCCCGGGGACCCCGTCGGACGCACCGGAAACCGGTTCCGGGGGGGATACGGTACCCGACCCGATTCATCGGGGATACGGTACCCGACCCGATTCATCGGGGTTGGGCCCGGGCCATCCAGCCGGGCGCGACCCCATCGCCCAACCCCGATGAATCGGGTCGGGTACCGTATCCCCCGCGCTTGCGGCGGTCGGCGGCCGATAAGGGTAGTATCCGACCATGCGACACCGCGGAATCCTCCTGGCCGCCCTGCTCTGCGCCTCCGGTTGCGGCGACGAGGGGGCTCCCTCCCCCGCCCCCTCCCCGGGGCCGGCGGCGGAGGGGGACCCCGCGGGGGAGGAGGCCGCCGACCCCTCGACGGGACCCGCGGCGGAGGGGGATCCCCCGGCCGGTGCCCCGTCGTCCACGTCCGTGGACAAGGTCCGCGCCCTCCTCCAGAAGCGGGGCATCGCCGCCCGCGAGGTCGAGGTCTGGTTCTCCGCCGAGGGCCGCGACGTGATCTGGTTCCTCCTGCCGGGGGCGAAGGCCCCCGCCGCGTGGGACACGCTCCGGAAGGAGGCCGCGGGCCTCGGCCTGTGGCCCGTCGTCCTCGGCCCGCCGGAGGAGGCCGCCGCCCTCGGCGAGGGGCAGGACCCGGGGAACCTCCCCTCGGCGGTGCTGGCGGAGGCGGCGAAGCTCGACGCGGCGAAGGTGCTCGAGCGCCGCGCCGGCGATGACCCCGAGACCTACGCGGAGACCCGGGGCGACTGGCCCGAGGAGCCGGAGGTCCTGGAGGAGATGACGGTCCACCTCGACCCCGGGTCGGGGGAGCCCTTCCCCGACGTGCTCATGGCGCTGGTGCCCGCGAAGCACGGGTACGAGGTGCCGGCCTGGCTCTCCTTCGGCGGGTGGAACGACTGCCCCGCGCCCGCCGAGCACGTCGCCGTGCTCCGCTCCTGGAACGAGCGGTTCGGCGCCGACCTGGCGGGGCTGTCCGGGGACACCCTCGAGCTCCGCAACGCCCGCGTCCCGGGGGATCGCGAGGCGCTGCTCGAACTCGCGCGGGAGCAGTTCCGCTACTGCGCCGACCGCGTGCAGCAGGGGTACGGCACCCTCGACGCCCTGGCCGCCGGCATCGGCGGCTCCCGCGCCTGGTCCTTCTGGTGGGACTGACTCAGCGCACCGCCCCCCCGCTCCTGCCCGGCTCCAGGGGCGGAAGTTCGAAGGGCTCCGGCGGCGGGACGGAGGCGTAGGAGTCGGAACTCTCCCCCTCGATGACCCCGGTGAGGGCGCCGATGACCCCCCCGAGGACCGCCCCCACGAGGGCGCCGAGGACGGTGGCACCGCCCCTCGAGAAGAAGTCGTCGTTGTTCCCCGCCGCGTACCCCACGGCGGCGCCGACGGCGCCGCCGATGAGGGCCCCGTGGAGGGCGTTCCGCCCGATGGAGCCGCAGGCCGGCGTCGAGAAGAGGAGTCCCACCGTCAGCAGCAGCGCCATCAACCCCCGGCCGTCCTTCATCCGTCCCCCCTCCCCCGGGGCGGCGGGCCCCGGGCCGCGGGCCATTCTGACCGAGGGAAAGGCAGGGACGTTCCTAACTAAGTAACTAACTCCTGCTCCCCCCTCGGCAGGACCGGGGGGGGGCGTGGAGTTAGTTACTTAGTTAGGAACGTCCCTGCCTTTCCCGCTCAATCGGGGATGCCCCAGAGGACGAAACCGGCCCAGTGGAAGGGGTGGGAGCGGGGGCCGCCCTCCCGGAGGAGGGAGAGCTGGGCCGCCCGCAGCGCCGCGGCGGGGGCGAACCCCTTTCCCCGCAGGGCGTCGTAGAACCGGTCCATGAGGATCCGCGTCCCCTCGTCGGGGATCCTCCACTCCGAGACGACGACGCGGGGGCTCCCGGCGAAGAAGACCCCCCGCACGAGCCCCATCACCCCCTCGCCGCGGGCGAGGCGCCCCCGTCCGGTCTCGCAGGCGGAGAGCACGACCAGGTCCGCGGGCAGCCGCATCCCGCAGAGCGTGGGCACGTCGAGGATCTCCCCTCCCCCGAGGGCGAGGCCCGTGAGCGCCGGATGCTCCGGATCGACCCGCGCGTGGCAGGCAAGGTGGACGACGGCGAGCCGCCCCGCGATCCCGGCGAGGGCGGCCGCGAAGCGCTTCAGGGTGGCCTCCCCCCGGACGAGGAGCCGCGAGCGGTCCGCCGGGTAGCGGGCGACGACGGACCGCGCCTCGTCCCCCGTGGCGGGGATCCGCTCCATCGTCCCGAACCGGTAGAGGTCCCCCCGCGTCCGGGCGGCCGCCACCGGCGGACCGCCGGGCCCCTCCGGCCCGTAGACCGGGTCCCCCAGCGCCAGGGCCCCCTCGCCGGGCGGCCGCCCGCGCACCTCCTCGCGGAGGTCCGCGAGGACGGTGCCCGAGGGGACGCAGGAGATCTCGAAGCGCTCCAGGGCCCGCCGCCCGCCGGCCTCCCCGGAGCGGAGCAGCGCCCCGAAGGGGAGGAAGGAGAGGGCCGCGTCGGGGGAAACGAGGAGCCGCGTCGTCCCCTCGAGGTGGGGCTCCAGCGGCCGGAGGAGGGCGTCGTAGAGGGAGCGCGCCGCCCCCTCCTCGTCGCCCCCCTCCGCCGAGGCCGCCCGGAGCCAGCCCTCGGCATCGCCGAGGACGGCGGCGGCGGGGCCGAGATCCCGGAGCCACGCCCCCCGCCCCGAGAGGAGGAGGGCGAGCAGCCGGCCGTCCCGGGCGTCGACCTGGTAGAGGAGGAGAGCCTCCCCGGATCCGAGGGCCGCGACGATCCCGGGGAGGGACCGGGGAGCGGGCAGCGCGATTCCGGCGGCGCGGCGGGACTCCCGTTCCATGCGCGCCCGGGCGGCGCGGAACCCCCCTTCGGCCTCGGTCAGCGCCCGCCGCGCCCCCTCCACCGCCTCCCGCGACGGGGAGGCCGCCGACGCGAGCCTGACGAGAATCGCCCGCTTCTCCGCGAGCCGAAGGAGCGCCGTCCCCTCCTCATCGAGGGCCTCCGCCGACACCGATGCGGCCAGCAGCGCCTCCCGGTTCCCCACGACCCCCGCCAGGGCCATGGCCCGCCCCCCCTCCGCGAACCAGGAGGCCGACGCGGCGGCGGAGGGCGGCAGCGGCTTCCCCCCCGCCCCGTCACCGGCGAGGATCGCCCGGAGGCCGAGGTCGGAGGCCTCCCGCGACGTCTCCCGAAGTCCCATGGATTCCGTCTCCCCGAGACCGCCCTCGAGGCGGAGCCTCCCCTGAAGCGCCTCCCGGGCGTCGGCCTCCGCCCCGGCAGGGTCCCCTGCCGCCAGGCGCAACCTCGCGCGGAGGACCAGGGCCGCCGACCGCAGGACGGGGTCTTCCACCCCGTCGGCCTCCGCGCATACGAGATCGATGGCGCCGCGGGCCTCCTCCCCCCGACCCAGCCGTTCCAGGGCCGCCGCCGTGGCGAGGCGCCCGTGCAGGATTCCCGCCCTCGTCCCCCCGCCGGCGAGGATGGCCAGCGCCTTCCCGGCCGCCGCCAGGGCCTCCTCCCCCCGCCCGAGTTCCGTGAGGAGGAGGGACACGTCGGTGAGCGCCTTCCCGACGTTGAAGGTCGTACCCATGGCCTCCGCGTCGGCCACCGCGGTCCTGAGGATCTCCAGGGCCCGCTCCCCCCGTCCCCGCGCCCGCTCGACGGCGGCGAGGCCGCGCGCCTGGACCATCGCGTCGAAGGCGGCGCCGCGGGCCCTGAACTCCCCCATCGCCTCCTCGTACTCGGCGCTCGCGGAGTCCCAGTCCCCGATGGAGGCGTGCACCCCCGCCATCTGCGCCAGGGCCGCGGTGGCCGCCTCGGGATCCCGCCGCGACCGGTGGAAGGCGCGCATCGGCGCCAGGGCGTCGAGGGCGCGGGCGAAGTCCCCCGTCCCGGCATCCACGAGGGCGAGGTTGGCCCGCGCATCGGCGATCATCTCGGGGCGGGAGATCTCGAGGGCGAGGCGGAGAGACTCCCGGAAGTGGCGGCGGGCCTCGCCGAGGCGGCCGGCCTCGCGGCTGAGCGCCCCGAGGCTGTACTCCGCCACGGACTGCTCGTCCTTCAGGCCGGCGCCCCGGAAGAAGTCCATGGTCCCCCGGATCAGGTCCCTCGCCTGGAGGACCTCCCCCCTCCGCCCCTTGACGGTTCCGAGGTACAGCCGCGCCAGGTTCCGGCCCCGCTCGTCCCCCGCCCCGGTCCTCTCCTCCAACTCCTCCCGGTAGAGGGCCTCCGCCCCTTCCAGGTTCCCCTCCCGGGCGAGGACCACGGCGAGGCGGTGCCTGCAGTCCGAGAGGGATCGGACCCACCCGATCTCCCGGCTGCGGCGCATCGCGTCCTCGAAGCCCTCCCGCGCCTCCGTCCCCTTGCCGAGGGTCTCGAAGTGGGCGGCTCGGTCGTAGGCGGCCATGGCCGCGACGGGGCTGAAGGAGGAGACGGCGAGGTCGGGGTCGAGATCCCGGATGGCCGCCGCCGCGGCCTCCCCGTCGCCGGCCGCCAGGGCCTGGAGGAGCCCCGTCTCCCCCTTCGCCATGCGCTCCTCCCGTGCCAGCTCCTCCGGCCCCGCCTCGCGCCGCCGCCGGACAGCCTCCCCGAGGCCCGGCCCCGCCGCCACGGGGACCGCCGCCCCGGCGACGATGGCCGCGGCGTCGAGGGCCCCCGGGCACTCCCTCCCCTCCAGCCGGGCCTTGCGGTCCCTCCGCAGGAGGGAGAACACGACCCGCGCCGGATCGACCCCGCCCCGGGTTCCGATCTCGCGGAGCACCGCCTCCTCGCGGGCCTCGAAGGCGGCGAGGCAGCGCTCCGCCGCCGCCTCCACGGCATCCTGCGGGGGGGGCGACGCCGCGGCGGCGGACAGGACGCAGAGGACCGGCCCGGCGAGGGCCGCCACCCATGGCCGGAGCCTCATCGCCCCCCCTCCGCGCCGTCGGCGGGAAGCCACCGGTCCGCCTCCGGCGCGCCGGTCCGCTCCAGCGCCTGGAACAGGATCTCGCCGGCGACCGGCTCCCCCGGGAGCGCCTCGACGGCCCGCCGGGCGAAGCCCACCGCCTCGACGCGGAAATCCCTCGATAGCGCGAGGACGGCCTTGAGGAGGTCGGCGCCATCGGCGGGGGCCGAGGCGTCGATGCGGAGCATCGCCTCCTCGAACTCCCTCCTCTCATCCACGGCGGCGACGGTGAAGGCCCGGCGCGCTTCCACCGGGCCGAGGGGCGTCGCGGCCGCCACCGCCCACGTATAGGTGCGGCCCGGTTCCAGGGCCGGCCGGTCCGAAGGGAAGGGGGCGCCCTCCCCCATCGCGGCGACGGTCCAGAGGGGAACGCCCCCCGGCCCCTCGAGGGCGACGCGGACCTCGCCGCCGGGGGGTCCACCGGCCCAGCGGAACCCGGGGCGGGCATCGAGGACCCGGCCGGCGGGAAGCATCGCCCGAAGCCCCGTCCCCCTCAGCCCCTCGGCTCTCCGGAGCCTCTCCTCCCTGGCCGGCAGGCGGAGCTCCTCGCCGAGCCCCGGGTGGAGGCGCGCGACTTCCGCCGCCGCCGCCCGGAACCGCTCCTCCAGGGGGGGGGAGCCCCCCTTCCACGCGAGGAAGGCCCCGGCGGAGACGAGGAGGACCGCGGCGGCGGCGAGGAGGGCGCGGGCCGGTGCGCGCCGGGCCGGGGGCCGGCCGTGGTCCAGCAGGCGGACCGCGGACCGGCAGCCGTCGCACCCGGCGAGGTGGCTCTCCAGGGCGTCCCTCTCTTCCTCGAGGAGGCGCCCCTCCGCGAATCCCGACAACAGGTTGGTGTCGGGGCAGGGTCCAGGTCCCGCGCTAGCCAAGGCCGGACGCTCCTTCCTTCCCGGGGTCGGCCGGGGGCTCCGGATTTGCCAGGTAGGAGGCCGCGGCCTCCCGAAGCGCCGCCCAGGTGCGCTCCTCGACGGCGCGGCCCCCGTCCCCCCGGAAGCGCCCGACCCGCTCCCGGAGCTTGCCCACGCCCCCCTGGAGGATCCGGCAGGCCCGCGGGACCCCGACGTGGAGGATGCGGGCGATCTCCGCCTGCCCGAGGCCGTCGCGGAAGCGGAGCACGAGGGCGAGCCGCTCCCGGGGGGTGAGGGAGAGCCCGCCCCTCCGGAAGGCCTCCTCGAACCCGCGGCGCAGTTCGGCTCCCCCGGCCTCCTCGGCCGGATCGGGACCGGCCCGGAGCGAGGGGGGGCCGCCCCGCACCGCGCCCTCCTCCTCGGCGGCGAGCAGCGCCTCGAGGGAGCGGGCGCGCGGGGCGCGCCGGAGGTCGGCGATGCGGCAGGCGACGATGGCCCCGAGCCAGGCGACGAGGGAGCCCGTGCCGTCGAAGGTCCCGAGGCGGGTGCGGGCCGTCCCCCGCGCCGGGGGGCAGGCGAGGGCCCCGGGGATCTCCTCGGACAACGCCGCCGCCTCCGCGGCGGAGGCGCCCCTGCGGAGCGCGAGGGCCCGGAGCGTGGGCGTGATCAGGAGATGGAGGCGCTCCCAGGCGCCGGGGACGCCGCTCTCGCAGGCGAAGGCGAGGTAGAGGTCCTCCAGCGCCGCCCGCTCGAGGACCGAGGCCACGTTCTCCGCGGTGGGGGCCAGCGAGGACTTCGCGAGGCGGACCCGGGCCAGCCTCCCCGCGTGGGCCGCGAAGTCCTCGAAGGGGACGTCGAAGTTCCCGTGGAGTTCGCGGGCGCGGTCGAAGGCGGACCGGAGGCGGGCCTCGAGCCGGGCGCCGCCCGGTCCCGGCACGACGTCCTCAGGCTCTCCGTCCCCCCGCTCCATGCTGCCCCCCCGGGCGCTCCCGCGCGGACATTGTACGACCTCCCGCGAAGAGGCAGGGACGTTCCTAACTAGGTAACTAACTCCACGTCCCTCCCCCGTCCTGCCAAGGGGGGGGGCAGGAGTTAGTTACTTAGTTAGGAACGTCCCCGCCTTTCCCCCGCCTCTCCCCGCCTTTCCCCGGCAATTCCGGGGGGGCGGACGCGACCCGGGATCGGGCGGCGGGCGGTTCCCTCGAATGGGGGACTTCCGCCACGCGTCGCCGAAAGGGGGCCCGGGGAGCGAGAAACCCAGAGTTCCGTGTCGCGATCCGGATGGAATCGGTCGAGGGCAGGTGCCCCGGCCCTCTCCTCCGATGGCGTCGCAAGGACAGGAGAAACGAAAATGCAGATCGGAAGGAAGTCGCGAGTCGCCCTCGCCGCCGCCGCCCTCCTGGTGGCCGCGGGATCCGCCATGGCCGTCGTGATCCTCATCCCCGCCGGGGGGCCGACGATCGTCGCCCCGCCGCCCTCGGGGCTCTTCGGCCTCGGCGTCACCATCAACCAGCGGTCCGTCGCCAACGGAGGCTACGGGGACCAGATCCTGACCGTCGAGGAGGGGCGTGACGTCCAGTCCCCCTTCTGCCAGATCTCGGTGCTCATCAATCCCGCGAACCCCGCATGGAACACCCTCATCGGCGCTGCCGGTTCGCCCTACACCACCCCGCAGTTCTGGCCCCTGCAGACCATCGCCAACTTCTACCCGCCCAACGCCCAGGGCCCCATCGGGACCATCCCCAACAACCCGCCCATCCCCGCGCTGATGATATTCACCTACCGGTCGACCAACGATCCCGAGAACCCGGGCTGGCCCGGGCCCCCGGCGCTGGCCGCGGTCGGACAGCTGGAATCGAACATCCAGGCCTGCCATTACGTCGCCGAGGCCTTCGCCGCCCTGAGGACCCGGGTCCCGCCGGGGAACGCGCCCGCCGCGGCCTGGGCGGAGATCCACATCGACCCCAATCCCGCCAATCCGACCTTCCTCGAGTTCTGGAAGTACCACATCGTGCGCTAGACCCGATCCGCGACGGGGGGGGGCGAGGGGAAAGGCAGGGACGTTCCTTACTAAGTAACTAACTCCTGCCCCCCCCTTCGGCAGGACGGGGGAGGGACGTGGAGCTAGTTACTTAGTAAGGAACGTCCCTGCCTTTCTCCCGCCTTTCCCCCGCCTCCGGGGCAGGGTTCCACCCCATTGCCCGCCCCGGACTCCCGACCTAGTGTGGGGGCCGGCCGGCGGACGGACGGGTGTAGGGGTACCCCGTACGACGCCAGGAAGGCTTCGCGACATGAGGGCGCCCACGCAGGACGGGATCCGACTGGCGCTCCTCGCGTCCATCGTCCAATCGTCCGACGACGCCATCATCAGCTACGACCTCGACGGCCTCGTCACCAGCTGGAACCCGGCCGCCGAGAGGATCTACGGGTACGGAGCCGCGGAGATGACCGGAAGGCCCCTCTCGGTCATCATCCCCCGGGACCGGTCCGAGGAGATGGCGCGGATCTTCGGCGAGATCCGCGACGGCCACGGCGTGGAGCACTTCGAGACCGACCGCGTCCGGAAGGACGGGACCACGATCTCGGTCTCCGTGACCGTCTCCCCCTCCCGTTCCGCGGACGGCACCCTCACAGGCGCTTCCTCCATCGCCCGCGACATCACCGAGCGCAAGCGCGCCGAGGAGCTCGTCCACACCACGTCCCAGTACGCGCGGAGCCTCGTCGAGGCCAGCCCCGATCCCCTCGTGATGATCAGCCCCGAGGGCAAGATCACCGACGTCAACGAGGGCACCATCAAGGTGACCGGCGTGCCGCGGGAGCAACTCATCGGGACCGACTTCTTCGGCTACTTCACCGAGCCGGCCCGGGCGCGCGAAGGCTACAAGCAGGTCTTCGCCCGGGGGTACGTCACCGACTACCCGCTGACCCTCCGGCACAGGGACGGGCGCCTCACCGACGTCCTCTACAACGGTTCGCTCCACAAGGACGCCCGCGGGAAGGTGCTCGGCGTCTGCGCCGCAGCCCGGGACGTGACGGCGCAGAAGAGGGCCGAGTCCGGCATCGCCGACCAGCGGAGCAAGGAGCTCGAGAGGAGCGAGGACCTCGAGCGGTTCCAGAAGCAGTACGCGCGGAGCCTCATCGAGGCCAGCCCCGACCCGCTGGTGACGATCAGCCCCGAGGGCCGCATCACCGACGTCAACGAGGGCACCATCAAGGCCACCGGCGTGCTCCGGGAGGAGCTGATCGGAACCGACTTCTGCAACTACTTCACGGAGCCCGACCGGGCGCGCGAGGGCTACCGGCAGGTCTTCGAGAGGGGGATCGTCACCGACACCCCCCTGACCATCCGCCACCGCAACGGCCACCTGACCGAGGTCCTCTACAGCGCCTCGCTCTACAAGGACGCCCGGGGCGGCGTGCTCGGCGTGTTCGCGGCCGCCCGGGACGTGACCGCGCAGAGGAAGGCCGAGGCCGCCATCGCGGACCAGAGGAGCAAGGAGATCGAGAGGATGGCGGAGCTCGAGCGGTTCCAGAAGCTGACCGTCGGCCGCGAGCTCAAGATGATCGAGCTGAAGAAGGAGATCGAGGAGCTGCGGAAGGGGCAGGGAAAGGGATGATCCGGCCGCCCGCGGTCGGGCGTGGCGAGGCGCCGGAGGACGGGAGAGCCGACGCCCGGAGCTACGCCAGCGCCATCCTCAACATCCTGGAGGACTTCGCGGCGGAGAAGGCCCTCATGGGCGACACACAACGAGCGGTCCTCAACATCCTCGACGACTTCGGCACGGAGAGGGCCCGCATGGCCGACACGCAGCGCGCGGCCCTCAACATCCTGGACGACTTCGACACGGAGAGGCGGAGGGTCGAGCTGGTCAACCGCGAGCTCGGCATCGAGATCGAGGAGCGCGCCCGGGCGGAGGAGGCCCTGCGCCTGGCCAAGGCGGCGGCCGAGGACGCGGGCCGAGAGCTCGAATCGTTCAGCTACTCGGTGGCGCACGACCTCCGGGCCCCCCTCAGGAGCATCGACGGCTTCAGCCAGGCCCTCATCGAGGACTGCGCCGAACGGCTCGACGCCGAGGGCCGCGGCTACCTCCGGCGCGTCCGCGAGTCCGCGCAGCACATGGGCGCCCTCATCGACGACCTCCTGAACCTGTCCCGCGTGACCCGGGCCGAGCTCCGCCGCGAGACCGTGGACCTCTCGTCCCTCGCCCGGACGGTGGTTCAGAGGCTCCGGGACGCGCAACCGGAACGCGCGGTCGAGGTCGTCCTCGAGGAGGGCCTGCGGGCGGAAGCCGACCCCAGGCTCCTCGCCGTCGTCCTCACCAACCTGCTCGGCAACGCATGGAAGTTCACGGGGAAGCGCGACGGGGCCCGGATCGAGTTCGCGGCGCTCCCCGGCACCCGCCCGCCGGTCTTCCGGGTGCGCGACAACGGCGCCGGGTTCGACGGCACCTACGCCGACAAGCTCTTCGGCGTCTTCCAGCGCCTCCACGGCGCGAACGAGTTCGAGGGGACGGGCATCGGGCTCGTCACGGTGCAGCGGATCGTCCGCCGTCACGGCGGCAGGGTCTGGGCCGAGGGGGAGGTGGATCGGGGAGCCGCCTTCTCCTTCACCCTCGAGGAGGGCGGCCCGTGAAGGATCCCTACATCCTGCTGGTGGAGGACGACCAGGGCGACGAGGAGCTGGCCATCCGGGCGCTGCGCAGGAACAACGTGCGCAACGAGGTGGTCGTCGCGAGGGACGGCGCCGCGGCCCTCGACTACCTGTTCGCCACCGGGGCGCACGCCGGCCGGGACACGGCGGAGCTCCCGACGGTCGTCCTCCTCGACATCAAGATCCCGAAGATCGACGGCCTGGAGGTCCTGCGCCGCATCCGCGCCGACGCGCGGACGAAGGTGCTCCCCGTGGTCATCCTGACCTCGTCGAGGGAGGACAAGGATCGGCTCGCGGGGTACGCCTTCGGCGCCAACAGCTTCGTGCGCAAGCCCATCGAGTTCGCGGAGTTCTGCGAGGCCATCCGCCTGCTCGGCCTCTACTGGCTCGTCCTCAACGAGCCGCCGCCCGCGGCGGGGAGGTAGCCGTGGGAAGGCCCCTGCGCGTCCTGTTCGTGGAGGACCAGGAGACGGACGTCGAGCTCCTCGTGCTCGAGCTCCGGCGCGGGGGGTACGACGTGACCCGGGAGCGCGTCGACACGCCCGAAGGCTTCGCCGCCGCCCTCGAGCGCCAGGAGTGGGACATCGTCCTCTGCGACTACCGGATGCCGCACTTCAGCGCCCCGGCGGCGCTGGCGATGGTGAAGGAGAAGGACGTCAACCTCCCCTTCATCGTCGTCTCCGGGACCATCGGGGAGGAGGCCATCGTGGAGACCCTGCGCGCCGGCGCGCACGACTTCATGACCAAGAACCGGCTCTCCCGCCTGCTGCCCGCCATCGAGCGGGAGCTGCGCGAGGCCGCGATGCGGGCGGAGCGGAAGCTGCTCCGGCAGCTGCAGCTCCAGGGCCAGAAGATGGAGGCCATCGGCCAGTTCGCCGGCGGCATCGCCCACGACTTCAACAACATCCTCACGGTGATCTCGGGGTACGTGGGCCTCGCCCTCGGGCGCCTCTCCGACGAGGACCCCCTCCGGCCGATGCTCCAGGAGGTCCACCGCGCCGGCGAACGCGCCGGGACGCTGGTGCGCCGGATCCTCGCCTTCAGCCGCCAGCAGATCATCGACCCCCGGGCCTTCGACCTGAACGTGGTCGTGGCGGGCATGGACAACCTGCTCCGGCGCGTCATCCGGGCGGACATCGACTTCGTCACGGTGCTCGGGAAGGACCTGGGGCGGATCCGGGCCGACCCGGGCCAGGTCGAGCAGGTCCTGATGAACCTCGTGGTGAACGCGCGGGACGCGATGCCGTCCGGCGGCCGCCTGATCGTCCGGACCGCGAACCTGGACCTCCCCGCCGACGACGCGCGCTGCATCTCCGGGCTCCAGCCGGGGCCCCAGGTGCTCCTCTCCGTGACGGACACCGGGACCGGGATGGACGAGAGGACGCGGGCGCGCATCTTCGAGCCGTTCTTCACGACGAAGGCGGAGGGGAAGGGGACGGGGCTCGGGCTCGCGACGGTCTTCGCCATCGTGGAGCAGAGCGGGGGCCGGATTCACGTCGAGAGCGCGCCCGGGCACGGGACGACGTTCTGGATCTGCTTCCCCCGCGTGGGCGAGGAGGCCGAGACGTCCACGAAACCCGAGGCGCCGGAGCCCGTCTTCGGAGGATCGGAGACCCTCCTCGTCGTGGAGGACGACGACCCCATCCGCGGGCTCGCCGTCCTCGTCCTGCGGGAGCACGGGTACCGGGTCCTCGAGGCCAGGGACGCGGCCGGCGCCCTCGCCGTGATGAGGGGGGAGATGGACGCCATCGACCTCCTGGTGACGGACGTGGTCCTGCCGGGGATGAGCGGGTCGGAACTGGCCGAGTGCCTCTCCTCCCTCCGCCCCCGGACGAGGGTCCTCTTCATCTCCGGGTACACCGCCGGGAGCGCGGGCCTCACCCGGATCCCCGGGGAGGGGGTGCGCTTCCTGCCCAAGCCCTTCACCCCGGAAGCCCTCCTGCGGGGGATCCGGGAGATCCTCGACGTGCCCGTGCCCGTGGAGGCGGCGTAGCCCTCTCCCCGCCGCGGACCCGGGGCCGGCCGTCGACGATCCCCGGCCACCGGTTCCGCGCCCCCGATCTCGGAGGGGTCGCTTGCCGGGGCGTCCCGCGGGGCGCGAGTCTCCAACCCACATCCGGCGGGTGGCGTTCGAGGGGACCCGGCCCGTGCGGCCTTCTCCATGGGCTCGATTGCGTCCTGGACGAGTCGCTCGCCAGTGGCCCGGAGCTGGTGGATCCCTGGCGGGCTCGCGGCGAGGAGTCCGAATTCGCAGGTATGCCGGGCCTCTTCCAGATCCTGGGCCCTTTCTGCCTTCAGGAGTTCACGGATCCCCCGGCCCGCCTGCATCGGAATCTCCTTCAGGTCGTCCGGAAAGAGCCTGTGCAGGGCCTCCAGCCAGAGCGGCGGCCACCCGCCCACCATGTCATCGCCCCCAGCGCGGGCGATGGCGAGGACCCTCCCGAGGTCCTTGTTGCTTCGCTTGATGTCCTTCCCCTCGATCCTCCCGCTCATCAACTCCGGCCTGATGAAGGGGTGCTCCAGGAGATTGGCGAGCGCGAGCATCTCCAGCCTTGCCACACCGACCCCGAACTTCGTCGGAACCGGATCGAGTTCCAGGAGCCGCAGGTAACGGAAGCCGGGAAGTCCGAAATGGCCGCGCGAGGTCTCCATGCGGGTCCGCTGCCTTTCCGCTGCGGACGCGGGGTCGGGCGGTGCCAGAAGTTCCAGGAACCACTCCGGCTCCCCAGGCGGCATCAGGCGGACCGCCGGCAGTCGGTCGTCCGGCGTCTGCTCGCTTCCCGGCTCGCTCCACTCATCGCCTTCCCTCTGTCGCCAGTCCGCCGCGAACAGGCTCTCCACGATCTCCTTCCCCACACGCACCGCCTGGACACGCGGTGTCAGCAGGCAGTCGATATCCTTGGTCCGCATGTACAGCCGGTCGTCGTGGGCGAACAACTGGTACCCCGCCGCCAGGCTTCCGATGACCACGAAGTTCCCGCGGCAGTCCTCCGGGATGGCTGCAGCGATGCGTTCGAGGATCCTGCCCGGGGAGATCCTGTGCATGGCGTCCGCCCTCATGAGCGCTTCCGGTACTTCCGCTCGAAGTGGCTGATGAATTCCATCGCCTGGCTGTGGAGACGGGCTTCCTGAAGGTCCAGGAGGCACTCCACGGGATCCGCCCACGGCAGGCCGGACTCCGCCTCCTGGAACATCGGCTCCGCCCTCCGGAGGACATGGACGACCAGGCTGGCCGGCTCCCCCGGCGCGGAGACGGGCTCCAGGGCCGCGTCCATGCGCTTCACGAAGTCAGGGACCTCCGGTCTCGTTCGGCAGTGCCACGTGAGGTCCAGGCGGGATGCGCCCACCAGGTCCAGGCCGGGGTGGTAGTGCCGGCTCCCCATGACACCTCCCACTCCCACGTCCTCTCTCTCGAGGTCCCCGAGACGGCGCAGCAGCGTCTCCGGAGTCCGGGGCTGTCCCGATCGGTCCGCGAACCTCATCGTGCCCCGCACCTCGTCCGCCACGGCCAGCAGCCGGTTCCAGTCGTCCCTGGGGAAGTAGCGCAGTTCGACCCGGCGGTCGCTTGTCCGGCGGATGTGGGGCCCGATGCGTTTCAGGGCGGCCGCCACGGTGGGTGCGCTGCACCCGACGATTTTCCCGAGCAGGCCCACCTGCACGGGTCCTCGCCCCAGTAGCCACTCGTGAACCAGCACCTGGAGGACTTCGTGGTGGGCCATGCGCGGCACCCTGAAGCGGGATTCGGAGGTCTCCACCAGCGCGTCCAGCCACCGGCGGAATTCCCCGCCCGATGTCTCGGGAAGGCCCGAGTACTCCCCGTCCCTGAGCACCGCAACCGTCAGGCGATCCACGATGCCCGGATGCAACGCTCCCCGGGCGGACTCAAGTTCGGCGGAGAGACGGCTCTCCGATATGCGCGAGTTCACGAGGACCAGCAGGCCTCTCTTCGTCGGCTGGTCCACCAGCCACCCTGCCAGGTGGAGCAAACCGTCCCTCAGGTCCCGGATGGAGTGGGCCCCCGCCTTGACCTCGACGCCCATGTCCCGCCAGACGCCGTCTGGCTCTCGGTCGTCGGACCGGTGACTCGGTCGAGGGCGGGATGAGTTCATGGGTCGAGGACTAAGGTGCCACTTTCAAAGATAAGTTGCAAGTTAATTCGCAAGTTGCATGTTCGATCGGAAGGGGCGTGTTCCATCCAGGCTGGCTCTGCCACCCATCCCCTCACCGCCGGAATTCCCGGCCGGGCCGGAGGCCTTCGAATGGGAGGTCGAATTGGAGTCGAATGGGAGGTGATGGGAGGCGATTGGAGGGAGCCAGCGGCGAGCGAAGGAGGGAGGTTGCAAGTGCATGTTCAATAGACACTTATAGCTTCGCCCTGATGCGTACGAGAACACCCCGCGAGGGAAGACGGAAAGAGCAGGCAGGTAGAGGTGGACCCTCCCGCCTCCGTCGAGGCCAACACGCAGTTGATGAAGTGCATGGCCATCGGCACACCGGGTTTCCTCTCCGTCCAGTTCCTCGAAACCTCGGCGGTCGGTCGGCGATGTTCAAGATGGCCATGGCCAGGGATGGCCACCACCACCCATCCAGGACCACGCTTTCGAGTGCGGAGTGCGGTCGACTCCACCACGCGATGGCGCAAAGCGGGGCTGAGGGGACAAGAGCCGCCGCTTTCCGAATCATCGGCCGGTCCTCGAAGGCCATCCAAGAGTCTCCGTCGTTCCTGCTCCCACGACGATGCATCACGACGCCGCAACCCTCCTCGGAAGAACCCGCGCCAAGATACCCACCGCCGCCTCCTCCGCCGTCGCCCACTCGACGAACTTCATTACCCTCGGCGGCCGGGGCCCGAGCGTCTTCCGGCTCGACGCCATCCGGCGCGTCCCCTTCGGCGCCGCCGTCGGGAGCTGCCCCGACTCCCCCAGGTACTTCGCCAGGTACATGAAGAGCCCCGGCCGCCCCACCTCGCTGTGGAGCACGCACTGCGGCCCGAACCCGGTGGCCACGGCCCGCTCCACCAGGCCGGCCTCGGCCTCCGCGTGCCCCCCCGTCGCCACCGCCTCCGCGTAGGCCCCCGTCCCGATGACGTTGGCGTGCGCCCACCCTTTCGTGCTGTTCGATGGAGAACACGAACTCCCCGAGCAGCCCGTTCCGGGCCAGCTCCCGCCGCAGGTCCCACCACAGGTCCCGCAGGCCGGCGAAGGACCCGGCCACTTTGACCCTCCGCCGCGCCTCCTCCCGCTGGTCGAGCGTCAGCGTGAAGTACCAGACCGGCTCCCCGCGGGCGATGGCCTTCCGGCTGGAGGCGGCGCCCGGATTCGAACCGGGGGATAACGGATTTGCAATCCGTTGCCTTACCACTTGGCTACGCCGCCTCGGGGGAGGGGTCCCCAGTATGCCCGCGTCCGGCCCCCCGGACCACTTTCGGCGCGGGGGGCCGCGCCCCCCCGCCCCCTACCGCGGCAGGGGGATGTCCTTGAAGCGGAAGGGGACTTCGCGCTTCTCGACCTTCGTGCGGCCGCTCACCGTCGCCTTCACGGGCCTCCCGCTCAGCTCGAAGTCGTAGGTCAGGACGTCGCCGCCGCCGCCGCTCCAGGACGCGGAGGTGACCACCTTCCCCGCGGCGTCGCGCAGCAGGATGCGGAGGCCGTCGGGCTTCGGGCGGAGGACGCGCGGGAGTTCGCCTTCCTCCCCGGAGAGGATCTGGGGAAGGGGGGGTCTCCCGTTCTCCCCGGTGAGCAGGGAGCCCTCGACCGTCGCCTTCATCGATGCGTCCCCCACCTCCACGACGGTGAAGGTGGCGCCCCCGATCTTCGCCGTCGCCGGAAGGGATGCCAGGTCGAGCTCCACCGACTCCTCCGCCCCGGGGAAGAACACTTCCAGCGCGCCGGAAATCTCCGTCAGCCGCTCCCCGGTCCCTCCCGACGCGTCGAAGTTCGCGCTCCCCGTCCAGCCGGGCGGCGCCATGCTCCCGACGTAGGACTTCGTCACCTCGCATTCGTGGCTCGCGTACTCCAGCCCCTTCTCATCCACCGCCGCATCCATGAGCAGCGCACCCAGCTCGGCGTCCTCGAGACCGGCCAGGGGATGGAACCGGAGATCCACGCGGAGCGTCTCCCTCCCCGGGTCCCCGGTCTCCGCCTCCTCGGAGAAGCGGGCCACGACCTTCCCCGAGCGCTCCACGACCACGGCCACGAGCGCCACCCGGACCGGCCCCCGGTTGCAGGGGGAAGCGGCGAGAAGCCGGTCGTCGGGGAGGGCGAGCCGCAGCTGCTCCCTCACGCCGAGCCGGCTCCCGGTGTCCCCCTCCGCCGGGAACTGCGACCCCGTGAGGACCATCCCCGCCGCCGCGGCGACCCGGTCCACCGCCTCCCAGAAGGGGACCTCCTTCAGCTCCAGGGTGACCGGCGTTCCGCCCCGGTCCGCGTCGATGGCGGGACAGCCGGCCTTAAGGCAGAGGAGTTGCAGCGCCTTCCCCGCGGGCAGATCCTTCAGGGAGGCGGAGATGAGCGGCGGCCGGTCGAATCGATCGAGGAGGGTCGGGGGATCCTCCGCACCGGCTGCGAAGGAGGTGAGGAGGAGGGGGAGGAGGAGGAGGAGGAGGCGCGTGCGGAAGGCGGGGAGCCGTGTCATGGGAGACTCTCCTGGGTCGCGTACCGGAACGGGGAATCCTACGACCCGGGATCCGCGCCGTCGAGGAGCGAAGCGCGCGGACCCGTGCTAGGTCCCGCGAATGCCCACCGCGCCCCCCGCCCCGCCCCCTATCGCGGCAGGGGGATGTCCTTGAAGCGGAAGGGGACCTCGCGCTTCTCGACCTTCGTTCGGCCGCTCACCGTCGCCTTCACGGGCCTCCCGCTCAGGTCGAAGTCGTAGACCATGACGTCGCCGCCGCCGCCGCCCCAGGACTCGGATGTCACCACCTTCCCCGCGGCGTCGCGAAGCAGGATGCGGAGGCCGTCGGGCTTCGGGCCGAAGAGGCTCGAGGCCCCCTTCCCCTCCCCGGTGAGGACCTGCGGATTGGGCGGCGACCCGCCCTCCACGGAGAGGAGCGAGCCCGAGAGCGTCACCTTCATCGACGCCTCCCCCGCCTCCACCACGGTGAAGGTCGCGCCCCCGATCTTCGCCGTCGCGGGCAGGGTCGCCAGATCGAGGTCCACGCTCTCCTCCGCCGCCGGCAGCAGCACCTCCAGCGCGCCGGAGAGATCCACGAGCCGCTCCCCGGTACCTCCCGACGCGTCGAAGGCGGCCCACCGCTCGCCCCCGATGCCGGAGCCGCTCCCCGAGGACATCCCCGTGTCCACGCTCCCGTACGTCCGCCCCTTCTCGTCCACCGCCGCGTCCACGCGGAGCGCGCCCGCCTCGGCGAGCTCGAGCCCGGCGACGGGCGCGAACTTGAGCCCCACCCGGAGGAGTTCCCTCGCCGGTTCCTGGGTTTCCGCCTCCCGGGAGAAGCGGGCCACGGCCTTGCTCGACCGCTCCAGCACCACGGCCACCAGCGCGACTCGGACCGGCCCCCCGTTGCAGGGGGCCGCGGCGAGGAGCCCCTCCTCGGGGAGGGAGACCCGCAGCGGGTCCATCACGCCGAAGCCCCCGTCGGTGCCGTCCCCCTCCTGGAACTGCGAGCCCGTGAGAACCATCCCCGCCTCCGCGGCGACCCGGTCCACCGCCTCCCAGAAGGGGACCTCCTTCAGCTCCAGGGTGACCGGCTTCCCGCCCCGATCCGCGCCGATGGCGGGACAGCCGGCCTGCGTCGAGAGGAGGTGGAGGGCCATCCCCGCGGGCAGCTTCTTCAGGGAGGCGGAGACGAGGGGCGGCCGGTCGAACCGTTCGAGGAGGGTCGGGGGATCCCCGGCGGCGGCGGCGGTGGAGGCGAGGAGGAGGGCGACGAGGAGGTGATGCGCGCGGAAGGCGGGGATCCTGGCCATCGGGTTCTCTCCTGGGTCGCGTGCCGAAGCGGGGGATCCTACGGCGCGGGAACCGCGCCGTCGAGGAGCGAAGCGCGCGGGGCCGTGCTACAGTCCCGCGGATGGCCACCACGCACCGCACCCCTGCCCTCATGTACGGGGCCCTCGCCCCCTGGTGGCCCCTCCTCTCGGCCCCGGAGGACTACGCCGAGGAGGCCGGGATCTTCCTCGCCGCGCTGACCCGTGCCCTCGGGCGTTCCCCGCGCACGCTCCTCGAACTCGGCTCCGGCGGCGGCAACAACGCATCCCACATGAAGCGGGGCCGCCGCCTCACCCTCGTGGACCTCTCCCCCGCCATGCTCCGCGTCAGCCGCCGCCTCAACCCGGAGTGCGCCCACGCCGTCGGCGACATGCGCACCCTCCGCCTCGGCCGCGCCTTCGACGCCGTCTTCGTCCACGACGCCGCCGCCTACCTCCTGACGGAGGGGGACGTCCGCGCCGCCGCCCGGACCGCCGCCGCCCACCTCGCCCCGGGCGGGGCCGCCCTCCTCGTCCCCGACCACACCCGCGAGAACTTCCGCGAGGGGGACTCGAAGGGGGGCCACGACGGCGGCGGGAGGGGGCTCCGCTACCTCGCCTGGACCCGGGCCGCGGGACGCAGCGCCTACGCGACGGAGTACGCCTTCCTCCTCAGGGACCGCGCCGGCCGCGTGCGCGCCGCCGCCGAGACCCACCGCCACGGGCTCTTCCCGCGGGCCCTCTGGCTCCGGGCGCTTAGCGACGCCGGCCTCCGCGCCCGCGCCCTCCCCTTCCGCCACAGCACCTTCCCGCGGGGGGCGGGGCGGGAGATGTTCCTCGGCGTGGGTCCCGCCCGATGAGGCGCGGGGCCCGGTTCCTCCGCGCCGCCGCCCTCCCCCTCCTGCTGCTGCCCGGTGTCTCCGCCCGCGCCGCCGCCGGCGACGACCCCCTCCCTCCCGGCGACGGCACCGTCGTCGAGGGGGAGGTGGGCCGCGCGCTCGACGCCGCGGTCCTCGACGCGACGAAGGGGGAGTTCTGGGGGGCGGTCCTCGTCGCCCGGGGCGGGAAAGTGCTTCTCGCCAAGGGCTACGGCTTCGCCGACTACGCGAAGCGGCGGAACACCCCGCGCACCCTCTTCGAGATCGCCTCCGTCTCCAAGTCCTTCACCGCCGCCGCCATCCTCCGCCTCGAGATGGAGAAGCGCCTCACCCTCGACGATCCCCTCTCCCGCTTCTTCAAGCGCCTCCCGAAGGAGGGCGGCGCCCTCACCCTCCGCCAGCTCCTCCACCACACCTCCGGCATGTCCCCGGAGTCGGGCATCCCCTACGCCTCCCCCATGGGGCGGGACGAGATGGTCCGCCTCCACGCCGCCGCCCCCCTCGGCTCCCGGCCCGGGGAGAGGTTCGCCTACTGCAACGCCGCCTACGCCGTCCTCGCCGCCGTCGTCGAGGTCGCCTCGGGGAAGCCCTTCGAGGAGTACGCGAGGGCGCGCCTCTTCGCCCCCGCGGGCATGGCCGACACCGGGTTCGTGTCGGAGAAGCGCCTCGACCGGAAGCGGGACTCGGTCCGCCGCGGCGACTCCATGCCCGACGGGACCGCCGCCGACTGGCACTGGGGATGGGGCTACCGCGGCATGGGGGGCGTCGTCACCACGGCGGAGGACCTCCTCCGGTGGGACCGGGCGCTCCGCGGGGACGGGGTCCTCGACGGGCCGGCGCGGGAGCGCTGGGTGGAGCCGGCGCTCGCGGGCTACGCGCTCGGGTGGCAGGTGGAGACCACGGACCGCGGCACGCGGAAGGCCTCCCACGGGGGCGGCGTCCACGGGTACGGCTGCATGGTCGCCCGCTTCCTCGAGGAGGACGCCTTCGTCTGCGTCCTCTCCAACGGGAGGAGCCCGCTCCCCGCGGTGATGGAGGGCATCGAGGGGATCCTCTTCCCCCCGACGCTGCTCACCCTGGAGGTCACCCTCGGGACCCGGACCCTGGACGGGAACCGGGCGCTGGTCCTCGCGGGGGAGAAGGGGGGTCTCGTCGTGACCGCGGGAAGCGAGGGGATCTCCCTCGACCTCGTCGCCCTCCCGGGTCCCGACGTCGTCGCCACCGCCGCGCTTCCCGGCGGCGTGGCGCGGAGGATCGCCGCGGAACTCCGCGCGCTCGCCGCGGGCCGGCCCGGGGCGGAGGGGAGAGGGGCGGTCCCGCCGGGGACGGAGGCGGGGATCTACCTCCGCCCCTACCGGCCCGTGGAGGGGCGGTTCACCATCCCGGGGCTCCGGGTGCGGCTCCTCCCCCGGTACACGGGGCGGGGGGCCGACGGGCGGCCCGTGGAGGATCCGCGCATCGTGCTCCTGCTGGAGGACGCGGCCTCGGGGCAGTGGCCCTTCATGGCGAAGTTGGATGCGGGGAGCGCCGTCGCGATGGCGAAGGCGCTGGAGGAGGGGAAGGGGGAGTGACGGGAGTCGAGGGGGGGAGGTCCGTTTCCCTTACACTCCTCACGTGCTCCTTGGCCTCGCCGACCGCGTCGTCTGGGTGACCGGCGCCTCCGGCACCATCGGGCGGGCCCTGGCCGACGCCTTCGCCGCGGAGGGGGCGTACCTCGTCCTCCAGGCCGGCGGCCGCGCCGCGGACCTGCGGGCCTTCGTGGACGCCCGCCCCTGGTACGACCGGGCGCTGGTCCTCGGGGGGGACGTCCGGGACGAGGGGGCGCTGGACGGTGTCGTGGCCGCCGCCGAGGCCCGCTTCGGCCGCCTCGACGTCTGCGTCCCCAACGCCGGCATCTGGCCCCCGGAGGAGACCCCCCTCCACCGCATGGACGCCGCCCGGATCCGGGAGGTCGTCGAGGTGGACCTCCTCGGCGTGCTCTGGACCGTGCGCGCCTTCCTCCGCTCGCTCGAGCGCACCGGCCCCCGGGGGGACGGGGAGGGGGCCGCCGTGGTCCTCGTCGGCTCCACCGCGGGGCGGTTCGGGGAGCGGGGCCACGGGGAGTACGCCGCGGCCAAGAGCGCGCTCCGCGGCCTCAACCTCACCCTCAAGAACGAGATCGTGGCGCTGGACCCCGCGGCCCGGGTCAACCTCGTGGAGCCGGGCTGGACCGTCTCGGAGATGACCCGGTCGGAACTCGCCCGCCCCGGCGCCGCGGAGAGGGCGCTCCGCACCGCGGCGCTGGAGAGGCTCGCCCTCCCCGAGGACGTCGCGTCCGCCGTCTGCTGGCTCGCCTCCCCCGCCGCGCGGCACGTCACCGGCGAGGTCCTCACCGTGGCCGGGGGGATGGAGGGGAGGGTGCAGAGGGAGTGGAGGGGGCGCGAGGGGCCTCCGTAGTCGAACGCGCGCCGGCCGGTCCCCTCCCGCCGCCCCCCCTCCTCAGCGAGGGAGGACATCGGCCGGCAGCCGTTCCTTCAGCACCTCCGCGAGGCGTCGCGAGAAGACGGGGGCATCCCGCGCATCCAGGTGGGAACCGTCGGGGCAGTCGAATCCGGCAAGGCCGGGGTCGTCCTGGAAGTGGATCGCGGGGATGCCCGTCAGGGGCTCGATCCGGTCCCAGAACTCCCGCCGCGGGGCATCCTCGTCGTCCATCCCGAGGTGGTCACCGGTCGTCGGCATCCGCAGGAGGACCAGGGCCCCTCCCCGGGAGACGAGGGAGTCCCGGAGCGGCGTGAGGAACTCCGACAGGAGGCCGGGGTACTCCCGTGGATCGAGGCGGGTGCGGTCCATCGCCCGGCGCCTGGTCCTCTCCTCGCGGTGTTGCCGGAGCTCCACCGGCGTCATGCGGTCCATGTAGCCCGCCGAGCGGTGCCTCCGCCCGTCCATGGCGTGGTACGTGGGCCTGGAGAGGAGGGACCAGAGGAGGACCCGGCGTCGGCCATCCATGAGGGGCGACAGCACCGAGAGACTCCCCTGGAGGAGGCTCGATGCGCGGCCGTTGAGATCCCGGTCGATTCCCCCCCCGAAACGGTTCCCGGCATGGAACGCATCGAGGAACTCCCGCTGTCTCCCGTGCCTCCCCTTTTCGCCGGGTCCCAGTCCCAGGCCGAAGGTGTCCCACAGGATGATCCCGTCGAACCGCGGATCCCGGCAGAGGTCGTCGAGAACGACCCAGGAAGGGCGCCCGTCGATGGCGAGGTGGGTCACCCGGACGCCGGGGACCGCCTCCTCGATGGCGCCGGGCACGATTCCCAGCTGGGATCGGGAGGAGCCGACGATGACGAGGCTCCTCCTGCCGTCCGCGGCGTAGACCTCGGACCTCCGGATGGCCCACAGCGTCGGAGTGTCCGCCACCGAGGGCCGGTGCCCCGCCCCCCGGAAGGCCCCTTCCGCCGCTCCGAGGAGGACGAGGAAGACGGCCGTGGTGAAGGCGCAGAGGCGCGCGAACGGGAGGTCGGGGATCCTCCCCTCAGAACTGGAAGTAGATGAAGGACCGGTCATTCCCCCCCCCCATGGCGACGAAGACCATGAATGCCATCACTCCGAGGACGACCGGGCGCGCCCAGGATGCCATCCTGGAGAAGAGGGCCTCCAGGCTCGAGTCCCGGAGGCGTGCGTGGAGCACCAGGGTCCCCGCCGTCAGGAGTCCGATGACCAGGCACTCCCCGGCGGACCACGGAGGCCGCCCCGCGAGGACGCCGGCGGCCGCCTCCACCGCCGCCCCGGGGTCCAGCATCGCCCCGAGGAGCGCCATGGCCGAAGGGACGTCCCGCGCCCGGAAGAAGACCCAGGCGATGCAGACCAGGAGGAACGTGGACAGGGTCAGGACGAGCCGGCCCGCCGTGCTCTCCCAGAAGGGCCAGCGGTGGAGGCTCCCCCCGCGGAGCCGCCGCTCCAGGACGATGTAGAGCCCGTGAAGGGCTCCCCAGATCACGAACATCCACGAGGCGCCGTGCCACAGCCCGCCGAGGAGCATGGTCGTCATGAGGTTGAGGGTGGTCCGGCCGGGCCCCCCGCGATTTCCCCCGAGGGGAAGGTAGAGGTAGTCCCGGAGCCAGGTCGAGAGGCTGATGTGCCACCGGTTCCAGAAGTCGGAGAATCCCCTGGCGGCATACGGGTACCGGAAGTTGTCGGGGAGGTCGAACCCGAGGCAGAGGCCCGCACCGACCGCGCACAGGGAGTAACCGGAAAAGTCGTAGAAGATCTGCATGCTGAAGGCCAGCGTCCCCGCCCAGGCGGCGAGGAAACCCGGCGACGCTTCCCCGTCGAAGACCGACTCGACGGTCGGAGCCGCCATGGTGTCCGCGAGCACCACCTTCGCGAAGAGGCCGATCACGAGCAGGCACAGCCCCCATCCGACCTGCCCCGCGCTTCCCGATTTCGGTTCCCGGCACCGGGGGAGGAAGTCGGAGGCCCGGACGATGGGACCGGCCACGAGCTGGGGGAAGAAGGTCACGAACAGCGCGTAGTCGAGGAACGACGAGGCCGGCTTGAGGGTCCCCCGGTAGACGTCGATGGTGTAGGAGAGCGTCTGGAACGTGTAGAAGGAGATGCCCACGGGCAGGACGACGCTCCAGGAATCCCACCTCCATGAGGCGCCCACCCCCGCGGCCAGGGCGTTGAGGTTCTCGACCAGGAAGGCGCCGTACTTGAACCAGGACAGCATCCCGAGGTTCACGACGACGCTGAGGACCAGCCACGCCTTCCGGCGGCCCGGGGACCGGGTCCCGTGCAGGAAGCGCGCCACGATCCAGTCGAGGACGGTGGAGAACCACAGGAGCAGGACGAAGGGTGGATTCCAGGCCGCATAGAACACGTAGCTGGAGACGAGGAGGAGGGACTTCCTCGCGGTCCAGTTCCCGGTGAGCCTGGCCAGGACCAGGACGAGGGGGAAGAAGAGGAGGAGGAACGTCCAGGAGTTGAACAGCACCGCTAGCCGGCTCCGCGCGTTCCGGGGGGATGCACGCCTTCGCCCGGGGACCTAGCCGAGGAGCCTGAGCGCCTTCGGGTAGGCCTTCTCCAGCCGCAGCACGTTGCCGTTGGTGAGCATCCGCTTCGCCCGCCCCGGCCGCACCCACTTCTGCTGGAGGATCTCCTTCGTCTTCCCGGAGAGGCTCCCCCTGACGTCCCGCTTCGGCGCCGCGTAGACGAATTCGCGCCGGCCGGCCCGGTCCTTCTCGAGGACCAGTTCGGCGTCCCGCATGCGGAGTCCGGTCTCCTCCTTCACCTCGCGCCGGAGCGCACGACGGGGGGTCTCCCCCTTCTCGACGCGGCCCCCGGGGAGCCCCCAGGTCCCGTCCCACTTCTGGACGAGGAGGACCCGGCGGGCGCGGCTGACGATGACGACGAAGGCGGCGTCCCCCTCCCTGGCTCGAGCCATGCGGCGCACCTCCCGGGTCGACCCCTGGAGCGTATCGGGGCCTGATACTTCTACCATCGGCCGGGGACAGGGATCCCTGAGCCGGGATCCTACCCGGCCCCCTTGGGGGGGCCGGGGTAGGATGTTCGCCCATGGCTTCCCTGGTCGCCGCCCTTCCCTCTGCCGACCGATTAGGCGGCTGAGTCTCTTCCTCGGGGCGAGTGGCGGAACGGCAGACGCAGAGGTTTTAAAAACCTCGGGGCCCTCGGGCCCGCTGTGGGTTCGACTCCCACCTCGCCCACCGGGGGGACCGGCTCGCATCCTCTCACGAGATCCAGGCATCCAGGACCGCCAGGACCCCCCAGGTGAGGCCCATGGCGAGGACGAGCCAGGCGAGGAACAGGGCGAGGGAACGGACCCACCCCGCCCGGGCCGGGAGCCCCCGGGACCGGGGCCTCCTCCCCCGCCTCCCCTCCCCTCTCGCCTCCCCCACGGCCCCTCCCCGGGCCGTGAATCCACCGGCCCCTGCCTCTGGATTCGGAGTCCCGGCCGGGAACCCGACAGGAATTCCCCGAATCCCGGAGTGCGCCCCGCCCCCTCTCCCCCCTCCCCGCGAGGAGCGGTGCTACCGGGAGACCTGCTCCGCCATCCAGGCGGCCCAGTCCTGCCCGACGTCCAGCACCGCCAGTGCGCCCCAGGTGAGCGCGAAGACGAGGGCATACCAGGAGAAAAGGAACGCCGCCCGGCGCGCCGCGGAGGCCGCGCCCCCGGGAGCCCGAAGCCCCTGACCCCAGGCCTCCCCGCCCCCCTCCCCGGCGCTTTCGACGTGGGAGCCCGCCGCCCCTGCCCGTACCCTGAAGTTCACAGGACCCCCCGCTCCCCCATGGGGAGCCCGTCAGGGCTCCCCCCCGAACCGTATCACTCGGAGAGGTCATCCAGCGTGGCCGCCCTTCTAGTCGTCCTCGGAGCCGGGAACCCGCCCCGCGAGGAGGATCTCCGGCGGGTGCTGGCCGCCATGGCGGTCCTCGGCCCCGACGGCGCTTCCACCTTCCTCTCCGGCCCCGTCGGACTCGCCCACGGGGCCTTCATCGCCACCCCCGACCCCTCCGGGACCCACGGGTTCTTCCGGCATCCCTCCGCGGACCTCGCCGTGGCCGCCGACGTGCGCCTCGACGACCGGGAGGAGCTCCTCGACGCGCTGGGGATCCCGCCGGCCGAGGGGGCGGGACGGGGGGACGCTGAACTCCTCCTCCGCGCCTACGGGAAGTGGGAGGAGGGGTTCCTCGACCGGGTCGCCGGCGACTTCACCCTTCTCCTCTGGGACGGGCCCCGGGGGCGGCTGCTGCTCGCGCGGGACGCCTACGGGAGCCGCCCCCTCTACTGGCTCGAGGCCGGGGGGGTGTTCGCGGCGGCCTCCTCGGCGCGGGCCCTGCTGCGGCTCGGCCCCGTGGCGCCGCGTCTGCGGGAGGCCCGCATCGCCGACGCCCTGGTGGACGTGCGGGAGTTCGGCGATCCCGGGGAGTCGATGTGGGAGGGGATCCACCGCCTGCCGGCGGCCCACCTGATGGTGGTGGGGTCCGGGGGGCGGCGGGAGCGGAAGTACTGGGACCTCGGGGCGGCGGCCGCCGCCCTCCCCGGGGTGCGGGGAGCGGAGGCGCTGGAGGGGTTCCGGGAGCGGTTCTTCCGGGCGGTGAAGGGTCGCCTCCGCGCGGTCCCCGCCGCGGGGTCGATGCTGTCGGGGGGGCTCGACTCCGGCTCCATCGTGGTGGCGGCGCGGGCGATCCTGCGGGGGGTTGGAGGCGCGCCGCTTCGGACCTTCTCCTGCGTCTCCGACGACGAGGCCGCCTGCTGCGAGGCCCCCTTCCTCCGGGCGGTGCTGGCGGGCGGGGATCTCGCGCCGCGACTGCTGCGGGAGACGGAGGCGACCCGGTTCCTCCCCGGGATCCGCCGGCTCTCCGGGGAGTTCGAGGAGCCCTTCGAGGCGGGCATCCTGCCGGTGCCGCTCCTCATGTTCCTGCTCGCCCGGGAGTCGGGAGTGCGGATCCTCCTCGACGGCGTGGACGGGGACCTCGCGGTCTCCCTCAACGAGGAGTGCATGGACCACGCCGCCGCCGAGGGGCGCTTCGGGCTCGCCTGGTCCCTCGCCCGGGGGTTCGGCCGGTTCTACGGGACCTCCCCCCTCGGACTGTACGCCCGTCTCATTTTGAGACGAGCGGCGCCCCCCTCCCTCAAGGCCGTCTGGCGGCGGCTCCGGGGGGTGGACGGGCCGGGGGAGGCCATGGACGGGACCCTGGTGGACCGGGACCTCGCCCGGCGGGTCGACCTCCGGGGGCGGGTGGCCGGGGTCCTCGCGGCCATGGCCGGGGAGGGGGGCGTCGGGGGGGCCGCCGCCCGCGCCCACGCGGTGCGGCGGGCGGGGACCCTCCTCCTCGGCCCCGCCGTGGAGCGCTACGGCCGGGGGGCGGCGGCCTGCGGGGTGGAGGCCCGGCACCCCTTCGCGGACCGGCGCCTCGCGGAGTTCACGGTCCGCGTGGACTACGAGGAGAAGGTCCAGGGGGGATGGCGCAAGTCCCTGCTGCGGCGCGGGTTGGAGGACCTGCTCCCTCCACCTCTCCGGGCCCGCCGCGTGGACCCGGTGAACCTCAACCCCCCCTTCATGACGGCACTGCTGCGGGCCGAGGGGGAGGGGTTGACGGGGCGGGTGGAAGAGGCGTTGGGGGCGACGGAGGGGTGGGTGGACGGGGGGCGGGCCCGGGCCCTCCTCCGGGAGTTCCGGGAGGGCGGGGAGACGGGGGCCGCCCCGGAACTGGGGCGCCTGCTCCTCCTCGGGGACTGGCTGGCGGGGGCCCGGGCGGAGGGGCGGGGCTGAGCGGGGTCATGCTCCCCGGGACTCCTTGCCGGACCGGCACGGGCTGTGCTCTTATCCTCGCGTCGCCGATAGAGAAGTGCCAGTCTGCGACGGTTCGCGGGGTAGCGAACCGATGGTGTGAACCTGGCCATCGGGTGCCTTCATGTCCTCGCTGCCGTCCACGACCTCTCCGGGGGTGGGCGGGATTCCGGTCCTCCGGCCCCACACCCGGCGCAGCGGCTACGGCCGCCCGCTCCTGGTGGAGTTCGGCCGCATCTCCCGCCGGACGCTGGGGGGGTCGGGGACGGCCATGGAGTCGAAGGCCAACCAGACGATGCGGCATCCGTAGCGCGGGGACCCCGCGCCGCCGATATAGGAGTGCCAGCCTGCGACGGTTCGTGGGGTAGCGGACCGATGGTGAACCTGGCCATCGGGAGCCTTCATGTCTTCGCTGCCGTCCACGACCTCCCCGAGGGCGGGCGGGGTTTCGATTTCCAGGCCCCACACCCGGCGCAGCGGCTACGGCCGCCCGCTCCTGGTGGAGTTCGGCCGCATCTCCCGCCGGACGCTGGGGGGGTCGGGGACGCAGATGGAGACGATGGGCGGCCAGACGATGCGGTTCCCGTAGGCGGGGAGCGGGATCGGCCCCCCTCGACGCCATCGCCCCGGGAAACGAAGCGGGCCGCGCCCCTCCCCGCGGAGAGGCGCGGCCCGTTGGATTCCCCGGAGCCCGGGCGGGCCCTACCCGCCGGGCCTCGCGATGAACTGGGGGAGTTTGGACAGGTTCTTCGCCACGATGGTGGTCCATGAAGGCGAGGGTTGAGCACGAGGACGCGGCTCCCGTTGATGGCTTTCTTCGCACGATTGGGGGCGTCCCTCACTCACCTGACGACCAGATCCGGCATCCTCGTGTTGACCTCGGAGGCGACCTCGGAGAACCGGGCGAGGCAGTTGAGGTAGTAGAACCACCAAGGTGAGCGGCGGACGCACACAGGTTCCGCAGAGTCCTCTTCCGTGGCATCTCACGAGGTCGTCCGGGGTTCGATAGACTTCCACCTCCCTGTCTGGCAGGACGCGCCGGAGGTTGACGCCCTGGGACACCTCTTCATTCTCGCCGTCGGGGATCCGAGGCTTCATCAAGCTCAAGATTGAACCTCGCCAGCGCGAGCGTCTCCCGCTTGATGGCCTGAACACGCAGGACTTCCTCCCGGTGATCGCGCACGTAGTCGCCTCGTTCCCTCTCCAGCTCGAGAAAGTGCTCGGCAATGGAGTCGACATCCAGCCGAACTCCCCGAACCGTCCCGGGAGCAGGAGGCTTCCCCTGGAGAACCTGGGCCAGAAGGATGTCGCCGAGCCATGGCCGCATATGGCCGGCATCGATGAAGGACTTCGAAATGAAGTCCGGGGAGTCCGGTACGGTCTCACCGCAGGCGCCTTCGAATGAGAGGAATGACCAGAACTCCGGCGCCGCGCCTCCCTCCTCGCCCGCATCCCGGCAACCCGCCAGGACGGCACCCACAAGGGTGGCGTAGTCGTCCATGACTCCCGCCTCATGCATGCACTCCAACTGAAGGGCATGCATCGGCGGCAGCACCACGATTACCCTTGCGCCCTTCGAGACGCATCCTCGAATGGCTCTCGAGAGAGCGTTCACGGCTTGGTCCGAGACCTGGTAGCCGTTGTAGAAGTTGGTTGTCGAGAAGTTGGTCGACAGGGAGTGAAGGAACCTACCCGCCTCATCCTCCCCTGTTCCGAAGAACTCCTGCCTCCCGTCCGGTCGGCTGATCGCACGCATCAATGGGCCCGTTCCGTTCGCCCTCAGGATCGCGCCGCGAAGGACCCGAACGGAATTGAAGTCAGCATTCCATCCGAAGAGGTTCGCAAGAGAGGTTTCGACCGGTTCGCCTTCAGGCGCCAACTGGGACTTCAAGTACATGGGCCGTGGACGCCGCCGTTCACCGAACGGAAACAGATCCAGTTCGATGACGACCACCTCCAGGGGATTCCACAGGGGTCCCAGTCTCGCCATCGCGGTGATCTCATACCAATCCCCTCCGCTCAGAGAGCCATTGAAGACCCTCCTCCCATCCCACGCCGGCGCTCCGGGGTCCAGCCCGATCTCCCCCCTGGAGGTTCCGAGGATCAAACCCCGGTAGCCCCCCTCGCGGAGTCGGCACGCCTTCGCCATCCGCTCCCCGTTTCGCCTCGCGTCCTCCAAGGCCAGGACCCGGGTCTTCGGGTACCGGGCACAGGGGTCCACCAGGAGGTTGGCGGTGACCGACGCCGCTCCCCACACCAAGAGGAGGAGGAAGACGATCCTGCCGTAGGTCCTGAAGGGCCGCATGGTTCAGAACTGATAGTAGATGAACTCGGAAGCGCCGTCCATCTGCATGATGGCGTAGATGCCGGCTCCCGTACTGAGGACAGCCCACAAGATCGTAGGACTCCACGAGACCCGCCAGCCCTCCCCCATGCTTGCCCAGTGGGTCGATCCGCGACTGTACTCCAGGGCGGGTTTCCATCGGCGCATCCACTCCTGGGTGCTCGGGAAAGTCCAGGAGACCACCAGAAGAGGCACCACCCATTGGAGGGCCGTGGACACCGGGATGACGGTTCCAACTTGCCCGGGGTTCATCCCCGCAAGTCCCGCCAGCATCCTCCCCGCCCCCCCGAAGGTTCCCGCGCGGAAGAACACCCAGGCCACCATCACCGCGAGGAAGGTCGCCCCGGTGGCGAGGCCCCGCCCCAGCAGCCCCCGCGCCTCTCCCCACCCCATCCGCTCCCGCATCGCCGCCCAGCCATGGTTCACGCACAGGTACAGCCCGTGCAGGAGCCCCCAGAACACAAAGGTCCACCCCGCGCCGTGCCACATTCCGCCGAGGACCATCGTCGCCAAGAGGTTCACGTACCGCCGCGCCGGCCCCTTCCGGTTCCCCCCGAGCGGGATGTAGAGGTAGTCCCGCAGGAAGCGGCTCAGCGTCATGTGCCACCGGCGCCAGAAGTCGATCACGTTCGTCGCCTTGTAGGGCGAGTGGAAGTTCAGCGGCAGCCGGATCCCGAATAGGCGACCCAGGCCGATGGCCATGTCCGAGTACCCCGAGAAGTCGAAGTACAGTTGCAGCGTGTAGGCAAGCGTCGCCACCCAGGCGTCGGAGAGTTGGGGGAGCCAGCCCCCGTCGGCGGCCTGGAAAACCGGCGTCGCGAACCCTGCCAGCGTGTCCGCGAACACCACCTTCTTGAACAGCCCCGCGAAGAAGATCGCCGACCCTATGGCCAAATCGCGCGACTTCAGGGTCTCCGCACCCTTCCGCGAGAACTGCGGCAGCATCTCCTTGTGGTGCACGATGGGACCCGCGATGAGCTGCGGGAAGAAGGTCACGAAGAGCGTGTAGTCCACCAGCCGGTACTCCCGTGTCTCCCCACGGTACGCGTCCACCAGGTAGGCCACCTGCTGGAACGTGAAGAACGAGATGCCGATGGGCAGGGTCACGTGCTCCAGCCGCAGCCCCGTGTCCCCGAGCGCGTTCACTGAGTCGAGGAAGAAGTTCGCGTACTTGTAGTACCCCAGCGCCGCCAGGTTCAGGGCCACGCCCGCCAGCATCCACCGCCGCCCCCGAGGCGTCCCCGCCTCCGCCCCGATGTGCAGCCCTAGCCGGAAGTTGACGAGGATGGAGCCGACGATGAGCACCAGGTAGACCGGCTTCCACCAGCCGTAATAGACCAGCGAGGCCACGGTCAGCCAGGCCAGCGCCGCCCGATGGGAGGAGCGCACGCACAGAATCCGGTACCCCGCGAACACCAGGGGCAGGAAGAGGAAGAGGAACACGTAGGAGTTGAACAGCATCCCGCTTCGGTCTCCTCCCCGGGACTCCCTCGCGCCGTCTCAGGCGAAGGAGTCTATGCCAGGGGGGCGAATCGGGGGACGAAGAAACCGCTCCCTCAGGGGCAGGAGTCCCCGGAACGGACGCGGGGCCCCCCCCCCCCCCCGCGGCGGGCCCCCCCCCCCGGCCCCCAACCCCCCCGGCCCCCCACCCCCCCCGCCCCCCCCCCCAACGGGGGC
>CAYJMF010000007.1:11721-48113 GCA_964370855.1 uncultured Planctomycetota bacterium | reverse complement strand
GGGGTCTGGAGCCCCGTGACCGGCGGGGGGCCGCCCCCCCCGGGGGGGGGCGGGCGGCCCGCTCTCTTCTCAAAGCCCCTGGCCCCCTACCCGCCGGGCCCCCGCACGAACTGGGGCAGCTTCGAGAGGTTCTTCGCGACGATGGTGGACCACCCGCCCTCGAGCCCGTTGACCTCCCAGGCGCGGCGGTCCTCGCGGGACTTCCTCCAGAGGTTGCGGAGGCCTCGGTTGCTGGCGCCGCCCAGGCGCATCCGGACGAGGACCCGGGGAATGTATGACGTTGTGATACACCCCTTCTCGAAGAAGCGGAGCATCAGCTCGTAGTCGGCGGCGATGCGGAAGTCGTCGCGGAAGAGGCCGAGGCGGTCGTAGACGGTCTTCCGGACGAAGAAGGTCGGGTGGGGCGGCATCCAGCCGCGGCGGAAGAGGCCGGGGCGGTACGGGCCGGAACGCCAGCGGCGGACGACCTTCTCCGGGGCGTCCCGGCGGACGTACTCGAGGTCCCCGTAGCAGGAGTCGGCGCCGGTGCGGTCCAGGGCCGCGGCCACGTCGGCGAGGACGGCCCCGTCGGCGTAGACGTCGTCGGCGCCGAGGATCCCGACGACCTCCCCCGTCGCGCGGCGGATCCCCTTGTTCATGGCGTCGTAGATCCCCCGGTCCGGCTCCGACACGAGGGAGACCCGCCGCCCTTGGAAGGCCCGCACCCGGTCCAGGGTCCCGTCCGTGGAGCCGCCGTCCACGAGGACGTGCTCGACCGCCCCGTGGGACTGGGAATCGACGCTCCGGAGGCACTCCTCGACGGTGGAGGCCGCGTTGAAGACGGCGGTGACGACGGAGATCCGGAGCATGGGAACTCCCCTACCTCCCCGGCCGGTGGCCGCGGAACCAGGCCACGGTGCGCTCGATTCCTTCGCGGAGGGGGGTCTTCGCCTTCCACCCCAGCAGCCGCTCCGCCCGCGAGGTGTCGAGGCACCGCCTTGGCTGGCCGTCGGGCTTCGAGGCGTCGAACCGCAGGCGCCCGCGGAACCCCGCCGCCTCGGCGACCTGTTTCGCGAGGTCGCCGATGGAGATCTCGAAGCCGGCGCCCAGGTTGACGGGCTCCGGGCCCTCCAGGGCCTCGGCGGCGCGGACGAGGCCCTCGGCGCAGTCCTCGACGTAGAGGAACTCCCGCGTCGCCTTCCCCGTGCCCCAGACCTCGACCTCCCCGGCGCCGGATTCCGCGGCCTCGACGAACTTGCGCACGAGGGCGGAGATGACGTGGCTGTCCTTGAGGTCGAAGTGGTCGCCGGGGCCGTAGAGGTTCACGGGAAGGACCGTCACGAAGTCGCAGCCGTACTGGGCCCGGTAGGACTGGGCCATGACGAGGAGGGCCTTCTTGGCGATGCCGTAGGGGGCGTTGGTCTCCTCGGGGTAGCCCTCCCAGAGGTTCTCCTCCTTGAAGGGCACCGGGGTGAACTTCGGGTAGGCGCAGATGGTCCCGAGGAGGACGAGCTTCTCCACGCCGTGGAGCCGGGCCTCGTCCAGCACGTGGAGGCCCATGGCCATGTTGCCGTGGAAGAAGAGCCCCGGGTTGCGCCGGTTGGCCCCGATCCCCCCCACCATGGCCGCGAGGTGCATCACCACCTCGGGCTTGAACTCCCGGTACATCCGCCGCGCGTGCTCCCGGTCCGTGAGGTCGTACTCCGGGAACCGCGGGACGGCGACGGGGAGCCCGCAGGCCGCCTCCAGGCGGGGCACCAGGTGCCCGCCGAGGAAACCGTCCCCGCCGGTGACGAGGATGCGTTTGCCTTTCAGGTTCAACCTCTCCTCCTCGCTGTTCGAAGTCGACACGTTCGATTGGTCTTCGTCGAGCACCATGCTGCATTCTCAATGGGCGCCGCGCCGAAGGGACTTCCTATCCGGGCTCACGTCGGAGTTCACTCGTCAGATGGTCGGCAAGACCTGCCCCGAGGCAGAGCATGCTGAACGTCGGATTCGCCGTCCCGGCCGATGGCAGGACCGCCGTGCTCAAGACATACAGGTTACTGGACCCGTGCACCTTCAGATCCGGTCCGACGACGGACTCGCGATCCAGCCCCATCCGGCATGATCCGACGGGATGGTACACGTCATGCGGTTTCACGCCATCGGCCCATTCTTCGGACGCTTCAAGGCGCGGGAACTCACTCGGCCAACTCGCCAGGAACCGCCGTGCCGCCCCGCGAATGCTCGCGGTGTCCTCGTTGCTCACGCCCCACCGAACCACCGCCACCGGTCGCCCAAAGGCATCCACCTCGTCCCCCAGAACAACGCAATTGCGCGCATCGGGGTGTTGCTCGATATCCAACTGCAGGCGAGCCGGTGTGCCCTTCGGAATATGAAGCCGCATCAGGGCGAACCGAAACCACGCCAGCGCCATGAGCCCGTGGACTCCGCCTACCCCTTCCCTGAGGGAAACACCCGGATTCCTCCGGGACTGGAGTCCCCGAAGGACCTTCCTGGCGATCGCGAATCCTCCGCCCTCATTGTCGAACAGGACATGGAAGAACCCCCTCGGTGCATGGGGAGGAGCCTTTCGCTCGATGAACCGGAGGGTCCTCATTCGCCCATCCCGGAACCTCGGTCCGAACATTCTGGCGCATAGCGCAGAATCGCCAGGAACAACCTGCGCCACGGCGCACGAGAGATGATCCGAAAGCGCCTTGCCGACGGCCGCTCCCTTGCGGAATGGGAGCTCTCCGGCCCCCCTCGCCATCTCGAGAAGAATGCGACTCGATTCAATCGCCCCGGCCGCGATCACGAAGGCCCTTGCCTTGACTTCACACGAGCGGCCGGCCAGGGACCGGGCCGTTACTCTTGAGATCCGGGTCCCGCTCCCGGCCGAATTCCCGATTTCCCATGAGCTCGCCGCCGCATTGAGAATCACGGTCACGTCGACCTGCCCCCGCCGCAGGTCGTTCAGGAGGAACGACAGGTTCCTCCTCCGGAATGGAAGCCAGTCCGCGGTCACGATGTCGAGTTCGCGGGCTCTCAATTGCCGAGCCTGGGGTTCCGTCACCCACAGGGACGGGTCGAACCAGGCGGCCAGAGGGAGGATCCCGAGGAGCGCCCCGACCCGACCCTCCTGCTGCACCACGACGTCGACAACGTGGCGCCACGGATTGAACTCCGTCGAGTCCACGGACCGTACGTCCAGAGTCGAGTGCGGAACGAGTTGCCCACCCCAGAGGGAGGTGGTGCCGCCGAGCCCGAATGCGCGACCATCGGAGGTGGCACGGTAGGTGCCCCCCTCTACGACAGCCTCGCACCCGACTTCCTTCTCCCCGCTGCAGACACGCCCGCCCACATCCAGCACAACGACTCCGAACCCGGCCCGGGCCAGCATCGATGCCAGCAGCAGCCCTGCCGCTCCTGCACCCACGATGCACACGTCACAGGAGACGCAGGGTGGGGCGGGATCGCCCGCACCCAGGTCGATGGTCCTCATCATTCCAGGCCTGTTACCGATGCCAGTTCTCGGAGGTGGGCGGCCTTCCCCGACTCCACCACTACGGAACCGTGTCGATTCCGTTCAAGTGCGGCTTTGAGGGCATTCGTGGCCAGGAACTCCCCCCCTCGACCTCTCCGCCCTCCGAGAACACCAAAGGAGAACTGCGGCTCCCGCCCCTGCTTCAACAATCGCCGAGCGCCCCCACCCTCCCCTGCATCCTCAATCTGGAGAACCTCCGAGAGGGGATGACCACCTGTCACCCATGGAGTGAAGGAATCCAGAGGGCCGGCCAGACCCCAGTGGCGGACCTTTCCCTCTTTCTTCTGCTTACCCAGCCACTCCAGAAAACCATCCGCATCCAGGAGATCAGGGCGCGGTTCGTGCAGGAACAGTACGTCCACCCGATCGCGCCCCAAAGCTGCCAACGTTGATTCAAGGCTCCTGCCGGCAGCGGCGATGGACCAGTCGACAACCGCCCTTGACAGCCCGGGCACCACCTTCCCGGCGACCTTGCGCAACAACACTGCGGTCGAACTCGACGTCCTGCCTCCTGGGGGGTAGAGACCGATCTTGGATGCCACTGTCAGGCCTGTCCCGCTACGCCGAAGAAACTTTCCCACTTCAGCCTCTGCAATTCCGAAGCCATAGAGGGGAGACGTATCGACATGCGTGAATCCGAGATCGACCGCCGAGGCCAGAATGGCCTGCCGGCGGGCACTCGTGGAGAGGTGATGCAATCGCGCCGTCCCGAAGGAGAGTCGGGAGACCTGAAGTCCGCAATCGGGGAGGGCGGTCACTCTCATGGGCGCGTGCGAGAAGCCACGATGTGGGAGGGATCCGGCCACTTGATTCCGAAACCCGCTTCATGGAGTATGCTCTCGACCTCGCGCGGACCGCCACCCGTTCCCTGTTGCGCGAGGAGGCCGAAGTGGACCTCGATACAGAGAAGTCGCAGTGCGGGACTCTTCAGGATGTCCTTCATGCCGCGCAGCACATGGAGTTCCCATCCCTCCGTATCGATCTTGACCACGTTCGGGGGTGGCACATCACCCCTATGGACAAGATCGTCCCCTCGAACCACGCGAACACTCTCCCCGCCAGGTTCATTCTCGACTGAGTTGCTCACCACACGACTAGTAGCCCCGAGATCATCCTCGCCCTGCTGGAACGAGACCGTCCCGTCGAGGTCCCCGAGGGCCCAGGGGAGTAAACTGATGTTCCTCCTCCCCTTCATCGCCTCCTGCAGCTGCTGGTGGTTCAGTGGGCTTGGTTCGAACGCAACCACTCGTCCCTTTTCTCCGACAGCATCCGAAAAAAGAGCCGTGTAGAACCCGATGTTTGCACCGATGTCCCACACGCAATCATCCCGATGAACACCCCCGATGACCTCTTCCTGGAAACGTGTTTCATAGCCTGCCCTGGAAACCAAGGGAGAAAGCAGGGGATTAAGGCCCGTTCTCCGACCGATGGCCCTCAACAGGATCAGCAGCGGGTGAGTCCGCCAGGTCATGCCGTCTCCTCTTTCGTTGCCAGCGATGTGCCTGCGACAGGGCAGTGCAACATGGATCTATTCCTCCCGCCTTGATTGCGAACCCGCAATGTTCTCTCGCGCGCTGCGATATGGAGGTCCGACACCATCATTCTCTTCCCCTTCCGCGGACTTGGCGCGCCCTGAAAGAGGGCCGAATTCAACACCATCACACTCTGGACGTGGAGGTCCGTCTGGTTCGGCGAATGGGAGTCCTCCTTCGGTTGTCCCCGATCCCCCCCCACCATGGCGGCGAGGTGCATGACCACCTCGGGCCTGAACTCCCGGTACATCCGCCGCGCGTGCTCCCGGTCCGTAAGGTCGTACTCCGGGAACCGCGGGACGGCGACGGGGAGCCCGCTGGCCGCCTCGAGGCGGGGCACCAGGTGCCCGCCGAGGAAGCCGTCCCCGCCGGTGACGAGGATCCGCTTGCCGCGGAGGTTCATGACCGGTCCCTCTCGTCGTGCCCGTGGTCGCGCAGCAGCCTCTCCCGCTCCGCGAGCCGGAGGTCCGACTCCACCATCATCCTCACCAGCTCCTTGAACCCGACCGCCGGCTTCCAGCCGAGCACCCGCCGCGCCTTCCCCGCGTCCCCGCAGAGATGGTCCACCTCCGAAGGCCGCCGGTAGCGCGGGTCCTCCTCGACGTGCTTCCGCCAGTCGAGCCCCACAAGCCCGAAGGCCTCCTCGCAGAGCTCCCGCACGGAGTGCGCCTCCCCCGTCGCGAGCACGAAGTCGTCGGGCACATCCTGCTGCAGCATCCGCCACATCCCCTCCACGTAGTCCCCCGCGAACCCCCAGTCCCGCCGCGCCTCCAGGTTTCCGAGGAAGAGCTTCTCCTGGAGCCCGAGCTTGATGCGCGTGGCGGCCCGGGTGACCTTCCGCGTCACGAAGGTCTCGCCGCGGCGGGGCGACTCATGGTTGAAGAGGATCCCGTTCACCGCGTACATCCCGTAGGCCTCGCGGTAGTTCACCACCTGGTGGAAGGAGAACACCTTCGCGCAGGCGTAGGGGGAGCGGGGATGGAACGGCGTGTCCTCCCCCTGCGGCGGCGGCGTCGAGCCGAACATCTCGCTCGAGGAGGCCTGGTAGAACCGGGCCGGCCGCCCGTGATCCCGGATCGCCTCGAGGAAGCGGATGGTCCCCAGCGCGTCCACCTCCACCGTGTAGGAGGGCTGGTCGAAGGAGACCCGCACGTGGGACTGCGCGGCGAGGTTGTAGATCTCGTCGGGTTCCACCTCGCTCAGGAGGCGCCGCAGCCCCCCCTCGTCCACGAGGTCCCCGAAGTGGAGGTGGAGCTTCACCCCCTTCCCGTGGGGATCCCGGTAGAGGTGATCGATGCGCCCCGTGTTGAAGGACGAGGAGCGGCGGATGACGCCGTGCACCTCGTACCCCTTGCCGAGGAGGAGCTCCGCGAGGTAGGAGCCGTCCTGCCCGGTGATGCCCGTGACCAGCGCCCGTCGGTTTCCCATCGCCTATCCCTTCCTCGTGGCCATCCGCTTCCCCATCACCAGCACGTCCATCCGGGTCCGGAGGAAGCAGTCCAGCGCCTCCTCGGGCCGGGTGACGATGGGCTCGTTCTCGTTGAAGGACGTGTTGAGGAGCACCGGCACCCCCGTCTCGTCCCTGAAGGCCCGGAGGAGTTTCGCGTAGAGCGGGTTCTGCCGGTCCGACACGCTCTGGAGCCGGCCGGTCCCGTCCACGTGGGTCACCGCGGGGATGACCCCCTGCTTCTCCTTCCGCACCGGGTAGACCCGGATCATGAAGGGCTCCGGGTGGTCCCGCTCGAAGTACTCCGGCACCGCCTCCTCGAGGATGGAGGGGCAGAAGGGGCGGAAGTTCTCCCGCTTCTTGATGATCTCGTTGATCCGGTCCCGCATGTCGGTGCGCCGAGGATCGGCCAGGATGGAGCGGTTGCCGAGCGCCCTCGGCCCCCACTCCATGCGCCCCTGGAACCAGCCCACCACCTTCCCCGCCGCGACGGCCCGGGCGGTCTCCCGGCAGAGGTCCCCCTCGTCGGCGAAGGAGCGGAGCGAAACACCGGCGGCCTCGAGGTCCGCCTTCCTCGCGGCGAAGGCCCCGTCGATGGCCCCGTCCCCCGCGCCGGGTCCCCAGTATGCGTGCTCCATGACGAAGGTGCGGGGGTTCCCGAGCACGTGGTTCCAGACGTAGAAGGCCGCGCCCAGCGCCGTCCCGGCGTCCCCGGCGGCGGGCTGGATGTAGAGGTCCGTGAAGGGGGTCTCGTCGAGGATCTTCCCGTTGGCCACGGAGTTGAAGCCGACGCCGCCGGCGAGGCAGAGGCGGTCGAGGCCGGTCCTCTCGTGGAGGCCCCGGAGGAGGCCGAAGATCGTCTCCTCGCAGACCGCCTGCACGGAGGCGGCGAGGTCCTCGTGGCGCTTCTCCAGCGGCTCCCCCTTCGCACGCGCGGGGCCGAACCGCTCCACGAACTTCTCCGAGTAGACCCGTCCGATGGTCGGCTCCCCCCCGTCCCACACCATGGGCACGCCGTCGGAGTGGTGGAGGAAGAAGTCGAGGTCGAGGTCGTAACCGTCGGGGCTTCCGCGGACGATCTTCCGGAACTCCTCGAGGTAGGTCGGCTTCCCGTAGGGCGCGAGGCCCATCACCTTGTACTCGTCGCCGTACTTCGGGAACCCGATGTACTGGGTCACCGCGGTGTAGAGGATGCCGAGGGAGTGGGGGAAGGGGACGTAGCCGTCGCTCTCGATGCGGTTCCCCCGCCCGCGGCCCCACATGGCGCTCACGAAGTCGCCGAAGCCGTCGATGGAGAGGAGTGCCGCCTCCTCGAAGGGGGACACCAGGAAGGCCGAGGCCATGTGGGCGCGGTGGTGCTCGACCTTGTGGAACTTCGCCCGGATCCCCTTCCCCTCCACGCCGAGCGCCGCGGCGAGGGCCGCCTTCATGTCCCCCACCCGGGCGGCGTTGGCGAGGCGGTCCTTCACGAGGCCGAGGCTCGGTCCCCGGGAGAGCGCGAAGAGGATCTTCTTGTGGAGGTGGGCCTTCGGGTCGCGGCCGACGGCCACGTGGTCGAGGTCGCCGACCCCGATGCCTCCCTCCCGGAGGCAGTACCGGATCGCCTCAGCGGGGAAGCCGGCCCAGTGCTTCAGCCGGTTGAACCGCTCCTCCTCCACGGCGGCGACGAGGCGCCCGTCCTGCACGAGGACGGCGGACGCGTCGCCGTGGTAGGCGTTGATGCCGAGGATGTTCATTTCGTCATTCCTGGGTACGCTCAACCCACATTGCCATCCACAAGACGACCCAGCAAGATCACTTTCCCCGATCGGGAATCCACAAGAAATTACTGTGCCTGAAGCTGGTAAAGTCCACTATCTCAAAAGCAGGCGTCGCCGCATCAAAGCACCGGTAACCTTCCGCCTTCAGCACATCCCATGACACCCTCCGACCGATGTCAGAACATTCCAGGAATACCACCGGGCGATCCCGGCTCAGGAGACCCCTCATCCCGGAGAGGACATCGCCCTCCGCTCCCTCGACATCCACCTTGGCGAAACCAACAGGTCTTCCGGCCAACTCAGACAGCGAATCCAGTGGTCTCGTTCGTATCTCGTACTCGACGGAGTCAGCATCGCCCTTGTGCCAGTACAGGCTGGCCATCGAGTGGGCCTGCCGTGGAACTCTGATGATCGCCTTCCCCTCCTTGTCGGAAACCGCCACATTGAGGGCAATAACATTATTCAGCCCGTTGTCCTTGACATTGGCTTCAAGCACGGAAAAGGTCGGGGGAACCGGTTCGAATGCCAATACACATCCTTCGGAGCCCACTCCGATCGCCGCATACATCGTGAAGAACCCGACGTTTGCGCCGATGTCGAGCACCACATCACCACGATTGACGTACTTTCGAATGGCCCACCTCAACTCCGGCTCGGCGAGAGAAAGCAGATAGGATGCCGTGGCCCCATGCATCTTCAGACCCCTGCACCTTCCCGCCACGATACTGTGCGGCCCCTTCCCCCGCATCAGGATTGAACGGACTCCCCACCTGGCCATTGTGCGCATCAGTCCCTTGCTCATTCCCGTTGGCCTCTCTTCGGAGTTCGGTCACCACGTTCCGGGAAGACCACTTCGCTTCCAACATGCCGTTCGAGTTCGATGAGAATTCGAGCGGCCCCGGCATCTCTTTGGAAAACGACAATAGGCCAGCGCTTTTCTCCCCTACAATTGCGGCGAATTCGGCTCGCCTGTCGGCATCCGGAGAGCCACTCCGAGGAGTTCCGCACGGCGTTCCCAGACGCCACCTCGTCGGCCGTCCATGCGCGTGCGAAGCGCCGCAATCAGCGATCGAAGTTCCGGTGATGATGGATCGTGTTGTCCGTCACGCTCATTGGCAACCTCACCACCCACTTCGAACACACGGAGTCGCCCCTCCTCGTCAAGGACCACTTTGCGCGTGGGGCCCACCGCAGCGACAAGGCCCCGCCCAAACTCGCCTACAGTTGGGCGACTCACACCAAAAGCGGTCTCGACAACGGGCACCCTTCCTGCATCTACTGCCGGCGCCCCCGCCGTCGACCACCATGAGTGGTGACCTCCTCGTTCTCCGACCGTCACATCCAGCAGCGTCCCGGGTAACCCGACCATGCTTACGGGACACTCGACACGTGTCGCAGCTGGGAGCTTTGGGGCGGACAAGACTACGGGAACACGGACCATGGCCTCACACAGGCAGACTGGCCTGTGGTACCGCTCTCCGTGCTCAAGGAAGTGCTCTCCATGATCCGATGTCACGCAGACTGCAGCATCCGCGTTCACTGATTCCGATAGTGCAGTCACGACCTTTCCAACGTGGTGGTCACACCAGCGAACTCCGGCTGCGTAAAGCGAGATTACCCGCTCCTTCACGGCATCGAGTTGTGACTTCGTGGAGGTTCCGCGGTTCCAGACGAGGTTCGCCCACTCCACCCGGACCGCCGGGGATCGCCCGCCGAGCGAGGGATCCCCCTCCATCCCCTCGGGCACGTAGGGGTGGTGGGCGTCCATGAGGTGGACCCAGAGGAAGAAGGGCTTCCTCCCCTGCTCCCCGAGCCAGCGGAGCGCCCGGTCCGTCACCACCTCCGCGGAGGGATAGGGCCGCCGCGCCGCGAGCGAGGTCCCCTGGTCCCAGAGCCCCTTCAGGAGCGCGTAGGCGAGGCGCGGCTTGTCCGACAGGGGCCCCCGGAGCCCGCCCCCGGAGATCATCTCGGCGAGGCCCGAGGCCAGCAGTGCCGGACTGTGGGTCCGGTCCCCCTCTTGCGGATCCGGCCTCGCCGCGGGCAGGAAGTCCTCGAAGGTGTCGAACCCCTGGTCGAAGCCGTAGGAGCGGGAGACGTAGGGGTTGGCGGCCACGAAGCCCCCCGTGGCGTACCCCGCCTCGCGGAACCGCGCGGCCAGCCCCTTCTCCCCCGCCGCCATCCCCGCGACGTCCCGCCCGTAGCGGAACGGCTCCCGCCCGGCCAGGATCCCGGGGAAGGCATAGTAGGTCGGGGTCCCCGCCGCGTAGGCCCGGGTGAAGGTCATGCCCCGCGCCGCGAGGGCGTCGATGTGCGGCGTCAGCCCCCGGGTCGAGCCGCAGGCGCCGACGAAGTCGGAGCGCAGGCAGTCGACGGTGACGAGGACGAGGGAGCGCGGCTTCACGTTCGTCATCCTTCAGTCCGCGTACCCGAGGTCCCGGAGCTGCTGGAGGAGGAGCGCCTCCTCCTCGTCGGTGAGGGAGGCCTGCCGGTCGGCGACGAGGAGGTGGAGGATCCGCTCGAGTAGGGCGTCGAAGGACTCCCCCTCCTTCCTCCCGCAGACCTCCTCGACCCGCCGGCAGAGATCCTCCGGCAGGCGCACCGTCCGATCGGCACCTTCCATGGCCAACTCCCTCTCAGGCCTTTCCCGGAACCGCCGTACCGCCGGGACCGGGCCGGAGCCTCCTCCGGACCTTCCCGGCCACCTCGCGCGCGATGGCGAGATCGCCTGCGGAGAGGCCCCACTTCCAGGCGATGAGACCATAGACCGCGCCCACGGCCGCGGTTCCAACGACCAGGCAGGACAGTCCCCCGGAGGCCTCACCGAAGGCGGCCCGGACCGCCAGCGCAACGGCCACAGCAGCCCCCGTCGGGAGAATCATGGCCAGGTGGGCCCGGGAGAAGGGGCTGAGGCCCATCCTCCGCTTCACGACGAGGAGTCGGTAGAGGTTGGAGACGAAGATCCCCGCCCCGAGGGAGGCCGACGCCCCCTCCGCCCCCCACCGGGGGATGGCCACGGCGTAGCCCGCGATGGTCACCGTGGCGCCGAGCGCCGAGGCGAGGATCTCCGCGCGCTCACCGCCGGTCATCACGAGGGTCGTCCCCACGGGGCCCGTGGCGACGTTCCAGAGCTGGGCGACGACGAGGATGACGAGGACCGGGTAGCCCACGACGAACTCCGGCCCGAAGACCGCGAGCACGTTCCGCCCGAAGGCGAGGCAGACGATGGCGAGGGGCAGGGTGACGAGGAGCACCCAGCGGCTCGCCGCCCCGAAGAGATCGGCGATGGCGGTGCGGTCCCCGCGGGCCGCCGCCTCGGCGAGGGTGGGACCGAGGATCGAGTTGGTGGCGGCCAGCGCCGAGGGGAGGAGGAGCCCCACGGAGAGGGCCGTGGCGTAGACCCCGATGGCGCTCGCGGGGAGGAGGGCGCCGAGCATGAGCTTGTCCCCCTGGGAGGCGCCGAAACCGAGCCAGGTGAGCCCGAACATGGCCAGCGCGAAGGGGAGCATCGCCCCCGCAAGCGGCTTGCGCTCCGGGGAGAAGCGGGTGCCCTTCCAGGCGGCCCTTGCCGCGAAGACGAGCAGGACCACGGCCGCGATCCCCGAGAGGGCATCGGCGAGGAAATACCCGTGGAGGCCCCACCCGAGGGAGACGAAGAGGACCGAGAGGAGGACCTTGAGGGTGAACTGGCCGAAGGCGCCGATGATGGTGGCCTTCGCCACCTGGCGAAGCCCCCGGAGGATGCACCCGAGGTAGGCGATGGCCCCCTGCACCAGGAGGAGGCCCGCCACCCAGGGCATGTAGGGAGGGAGGCCCGGGTCCTCGAAGAGGCGGACCGCGAGGTCGGCCCCGCCGGCGAAGAGCCAGGCGGAGAGGACCACGCTCACGACCCCCATGATGCCGCCCGTGATCCAGAGGAGCCGGCGCGCCCGCTCCGGCTGTCCCGCGCCGATGCAGGCGGGAAGGAACCGGTTGATGGTCTGTCCCGCCCCCATCGAGTAGAGGAGAGCCGAGAAGGCGCAGACCGCCATGGCCAGGGAGTAGAGCCCCACCCCCTCCGCCCCGAGCGTCCGGGCGATGAAGACGCGGAAGCCGATGCCGACGAGCGTCGTGTAGACGAGCCCCGTCCCGTTGACGAAGGCCTGCCCCATGACGTTTCCGGCCTCGGTCGGCGCGGGATCCGCCGCCGGTGCCGCGCCCTTCCCCCCCTCCCCGCTCACGCCCTCGCCCTCTGCCAGGGCCCGAGGAAGTCCCAGTCCCCCCGCAGGGCCGCCATCACGTCCCCGGGCGCGAACTCCGCGCGCACGTCCACGCGCCGGAGGCGGAACGGGTCGTCGGCCGCGCCGATCCCGCCGTGGATGGTCCCAAAGGCGGCCCGGAACCCGAGCGCCCGCGCGGCGGCCGCCGCACCACCCCCCGCGTCCCCGTAGGGGTAGGCCAGGAAGGAGGGCTCCCGGCCGGTCCGCTGCAGGAGGGTCTCCCGGGAGCGGCGCAGGTCGCCGGCGACCTCCTCCGCGGAGGATGCCGAGTACCGGATGTGGCCCGCTCCGTGGGACTCGAAGGAGAGCACCCCCTTCGCCCCCCATCGTGCCACGTCCTCCCATCCCATGAGCGGCGCCCCGGCGTAGAGCCCCCGATCCTGCCGCGGCACGGCGGTCGCCTCCGCGAGGAGGTCCGTGGGCACGAAGACCGTGGCGGAGAGCCCCCGCGCCTCGAGCGCCGGCGCCGCGTTCCGGGCCACCCCTGCGTAGGCGTCATCGAAGGCGAGGGCGACCCGGAGCCCGGGGGATTCCCCCTCTTCCAGGAGACCGGCGAGCGGAACGACCTCTGCCCTCTCACGGAGGAGATCGAGGATCGTGGCGAACCGGGCTGGCGTGCAGCCCCAGGGGTGATCGCCGATCTCGTGGAAGGTCAGGACCCGCCGGCGCGGCACGGCGCGGAAGGGGCGGGCGAGGGCGGCGAGCCGCCCGAGCCCCCGCTTCACGTGGAGGGAGACGGGGCTCACGCGGGGCGCTCCTCCCCGAGGAGGATCTCGGCCACGCGCCGCCCCGCGCCCTCCGTGGTCCACCCCTCCATGACCTTCCGCCCCTTCTCCGCGAAGGGAGAGTTCCGCCCCCCGGCGTCGAGGATCTGCGCGAGAGCCGCGGCCAGGGAGGATGCATCCCCCGCGGGCACCACCAGACCGGCTCCGGGATCCCGGACGAGATCCTCCGCGGCGCCGACGGCTTCGGTCACGACCACGGGACAGCCGAGGAGCAGCGCCTCGTTCACCACGAGGCCCCAGGGCTCCACGCGGCTCGGGAGGGCGAGGACGTCGGCGGCGAGGTAGAGGGGCACCAGCCCCTTCCACGGGAGGCGCCCCGTCGCCGCGAGGAGCCCCGCCGGGAACGTCGCGGGGAGCACCGCGGCGGGGTCGCCGGGGCCGGCCAGCACGAGGCGCACCTTCCGCCCGCCGGCGGACAACCGCTGGACGGCCACGGCGAGGTCGTCGAGCCCCTTCTCCGGGGCGAGCCTCCCCACGAAGAGGACGAGCGCCTCCTCCTTCCCGATCCCCCTCTCCTCCCGCCACCGCGCCCCCGCCCCGGGGCCGAGCCGGTCCCGCTCCGAGAGGAGGAGCGGCGTGGCCGTGGTCATCCGCTCCACCACCACCGGGGCCCGCGGGCCGAAGGCCTCGCGGAGGTGGCGGGCCTGGGGGCTCCCGCCGGGAAGCCAGGCCCGCACCCCCCCGTCGAGGAACCGGAGGAAGGAGCGGCGGAGAAACCCCTTCAATCCCCGCGAGGGGCTCCGGTGGGTGTCCGTCTCCACGGTCAGGGGGACGCCGGCCACCCTCGCGGCCAGGAGGAGCGAGAGGGTCTTCCTGTCCCCGCCCCAACCTCCGAGGTGGACGCCGTCGTAGCGGCGCCCGAGGACGTCCATCACCAGGCTCCCCCACCGGGTGAGGCCGGCGACCAGATCCTCCTCCGCATACGGGGCGTCGCTGCCCCACGCCTGGGAGGCGCCGGCGCCGAGCCAGGCGCGGCGGAGCGGGACGCCGGCCCGCTCCACGGCGTCGAGCTTGGCCGCGACGTAGGGGGTGGGTTCGTTGTAGACCGAGAGCCAGAGGGGCCGGGTCCGCGGCGCGAGGGGGGGATCGGAGATCGCATCGAGGAACCGCTCCGCGGCCCGCTCCCAGGTGTGGGCGCGGGCGTCGCGGCGGGCCGCCTCGGCCATGCGGCGGGGCCCCTCCCCGTCGGCGAGGAGGAGGTCGAGGGCGCCTGCCACCCCCTCGACGGACCGCTCCACGAGGAGTCCGTTCTCCCCGTCCCGGAGGAAGGCGTCGGGCCCCTGCCCCCGGGCGGCCACGGGGACGACGCCGAGCCCCATGGCCTCGAGGTAGACGATGCCGCAGGCCTCCGGGGCGCTGGGGAGGACGAAGGCCCGCGCGCCGGCGACGGCGCGGAAGGTCGCCTCCCGGTCGAGGAAGCCCAGGAATCGGACATCGTCGGAGAGGCCGTGGTTCCGGGCGGCCTCCTCGAGGGCCCCCCGCTCCGGCCCGTCGCCGACGACGTCGTAACGGACCGCCGGCCGCCCGGCGGCACGCCGGCGGCCGAGGGCCTCCAGCACGAGGTGAATCCCCTTGCCGGGGACGAGGTTGGCGACGCTGACGATGCGCGGGGGGGCCGATCGTGTTGGAGTCTCTGCCAGAACACGTTCCACGAGGGCAGAATCAAAACCGTTCAGCACGACTCGTACGTCGGCTCCAGGGGCCTCGGCGCGGAGAACACCCGCCAGACGCGGGCCTACGGCAATGACCCGGTTCGCCCGCTCCAAAGATTCCCGGTAGCGCCTCTTCCGGTTGTCCGACCGGTATCTCGGGGATTCCGGCTCCTCGCCGTGGGATACAACCACAACCGGCAGACCTGCCTCGAGACCAACAGCAATTGCAGGTTCCGCCATGGTTTGAGAGTGCACTACGAGGACTTGACCAGCATCATTGACTCGATCTGAACGGAGCGCCTTCCTCAAGAGACGACGGTACTGGTAAACGGCTAGCCTGAATGCCCATCGCTCGGGAATTGCCAGCCCGCGAACGACAGACGGGGTGACACCCTCCTCCAGAGGCGCGATGGACTCGGACCTCCTGAAACCACTGGGGCGTACTCTGCGGATAACGACCACTCGCACGTTGACTCCGATTCGTCGAAGTGCAAGCGCCTGGTCACGGATAAAGGACATATGGAAGTCGGAACGGCGCGTGGGCCACCAAGTGGTCGCCACGATGATCCTCCGAGAATCTCCGTAGTCAACGCCTCGTCCCCGCCGTTCGGTGCTTACAGCACGGATCTGTCGGGGAGAACTCCCTTCATCCGCGACATCCACTGCCATTACCGAATGCCCACCGCTGACACCACGCTTCCACCCCCGCCGCCTCCGTGCCTTCGCAGAGTACAATCCGCTTCCCAGTCGCTCGTTAGATAATGAAGGGCTCGACGCACGCTCCGGAACATGAGCAGTTTCATTTCAGCGCGGTCCCATTTCGTCACGAAGGCAACGATTCAACAGATTCACACTAAGAAGCCCCTCGAAGATCGCCCTCTCCGTCGCATACCGGAGAGAGGCTGCTCCGCCGAATGGCCCGCCTGCCCGCAGGTAGCCATAGGCACCCATCACAACCGGCATTACACCTGCCCGGCGAAGGAGAGCCTTCACCCCCCGCGCCTCTCCAGAGTCAAAGCGGTGCGCCTCTTGCGCCGCATACCTCAACTGCTCCCGAACCCAGCGCTCCAAGGGTTTCCGGTCGTCATGAACGACACGATTTCGAAACCGATAGACGGGACCAGGAACTTCAAGCAAATGAGCATGTCCCCGCTCCCCGGAGCGAACCGTGGAGCACCGCACTAGGCGGAGCTGTTCCGGATAGACAGAGCCGAAGAGTGCCCGCCCCTCGTACCGGTACTCAAATGAAACAACTCCTCCTTCGTAGCGGGTAGCATCGAATTGCTCCATCATCTCGTCAATGAAATCCGGCTCGACAGACATGTCCGCATCCAGGGCCAACGCGAATTCCGTGTCTATGCCCGTTTCCTTGAGCCCGAACCTCCATTGGTCTCCAAATCCAGACCAAGGCCTCGCGAACCACGCTGTATTCGGAAAGGTACTCGCAATCTCCCTCGTTCTATCCGTAGAACCAGAGTCCACGAGGACCACCCGCCGTGCCCATCGAAGCGACTCCAATGTACGCCCAATGTTCGGTTCTTCATCAAGCGTTAGAATCACCGGAGTCACCGTCACTAACCCCCTCCCCGTGGGTGCTGCACCGCCGTTATTCGTAGCCTGCGGAGTCTTCATCGTGGCACCTCACCAAAGGCCTGCAAACCGTATGACTCTTCGCCGTGTGCCAAGGTCTCCCATGCCGCTGGAACCTCCCGATCCCGGTACGAACATGCTCGTTCGGATGGTCGAAAGGCTCCACTTCCTGGTACCACAGACGATGACAGTCGATTCCAACTTCCCCCCTATCCAATCGCATCCAGAATCTCCAGGTACCGCGCCGAAACGCCATCCCACGAGAGTTCCCGCTCAGCCCAGGCGCGGGCGCGCGCTGCACGCACCCGGGTTTGGACTGGGTTCTCCAGCAAATGCCGCAGGGCTTCGGCCACCGCCTCCGGGGTGCATGCCACCCACGCTCCGAGGTCCTCCTGCCGGAGGACCGGCCAAGGACAAGACACGGTGACGACAACTGGCACACCCGCCAGCATTGCTTCACTGACGACGCAGCCGAAATTCTCGCACTCTGAAACGAGAGCCAAGGCGGAGAGGCCTTTCAGGAATCCACATCGCCCTTCTTCGGGAATCCATCCCTCCCATCGCACGCAATCACCAATCCCAATTGCATCGGCATGTTTTCGAAGAAATGAAACGTACTCTGACTCTCCGGCCCCCCCGATGGCGACGCGCAACGGAATGCCCTGTTTCCTAAGCAGCGACACGGCATCCAAGAGCATCTCCACGCGCTTGATAGGATGAAGCCTGCCGAGAAATCCGACCACTGGAGGAAAACTGGAAGAGGGTTGCGTGGCAATGGTATCGCCCAGGCGAACCCCCCATGGAAGCACCCGGACGTTTGGATGCGAGACCACTCGACGGGTTGCATCAGCCTCGAATTCGGTGTTGCACAGAAGAACATCGGCCCTCCTCAGAAGGGGCGCCATGACCATCCTCGCAAGGAGAAGGCGGCCACGGTATCGAGGCCTGTTCATGAGAACGGCGATTGCACCATGTGGAGACAAAACCCACGGGGAGCCTGGAGGCCTGGTCCGTTGTACCGTCCAGAGTATTCGTGGTTCCCAGACACCGTGCGAATGCAGGATCTCCCGCCCCCCCCGTGCCCTGGACGCTGAAAGGTACTTCGCCATGGCGCGGCCATTGTCGGAGTCGACTCGCGGGAGGCCTTCCGCGAAGTCTCCCCCACCTGGAATCTCGAGTGTCACATCCACCCCCTTTTGAATGAGGGCACGAACGAGATCCCTGATGACGGTGGATGGGCCCCCCGAACCGGCGTGGAACTCGGTGGTGATCATGCGAATCCGCAAGCGGTTTGATGTAGTCAAGACGATGAGGTCCACCCATGACGATGATAGAAGGGCCTCAGTCTCTGGGTTGGTCCAATTGTCGATGCACCTCGGCTGAAGGCATCCGCAATTACGGCGCCGCGAATGGTGATTCGGCTCACCTATTGCAGCTCACCAGCGACTCGCCCCAAGCAGAGACTTGAGTAAACGGCACAGCTTCTCACCTCCAACTTTCCGGGCGGATTTGTCCAGAGCGGCTTCTCTTCGTCTCACTTAGGCCGCTCCGATCCAATCGCGACTTCTGGCCTCGTGGTTGTGAGCCACTCATCCCCCCTTGCACAGTGTCTCCATCCACTTTGACAGCTCGATCCCATGGTCGATCTCATCGTAAGCTCTGCGGATCTTCTCCCTGGCCGAAATTCCCATTCCCCGGAGCCTCGACTTGTTCCCCCTGACCACGTCAATCGCTGCCCTCCAGGATGGGACATCCGGACAATCGACGACCCACCCATTCACTCCACTATCGATGTACTCTGCCCCTGCCATAGCAAGTCGGTTGGCCAGAACAGGACGGGCACAGGCCATCCCCTCGACAACTGTGGTTCCGAATCCGTCCCACCGCGAAGGGACGGCTACAACATCGCATTGCCTATAGAACCCAACGCGATCACTGAATGGCACTCGCCCGAGGAATCTCACTCCTGACGACCCACCCGCCCTCTTCTTCTCCCTCCCGAGGCGAGGCCCATCCCCCCCCACCAGCACTCTCAGGTCATCCGCTCCCTCTCCGACTCCATCGAGAAGCAGGTCCAGACCCTTCCTGTCATCAATAGTCCCCAGGAAACCCACAACAAAGCGATCTGGAGAAGGGTCAATCAATGGCACTCCGAAGAACTCACCGAGATCAAGTACGTAGGGAACGACTATTGAGCTCTTTGTGAACCCGAAATCGGATCTCAGAATGCAGGCGGTCTCCCGCGTTACGCATACCAGCCCGTCCAGACGGGACAGAAACCGCCTGATGATAACGTCTCTGAGCGCCCCCTTGATTCCACGGGTCATCCTTGATGGAGCCTCGCAGAACAACGCGACTCGAATCCCGATCGACTTGAGCCTGTTCGCGATCCAGTGCGTCCCCAGGGACGACCACGATAGATCTAGAACCACGGCCCTTGGACGCAAATCCAGCCGAATCTTCCTCTCGAGATTGATCCACTCTCTCCCGGCTCCTCCGCCAGCAACTCCTCCGAGGAATTCCGCACCCTCGACGACCGCCCCTGGGTCCCAATCGCGGCCTTCGTACCTGGACCGAAGGAATACGACGCCCCATCGCCCGACACCGCCGGTGCGAAGGCGGTTCATGAGAGGAACAAGGTGCGGGCTTGGCGCGAACGAGACGAAGACGAAGTCGACGGAAGGTATTCCTGCCGTCATTGCGAACTGAGGGTGGCCGGGATTGACGAACCCGCCGATGGTCCATCACGAAACGAGGCCAGAGCCGTGCCACCTCGGGTTAGAGACGTCGCGTAATCCACGTTGGTCACCGCAAGGAAGCCGGCCATGAACCACCAAACCACCGCAAGCACGTTACCGGGAGCCAAGAGCCAAGCCTCGCCGTTCGCATTGACCAGGCCGAAGACAACGACCGAAAGGGCAACGGCCCGGGTACTGCTTAGACCTCCCTTTAGTGCCTGCCTGACCGGCGGGATCACTATTACGAACAGTGGCACCGAAAGAAGAACCAGGCCTACGATTCCCAGCTCCTCGAGGCAACCCAGGATGAACATCGTCTTCTCCCGACTCATCCCCTTGGGTGTTGAGAAGTCATCACCAATGGAGAACCGGGCTGACTCGCCAACCGCAGCACCGAAGCCATTCCCGAGGATCGGATTCCTCCCGAACCCGGCGGCGGCGCTTTCCAACGTACCCACCCGGCTGTCCAGCATGGCACCGCCCTTCTTGTAGGCCAGTTCCTTTCCCCATCCCATCATTGCATCGGGGAACGCGGCGAACAGGACGGCTCCGACCAAGACCACTCCAACGCTCCAGCGCCTTGGAATGAGTCGACAGGCACCCATGACAACCACTGAAACTGCGAATGACAAGATCCCCGCTCGGCTTCGGCTCATGAAAATGAAAACCGAACCGGCAAACACGGAGGATCCGCATGCCATCCGCCAGGCAAGACTCCGTTTGATGTGGGGAAGCCATTTGCGATTCCATTCGGAGATTCCGAACGGAATAAGTATTCCCACCAAGGAGGCGAGGTCGTTCGAATTGCCGATGGCACCACGGAAAAGGTCCCCATCCATTCCACCAGGAAGGAGACCAAGGAGGGAAAGGGCGGAGGCCCCGACGGTGAAAAGGAGACCCCATGCACATGCCCTTGACCACTTGTGGAATGACTCCGAAATCACGATACCCGCAGCAGGCACGCTTGCCAGCAAGAGCAGAACCAACGCTCCTGCTTTTGCAAAGGAATACTCCGCTGATACTGACCACATCGCGGAGGCGAGTGCGTAGGAGGCGAACACTGCCAGCCACCCGGTCACCACCAAGCCTTCCACAAGCGTTCTATTCCTCCTCCATGAGCTGTAGCAGGCCAAAGGCACGACCCCCAGCAGAACGAAACGGAGGCTCTCGAGAAGGGCTTTAATGGGCTTTGGAGTCGCGATGAAGAACAGGAGGCCGCTTGCCCCTGCCGCGAGAACCAAAATCGCCAATCTCAGCCGGCTGCCCGGGTTCGATGATCCCGATTGCGCTCCAGGGTACCTCACCTAGACCCGCGCCTCGGTCGAGTCTGGCAGGCCGATTGACCGCAACTGCTCGAGTCCGCCTGATCCCGTGGCTCGGCATGATGGACCTAACTGATGGTCGTCAAATGGCATTCGGTTTCGCTCCATGGGACGATCAACCGTGCTTCGATCCATGCCCTGTGGGAAGATCCCGGGATGTTGCTCCCTTATTAAACTCGATCGTCACGGCATCCACCGCCCTGCGCACCCATGAGGCTTCCAGTTCCGCGGGATCATCCACCTCCGCCTCGGAGTCCGGCCCTCCCGCGCGGAACCTCCACCGCATCTGCCCCTCCGGCCAGATCGTCGCCCCCGACCCGAGGTAGGACCCCCACATGCTGAAGGTGGACCCCGACGCGACAAGAATCCCCGATCGGGCGAGGCCCAGGATGTCCGCGATGCTGGACCCGAATCCCGCCCGCGCCACCCGCGGCATCGCGAGCAGCGGGGCGAGCTCCCCGTCCCTCCCGTCGGAGTAGAGGAGGACTGGCCAGTCCGCCGGGACCGCCTCCTGGATCCTCCGGAGGACCCCGACGTACCAGTCCATGGACGTGCGCGTGTTCCACGCCCCCTTCGCCGGTCCTTCCGCGGACGCCTCCACGAAGTCCCCAAGCCGCACGTGCAGGGCCACGGATCGCCGGGGCACCGTCCGCCACCCCCGAAGGTGGCGCTCCCGCACGACCCCGAGCAGCCGCTTCCTCACCAGCGCTTCCTTCCCGAGGAGGGGGCCGAACCCCCCCTCCAGCCCCTCGAAGACCACGACCCGCCCGCCCTCCGGAACCCGGCCGTCCCCCGCCGCCGACTCCGCAACCCGCCGCCCCCCCCGGAGGAGGAGGAACTTCCGAAGACCCGCGACCTCGCCGGGTGCCGTCCGGAACAGCCCCACGTAGGTCCGCCAGTCCGTCTCGCCCCGGAGGATCGGCCCGGCCTTCACCTGCGGCCAGGTGGGCGCGATACGGGTCCACCCGTGACGCTCCGCCGCCACCTGGCAGCGGGCCCAGGGCAGGAGCAGGTTTCCGAGGCCCGGCCCGCCGATCCGCATCCCCGGGAAGTCCATCCCCCCGAGGAGCGGGTAGGCGTAGCAGGCTCCCGCGGCCTTCTCCCCGGTGGAGCCTCCCAAGGAACCCTTCACTCCCCGCGCGCCGAAGGGGCGGCGACGGACAAGATCTCCGCCTGCCAGAGCCCCGCGACCCGGTCCCAGGAGAACGGCGCCGTGGCCGCCCTCGCGTTCCGCCCCATCTCGCGTCGCAGTTCCTCGTTCCCGGCCAGGTCCCGGAGCGCCCGATGCAACTCTTCCACCGAGGTCACCACGAACCCCGCCTTCCCCTCCCCGATGAAGCGCGGCTCGTAGTCGTCGAAGGCGATCACCGGGAGCCCGCAGGCCATGGCCTCGAGGAGGACCTTCGGCAGCCCCTCCATGCGGCTCGGGTGGAGGAGGAGGTCGTGATCCCGGAGGATCCCGACCAGATCTTCGCGGCCCGCCGCACCTGGGAACTTAACGTTCGGTGGGCAGTCCCGCCGGCAGGCCTCGATGGAATCCCCGTCCCCGATCCACGTGAACTCCGCCCCGGGCAGCGCCTTTCCGGCCTCGATGAAGTACTCCGGCCGCTTCCAGGCCTTCACCGTCCCGACCGCGAGGACGCGCAGGGGGCCCGGCCGCCTCGGCGTGGTCGAGGGAGAGAAGTCCTCCCGGTCCACCCCCACGGGGATGACCGGCCCCGTCCGCCCGAAACGGGCCTCCAGCGTCCGGGCGACGTACTCCGTGATCGGGTACACCCGGTCGGCCCTCCGGATCACCCGCTCCGCCCGGGCGCGGAGCCGGGCCGGCACTTCATCGAACTGCGCGACATCCCCCTCCACGGAACCGAGAACACTGGTTCGAGGGAGACCGGTCCACCGGCGTGTCTCGAGGAAGACCGCCTCCGGAAGGCCCAACGAGAGGTAAAGGACGACATCGTGCCCCCCGAAGAGCAGCTCGTGGAGGATGCGCGGGCTCCGCCGCCGCGCCGGGAGCCGCCGGGCGCGCATGTGGGGGCCGGACATCGCCGAGACGGGCCCGGAGCCGTCGGACAGGAGGGTGCACCGGAACCGCTCCGGATCGAGCCTCCGGAGGATCTCCCGGGCGTTGACCTGTTGTGCGTTGCAGTACCGGTCCTCCGCGAAGGTCGGAGCGAACACGCGGATCCGCCGGGCGGTCCCCGGGCCTGACGGCGCCGGCGGCCTCTGGGAAGACCTCTCCACGGGGGGCGGCATGACGGTGGACTCCGGCATCCTCAGGAGAGGCCGCGCGCCCTCTTCAGCTCGTCCTTGGCGCCGACGTCCACCCACTCCTCCTCGATGGGGTACACCCCCACCCGCCGTCCCGCGGCGATGCAGGCCTCGAGGACCGCCGGCATCGTCGTGGCGATCCCCTTCTCCATCCCGGCGGCGACGGCCGGCTCCACCACGTAGATCCCGGCGTTCACCATGCAGCGGAACTCCGGCTTCTCCTCGATCCCCGTGACGACCTCCTTCTCCGTCGTGACCACCCCGTAGGGAATCCGCACGCCGTGGCTGCGCACCCCCATGGTGGCCGCGAACCTCCCGTCGCGATGGTGCTCGAGCATCCGCGCGACGTCGAACTGGGTGACGAGGTCCCCGTTCATGACGAGGATCGGGTCCGCCGCCCCCGCGGGGAGGAGGGAGAGGCAGCCCGCGGTCCCGAGGGGCTGATCCTCCCGCAGATACTCGATGCGGCAGCCGAAGCGGCTCCCGTCCCCGAAGTGCGACTCGATGACCTCCCCGAGGTGGCGCACCGCGACGAAGACCCTCCCCACCCCGTACCCGACGAGGTGGAGGACGATGCGCTCGAGGATGGGGCGGCCCGCCACCTCGAGCATGGGCTTCGGCACCTCCGCCGTCAGCGGTTGCAGCCGGGTCCCGAGCCCCCCCGCGACGATGACGGCCCAGTTGGGCCGCGCCACCCGCCCGAGGATCTCGTTCAGCAGGTGGAGCCCGCGAAGCCTCCCCTCGCCGTCCACGATGGGAAGGTGGCGCAGGGAGCGCGCGCGCAGGAGGTCCATGACCTCCGCCCGCCCGGCCCCGATGCCCACCGTCGTCGGCTTCCGGAACATCGCGACCTCGACGGCGGAGTCCAGCGTCGCCCCGGCCAGCAGGGCCCGGCGGACGTCCCCGTCGGTCACCGTCCCGAGGAGGCGGCGCTCCCCGTCCACGACCAGGGCGATCTCGGTCCGCGCGGTGTTGATGCAGGCCATCGCCTCCCGGATGGTGGCGCGCGGCCCGAGGCAGGTCCTGTCGAGGTGCTCCATGTCCCTTCTCCGATCCGCCCGGGGCTACCGGGCGTACTCCCCGGGGCGGTAGCGGTCGCGGTGGCCCCGGATCCACTCCACGGTGCGCCGGATCCCCTCCTCGATGCCGACCTTCGCCGACCAGCCCGCGAGGCGTAGTGCCTTCGAGGGGTCGCTCCGCAGGCGCTGGACCTCGCTCTTCGGGGGCCGGAGCCTTCCCGGGTCCTGCTCGATGCGGGCCTTCCCGCCGGCGGCGGCGATCACCATGGCCGCAAGGTCGCCGATGGAGACGCAGCGGCCGGTGCCGAGGTTCAGCACCTCGCCGAGGACCCCCTCCGCCCCGGCCGCGGCGATGAACCCCTCGACGGTGTCGGCGACGAAGGTCATGTCCCTCTGCGGGTCGAGGGCGCCGAGGCGGACGACGTCGGAGTCGAGGGCCTGGCAGGCGATGGCGGGGATGATGGCCCGCGCCGACTGGCGGGGGCCATAGGTGTTGAAGGGCCGCACCACCACGGCGGGGATCTCGAAGCTGCACGCGTAGCTGAGGACGAGCTGATCCGCGGCGATCTTGCTGGCGGCGTAGGGGGACTGGGCGTTCAGCGGGTGGGTCTCGGCGATGGCGTCGGTCTGTGCGGTGCCGTAGACCTCGCTCGTGGAGGTGTGGACGAAGCGGGCCACGCCGTGGCGGCGGGCGGCCTCCAGCAGGTTGTGGGTGCCGACGACGTTGGCGTCGATGTAGCTGCGCGGCGCCCGGTAGGAGTGGGGGATGGCGATGAGGGCGGCGAGGTGGAAGACGAACTCCCGGCCCTCGACGGCGGCGTCGGCGGCTCCGGGGTCGGTCACGTCGCCGGGGACGACCTCGACGCGATCGAGGGTCTCCTGCGACACCGTCTCGAGCATTCCCCGGTCGCCGCGGGAGTTGTAGCGCACCAGGGCGCGCACGTCGGCGCCGAGTTCGACCAGCCGCTCGACGAGGTGGCTCCCGATGAAGCCGCCAGCGCCGGTGACGAGAACCCGCCTGCCCTGCCAGTGCATCACCCACCCTCCCATACTATGTTTGCTCGACCTTCCGTTGACTGCGACACACAAGCAACACGACCCACACCGCAGCGAGAGAAGCCGTTGGCTCCCGTACACATCCACTCACCTGACACTCCGACGACAGGACCATCAGCCACGAATAGGCTTCGCAGGAATCCCCACCACAGTCTGCCCTTCAGAGACATCTTTGGTCACAACGGCACCGGCCCCAACCGTTGAACCGGCACCGACACGCACTCCCTGCAGTATGGTAGCACCCGTCCCGATTAGGCAGCCGTCTCCGATACTGACCCCACCCGAGATCCTTGCGCCGGGGTTTACAACACAGTAATCACCGATTACAACATCATGCCCGAATGTGCAAGCCAAGTTCAGGACATTGAACCAACCAACACGGATATCCGTTGTCAGGATATTCCCAGCGCACACGATGTTCCCCCCGCCGAATGCAACCCTTTCACGATCTAGAACAGTGCATGGATGCACGAGATTCGGAAACACCAATAACGCCGAGGAGCGGACCTTTTCGGCCACACGCCTGATTGCCACCGGATTTCCGATCGCAATAACTGCGGCCACGTCCATAGCCAGAGCCTCATCTTCAGTACAAATCACGCGGTACCTCCCAACTTCGTAGCCGACACTTCCGGAATCGCAATCAACGTACCCAAGCAAAGACCATGCCCCCTCCACCTCATTAATTGCCAACACTAGGCAACCGACTTCCCTGGCCAAGCCACCCGCCCCGAATATAATCAGGTCCTTCATTTCACACCACTCACGGTGGAGCCCACACCCTCCCAATCACAAAACATCTTTCGCGGGGGATTCGGAACCCTCCATGCTGCCAGCGCCTCCACAATGCGCGGACCAACCGGGCCCGAAGGAAACAGTTGTCGGGCGCTCACTGCATCTGCCCGGGCCCTCGGCCCCATGGCCCACTTCAACCCACTTACGATACATCTCGCCACCGGACGCACGTCGCGGACAACCCCCGGCCGTAATCTCCCCATCTGTCGGTCGCCCACGTTCACCACAGGAACACCAGCCGCTGGAGCCTCGACTAGGGCACTTGATGAATTACCAAGAACCGCGTCAGCAACCTTCAATAGGCCGCAGTACACTCGTTCACCGAGAGACTCCACCACCAGGACTCTCTGTCGCTTTCTTGCCCACTTGCCCCAGAACGCCCTGATGGCCCCCGCACCAGAGTCTGAATTCGGCAACGTAACAATGTACGTTCCATTCACAGCCTCCATTGCTGCCGCTACTGCTCGGACTTCTTCGACTCCCGCCTTTCCAAGCGTTGTCGGATGAACAGTGACAACGACGACTGGCCGCTTCAGCTCCACTCCCAGTACCGCCTCCAATGCTGCCCTATCCGGCAAATCTTCCCGCATTAGGTTGTCCAGGCCCCCGGCTCCAACTACTATCACATCCTCCCTGGCTTCACCCATCTGAACAATCCGCTTCGCATAGGCCGCATGAGATACAAGGTGCAAATGGCTCATTTTTGTTATCGCGTGCCTCATTACGTTGTCAATCGCTCCTACCGTCTCTTCGCCACCATACAAATGAATAATCGGAACCCTGCACAATGTTGCTGCTACTGCCGCTCCAAGAGTCTCATATCTGTCCCCTAACAGGAGAACCGAATCAGGGCGCTTGGATTCCATGAGTTGCGAAGCCCTTACTACCATTGCGGCCAACTCCCTTGGCGCGCTCGACCTTCTGCCAATTGTTTTTATTTTCGCATCAATGGGTACCCCATCACCTCTTATGACATCAATCGTGCGTCCATACGATCGGCACAGGTGCATACCTCCAACCCAAAGAAGAACTCGGAACCGACAATCCTTCGAAAGAGCAATGATTGTGCTCCTCAGGATGCCGTAATCTTGCCTCCCGGTTGTTATGATTGCGATGGATTTACTCTTCATCAATATCCTCAGGCTTCAACATCTCATATTTAGCCTTGTTTTTTCTCAGTGCCTTACCAACAATGCCCCGAAGCATGGTCGGCGGGATTCCATCCCCCGGACGAAGTGCCGTCAAATCCGCTTCTTCCAGAATATGACCGGCCAGAAGGGACTGCCCAGCATGAAGGCTCCGCCTGGCTGCCGACATTATAGGCAGTTCACATGGCCTCGGCTGCTTGACCCCATCCCCCATCGCCTGTTCAGCAGAACGAATGCCCTTAACAAGTTCCCTCAATTCCGTAGGCAGCAAGGAGGCCTTGTGGTCCGGACCCCTAAGAGTCCTGTCGATTGTGAAATGTTTTTCAATCAATGCAGCTCCCATGCTAACTGCAACGACAGCGACATCGATTCCCAGCGTGTGGTCACTGAACCCCGTTGGGACTCCGAATCCATTTCTCATTGTCAGAATTGCGCGCAGGTTCGAGTCCCATGGCTCCGCCGGATAGCTGGTCACACAATGAAAGAGAGCGATTTCAGGATTGCCATTTGCGAGAATCACCTCAATCGCAGCCCCAACCTCCGCCAGCGTTGCCATTCCAGTTGATACCAACAGCGGCTTCCCCTTCCTCGCCAGGTATGCCAAGAATGGATGATTGGTCAGCTCTCCCGAGGCAACCTTGAAAGCCGGGACGTCCAAGGCCTCAAGTAGGTCCGCTGATTCACGGTCGAAAGGAGAGGACAAGAACTGCAGGCCGACTGACAGTGCGTGATCGCGAAGCCTGAAGTGGGCATCCCGTGACAGGACGAGGTCTGCAATCATCTCGGACTGATGACCTTCTATTCCCATATTCACCGCCTGATACGGCGCCAGTTTCGCCGCTGGAGAGACAACCGCTTCAGGAATGAATGTCTGGAACTTTACCGCATCGACTCCGGCCGTCGCAGCGATCTCGATAAGGGAATGCGCCATATCTTCACTCCCATTGTGATTAACTCCAGCTTCTGCAATTATGAACGCAGGATGGCCGTTCCCAATCAAACGACTCCCAATCCTCATTTCACGCGGAGGCGTGTTTGACGCTATTGCCTCAGCCAACAACAGGTCTTCCTCGGTATCGACATCCAGGGACCTACTGCCATGAATTGATACCCCAATAGTACTCCCGGGAGTCATGAACCCCCCCTTGGCGAGAAGGTGGTCCACTGAAGCAATGTACACTGCACCTGTAACTCTCCACCCCTCCTCCGCATCCTGCCTCCGTAGAGGGATTGTGGGGCACGGCGACTTCCAGTTCACCCTTCCCTCTGCATTCCGCACGAGGACGTGCTCAACTGGGCTTTCGATTCTAGAAATGGAAAGAACCGGGGCCCCCGCTGACAGGAATGTCGTCCAACATTTCGTGACATCCTCGACTGATCTAAGGGGGGAAGTCGGCTGGAGGAGCACGATTACATCGTGCTGTCCCCAGATGGCGTTCGCACGGTTGATTGCGTTGATGCATACGTCCATCATCGGAGTCACATCCGAAGATAATTCCTTTTCACGAAGGAACGGCGCTACCCCACCCCATGCCACTCCTTCATCCGCAATCTCCGGTGAATCCGAGTCAATGAGCACTGTTCCATCATGACCGACGATCGACAGAAATCGTTTTCCGATCCTCGCAGCTCGGCCAACGAGCGAGATTCCGCCTACTGTTCGCAGGTTCTTTCTCTGTACACCCTTAGATCCTCCCCTCGCAGGAATATGAACTAGTATTCTCATTTGGACCTCCCTAATCCTGTTTCGAGCCTCGGTTCATGAGCTTTGCAGTTCCCAAGTTACAACTGAACGTGCAGGGATAGTCCGGCGCTGCTCGGGAGGTTGATGATGCGGCGCTCGAGGTCCTCCGCCGTGGAGAGGTCCATCCGCGGGCAGTCGGCGTACATCGGGAGGCGGTGCATGGGCGTCCATGCGGGACGGGCGAGGATGCCCGCGGCGTGGAAGGCGGAGAGCAATTCGTCCCTCCGCCCGCCGGCCCCGTCCTCCAGGAGGAGGGCGTTGAGCCAGTAGTTGCTGCGGCAGTGCTCCGGCTCCTCGAAGAGGCGGACTCCGGGGATCCCCTCGAAGGCCTTCCGGTAGGCCCCGGCCAGGCGGCGCTTGCGATCCACGAAGCCGTCGAGGCGCTCGAGCTGGGCGACCCCGAGGGCCGCGTTCAGGTTGGGCATCCTGTAGTTGAAGCCGACCCTGTCGTGCTCGAACAGCCAGGGGTGGGGAAGTTTGGCCGTGGTCGTCAGGTGCTTGGCCTCCCTGCCCAGGGCATCGTCGTTCGTCAGGATGGCGCCGCCCCCCCCCGTCGTCACGATCTTGTTCCCGTTGAAGCTGAGCGCCGACAGGAGTCCCGTGGTCCCGACGTGGCGTCCCCGGTAGGTGGACCCCAGCGCCTCGGCGGCGTCCTCGACCATGGGGATGCCGAAGCGCCGGCACACTTCGTCGAGGCCGTCGAGATCCACGGGGTGGCCGAAGGTGTGCATCGGGACCACCGCCGCGATCCTCCTGCCCGTGAGCCGGTTGCGGCAGCCGCCGTCGGCCGCGGAGATGCGGGCGAGGTGCTCGGAAAGTTTCGCCGGGTCGATTCCGAGGGTCCGCTCCTCGCTGTCGGCGAGATGGGGAACGGCCCCGGCGTGGGCGACCGCGTTGGCCGTGGCCACGAAGGTCAGGGCCGGGAGGATCACCTCGTCCCCCGGCTTCACCCCGGCGAGGAGCAGGCAGGCGTGGAGGGCCGCCGTCCCGTTCACGGCGGCCACGGCCCGCCGAGCCCCGGTCAGGGCCTCGAGCCGCCGCTCGAACTCGTCCACGAAACGGCCCGCCGAGGAGACCCAGCCCGTCCGGATGCACTCGTCCACGTACTCCCGTTCCCGGCCGCGGAACTCGGGCTCGTGGAGGGCCACCGTGCCGAGGAAGGGACCCACCACGGAGTGGACGGCGCGCACAACGGCGGGGATGTCCGGTCGCAGGGTCATCGAGGATCCAGAACGGCTCGCTCCTTTCGCATCATGGAGTCACTTTCCGGGTGCCCGTCGCGGCGTCCCGCCGCCGGTGAACGCCATCGTCCATCGGGAGCGAAGCTCCCGTGCGTAGGCGTCGGGGTCCCGCAGGCACTCCTCGAAGAGGAGCCGATCCCGCGGCCAGACCAGGCAGACCTCCTCCAGCGGCAGGACCATGTCCTCGAGGATGGGGGCCGCCCCGGCGGGCAGGAGGACGGGAAGCCGCCCGGCCGCCAGCGCGTCGAGGAGGGCCGTCGAGGCCCAGGAGGCGACGAGGCGGGGGTGCCGCCGGGCGAGGACGTCCGCGAAGGTCGAGGCCCCTTCGTCCCGCTCCACCGAGGGGAACCGGCTCGACCAGAAGCCGCCCTCCTCCCGCGGATGGGGGCGCACCACCGGCGCCAGTCCCATCGTTCCCGCCCAGGAGAGGAGTCCTTCCAGTTCAGGTGCGTTGTCCTCGCGGAGGAACACCCCGGGCACGTCGTACATGGAGGCCAGGAGAAGCGCCTTCCCCGACACGCCCTCCGGGGGAGAGGAAGAAGCCTCCCTCGGCAGGAGGACCACCGTGTTCCCGCCCTCGCGGAAGCGTCCCGCCTCGGGCGCGCTCATCGCGATCACATGGTCGAAGGGCGCCACCGCCAGACTCCACCGGATGAGCCCGTGCTGGCGATGTTCGAGGACGGGGAGCCGTGAGCCTCCCCGTGCATCCCCCGCCGCAAAGGCCGCGACGTCCATGGCGAGAAATACCAGCCGCTCCACGGAGGAGGGAAGCGCCTCCGCCCAGGCCCGGAAGAATCCGTAGGCCCCGACACGCCGCGCCACGGAGGCCATCCAGAGCGACCGGTGGTCCCTCGCCTCCGCACACCCGGCCCCCCGGATCGCCCGCCCCGCCCCGCCGGCGGCCCTCCACGCCGTCCGGAGGGCGTGCCCCAGGGGGGGGCAGACGACCTTCCCAAGAGTGGACGGGTCCCGCTGGTCCACGTGGGCCACCGCCCCGCCCGCGGTCTCCTGGACCTCCCGTACGAGGCCGGCCTCGGCACCCGCGCCCATCCCGACCACGACCACGGCGGCGTGCGGAGCCCGCTCCCCCCTCCGGCACCGGCGCCAGGAGGAGAGGGCGGACAGGAGTGCGACCGCCCGGAGAGCGAGGCGCCCCGCAGGCGAGGCCCCGAGGAGCCCGAACAGCCTCCTCAGCCAGATCCCCCGCGGACCATGCCGGGGCTCCTCGCCCCGGGCGATGGCCAGCACCACCGAGGAGTCGGCCCCCACCCAGCCCGGGAGCCCGTCCTTCCCGTCGAGGGCGGCCCGCACGGCGCGGATGCGCGCGGTCCGCTCCCGGATCCGGGCGAGGAGGGAGGTGGTGGGGTCCTGCGGGTCCAGGGTCGGAGCCCGCGGAGGGCGCGGCCGGCGCCTTCCGCCCTAGAACAGCACCGAGAACTGCATCGACACCCGGTGGTCGACGTAGTCGCCGTCGGGGTCCGCCGAACCGCGGGCCAGGAACTCGTACTGGAGGGCGACCTCCAGCCACTCCTTCCACCGGTAGCCGACCCGCGCCACCGTCTCGTAGGTGACCAGCAGTCCGGCCGTGGACGGGTTCGTGCGCTGGTACTCCCCGCGGAGCGAAGCCTCCCAGAGCGGGGAGATCGCCCACGTGGCCCCCGCGCCGAACCGGTACGTCTCCTGGTAGTTCGACCCCGCGGCCTGGTGGACGTCGTAGGACGTGTCGGCCTGCACCTTCACCTTCGCCGTCGCCGCCCAGCGGGCGGCCAGGTTGCCCGTGAACCCCGAGTACTCGGAGTCGTCGGTCACGGTCCCCGTGTGGTGGGAGTTCATGTGCGTCCAGCCCGCGCGGCCGGAGAGCTCCGTCTTCGGGGTCGGCGTCCACTTCGCCCCGACGTAGCCCGAGTAGGTCGTGAAGTCGTTGTTGATCCGCTCGCGGAAATGGAAGTCCCGGATCTCCGCCTGCACGTTGAGCTCCGTCTTCGGCGTCGCGCGGTACTTCCCGACGAGGGTCCCGGTGTGCATCATCCCGTCGAGCTCGTCGAGCTGCCGGCCGTAGTTCGCGTAGGTGTTGGCGTAGGAACCCTCCACCCCGGTCTTCTCCCAGTTGTAGCCGGCGGAGGCCTTGAACTGGTTCGTGGTCTGGACGACCTTCTCCCCGCCGAGGAAGACGTACCCGGCGCTGGTCCCCGTCCCGAACTGCGCCGTGTCGTACTTGTGGGTCACCATGTCCGACACGCGGAGGAAGCCCCGCCGCATCCCGTACTGGAAGCCGGCCCGGGCCCAGCCGTCCACGATGTTCTCCGAGGGGTGGTCCTGATAGGCTTCCCAGGTGCCGGCGGCGGCGACGTCGGCGGCGAAGTCCGACCCCTGCCGGGCGAAGGCGCCGCCGAGGGTCGAGAGGAGGATCAGGTCGTCCTCCGTGTCCTTCTGCGTCTGGAAGACGTTGCTCTCCCAGGTCACCGTCTCGACCCAGAAGAAGCGGCCGTCCCACTCCCCGAACTTCCGGGAGCGGCCCCTCGGGACGACGAGGTTGCGGATCGGGACGGTGATCGTCCCGGTGGTGCCGGAGGCGTAGAAGTCCTGGAGGGAGGCGTCCAGGGAGGGAGGCTCCTCGGGGACCGGCTTCGGGGGAGGGGCCTCCTTCGCGGGGGCGGAGGGCTTCCCCTCCACCTTCTTCTCCACCTTCTTCTCGACCTTCTTCTCGGGAACCGCCCCCTCGGGGTCGGCGGCCCGTGCCACGGGGGCCGCGAGAAGCAACGCCGAAATGACGAGCAGGCTCTTCATGTTTGTTGTCCCGTTGCTCAGTGCCCGATGCGCCCCGTCCCCGCCCGCACCGGCGCGGGCCCCTCTTCGTTCCCCTACCGGACCACCTTGCTCGAACTGGTGGGCCCCGCGGTGCCCTTGATCCCCTGGAAGTTGACCATCCCCGCGAAGGCGTCCTGGAGGTCCTGCATGCCGCCCGCCCCGGAGAAGTCCACCCAGTCCCCGTCCCGTTCCGCGGCCCCGGTCCCGGTCACGTCGATGAACCGCCCGAAGCCGTCGGAGGAGATGCTCCCCCCGAGCCCGACCGTCAGCGTGAGATCCTTGTTGCGGGCGTAGACCTCGCCCTTGACGGGGGTGAAGGAGACGGTGCCGTCGGGCCGGGCCGTGCAGAGCGCCGAGGAGCCCGCGGGCACGTAGTAGGAGACCCCGCCCTTGCAGGCCAGTTCGCAGGGGCCCTGGAAGACCGCCCCGTCCACGTCCTCGATGATGCGGCCGAGGGCCTTGTCGAGGGGGATGTTGGATTCCTTGCCCTTGGCGTAGGCGGCGCCGGGGCCGGTCTGCACCACCTCGATGGCGCCGGCCTTGATCGCCTTCCCGGACGCGCCCACGAACTTGGGCGCCTTCCTGTCCCCGGACTTGACGGAGATGGGCTTCTGCTGTGCGGCGACGAGCACCGGGAGCCCGAGCAGCACGAGGGCTCCCGCGGCGAAAACGACCATCCTCATCTTCATGTCCGTCATCCCTCCGCGGGCTCCTTGCGATCCCGCCCCTTGGACCCTTCATCGTAGCCGTAGTAGCCGTACCGCCGGTAGTAATAATAGTAGTAGTAGCCCCCCCCCATGCTGGCCCCGTTGAGCACCACTCCCAGCATGGGAGCCCCCACCTTCTGCAGGTGGTCCACGGCTCGGCGGATGGCGCGGATGGAGGTCTTCCCGAGGCGGACCACGAGGATCACCCCGTCGGCCTGACGGGCGAGGAGGGCGGGGTCGGAGACCGGGCCCGCCGGGGGGGAGTCCACGATGACGCGCTGGTACTCCTTCGCGGCCCGGTCGAAGAACTCGGTGATTCGCTCGCCCCCGAGGAGCTCCGCGGGGTTGGGGGGGATGGGGCCGCTGGGGAGGACGTCCAGCGACGTGGCCCCCTCCCCCACCGCCTGGGCGGGGGGAGGGATCTCGCCGTCGGCGAAGATGTGGGTGAGCCCCCGGTCGTTGGACATGCCGAAGACCTTGTGGACCCGGGGCTTCCTCAGGTCGCAGTCCACCAGCAGCGTCTTCTGCCCCGCCTGGGCCATGGCCACGGCGAGGTTCGAGGAGAGGATCGTCTTGCCCTCGCCGGACTCCGCCGAGGTGATGAGGATGCACCGCCGCTCCGCGTTCCCGCTGGGGGTGAAGAGGATCCCCGTGCGGATGATGCGGACCGCCTCGGCCATCTCCGACTTGGGGTCGAGGATGGCGCTCACGCCGGTGTCCGCCTCCTCCTTGGTGAGGCGGGGGAGCATCCCGAGGATGGGGAGCCCGGACACGCGGGTGATCTCCTCGGGGCGGGTGACGGCGTCGTTGAACTGCTCGAGGAGGAAGGCCGCCCCGAGGGCGGCCAGGACGCCGAGGACGAGGGCGAGGGAGATGTCCCGCACGGGGCGGGGGCGGATCTGCGCCTTCGACGGGCGCGCCTCCTCGTGGAGGATGCCCGGGGAGAGGTCGAACTCCACGGTGCCCTGGACCTCGCTCGTCTGGCGGACCATCTCGTCGAGGTCGCGGCGGACGCGGTCCCTCTCCGCCTCGAGGTTGGTCTGCTCGATGACGAGGCGGGACAGCTCCTTCTGCTCCGCGCGGCGGCTGTCGCGGAGGGACTTCACCTTCTCCACCGCCCGCTGCAGGGTCTCGTACTCCGCCTCGATCTGGCCGACGATGGACTCGACGAGCTCCTCCTTCTGTCGGCGGAGGTCGGCCACGCGGCCGTCCGCCTCCCGGACCTTGTCGCTGTCGGCGGCGTACTCGGCGCGGGCCTTGTAGGCCTCCTCCTCGGCGGGGAGGAGCTCCCTCTCGAGGGCCTGGTAGGCGACGCTCCGGAGGACGGCGCCGATCTGCGCGAGGTTCCCCGCCTTGCGGGCCGCCTCCACCTCGCCGACGGACTTCTCCAGGGAGACGAGCTGGAGCTGCTGCTCGTCGTATCTCCGCTCGAAGTCGGCCACCAGGGAGTCCACGTTCCCCTTCTCGGCCCGGAGATCGGCCACCTGGTTCGTCGTCCGGAACTCGGCGAGCTTCCTCTCCGCCTCCTCGAACTGCTTGCGGAACTCGTCGCGGCGGCCCTGGAGCTGGACTCCGGCCCGGTTGGTCCGCGACTCCCGCTGCTCGCGCGTGACCTTGATGAAGGAGCGGGCGACGGCGTTGGCCGCCAGGGGGTTCAGCTCGGGGTAGGGGCTCTCGAAGGTGATGCTGATGAGGAAGGTCCCCTTGACGGGCTCGGCGTTGATCCCCCCGGCGAAGTCCCCCGCGTCGAGCTTCCCCTTGAAGGCGGGGTCGGACTCGTAGGCCGCCTTGACCACCCCCTCGGACTGGAGGATCTGCACCAGGGTCTCGAAGTTCTGGGAGGAGAGGTACTCCCTCTCGAAGACGTCCTGCACCGTGGCGATGCCGCTCCCCGTGGAGGTGATCTCCAGCAGCGCCGGCGAGCAGCCGTAGACGGGGACCTGGCGGAGCGTCCAGAGGGTGCCGGAGGCGGCGAAGACGACGAGGACGAGGAGCACCGACCAGCGGTGGCGGTAGATCATCGCCAGGAGGTCCCGGATGTCCGGTCCCTCGCCGGCCCCCTCCCCGCCCTGGGCAGGGTCCGGCGGCAGCGTCGTCATGGTCTGGTTCACGTTTTCCCGTTTTCCCGGTTGTCTAGAACGCGCGCTCGGGGACGAAGAGGACGTCCCCGGGCCGGACCTCGGGGTCCTCGGCCTGCCCTTCGAGGATGGCGTCCATGTCCACGGTCCGCGTCTGGAGCCCCTCCCGGGTCTTGCGGACCCAGACCACGGAGGAGGGCTTGGCGAGGCGGGTGAAGCCCCCGGCCCGGGCGATGGCCCGCAGCAGGGTCAGGCTCTGGCCGGCCTTGATGATGAAGGCCCCCGGGGTCCCCACCTGGCCGAGCACGGAGACCTCCTCGGTGCGGGGGACGAAGACCGTGTCCCCGTCCTCGAGGGGGATGTCCGAGGACATGTCCCCCTCCCGATCGACCCCCGAGAGGTCCACCGTGAGGACCCTGCGCCTCCCCTTCTCGTCCGTCCGCTGTATGCGGATCCTCGAGCGGTCGGCGTCCTCCTGGTACCCCCCGGCGAGGGAGATGAGCTGGATGAGGGTGAGCGGGCGGGAGAGGGGGAGGGGGTGGGCGCCGGCGGAGGAGACCCGGCCGAGGATGTACACCGTGCGCTCCCCGAAGGAGGCGATGGCCACGGAGACCCGGGGGTCGCGGAGCTTGTAGTCCCTGCGGAGGGAGGCGGTGATGTCCTTCGCGATGGTGTCCACGGTCCGCCCCGCGGCCTGGACCTTCCCGAGGAAGGGGAGGGCGACGGTGCCATCGGTCTGGACCATGGAGGTGCGGGAGAGCTCGGGGTGGTTGAACACGGAGATCTCGAGGGAGTCCCCGGCCCGGAGCGCGGGACCGGGCTCGAACTCCTCCGCGGGCTCCTCCGCGGGGGGCGGGTCCTTCTCCCCTTCCGTCGCGGGCCCGGGGGCGGCGGCGGGGGCGGCGGCGGGAACCCCCGCGGGCTTCACGCCCTCCCCC
>CAYJMF010000007.1:0-11711 GCA_964370855.1 uncultured Planctomycetota bacterium | reverse complement strand
GAGCAGACGGGCCTCGTCGTCCCCATCGACTTCGCCGTGCTCGAGGGGGCGCTGCGCCGGCTCGGGCCCTGGGGGGGGCGCCCCCCGGAGGCCCAGCGGGGGCGCCGGGCGGGGAACCCCCGCGGGCTTCACGCCCTCCCCCTCGCCGGCGCGGGCGGGCGGGGAAGGGAGGAGGGCCGCCGCCGCGAGGAGGCCGAGGAGGAGCGTCTTCTTCGTTCCGTTCATGGGGTCACCGGTACGGGGGTTTTTCGCGGCCGGGCGGGGGCAGACCCGTCATCGTACCCCGCCGCCCCCGGACCGGCGAGGGGAACAAGGGCCTCCCCCAGGGGTTCGACGAGGTACTTGACGACCTCGGGGATGCCGGGGCCGGGATGGTCCGGGTCCTCGAACCGCCTCCAGACGACGCGCCCGAATCGGCCGTCGGAGGGGGGCAGGGGGACCTCGAGGGTGGAGGCCGCGCGCGGCTCCCCCGGCGGCGCGGCCTCCGGGATCGCTTCGAACACCCATGACGGGGCGCCCCGGCGGGCGGCGAGGTAGGCCGCCGCCTCGGCACCCCGCACCCCGGCGGGGGGGGTCGGCGGGCCGAAGGCCCGGGCCGCCTCCCCGGTGAGTTCCAGGGCGACGAAGGTGAGCCGCGCATCGGCGCAGAGGGCCCGGAGGCACTCCTCCACGTCGCCGGGGCCCACGGATTCGCGCAGGCGATCCCCCGCCCGGGCGAGGACCGTCAGCTCCGAGAGGCCCCGGCGGCGCGGGCGGAAGAGGTTGTGGAGGATGCGGTCGAGGAGGACGCGGAACTCCACGTAGTGGAGCCTCCGGAGGCCGATGACCACGGCGACGAGGAGGACGGCGATGGTCGTGAGCGCCCCGGTCCTCCTCCAGGAGAGGGAGAGGACGGCGGCGGCGGAGAAGAGCGCCGCCAGCAGCCCGAGGATCCCCACGGCCACGGGCACCGGGAGGCCGGACTTGAGGAGCACGTGGTGGATGTGGCTCTGGTCCCCGGAGAAGTAGGCCTGCCCGTTCACGTACCGGCGCGCGATGGTGAGGAAGGTCTCCGTGACGGGGACGGCGCAGAGGGCGAGCGGCACGTGGAAGTTGAGGACCTTCATGTCCGTCGTGCGGGCCACCTTGAGGGAGATGGCCGCCACCACGAACCCGACGAGCAGGCTCCCCGAGTCCCCGAGGAAGATGCGGGCCGGGTGCCAGTTCCACCGCAGGAACCCGAGGAGCGCCCCGCAGAGGGCGAGGGAGAGGACCCCGGTGCCGGTCTGCCCCTGGAGGAAGGCGACCCCGGCGGCCCCGCCGAGGGCGGCGACGCCGAGGACGCCGAGGAGGCCGTCGATGCCGTCCACGAGGTTGAAGGAGTTGGTGACCCCGACGAACCAGAGCAGGGTCACGGGGACGGCCATCAGCCCGAGGTGGAGCGGCTCGCCGAAGGGGTTGGCCACCACGTCGATGATGTACCCCGACTGGAGGAGGACGCCGGCGGCCAGCAGCTCCGCCACGACCCGGGGCGCGGGTCCGAGGCCGCGGACGTCGTCCACCACCCCCACGAGGAAGACGAAGCCCGCCGGCACGAGGAGGAGGAGGAAGGACTCCCCCGTGAAGACCCGCCCGAGCCGCTCCCATCCGAAGGCGAGGCCGTAGGCGAAGGTCCCCACGAGGAAGCCCGCGAAGAGGGCCGCCCCGCCGAGGCGCGGCACGGCGGCGACGTGGACCTTGCGGCCCCCGGGGATGTCGATGGCCCCCACCCTCCGGGCCAGCGCCGCCACGGCGGGGGTGACGAGGTAGGCGGTCAGGGCCGATCCCACGAGGGCGAAGGAGGCCGTGAGGAAGGTGTCGCTCACCGGCCCCCCCCGCTCCCCGCCCCGGCGAGGGCGCGGCCCATCTCCTCCTCGATCTCCGCGCGGAGCGCGGCCCCCTCCCGGGGGACGGCCTTCAGCGCCCTCCCGAAGGCCCCGCGGGCCGCGGCCCGGTCCCCGGCCTCGGCGAAGAGGCGGGCGGCGGCGCGCCAGCGGGCCGGCGTGTCGTCGAGGCGGGCCGCCTCCGCCGCGTCGGCGGCGGCGAGGCCCGGCACCTTCCGGCGGATCCAGTCCTTCATGCGCATCTCGTGGCAGAGGACGAGGGCCGCCCGCTCCGCGGCCCCCCGGGGGGGCGCTCCCTCCGGGCGCAGGACGCGGAGCGCGCCGTCCACCGCCGCCATGGCGCCGGCGGGGTCGCCGGCGGCGGCGAGTGCCCGGGCGCGGGCGAGGGCGGAGAAGGGATCCGCGGCGGGCCGCTCCGTCCAGAAGGCGGCCCGGTCCGCGGGGGGGAGCGGCCCGAGGGCCCCCTCCACCCCGGGGACGAGGCGGGGAAGATCCTCGGCGGGCACATCGGCGAGGACCGCCGCCAACGCCGCGCGGCCCTCGGAGGTCCGGCCCGACTGGAGGAGGCTCCTCCCCCGGGCGAGGGCCACCTCTCGCGCGCGGCCCTCCACGGCGGGAAGGGCGTCGAGGACCGCCAGCGCCGCCTCCGGCTTCCCGCGGAGGGAAAGATGGAGGCCGAGGGTGGTGCGGGAGTCGGGGTCGGGGGGGGTCACGAGGGCGAGGTCCGCGGGGTCCGTGAGCACCGTGGAGAGGCGGCCGAAGACCTCCCCGAGGCGCCCCGGCTCCCGTGCGGCGGCGAGGCGGTAGAAGTCCAGGGCGTCGAGGAGGGCCGCCGGATCGGCGATGCGGCGCCACAGTTCGAGGTGCCAGTCCCCGAGGTGGAAGAGGAGGGCCGGGTGGTTCCCGGCGCAGGCCGCGGCCACCCGCATGTGGTGGTTCGCCCCGGCCTCGTCCCCCGCGCGCAGCAGCGCCACGGAGAGCCGGTACTGCCCGAGGCCCAGGGCCGGGAAGGCGAGCGCGGCCTCCCGGTAGAGCGCGCCGGCCCGGGCCACGGCGGCCTCCCCGCCGGTGGCGTCGAGCCGCTCGCCGAGTCGGAGGAGGACGTCGGCCCGTCCGGGCATGCGGGCCGCCGCGGCCTCCAGCAGGGGGAGGGCCTCGTCGTCGGGGAGCGGGGACCCGCGGAAGGCGGCCAGCGCCACGGGCCGGAGATCGAGATCCTGCGCGGCGACGGCGGCGGCCTGGTGCATCCAGATCGCGGCCGCGGTGAACAGCAGGGCCGCGGCGAGGGGAGGGGTCATAGGACGCTGGAAAGGGCTCCGCCAATGCTCCGCTCTCTCGGTCCCGGGGAGGAGTCCGGAGGCCTTCGCCCCCCCTCTCCTCATCCCGGAGTCCGAGAGTCTCGGAAGCCTTCCCTATTTCTTCAACAGTCCTGCACGAACTCTTGAGTATTCGCCAACTTACGACGATGACAAGCGCGGCATCCTAGCCCTTGACGGGGGTCCTGCCGGAGTTAAAAACCGGTGGGTATACGGTACCCGACCCGATTCATCGGGGTTGGCGGTACCCGACTCGATTCAGCGGGGTTGGCCTCCAGCACGAGACGCCGAGGAGCCGGCGAGACCCCATCGCCCAACCCCGACGAAACGGGTCGGGTACCGTATCCCCCCGACGAAACGGGTCGGGTACGGTATCCCCTACCGCCGCGCCCCCAGCCCCGCCGCCACCCCCATCAGGGCCGCGAGGAACCAGGCGTTGCCGGGGATCTGGAAGTTGAAGTCCCCCGTCCCGTGGACGAGGAGGGCCGCCGCCGCGGCGACGCATCCCGCGGCGATCCCGCGCCGCCGCCAGGGCCCCGAGAGGGCCGCCCGGCCCGCCCCCTCGATCCAGGTGGCGAGGAACCCGAGCCCGCAGAGGATCCCCGCCGCCCCCCCGTCGGTGAAGAGCTGGAGGAAGTCGTTGTGGGCGTGGTCCCAGGTGCCCCAGAGCCCCTCCGGCTGGTAGGCCGGGAAGATATGGCCGAATGTGCCGAGGCCGGAGCCGGTCACCGGGAACCGGGCCCCCATGGCGGCCACGGCCCTCCAGGCCTCGACGCGGCCTTCGGCGCTCCGGTCCCCCCCGAAGAAGAGGGACCACCTCGAGAGGACCGGGTCGGCGGCCAGCACGGCGTTCACCGCCAGCAGCGCCCCCGTCACCCCCGCGAGGACGAGGAGGACCCGCCCCGAGCGGCGGCTCCGCGAGAGGAGGAGGGCGAAGGTCCCGAGCCCGACGAGGAACCCGAAGGCGCCGAGGCGGGAGGCCGTCAGGAGGAGGGCCGCCGTCGCGACGAGGAGGACCGCGAGGAGGAGCACCGCGGGGCCGCGGTTGGTCCCCCGCTGCAGGCCCCGGGCCAGGAGCTCGCGGAGGCCCGGCGCCTCCTCCGGCCCCTCCTCCCCCTCCTCCTCCGGTGCGGCGAAGGCGAAGTAGAGGCCGAGGGCGGCCAGGGCCGTCATCTCCATCATCCCCGCGAAGTGGTTGGGGTTGACGAGGACGCCGGAGAGGCGATCCCCGGACCGGTCCTCCCGGGGGTACCAGCCGAGGAGCTCCCCCCCCGTCGCCCCGTCGGCGATGCCCACGGCCGCCGCCACGGCGCCGAGGGCGACGAACCCTCCGACGGCGAAGCGGGCCTCGGCGGCCCGCCGGATCCCGCGGGCGAAGAGGGAGAAGACGGCCAGCAGGGCGGCGAGGCGGAGCACCTCGACCCGGGTCGCCCAGGGGTGGACGGAGAGGGTCCGCCACCGCTCCCCCTCGCCGGGAGGGAGGCCGCGGTCGAAGAGGCGCCCGGCCTCCGGGGAGAGGGTGCGGTGGAGTTCCACGGGGAGGGGGACGCACTGGAGGACGCCGAGGGCGAGGAGGAGGAGGGCGAAGATCTCCGGCGCGAGGAGGCGGACGCGGCGGGGATCCCCCCCGGGAAGGGGGTGGAGGCGGCCGGCGAGGGCGGCCGCGAGGAGGGCGGCCACCCCCGCCGCCCCCATGACCGACTGGGCCCAGGGCTCCACGGCCCCGACGACGGTGCAGGCGAAGGCGAATCCGCCGATGACGAGGAGGACCGCCGCGGTGAAGAGGGCCCCGTCCCGCCGCTCCCCCACCTAGGCCGGCTCCACGTCCACGGCGTCGATCTCCGCGGAGATGCCCTGGCCCATGGCCCTGATCTGGAGGACGAAGCGGTAGTTCTTCTGCTTGCGGACGAGGAGGCCGGTGAGGCCCTTGAGGGGGCCGGCCTTCACGACGACGGTCTGGCCGACGGCGAGCTTCGGGTAGGGGTCGAAGGGGACGACCCGGGTGAGGGCCTCCCGGACCGCCTCGAGCTCGCCGGGGTCGAGGGGGGTCGCCTTCCCGTCGGCGCCGAGGTAGCGGACGGCCCCGCGGACGTTCCAGGAGGAGCGGCGCTGCTCCTCGTCGCACCGGACGAAGACGTAGGAGGAGAAGTAGGGGACCTCGACGACCTTCTTCCGGTCGGACCACTTGCGGACCTGCTCCATCATGGGCAGGTAGGTCTCGATGCCGATCCTCCGGAGCCCCTTCTCCACGGTGCGCTCCTGGCGGGAGCGGACGTAGAGGGCGTACCAGCGGCGGTGATCGGGATCCTCCGGTTCCATGGCCCCCCACGGTACCGGGGACCCGGGATCCTCACAACCGCGGATGGGCCTCCCCCGGCCCGGCCTCGGCGAGGGCCTCGCGGCGCAGGCGGTACACGAGGTCGACGCTCGGGTGGGCGTCGTCGATGCCCACGCCCCGCCCGGCGAGGATCTCCCGGTAGGTGGCGGCGTGAAGGTCCTCGAACCCCTCGGAGAACTCGACCTCCTCGCCGTCCACGGTGAGGGAGCGGTAGACGTCCCTCCGCTTCCCGTCGGCGCCCGTGGGGAGGTGCTTCGCGTCCACGGAGAGGAACCAGCGCACCCGCGCCCGCTCCAGTTCCAGGTACCCCGCCATGGTGGTGGCGTCCCTGCGGTGGACCTCGGCGCCCTCGGCCCCGTCGACGCCCCCGAAGAACCAGAGGAGGAGGTCGAAGAAGTGGACGCCGATGTTCATGGCGACGCCGCCGGACTTCTCCTCGTCCCCCTTCCAGGAGACGAAGTACCAGGGGCCGCGGCGGGTGATGTAGGAGAGGACGACCTCGTGCTTGCGGCCGGGCTTCGCGGCGAGGAGCCGCTCGCGGAGGGCGGCGAGGCGGGGATGGAGGCGGAGCTGGAGGACGGTCCAGACGCGGCGCCCGGTCTCCGCCTCGATGACCTTGAGGGCGTCGAGGTTCCACGGGTTGACGACGATGGGCTTCTCGCAGACGGCGTCGGCGCCGTTGCGGAGCGCGAGGCGGATGTGGGAATCGTGGAGGTAGTTGGGGGTGCAGACGGAGACGTACCGGACGCGGCCCTCGACGGGGCCGCGGCGGAGCTTGTCGAGGTGGCGCTCGAAGCGCTCGATCTCGGTGAAGAAGCGGGTGTCCTCGAAGTGCCTGTCGAGGGCGCCGGCGGCGTCGTGGGTGTCCACGGCGGCGACGAGGCGCCCCCCCACCTCGCGGATGGCGCGCATGTGGCGCGGGGCGACGAAGCCCGAGGCGCCGATGAGGGCGAAGTTGAGGGGAGGGGTGGATCCGTCCATGGCCGGGGGGGGCTCCTGCCCGTGTCTAGCGGTACCGGTCCAGCAACGATACCGCGAGCCAGGTGAGCAGCGCCGCCAGAAGCAGCCAGCCGAGGAACCAGCACCTGCTGAGGTGGGAGAGGAACCCCTTCCACCGGTGGCGGGTCCGGCGGTGGCGGCGGTCGACGGAGGGGGGGCGGCGGCCGCGGTCCGACTCGGGGGCGGGATCTTCCGGGGGCATCGGTCGCGGGATTTTACCGACCGCCCCCGCGCGCGCTACCATCGCGTCACCCAGGAGGGACCGCTTGTGGACATCACCATCGTCTACTGCTCCGTCTGAAACTACGAGCCCCAGGCCGTCGGCCTGGTCCAGGACCTGATGGACCGCTACAAGCGGAAGATCGGGAAGTTCGTCCTCGTCCCCTCGGACGGCGGGAAGTTCGAGGTGACCGTCGGGAGCGAGCTCGTCTACAGCAAGCTCAAGACCGGGGAGTTCCCTGACAAGCTCAAGCTCGCGAAGGTCATCGACGGGAAGGTGAAGTAGCGGGAGAGGCTACTTCACGAGCGCGCGGGCGCCGGCCGCATTCGCCTCCAAGAGGCGGAGCTTCCAGGCCCGTTCCGCGGCCAGGGAGTCGTACATCCTCCGAAGACGTTCCACCTGTTCGCCGTGGGCGGCAACGTAGGCCTTCCTATCGCGTTCCAACCCGGCGAGGTAGACATCGACACTCCCACCGTCGAGGGTTCGGCCCCAGCCCCGCCCGTCCATTCCCCCGCGCCGTATGGCTGCGATCACCCTGTCCCCGAGGACGGTCCGACCGTGGTTGGAATCGACGTACCAGGCGGAGACCCGGGCCGGATCCTCCCCCACTTCCTCGCTGCCCTCGGGGGAGTAGTCCATGAAACTCCACACCTCGACGGCCCCCCCCGCCCCCGGGGCCGTCCTTCCCGGCAGAGGCGCCAGCCGCCGGATAAGCTCCTCGAACCGGGTCCAGACGCCGGTAATGTGCATGCCCTCCATCTGCAACGCGTGGATGGGCATGACGACCAGGACCACCCGCTTCCCCCGGGAGGCCCCCTCCAGCGCCAGGGTCTCCAGCTCCCGGACCCGGCTCTCGTCGAGCGTGTACCCGCTGAAGGAAATCGGCTGGAGGAAGAAGTTTTGTTCCATGGACCATGTGAATTCGTGCCAGACGAGTCGGCCTCGGCCGGACTTGACATTGAAGCCGTCGGGCCTGGTCGGGGCGGCCATCCCCTTCTCCATCGGCCGGGCACCCACAAGAGCCCTTTCCAGGACCTCAAACGAGTCTTTGGTTGCTCCCCACCCGCAGAGATTGGGGAACAGATACTCCGTAGGAGTGATGGCTGGATTGAGCAGCGAGGTCTCGAAGTCACCCTCCGGAGAGTGCTTTCTCCAGAACGGGAACAGGTCCACCTCCACGATGAACTCCTTGGCACTGGCCACGTCTAGGCCGGCATCAAGCATCCCCCTCATCTCCGCCCAGTCACCTCCATCGATACCTCCATTGTACACCTCTCGGCCTTCCCAGGCACGGCTCCTGGGATCCAGGCTCCACCCCATCCTTGATGTCCCTGCCACCAGAACGTCGTACCCGCCGCGCCGGACCATGGCGGCCTTGGCCGTTCGGCTGTCGTTCTTCCGGAAGGCGTCGAGGGAAGGCGTCCACCCGAGGTCGAAGGCGAACCGCGGGTCCACCACGAGGTTGAGGGCCGCGACCCCCCCGAGGAGGAGGCCGCAGGCGATGAGGAGGATCCGTCGGTACCGGTGGAAGGGGGTCATGTCAGAACTGGAAGTAGATGAACTCCGTGGCGCCGGCCATCTGGAGGACCGCGTACACGCCGACGGCCGCCGCGCCCAGGGACCACGCCGCCGAGGGGGACCAGCGGAGGGGGAGCCACGTCCCCTCCCGGGCCGTCCAGTGCTTCAGTCGGGGAGAGGACTCCAGCGCCGGCTTCCAACGCGCCATCCACTGCTGGGTGTTCGGGAGGAACCAGACCACGAGGAGGAGCGGGAGGATCCACAGGACGGACGCCAGCGGAGCGATGTGGAGCGGTTCCCACGGGTTCATGCCGGCCATCCCCGCGAGGATCCTCCCCGCCCCCCCGAAGGTCGCCGCGCGGAAGAAGACCCACGCGACCATCACCGCGAGGAACGTCGCGCCGATGGACAGGGCCCGCCCCGCGAGCCCGCGGGACGCCCCCCACCCCATCCGCTCCCGCGCCGCCGCCCACAGGTGGTTCGCGCACAGGTAGACACCGTGCAGGAACCCCCAGAACACGAAGGTCCACCCCGCGCCGTGCCACATCCCCCCGAGCACCATCGTCGCCATGAGGTTCACGTACCGCCGCCCCGGCCCCTTCCGGTTCCCCCCCAGCGGGATGTACAGGTAGTCCCGGAGGAACCGGCTCAGCGTCATGTGCCACCGCCGCCAGAAGTCGATGACGTTCACCGCCTTGTAGGGCGAGTGGAAGTTCAGCGGCAGACGGATCCCGAACAGCCGACCCAGCCCGATGGCCATGTCCGAGTACCCGGAGAAGTCGAAGTAGAGCTGCAGCGTGTAGGCGAGGGTCGCGATCCACGCATCGGTGAACTGCGGCGCCCACCCCCCGTCGGCGGCCTGGAACACCGGCGTGGCGAACCCCGACAGCGTGTCCGCGAACACCACCTTCTTGAACAGCCCCGCGAAGAAGATCGTCATCCCGATGGAGACGTCCCGCGCCTTGATGGCCCCCGCCCCCCGCCGCATGAACTGCGGCAGCATCTCCTTGTGGTGGACGATGGGTCCCGCGATGAGCTGGGGGAAGAAGGTGACGAACAGCGTGTAGTCGACGAGCCGGTACTCCTTCGTCTCCCCCCGGTAGGCGTCCACCAGGTAGGCCATCTGTTGAAACGTGAAGAAGGAGATCCCGATGGGCAGCACGATGTGCTCGAGGGAGAGCCCCGTGTCCGCCACGGCGTTCACGGAGTCGAGGAAGAAGTTGGCGTACTTGAACCAGCCGAGGGCCGCCAGGTTGACCACGAGCCCGGCCACGGCCCAGCGCTTCCCCCGGGGGCTCCCCGCCTCCGCCCCGATGTGCAATCCCAGCCAGAAGTTGAAGAGGATGGAGCCGACGATGAGCGCCAGGTAGACGGGGCTCCACCAGCCGTAGTAGACGAGGGAGGCCAGCGTCAGCCACGCCAGGGCCGCCCTGCGGCCCGCCCCGCGGCCGAGGGCCCAGTACCCCGCGAAGACCAGGGGCAGGAACAGGAGGACGAACACGTAGGAGTTGAACAGCATGCCCGGTGCCCGCTCCTCCCCCCGCCGTCACGGCCCCGCCGGCGGCCCCCGCCATCGGCGACGGCCGTGGAGTGTACGGTCGGCGGGCCGGGAATCCGGGGAAAGCCATGAGGAGCCGGGGAGGCGGAGGCCGGGTCCCCGGGACCGCGGGGGGGCCCGGACGGGCCCGAGCCCGGGGAGGTCATCGACGGGAAGAACCCGCGGCCTCCCCCGAAAAACCTTGCAAATCTGCCATTAAGTGGCAGATTTGCACACATGGAGCCTGCCCTCCTGCCCCGCCCGGACGACCGGGCCATCGTCGAGGACCTCCTCCGACAGTTCCCCGTCGTCGGAGTCGTCGGCGCCCGGCAGGTCGGGAAATCCACCCTCGCGCGCCAGGTGCTCGCCGCCGGGGGAGGGAAGGGCCGGGTCTTCGACCTCGAGGACCCGAGGGACATCGCCCTCCTCGACGATCCCATCCTCGCCCTCGAACCGCTGCGGGGACTCGTCGTCCTCGACGAGATCCAGAGGCGCCCGGACCTCTTCCCGGTGCTGCGGGTCCTCGCCGACCGCCCGCGGAAGCCGGCCCGCTTCCTGGTCCTCGGGAGCGCCTCGCCGGACCTCCTGCGGCAGACCTCGGAGACCCTCGCCGGGAGGATCGCCTACCACGAACTGCAGGGCCTCACCCTGGCCGACGTCGGCGCGGGAGGCGCCGAGAGGCTCTGGATCCGGGGGGGATTCCCGGGCTCCTTCCTGGCGGAGAGCGACGCCGATGCCGCGCGGTGGTGCGGCGCCTTCGTGCGCTCCTTCCTGGAGCGCGACCTGCCGGCGCTGGGCGTCACCATCCCTCCTGCCACGCTCGGCAGGTTCTGGTCGATGCTGGCCCACTACCACGCCCAGACCTGGAACGGGGCGGAGCTCGCCCGCAGCCTCTCCCTCGGGGAGCACACCGTCCGGCGGTACCTCGACCTCCTCTCGTCCACCTTCGTCGTGACGGTTCTGCCCCCCTGGCACGCCAACATCTCGAAGAGGCAGGTCCGCTCCCCCCGCGTCTACATCGCCGACAGCGGCCTCCTCCACGCCCTCCTCGGGACGGGATCGAAGGAGGACCTCGAGCGCCATCCGAAACTCGGGGCCTCCTGGGAGGGGTTCGCCATGGCGGCCGTGCTGCGGCACCTTCGGGCCCGGCCCCGCGAGGCCCACTTCTGGTCCGCCACCACGGGCCCGGAGCTGGACCTCCTGGTGGTGCGGGGCGTCCGCCGGGCCGGATTCGAGTTCAAGCGATCCTCGGCGCCCACGGCCACCCGCTCCATGCACGCGGCCAGGGATCTCCTCGGCCTCGAGGAGGTGGTGGTCGTCCACGCCGGCGCCGAGAGCTACCCCATGGCGAAGGGGATCCGGGCCGTGGCCCTGACGCGCCTGGTGGAGGACGTGAAGCCGCTGTGAGAATGAAGGGCGGCGGGCGGGCCTACGCCCGGTAGTCGCTCTTCTCCTTCGCCGCGCCCTGCGCGACCCCCTCCTTCAGGTGGGCGTAGTAGGGGTGGGCCATCCAGCCCTGCGCGGTCTGGGGCTGGGTGAGGAGCCGGAGGTCCGCGACCACCGTCGCCTGGCAGGAGAGGCGCAGCGGGCGGTCGCCGTACTTCCAGAGCTGGCCCTTCTCGCGGAAGGTGACGCCGGAGAGGGCGGCGGCCGGCTCCACCTCGACGAGGCAGGTGCCGCAGAGGCCGTTGCCGCGGCAGTTGACGAGGTCGTCGGGGGTCCGGTAGACCTCGACGCCGGCGTCGAGGAGGGCGCGGCGGAGGTTCGCCCCCTCGGGGACGTCCAGGGTGCGGTTCTCGCGGATGAGGGTGATGGTGGGCATGGAAGGCCTCCTCTTTTCGGGGGAGGAGTGTAGCGGGGGCGAGGGAGGCGGGGGCGGTGCAAACTAACAAACATGGTCCGCACCCTGCCTTACGGGGGG
>CAYJMF010000006.1:81335-100754 GCA_964370855.1 uncultured Planctomycetota bacterium | reverse complement strand
CGCCCCCCCCCGCCCCCCAACGCCCGGGCGACCCGCACGAGACGGCGCGAGACCGCCCCCCGCCCAACCCCAGTGGTTCGGCTCGGGTTCCGCATCCGCCCCCCCTCCCCCCCTGCTACCATCGTCGCCCCGTTTCTCCTGAACCGGAGGCCGTCCCCATGGAACGCGTCCCCTTCCTTCTCGCCGCCCTCGCCCTCGCCGCCCTCCTCCTCCCCGCATGCAGCGGCGGCGGCGAGAAGACTCCCTCCGCGCCCGCGGGCGGGACCGGGAGCGCCGCCGCTCCGGAGGGGAAGGAGAAGGGCCCCGCCGCCCCCGCCCCCGCCCCTCCCCCGTCCCCCGCGAAGTCCGCGATCCCCCCCGACGGCGCCGCCGGTGCGACCACCGCGTCCGGGCTCTCCTACACCGTCCTCAAGCCCGGCACCGGCACCGTGAACCCGAAGCGCGGCGACATCGTGACGGTGCACTACACGGGCTGGCTCGAGGACGGGACGGAGTTCGACTCCTCCCGGTCCCGCGGGGAGCCGGTGCAGTACCCCTTGGGCAACTTCATCGAGGGATGGAACGAGGCCCTCACCCTCATGACCGAGGGGGCCCGCTGGAAGCTCAGGATCCCCGCGGCCCTCGCCTACGGGGACGCGGGCTCGCCGCCCCGCATCCCTCCGGGCGCGAACCTCGTCTTCGACGTGGAGCTCATCTCCTTCCAGTCCGTGCCCGCGCCGCCCGCCTTCCGGGCGCCGGACCCGGCGGCCCAGAAGAAGACCCCCGGAGGGACCGCCTGGGAGGTCATCGAGGAGGGGAAGGGGGCGGCCTGCGCCGAGGGGGACGCCTTCGAGATGGAGTACGCCCTCTGGACCGTCGAGGGAGAGCTCTGCGAGTCCTCGGCCACCGCGCAGGGCCCCCTCGTGGGCACCGCCCGGGACATGCCCTTCCCCTTCCTGAAGGAGGCCCCCTTCCTCATGAAGGAGGGGGGGACGATCCTCCTCGAGGTCCCCTACGAGCAGGGTCTCGGTCCGGCGGGAAAGCGCAAGTTCCCCCCGGGCTCCCGCTCCATCTGGCGGCTCACCCTGAAGCGGGTCGGCCACCCCGTCGAACCGCCCGCCTTCGAGAAGCCCGACGAGGCCTCCCTGACGGCCCTCCCCTCGGGCCTCAAGATTCGCCACCTCAAGGAGGGGAGCGGGCCCTCCCCGAGGATGGGGCAGGAGGTCGTCGTCCACTACACCGGCTGGCTCGCCACCGACGGGAGCCTCTTCGACGCCTCCTGGTCCCGCGGGCTCCCCGCCACCTTCCGGCTCGGGAAGGTGATCGACGGGTGGAACGAGGGGCTCCAGACCATGAAGGAGGGGGGCGAGGCGATCCTCGTGATCCCGCCGGCGCTGGGCTACGGCGCCCGCGGCGCCGGGGCGAAGATCCCCCCCGACTCCACCCTCGTCTTCCGGGTGCAGCTGATCGAGGTGAAGAAGTAGGAGCCTCCCGGGAGTCCGCCGGAGTCCCCCCTCCGGTTTCCGTGGTGGGGGGAGGCTCCCGATCCCGCCTCCCCGACAAGGGGGGTCCATGCGAAACGTTCCCGGTGTCCTTCTACGCCTGCTGATGGGGGCCGTCCTCCTGGCGGCCTCCCCGCCCCCCTCCTCCGCCGAGAGCCGCACCCTCCACTACGGCCGGGACGGCGCCGGCCGCCTGGTGCGGGTGGGGGACGGCACGGGGACGTTCCGCCAGTACCGCTTCGACGGGGCCGGGAACCCCCTCGGCTCGAGCCTCCGGCGGATGTGGCACCTCTCCGTGAAGAAGCCCGCGAAGGGGGCCTGGGTGCTCTCCGTCGACGGGGACGGCGCCGTCGGCGGCGTCGGCATGGACGACGCGGGGAACCTCTTCGACGTGGCCGGCACCCTCGACATCTCCTCGGGGACCCCCGTGGGGACCCTGGAGATCCTCGAGGAGGGGGGCGGCCCCTCCCTCGGCTCCTTCACCCTGGCCGGCTCCTCCCTCCAGTCCGACGGGACGGGACCCGCCTCCCTGGTGCTGAAGGGCTCCGGGGACGGCGGCTCCCTCGTCGCGAAGGGGGTGCGCCCCGCCGGCGCCTTCGACGGCTTCGCCGGGGTCTTCGGGGGGACGAAGAACCTCCTCCAGGTGGGCACGGCGAAGTCGAACCCCGGCGTGGTGGCCCTCTGCAGCGAGGGGACCCGGGCCGGGTTCTCCCGCATCGACGGGGAGGGGATCGCCGGGTTCCTGGTGCGGGACGCCGCCGGGAAGGCCTACGGCCTCGTGGAGACGTCGGCGGGGACGCTGCCCGTGCTCGCGACCCTCAAGGACGGGGCAAAGGCGCTCTCCCTCAAGTCGGCGAAAGGCGCCGCCGCGAAGCTCAAGCTGAAGGTGAAGAAGTGAGGCCCCCCGTGCGCGTCCGCGCCCTCCTCTGCGCAGCCCTCGCCCTCTCCCTCGGCACCCTCGCCTCTCCGCCCCCGGCAGCGGCCCACACCTACCCCTCCGAGATCACCGTGGAGGCGGGGAAGTCGGTGAAGTTCCACGTGAAGGACCCGGGCACCTGCAAGGCGAAGGTCCACGCGTGGGTCCCCAACCCCGATGCCCTGATCTCCGTGAGCCCCGACATCGTCACCGCGGTGGACGCCGTGTTCACGGTGACCGCCGGAAAGGTGATCGGGGACGACTACGTCTTCATCGAGTGGATCGGCATCGACGCCCTCACCGGGAGCGACGGCCCCTGCCAGGAGATCTCCGGGGAGATCCCCATCCTCGTCCACGTGGTGGCCAGCCCGAAGGAGGAGAGCTCCGCCTCCCGGCCCGCCTCGGGGCGGTCCGGCGACCCGGTGGACACGTTCACGGGGGAGCTCGTCCTCGACGAGGCGCCGGACCTCGACATGGGCGGCCCGCTGCCGCTCCGGTTCACCCGCTACTACGCGTCGAAGCTGCGCATCAACTTCGTGGTGGGGGATCTCGGCGACAACTGGCGCCACGGCTTCGACTGGCGCATCCACTCGGCGGGGACCCTGGCCACCCTCGTCACCTCCCGGGGCAAGGTCCTCAAGTTCCTGGAGGAGGGGAGCGCCTGGAACCTCCAGACGGCGACGGACCACCCGGTGAGGCTCGCCCGCGACGGGACCGACTGGGTCTGCATCGACCCCTCCGACGATCTCGTGCGCCGCTTCGAGGGTTCGGGGCGGATGACCCGCATCGAGGACGGGCGGGGGAACGGTCTCGATCTCGAGTACGCCGGCGACGGCCGGCTCCTCAGCGTGGTGGAGGACGCCCCCGGGTCCACGCAGCGGGGACTCTTCTTCGACCACGACGGGACGGACCGGATCACCACCGTGACGGAATCCTGGGGCGGCACGCCGGGGCGCTCCGTCGCCTTCGACTACGACGGGGACGATCTCGTCGCCTTCACCGACGCCGCCGGCGGCGTGACCGTCTACGCCTACGACCCGGACCACGCCGACCCGGCCCTCATGACCACCCGCACCTCCCCCCGGGGCAACGTGCCCTGGACCCAGACCTTCGACGACGTGGGCAAGGTGGCGACCCAGGCCGACGCCTTCGGGAACGCCTGGGTGTTCGACTTCGGGAACCCCTACAAGCCCGGCACGACGAAGATGACCCGCCCCGACGGCGGGGAGGAGGTCCACGTCCACGACGCGGCGGGATTCCTCCTCTCGACGGAGAACGACCTCGGCGATCGGGTCGCCCTCGGGGACGACGACGGGGCGCCGCGGCGCGCCTCCATCGAGGATCCCTCCGGGGCCCGGACCCTGTCCGTCTTCGACGCCGACTCGGGGCTGACCACCTCGGAGACCGACGCCCTCGGAAACGTCACCACCTTCGCCTGGCAGGAGAGGACCTCCCCCGTCCCCGGCGCCCCCTACCGGGACCTCCTCCGCATCGACCACCCCGACGGGACCGCCGAGACCTTCACCTACGACGCGAGCGGGAACCGCACCTCCCGGACCGACGGGGAGGGGAACACCTGGACCTTCACCTTCGACGGGCGGGGGAACGCGCTCACCGGGACCGATCCGCTCGGTGGCCTCACGACCCACGTCTACGACGGGTGGGGGAACCGCGTCTTCACCACGGACCCTGCGGGGAAGGTCACCACCTACTTCCACGACGGGTACCGGCGCGTGTCGACGATCCTCCTCCCCGACGGGACGACCCGGACCTTCACGCGGGACGCCCTGGACCGCCTCCTCGAGGAGACCGACGGGGAGGGCCGCTCCCGGATCCGGACCTACGACGCCAACGGGAACCTGACCTCGCAGACGGACTTCGACGGGGTGACCACGAACTTCTCCTGGGACGCCATGGACCGGGTCGTCGGCGTGGAGGACGCCCTCGGGGGGGATTCCTCCTCGACCTACGACGTGATGGGACGGCTCGCCTCCATCACCGACCGCCGCGGCTCCACGACGACCAGGGTCCACGACGGGGCCGACCGTCTCATCGCCCTCGTCGACGCCGCGGGCGGCGAGTGGACCACGGAGTACGACGGCGCCGGCCGCCCCGTCGCCTCCACGGCGCCGGGGGGCGGAACGCTGCTCATGACGAGGGACGGGGCCGGGCGCGTCGCGCGCCTCGTCCTCCCCTCGGGACGCACGCAGTGGAGCGGCTTCGACGCCCGCGGGCGCCTCGTGCTCTCGGTGGACGGCGCCGGACGGACGGTCCGCCGGACCCACGACGGTCGCGGGCTCCTCGCGCAGGTCGTGCTCGGCGGCGGCGCCGCCTCCGGGACCTACGGGCGGGACGGGGCGGGGCGGGTCGTCTCCGTCACCGACGGGCCCGGGTCGACGTGGACCGTCGGGCGGGACCTCCGCGGCCTCGCCTCCTCCCGTTCCGACCCCCTCGGCAGGACCACGACCATCACCTTCGACGGGATGGGGCGGCCGGTCCGCCACGACTTCCCGGGCGGGCTCGGCTCCCTCGACATCGCCATGGACGGCGCCGGGCGCGTCGTGCAGCGCGCCTTCTCCGACGGGACGACCCTCGACTTCGAGCGGGACGGCGAGGGGCGGTGGCTCTCCGCCACGGGGGCGGACTTCGCCCTCGACGCCCGGGGGGCCGTCGTCTCCTCCAACGGGATGGGGGTGACGAGGGACGCGGAGGGCCGCATGACCGCCGTGACCCTCTCCCCGGGTAAGACGGTGACCTACCAGTACGACGCCGTCGGGCGCCTCACCCGGGTGCAGGACTGGGCCGGCGGCAGGGCCGACTTCACCCGCGACGCCGACGGAAGGGTCACGGGCATCTCGCGCACCAACGGCGTGGCCACGGCCTTCACCCGGGACGCCGACGGGAACGTGACCGGCATCGCCGAGGGGACGCTGGCGGCGACGACCCTCATGCGCGACGGTTCGGGGAGGGTGGCCTCGGCGACCCGCACCGGGCCCCTCGTGCCGGGCCTCGGCGCGGGGGAGGAGGCGGACGCCGTCCTGGACGCCGCCCACCAGCGGGCCGACTGGACGTGGGACGCCCTCGGCCGCCCGACCTCCGACGGCGTGCGGGACTACGACTGGGACCTCGCCTCGCGCCTGCGCTCCTACGTGCAGGACGCGGTGTCCGTGGACTGCACCTACGACGCCTTCGGGCTCCTCCTCACGCGGGACGACGGCACCACCTCCACGGAGTGGACCTGGAACCACGCCTACGGGATCCCCGCGCCCTGCATCCGGACCGTGGACGGGGGGAGCCCGGAGTTCTTCGTCCACGCGCCGGACGGGACGCTGCTCTGGTCCGTCTCCCCCGCGGGGGCGCGGCGCTGGTACCACTTCGACGAGGCGGGGAACACGACCCTCCTGACGGACGACGCCGGGGCCGTGACCGATGCCTACGCCTTCGACCCCTGGGGCGCCCTGCAGGCGTCCACGGGCTCGACGGACAACCCCTTCACCTTCGGGGGCGGGAACGGGACGATGCGGGAGGGGGATTCGGGGCTCTTCCGGATGCGGTCGCGGCTCTACGACCCCGCGACGCGGCGGTTCCTCACCCGCGAGCCCCGCACGGATCGCCTGGAGCCGGGGGACCTCGCCCCCTACGCCTACGCGGCGGGGGACCCCCTGACCTTCGTCGATCCGACGGGGGAGACCCCGACGCCGCCGGCCCCCTCCCCTACCCCGGTGGAAATCGCCGCCAAGGTGAACGCGGGGGTGGGGGTGTTCGCGGAGGTCGAGGAGAGGCTCTACGATGCGACCAACGTGCTCCGCCGGACCGGGGCCCAGGAGGCCTTCAAGAACCGGGCGAAGAGCGCGGGAGGCGCCTCCAGCTACATCGGGACGGGCATCGAGATCTACAACGCCAACGAACGGATGACGACGGCCATCGACGGCAACCACCGCCGCAACGAGGCGATCTGGGACTGGGCCGCCCGGCAGATGGAGGAGGCGAACAGCCTCCTCCGCCAGAAGCGGATGACGCGGGAGCAGGTCGACGCCTTCCGGAAGGTGGTCTTCGATGCCCGGGACGCGCAGCTGAAGGCCTCCGAGGACCAGCTGTGGACGGACACCCTCCAGACCTCCACCATCATGGTCCTCAACTCCATCACGGGACTCATCCCGGGGACCGGGCTCTGCCCCGCCCTCGACTGGAGCAATCCCAACGGCATCGGAGGGGCGCTGGGGGTGGTGGAGTAGGGGCGGCCGGTCGCGCCACGCGGGTGCGTCGTTGTTGCGCCTCCGGTGGAGATCCCTTCCAATGAAGGGGAATTTCACCCCTTCCCGGAGGCCGCCATCCCCGAGGTACTCCCCTTCACGCCCGAGGTCGCCCGCGAGACCGACGCCATCTACGAGAGGGTGAAGTCGGTCGTGCCGCGCTTCGAGTGGGAGATGCGGGCCCCGCTCATCGCCGCCATCAACCGGCTGAAGCGGGAGCGGCGGGCCGTGATCCTCGGCCACAACTACATGGTCCCGGAGATCTTCCACGGGATCAGCGACTTCACCGGCGACTCCCTCGAGCTGGCCCGCCGGGCCCGGGACACGGACGCCGCCATCATCCTCTTCTGCGGCGTCCACTTCATGGCGGAGACGGCGAAGATCCTCAACCCCTCCCGCACCGTTCTCATCCCCGACCTCGACGCCGGCTGCTCCCTTTCGGAGAGCATCACCGCCGACGACGTGCGGCTCATGAGGCAGCGCCACCCCGGGGTACCGGCGGTGGCCTACGTGAACACCCCTGCGGCCATCAAGGCGGAGGTGGACATCTGCTGCACCTCGGCCAACGCCGTGCAGGTGGTCGAGTCCCTCGGCGTTCCCGAGGTGCTGTTCCTCCCCGACGAGTACCTCGCGCGCAACGTGGCGAAGAAGACGAAGGTGAAGGTCATCGCGTGGAAGGGCCGCTGCATCGTCCACGAGCAGTTCACCGTGGACCAGTTGAAGGCCTACCGCGCCCAGTTCCCCGGCCTCGAGGTGCTCGCCCACCCGGAGTGCAGCCCCGAGGTGTGCGCCGAGGCGGACTACGTCGGCTCCACCAAGGGGATGATCGACCACCTCGACGCGCCGAAGTCCCATCGCGTCATCCTCATCACCGAGTGCTCCATGGCGGACAACGTCTCCGGCGCCCACCCGGAACTGGAGTTCGTGAAGACCTGCACCCTCTGCCCGCACATGAAGAAGATCACCCTTGAGAAGGTGCTCGCCTCCCTCGTGGAGGGGAAGCACGAGATCCTCCTCGAGGAGGGGCTGCGGCTGCGGGCGCTTCGCTCCGTGCAGCGGATGCTGGCCGTGGGCGCCCCCGCGAAGGGCGCCGATCCCGGTGAGTAGCGAGGCGAGGCGAGGCGAGGAGGGGACGTTCCCAACTAATAAACTAACTCCTCCACCCCCTTCCCGGGGACCCGGGGGTGCTCCACGGAGTTAGTTTATTAGTTGGGAACGTCCCCGCCTTGCGCCTCTCGCCTCTCCCCCCCCTCCCGCCCGCCGGGTGTAGGATCCATGGAATCCCCGGAGGGTTCCGCCATGCGTCGTGCACTTCTCGTCGCATCGGTCCTCTTGCTCGCGGGTTGCGGCGGCGGGGGAGGCGGCGGATCCGCGGCCCAGGGGCCGGGCAGGCAGGCCGCTCCCCTCCTCATCGTCGCCGGCATGAACGCCCTCTCCCCGACGGCCGACGCCCCCTGGGCCGCGGAGGTCGATCTCGCCCGCCTCGGCCTCTCCCCGGGGGACGTGGACGCGACCTACGACCTCACGACGCCGGCCGGGGAGCCGTTCCAGTTCGAGGCCGTGAGCCGCCGCCCCGGGAACGCAGGCGAGGTGGTGGTCTCCGTCGCCCACGGCTCCGACGACGGCAACACCCCCGTCGGGGGGCCGCAGTCCATCGCCGGCGTCGGGATCGTTCCCTCCGGGTCCGGGGCCGTCAACGCCGCCCCCTGGATGGAGGCCCGCGGCGACGGCTTCGGCCGCATCGGACTGCGCGGCGCCGTCACCCGGCCCCAGGTCCTGGTGGTCCGGACGCAGGCCGGCAGCCGCCGTTCCACGGTCCTCGTCCGCGTCTCCATCGGCGCCCCTTCGGCCATCAACCTCGCCGCCCGCAACGGCACCGACTACCCCGGCGTCCTCGACGCCCGCACCCTCTACTCCAGCAACTCCTGGATGTTCGGGCTCCCGACGGCGGCCGTCACCGGGGATCGCACGACGGTGGTCGCCTACGAGGGGGACCGCGCGGATCCCTCCCTGTACCGGCGGTACGAGATGCGGCTCCAGGTGGACGGCGGCGGCGTCGTCACGGGGGGCGCCTCGGAGGAGGCTTCCGAGGACTCGGGCAACTGGCGGGACCACGAGGTGGCCGCCCTCTACAACGTGCTCGCCCTCGTCCACAGCGGGACGGAGACCGTGGACCTGCGCATCTCGTTCGACCGCGGGGCCACCTTCGCGCAGGAGAAGATCCTCGACCGGGCCGCGGGGGGCTGGTCGCCGCGCCTCGCCCAGCTCGCCATGGCCGCGGACTACACCCTGGCGGCGGTCTTCTGGAAGACGCCCCGGGAGGGGGCGACGGACCTCGTGCTCGTCCTCGGGCGCCCCGCGGGCCTCGACGGCTTCCTCTGGCCCACGGGCTACGAGTTCGATGCGCCGCGGACGCTGCGCCGCGTGGAGGGGGACGTGACGCCGCTCCTCACGGGCCTCGCCTGGTCATCCGGCGGCGACCTCGTCGTCGGATACGGGTTCACCTCCTTCGAGTCCCTCCCCGACATGCGCTGGCGGAGCGTCACGCAGAACCGCTGCCACGTCGAGCCCTGGGTCGGGGAGCCGCGGGACGTCCTCGTCGAGGAGGAGGAGATCGTCGGGAAGGACCCCTCCGTGGCGGTGCTCGGGAGCGGGGACTCCATGCGCGTCTTCTTCGCCTACGAGGCCGCCGACGGGGTGCGCCTGCGGGAGAGCCGGGACGGCGGGCGGACCTTCGGGGCCGCCGCGGGCCCCGGGGACCCCTCCTCCTCCTTTCCCACGGTGGCGGCGCGGGACCGCGCGGGGACGGCGCGGGTGGACCTCCTCTTCCAGACGCAGGGGCTCGAGGGGGCGGAACTGCACCTGCTGCACTGGGACGACTTCGACGCCGGGGCGCCGACGGCCCACCGGCTGACCACGGCCACGATGACGCCGAGCGCCGACGCGCCGCGGGATCGCCCCCCGCCGGGCGGGGGCATCATGTCGATGCCCCCGGAGTACGGATTCCGCGTGACGGAGCTCTCCTGGTTCGGCTACGACGCCGTGGTGGACGGGGAGGACCTCGTCGTCGTCTACGACGAGCAGACCTACGACGGCGGGATCTGGTGCATGGGCGTGTTTGACGCGGAGGGAAGGGAGTTCACGGGCCCCGACCCCGTGGTCGGAGGCGGGGACTTCCAGCCCGCCGAGCCCCCTCCCCTCGCGCCGGGCCTCACGGAGCCCCTCCCTGCCCCGGACCCCGACCACATGCACCAGCTGAAGATGCTCCGCCTGGACTGAGAGGAGAGGCAGGGACGTTCCTAACTAAGTAACTAACTCCACGGGGCCCGGTCGGAATCCCGACCCGGCCCCGTGGAGTTAGTTACTTAGTTAGGAACGTCCCTGCCTCCGCCGCGATGCCGGCGACTTCGAGGCGGAAGGGGCCGGCGCGGCCGTCGGCGACCATGAGGCCGAGCACGCGGACGGCGTCGGCCCGCAGCGGCGGGGCGGAGGGGTCGGGCTTCCCGTGCAGGGACGCGGCGAACCCGGAGAGAGGGAGCCGCACCTCGTGCCACTCCCCGGCGGGCAGGTCGAGGAGGGACTTGTAGTTGCCCGCCTCGGGGCCGTCGTGGGTCTTGAGGAACACGGTGTAGCGCCGCCCGTCGCCGCGCACCTTGAGCACGAGGGCCGCGACGTTCCGGAGCGCCCCCGGGGGGAGGAGGGTCTTCACGGAGGCGAACCCCCCGTGGTTGGCGAGGGAAAGGGTGCCCGCGAAGCAGGCCGCCCCCTTTCCGCCGACGAGCTCCCCCTCGGAGAGGCCGCCCATGACGCCGTCGTGGAGCGGCTCCCAGGGGGCGGCGGCCGCGGGCTCGTTGAAGATGAAGAGGACCTGTCTCATGGGCGGAGTGTACGGGAGGCGCTAGGATTCCCGCGTGACCGAAGGAGCCCCCGGCGGGACGGAGAGGCGCGGGAACGCCCTGCGTCGCCACCCGTTCCTCTGGGGAGGGGCCGCGGTCCTCCTCGTCCTGGCGGCGATCCTCCTCCTCGCGGGGCCGTTGCCGGGGGTCGGCTGGCCCCCGACCCTCTACCTCTCCGGGGCCGACGCGGCGAAGAGCGCGTGGAACCTGAGCGCGTCCCCGGGCGGGCCGCCGCTCCCCCTGGACTGGTCCTCCTCGACCTCATCCTTCTCGATGACGGGGGCGAAGTTCGAGACCTTCGAACTCTCCCTGGACCTCTACCGGCCCGCCGACGGCCCCTTCCGCGAGTTCCTCGTCCGCCTCGGCCCCTGGCGGGAATCCCGCCGCACCTACGCCACGAAGGGGGAGTCGGTGGAGATGGACGGGAAGCGGTGGTACGTCCTCAGGCCGGAGTAGGGGCGGGGCCGGGTAACATGATGTCGGCTGAACATAATGTTTGAAAAACATCATGTTCAGGTATCCTGTCTTCATGGCCATCGACTTCGTCGATCGCGAGCGGGAGATCCGCGAGCTCGACCTCGCCGGGAGGCGGGGGGGGCTGGTGGTGGTCTTCGGCCGGCGCCGCGTCGGGAAGACCCGCCTCCTCCGCCGGTGGCTCGACGGACGCGGCGGGCACTACACCCAGGCCATCGAGGCCCACCCCGGCCAGCAGCTGCGCCAGGCCGCGGAGGACCTCCGTCCCCTCCTCGGGGCCGACATCGCCCCGGGCACCTTCGAGGCGCTCCTCGACCAGGTCTCACTCCGGAGCCGCCGCTGGACCCTCTGCATCGACGAGTTCCCCTACCTGGTCGCGTCCGACTCCTCCCTCCCGAGCCGCCTGCAGAGGTGGGTCGACCACTCCCTGCCCCCCGGGTGCGTGCTCGTCCTCGCCGGTTCCAGCACCCGGATGATGAACGACCTCTTCCTGAACCGGGCCGCCCCCCTCTACGGCAGGGCCGGGCTCCTCCTCCCGGTGCGGCCCATGGACTACGCCGCCTTCTGCGAGGCCTGCGGCCTCGAGCCGGCGGAGCCCGGGTCCTTCGAGCGCTTCTCCTGCGTGGGGGGGATCCCCCGGTACTGGGAATTCGTGGAGAAGCGGCAGGACGCGGTCGCCCTCGCGGAATCCCTCTTCTTCGGGTTCGCGCCCCTCCTGGACCAGGAGCCGCAGCGCGTGCTCCGCGACGAGGGGGTGGACGGGCTCAACGCCCTGTCCCTCCTCGAGGCCGTGGGGCGGGGCGCGGAGCGCCCCTCGGAGATCGCCTCCCGCCTGGCGACGCCCCAGACGAACCTCTCCCGGCTCCTGCGGTCCCTGATGGACGCCTCCGTTCTGGAGCGGGAACTCCCCTTCGGCGAGAGCGTGCGGTCCACGCGGAAGAGCCTCTACCGCATCCAGGACCCCGCGCTCCGGTTCTGGTTCCGCGTCTACTCCCCGCACCGCAGCCGCTGGGGCGCCTACGGGCGGGAGGAGCGGCGGCTCCTCGTCCACGGCCACGCGGCCACGGTCTTCGAGGATTTCTGCCGATCCCGGTTCCCCGGCGCCGCGCGGTACTGGGGGGCCGGCGTCGAGCTCGACCTGGTCGCGCCGGACCCGGAGGACGGGAAGGGGCTCCTGGTCGCCGAGGTGAAGTGGCGAAGGACGACGTCGGCGGAGCGGAGGGAACTCCTCGCCGGGCTCGCCTCCCGCTTCGAGCGATGCCCCCTGCGGGGCGCCCGTCCCCGCGTGCGCTTCGAGGTCCTGGACGAGAGGACCCTCGCGGGGTAGCGCCCCCCGCCCGCCTCACCCCATCTCACGCACGTCCACGGAGTGATCCTCCCGCACGAGCACCAGGTGGTTGACGGGCACCGGCAGCCAGCCCTCGTCGTCGCTCAGCTTCTCCGAGGAGACGATGACCGCCTTCCTCCCGTTCCCGCCGTCGATCATCCGGCAGATGCCCTCCTCGCAGATGTACCGGCCGCCGGTCCGGTAGTAGAGGCTGAGGGCGTGCTCCGGGGGGCCGTCGGTGTGGCGGCAGGCGACGATGCGGTCCCCGTCGCTGACGGCGATGTTGAGGTAGGACGGGTCCCCGGACCCGAACTCCTCCTGCATGTCCATGACCTCGCGCACCGTTTCCGACAGCGCCTGCGCCATGGCCTCGTCCCGCTTCATCTCCTTCAGCGCCTCGATGCGGTCGAGGAACAGCCCGAAGATGTGCTCCGAGTCGGTGGAGCCCTCCACGGCGTCGTAGGAATCGTCGGAGAGGAACCGGCGCATGGGGCGGCGCAGGACCTTGAAGTCCCCGACGTGCCCGTTGTGCATGAAGGCGTAGCGGCCGCGGGCGAAGGGGTGGCAGTTGGACTCCGACACGGCCATGCCCGGCGTGGCGGCGCGCACGTGGGCGAGGATCGTGGAGGAGTGGACCACGCGGGCGAGGCTGTGGAGGTTGCGGTTGCTCCAGGCCGGCGTGACGGACTTGAAGAGGGCCGGCGCATCGGAGACGTCGTGGGCGTACCAGGCGATGCCGAAGCCGTCGCCGTTCAGCCGCTCCTCGAACTCCCGGGCGTCGGTGCTCTGGTTGATGAGGGAGTTCCGCGGGAGCGTGACCAGGAGATCGAGGGTGATGGGCTGCCCCACGTAGGCGACGAATCGGCACATGGCCCGGCCCTCCGCGTTTCCCGCCGGGAGGATGCTAACGGACCGCCATACTGAACCCGACCCAGATTGGCGGCGGGGGCGGGAGCGAGCACCCCCCTCCCGGGCCAAGACGGGTCGCTCCCGCCCCCGCCGCCAATCTGGGTCGGGTTCAGTATGGCGGTCCCCCGTCGGTGCCCGCCGCCGCGTAGGCGGCGATGGTGCGGCGGACGGCGTCCTCGAATCCGACCTTCGGGACCCAGCCGAAGGCCTCCTTCGCGGCCTTCACCGAGGGGACCCGCCGGGTGACGTCCTGGTACTCCTTGCCGTAGTAGGCGTCCGCCGTGGAGACCTGGATGCGGGCGCCCTTCGCCGCCTCCTCCCAGCCCGGGAATTCGCCGAGGAGCCGCACCATGAGGTTCGCCAGCTCGAGGATGGAGTGGTCGTTGCCGGGGTGGCCGATGTTGAAGATCCCGGCGTCGCACTTCCCCCCCTCGTTCTCGAGTATGGCCATGAGGGCGTCGATGCCGTCGCTCACGTAGGTGAAGCAGCGCCGCTGGCTCCCCCCGTCCACGAGCGAGATCGGCTCCCGCCGCATGAGGTGCCCGAGGAACTGCGTCACCACCCGCGAGCTCCCCTCCTTGGCCGAGTCCAGGGAATCGAGGCGGGGACCTATCCAGTTGAAGGGGCGGAAGAGGGTGTAGGGGAGTCCCCGGTCCCGGCCCATGGCGAGGATGACGCGGTCCAGGAGCTGCTTCGAGCAGGCGTAGATCCAGCGGGACTTCGTGACGGGCCCGTAGACCAGCGGGCTCTCCCTCTCGTCGAAGGCCTCGTCGGGGCACATCCCGTAGACCTCGGAGGTGGAGGGGAAGACGACGCGGGTGCCGTACTTCGCGCACTGCCGGACGATGCGCAGGTTCTCCTCGAAGTCGAGCTCGAAGACCCGCAGCGGGTCCTTGACGTAGGTGGCCGGCGTGGCGATGGCCACCAGGGGCAGGCAGACGTCGCTGCTGCGGATGTGGTACTCGATCCACTCGCGGCTGATGGTGATGTCCCCCTCGAGGAAGCGCAGGCGGGGGTGGTCGATCCAGGGGGCGAGGCGCTCCGAGGAGAGGTCGAGCCCGCAGACCTCCCAGTCGGTCCGTTCGAGGATGGCCTCCGTCAGGTGGCTGCCGATGAAGCCGTTGGCCCCGAGGATCAGCACGCGCATGGTCGTCCCTCCTTGAACCCTCATTCGACGGCCCGGCGGCGGCGGGGCGCAGGGAAATCCCCTCCGGGGGGGCCGTGCGCGCCATTTCGGGGTCCGGCGGCGGGGGGGGTGCCTATCCTTGACGGGGATCCCGGTCCGGAGGCAGAGCGACGACATGATCCCATCCGTGCGCGTCTCCACCGTGGTCCCCGTCTACAACGAGGAGGCCTCCCTCCCGGAGCTCCATCGCCGCCTCGCCGCGGCCCTCGAGAAGGCGGGCATGGAGTTCGAGGCCGTCTACGTGGACGACGGGAGCCGGGACGGGAGCGTGCGGGTCCTCCACGGACTCGCCGACGCCGATCCGCGGGTCGTGGTGGTGGAGCTGAACCGCAACTACGGACAGCACGCGGCGGTCTTCGCGGGGCTCTTCGAGTCCCGCGGCGAGACCGTGGTGACCCTCGACGCCGATCTCCAGAACCCCCCCGAGGACGTCCCCGCCGTGGTGCTCGCCGCGGAGAAGGGCAACGACGTCGTGGCCACCTACAGGGACGGCCGGCGGGATTCGGTCTTCCGGAAGATCGCCTCCCGGGCCATCAACTTCTACACCGCCCGCTCCACGGGGGTGCGCCAGCGGGACTACGGCTGCATGCTCCGCGGCTACCGGCGCCCCGTGGTGGACGCGCTCCGCCAGTGCCCCGAGGTCAACACCTTCATCCCGGCCCTGGCCAACACCTTCGCGCGCAGCTCCACGGAGATCCCCGTGGGCCACGCCGAGCGGGCCCACGGCGTGAGCAAGTACTCCTTCTGGGCCCTGGTCTCCCTCCAGTTCGACCTCATGACGGGCTTCACGACCTTTCCCATCCGGCTCATGACCTACCTCGGGCTCGTCATCTCCGCCTGCTCCTTCCTCCTCGCCGGGGCGCTCCTGTGGCGCCGCTTCGTCATGGGCATCGAGCAGGAGTTCGGGCTCTTCACGCTGGCCGCCTTCGGGTTCATGGCCATCGGCGCCCTCTTCGTCTCCGTGGGGGTGCTCGGGGAGTACGTGGCCCGCATCTACGCCGAGGTGAGGCGCCGCCCCCGCTTCCTCGTCTCCTCCGTCCGGCGGGGAGAGAGGGCGGGGAAGTGAAGTCCGCCCCGCGGGGGCCCCTCCGGATCGCCCTCAAGATCGACGTGGACACCCGCCGCGGCATGGACGAGGGGGTACCGCGCCTCCTCGAGACGCTGGCCGGCGCGGGGATCCGGGCCACCTTCTTCGTCACCATGGGCCCGGACAACTCCGGCAAGGCGGCGCTGCGCGTCTTCCGCCGGAAGGGCTTCGCGAAGAAGATGGTCCGCACCAACGCGCTCCGCATGTACGGCCTGCGCACCGCCCTCTCCGGGACGCTGCTCCCGGCGCGGCCCGTGGGGAGCGGGCGGCCCGACCTGCTGCGGGCCGTCCTCGACGGGGGCCACGAGGCCGGGGTCCACGGGTGGGACCACATCCTCTGGCACGACCGCATCCTCGACATGGCGCCCGACGCCGCGGCGGCGGAGCTCCGGAAGGCCTCCGACGCCTTCGCGCAGGCCGCCGGCCGCCCCGCGGACTGCGCCAGCGCCCCGGGGTGGGTCGTCTCCGCCGGGGTCCTCGCGGAGGAGGAGCGCCAGGGGCTCCGCTACGCCGCCGACGCCCGCGGCACCGCCCCCTTCCTCCCCCGCTCCGGGGGCCGCGTCTTCCCCGTGCCCCAGGTGGCCACGACCCTCCCCACCCTCGACGAGATGCTCGGCCGGGAGGGGGTCACGGAGGGGAACTTCGCGGAGCGGATGATGGCGCTCGCGGAGGAGGGGGGAGGGGACCAGGTCTTCACCCTCCACGCCGAGGCCGAGGGGATGTCCTTCCACGCCTGCTTCGATGATCTCCTCCGCCGCATGGCGGACCGCGGCGTCCCCGCGATCCCCTGCGGCGCGGTGCTCGAGGGGCTCGAGGCCTCCTCCCTCCCCGTCCACGAGATCGTGACGGGTGAGGTGGCGGGCCGCGCAGGTCCCATCTCCGTGCAGGGGGCGGCGGTCCGTGGCCGCTGAGGGCCGAGGTCCCGGGCGCGCGCTCCTCGTCGTCCTCCTGCTCCTCCTCTTCGCCGAGCTCCCGGGGACCTGGCTCATCGACCACGACGAGACCCGCTACGCCGAGATCGGCCGCGAGATGCTCGCCTCCGGCGACTGGGTGACGCCGACCCTCAACGGCGCGCGCTACGACGAGAAGCCCCCCGTGACCTACTGGGCCAACGCCGCCTCCATGGCCCTCTTCGGCAGCAACGCCTACGCCGCGCGGCTCCCCGTGCGCCTGGCGACGCTCGGGACCGTGATCCTCCTCCTCGTCCTCGGGCGCGGGTACGGGCCGCCGGGCACGGCGCCCTGGTCGGCGGTGCTGTTCCTCTCCGCCCCCCTCGTATTCGCCCTCGGGCGCCTCGACCTCACCGACGGGATCCTCTCCTTCTTCCTCGCCGGCTCCTTCCTCTGCCTCCGGGAGTTCCTCCGGGCGGAGCCCTGGTCGCGGCGATCCATGGCGTGGCTCGCCGGCCTCGGCCTCGCCTGCGGCCTCTCCGTCCTGACGAAGGGGCTCGTGGGGATCGTGCTGCCGGGCCTCGCCCTCCTCGGCTTCGCCGCCGTCGCGGGGCGGTGGGGGAGGGTCCTCGAGTCGCTGGCCTCGCCGGCCCCCCTCGTCTGCGCCGCCGTCGTCGCGCCATGGTTCCTCCTCATGGAGGGGGCGCACCCGGGTTTCAACCGGTACTTCTGGTGGGACAACCACTTCACCCGCTTCACCGCCATGGAGAGCGGCCGGGACCAGGGGCCCTGGTTCCCCTGGGCCGTGGTCGTCGGCGGCTTCCTCCCGTGGGTCATGCTCCTGTGGCGGCCGTTGCGGGCGCTGCGCTTGAAGACGCTGCGCGCCGATCCCGACGGGCTCCTCCTCTGGCTCTGGTTCCTCGTGCTGCCCGCCTTCTTCACGTTCTCGAAGTCGATCCTCATCCCCTACCTCCTCCCCGCGCTCCCCGCCGGCGCCCTGCTGGCGGCGCGGGAGGCGGCGGCCTCCGGGGGGCGCCGGTGGGTCCGCAACGGGGTCCTCGCGATGATCCTCCTCCAGGTCGCCGCCGTCATCGCCCTCCCCTCCTTCGCCGAGGCCCGCTCCCACCACTCCCTCGCCGAGCGGGCCGCGGAGGAGGCCGGCGCGACGGTGGTCTCCTACCGCTGCCACTCCAACTCCTTCTTCCTGCGCTTCGAGCGGCCGCTCCCCATGGTGGCCCGCCGCGGGGAGATGGCCACCAACGTGGAGCCGCCGCCGGAACTGTTCTGGACGGGGAGGGAGTTCTGGGTCCGGTGGGGTTCCGGGGAGCGGATGGTGGTCCTCGTGAACGACCGCTACTGGGAGGAGTTCAAGACGGCGGCGTCCCCGGAGCCGAGGATCCTGGACCGGGCGAAGCGGGGGGAGTACCTCGTGGCCAACTACCCGGCGGGGCGGTAGCTACCCCCGCGGCGGAGCCGCCAGGACGCCGCGCATCGCCTCGATCACCCGGTCCGCGTCCCCGTCGGAGAGCCCCGGGTACATGGGCAGCGAGATCACCCGGTCCACGATGCGCGCCGTGACGGGGAGATCGGCGTCCGTGAACCCTAGGTCGGCGTAGGCGGGCATCTCGTGGCAGGCCGGCTCCCAGTGGACGGAGGCGGAGACGCCCCGCGCCTTCAGCCCCTCCAGCACGGCGCCCCGGTCGATGCCGGGGTGGAGCTTCGGGCAGTACATCTGGTAGACGTGGCGGCGGTCCGGCCGCTCCACGGGGAGGTCGAGGGGGAGCCCCGCGAGGCCGGCCCCGTAGCGCGCGGCCACGGCGCGGCGGCGGTCGTTCATGGCGTCGAGCTTCCGCATCTGCACGACGCCCATGGCGGCGGCGGCGTTGGTCATGCGGAGGTTGTAGCCCGCCACCACGGCGCTGCGCTCCCAGGGCCGCGCCGATCGCTCCCTCTCGTGGAGGTCCTTCTCGATGCCGTGGGCCAGCAGCGCCCGCACGCGGGCCGCCACGGCGTCGTCGTTCGTGGCGACGAGGCCGCCCTCCCCGGTGGTGACGTTCTTCGTGGGGAAGAAGGAGAAGCAGGCGGTGCCCCAGGCGCCGGGGTGCCTCCCCCGGTAGGTGCCGCCGAGGGTCTCGGCGGAATCCTCGATGAGGCGGAGCCCCTTCCTCCGGCAGAGGTCGGCGATGGGGTCCATGTCGGCGACCTGGCCCGAGTAGTGGACGGGGAGCACGGCCTCGGTGCGGGTGGTGAGGGCGGCCTCGATGGAGGCGGGGGTCAGCATCCCGTCGTCCCAGTCCACGTCGGCGAAGGCCGGCGTCGCGCCGGCGGTGCGCACGGCGTTGGCCGAGGCGACGAAGGTGAAGGAGGGGAGGATCACCTCCCCGCGGATCCCCTCGGCCAGCATGGCGAGGAAGAGGGCCGAGGTGCCGGAGTTGCAGGAGACGGCGTGCTTCGTGCCCGTGCGGGCCCGGAGCGCCTCCTCGAAGACGGCGTTCTCGGGGCCCGCCGTGAGCCAGCCCGAGAGCAGGGTCCGGCGGACGGCCTCCAGCTCCTCTTCGCCGATGTCGGGTACGGACAGGGGGATCACGGGCACCTCCGGGTCGTGGAGGACGGATCCCAACACGGGGGGAGGGGAGGCGGGCGATTCTTCCCGCGGGAGGGGAGGGGAATACCGTACCCGACCCGATTCATCGGGGTTGGGCGCGGGGCTCCCGCCGGAGCTCCTCGCTGGATCGTGGGGGACGGCGCACACCTTTCGTGCCTTGAATCACCGGAACTCCGGAAGGTGCCCGCCGTCCCCTCCTCCTCCGGGTTCCGAACCCGCTCCCCCGCACCTGGAACCTCCGGGAGGTTCGACCCCGCCGCCTCCCTCCTCGGACTTCCAACGCTCCCGACGGGGGAGCATCGGGAACGGATCCGATGCTCCCCCGTCGGGAGCCGCGCGCCGGTAGGCGCGCACCCCCCGCGAGCACCCCCACGGGATGGCGCGGGCTTACCGCC
>CAYJMF010000006.1:22479-81325 GCA_964370855.1 uncultured Planctomycetota bacterium | reverse complement strand
GGCGCGGGGGGGCGCGCCCCCCCCCCCCGCGGGGGGGGGGCCGGGGCCGGGTCGCCCCCCACCGCCCGCGAGAACCCACACGGGATGGCGAGGGCTTCCCGCCGGGCCGGAGGTATCGAGACCATCCCCGATGAATCGGGTCGGGTACAGTATTCCCCCATGCCCCCGCTCACCTCCCACCCCTCCTGCGAGGGCCGCAGCCGCGTCCCCTTCGCGCTGCTCGCCCTCGCCCTCGTCGCCGTCTCCTGCACGGGCCTCTTCGAGCCCTCCTACGGGGGCGCCTTCGAGGGGTGGACCCTGGAGGTCGGCCGGGAGCAGTACGCGGCGGGCGGGGTCTTCCGCGTGCCGACGCTGGCGGGGATGCCCTTCGTGGAGAAGCCGCCGCTCTTCTTCGACCTCCTCTCCGGCGCCTTCGCCCTGGCGGGGGGGCCCTCGGTCATGGCGGCGCGGATCCTCGTGGCGGCGGTGGCCGCGGCCTGGCTCCTCGCCGCCTTCGCCGCGGGCCGCGCCGCCGGCGGGGTCCGCGCGGGCTGGCTGACGGCGGCACTGGCGGCGCTGACGCCGGTCTTCCTCTCCCTCTCGCGCCGCATCGCCCTCGACGGCCTTCTCGCGCTCGCCCTTACGGCGGGGATGTTCGCCCTCCTCCGCGCCTTTGACGGCCCCGCCCGACGGCCGCGCCGGGGTCCGTGGCTCCTCGCGCTGGCATGCGGCGGCGCCGCCTTCCTCGCCAAGGGGATCTTCGGCACCTTCCTCTTCGTCGCGCCGATCCTCGCCCACGCCGCCCTCTCCGGGGACCGGCGGGCGGTGCGGGCTCTCTTCCGTCCCGCGTCCCTCCTTCTCCTCGCCCTCCCCGTGGCCGCCTGGGCGTGGGCCCTCCACGCCGCCGGCGGGATGGCCTACGTCGCCGAGGCCTTCTTCAACAACTCCATCGGCCGCTTCGTCGGCATCCGGTTCGACATCGCCGGCACCGGCGCGCTCCCCTACGGGGACGTGAACCGCCCCCAGGAGTGGTGGTTCTACTTCGCCCGGTCCGCATCCATGGCGGGACCGTCCCTCCTGGCCCTCCTCTTCTGGTTCCGCGGCGGGTGGCGGACCGCCTTCCGGGCCCGCGGCCGGCGGGGGAGGGCCGCCTCCCTCGCCCTCTGCTTCGCCCTGGTGCCGCCGCTCCTCCTCACCTTCTCCAGCCAGAAGGGGGTGCACCACCTCGGCTCCTGCTCCAGCGCCTTCGCCCTGGCCGGGGGGCTGGCCGCCGCCCGCCTGCTCCGCCGCCGCCCCTTCGGCCGGGGGCCCGCGGTCCCGCTCGCGCTGGCGGGCGTCCTCGGGGTCCTGGCCGGGATCCTCGTCGGCGTCGAACTGCGGGAGGAGGAACCGGAGATCCCGCGCCTCGGCCGGTGGCTGCGCGCGGAGGTGGGGGAGCGCGACTTCGCCATCGCCGGCTGGGGGGACGCGGACCTCGGCGGGCTCTCCTTCGCCATGGACCGGGTCATCACGCCGCTCACGGGGGGGGTGCAGGCCGCGGAGTTCCTCGACCGCGACAAGCCGGCTTTCTGCCTGCTCGGCCGCGGGACGCTGAAGAAGTTCCCCGGCGCGGTGGGGGAGCCGGGTGGTGTCGGGGTCTTCTCCACCGCCGCCGCCGACGGCCGGCGGTACACGCTTCTCGCCAACGGGCCGGCGCTCCTTGAGACTCCGTCCCCGGGGACCCCTCCTCCCCCGACCCGGGGGGGGACCCACGCGGGGGGGCGGGAGGATCGATGAGGGGCCGCGCCGTGGTCTTCGGCAACCGGGAGCTCGGCTGCGCCTGTCTCGAGGAGGTCCTCGACCTCGGGGTGGAGGTCCCCCTCGTCGTCACCTACCCGCCGGACCCCGGGGAGGCGCCGGGCTTCCGCTCCTTCGCCGCCGTGGCGGCCGCCCGCGGCCTTAAGGCGGCGACGCCGCCCCACCCGCGGGGGCGGGCGCTCCGGGAGCGGGTGGCGGCGCTCGCGCCGGACCTGGTCCTCTCCTTCTACTACGGGCACCGGATCCCGGAGGCGCTGCTCGCGGTGCCGCGCCTCGGGGCCTGGAACCTCCACGGCTCGCTGCTGCCGCGCTGGCAGGGGCGGGCGCCGCTCCCCTTCGTGATCCTCGAGGGGGAGGCGGAGACGGGGGTGACGCTCCACGCCATGGTGCGGGAGTTCGACGCCGGCGCCGTGGCGGGGCAGCGGCGCATCGCCGTGGACCCGCGGGAGACGGCGACGACGCTGTACGCGAAGACCGTGGCGGCGGCGCGGGCGCTGGTCGCGGAGACGGTGCCCGCGCTGCTCGAGGGGCGGGCGCGGCCGGTCCCCATGGACCTGTCCCGGGCGACGACGACGCCGCCGCTGCTTCCGCTCCGCGACCTCGACCTCTCGGCCACGGTGGAGCGCTTCGACCGCACGGTGCGGGCCTTCGCGCGGCCCTACCCCGGCGCGCGGCTCCTGTTCGACGGCGGGAGCGTGGTCGTCCGGGCGGGGGAGCCCGGCGCGGCGGGGCCCGGGGTGCCCGTCCGCCTGGCCGACGGAGTGTATCGTATTATGATACTCTCAGCCGAAGGGGGCCCGGAGACGCCTGTGGAGGACTTCCTCCGGGGGCATCCCGGCGCCGCGAAGGGGCTCGGGGTGCGGGGGGCGGCGGCCGGGTAAGGGGCCCCGCCGCCTCGTCAGGCGCAGGGGGCCGGCGGGGTCGTCGCGGGAAGGCCCCCCCGGACGATCCTCCCGTTCCGGAGGACCAGCGCGGGGCGGTCGACGGTGAGGGAAGGGCGGAGGTCGGTGGATCCGGCGGCGAAGGGGAACGCGCAGAGATCCGCCAGGCCCCCGGGGGTGAGGACGCCGAGGTCCGGGCGCTCGAGGAGGGCCGCGGCCTCGCCCGTGGCGGCCCGGAGCGCGGAGAGGGGGGACATCCCCAGGTCCATGAGCAGACGGAGTTCGGCGAGGGGGCCCCGGGGGAAGGGGAACGCGCCGATGTCGGAGCCGTTCGCGATGCGCACGCCGGCGGCCTGCGCGCGGCGGAAGGCCTCGGCCGTCTCGTCGAACCTCCGCTTCAGGAACTCCCTCCGTGCACCCTCGGCCCGTTCCATCCGGTGCTCTCCGCCCGACAGGGTAGGCACGAGGAAGACCCCGCGGGAGGCCACGAGGTCGAGGACCTCGCGGGAGAGCCCGTGGATGTGCTCGATGGAGGCGGCACCGCACTCCACGGCCATCCGCACCCCCTCGTCGGAGGTCGCGTGCGCGGCCACGCGCCGGCCCCGGCGGGACGCCTCGTCCACGAGGGCCGCCATCTCCTCCCGCGTGAAGGTCGGGTAGACGACGGGCCTTCCCGGGACGGCGGGGGGCACGTACCAGTCCGCGAACGCCTTGATCCACTCCACACCGTGGGCCACCTGCGTCCGCACTTCGCGGCGGACGGCCTCCGGCCCGTCGCAGAGAGCGCAGCCCGAGGGGAGGGTCACCCCGGGAGCCACGCCCATCGGGAGGTAGCCGCCGGTGACGCCGATGCCGGGGCCCGCGGGAACGACCCGGGGACCGTCGCAGGTACCTTCGGCGATGGCGTCCCGCAACGCCACGTCGGCGTAGCCCGCACCCTCGGTGGAGAGGTCGCGCACCGTCGTGAAACCGTGGTCGAGCATGGTGCGCGCGTTCGCGGCCCCCCTCAGCGTGCGCAACGGCAGGGAGACCTTGAGGAGGTTCCGCTCGTAGTCCGCGTCCGAGTCCTCGCCGACGGAACTGAGCAGGTGGGTGTGGACGTCCATGAGGCCCGGGGTGAGGACGAATCCGGCGGCATCGAGGTGGAGGGAGCCCGGCGGCGCGGCCCCGCCGGGATCACCCGCGGGAAGCACCGCGGCGATGCGCGGAGGCTCGACGACGATGGTCGCGGGCCGCGGGGGCTCCCTCCCGTCGCAGACGAGCCCGCCGCGGAGCACCAGCGCGGGTGGAGGCGGGGCCGGCCTGGTGGTCATCGGTGGATTACAGCACCCCGGGTCGCCGCGGGCAAACGGCGTTCGGAGAGGGGTGGGATCCTCCGGCGCGATCCCTGGATCTAGGCCCGGGACCCGGGAGCACCGCGATGCCCCTCCCACGCCGCTGCGATCTCGCGGTGGAGGGGGACCCGGGTCATGAAGCCCTCCCTGTGCTCCGGAGGAACGCGATCGCGGAGGGAGAGGAGGAGCCGGTGGGCCTCGTCGAGCGCCTCGCGATCCCCGGTGGCGCGCCAGAGGAGGAAGCGGAGGCGGGCCTCCAGGACGGGGGAGTGCCTCCCGTCCATGGCCCGGAACGCCTCCTCGGCGGCCGCAGGGTCCCCTCCCGGCAGGGTCGCCAGGGAGGCGAGGGCCGCGAAGGCGTCGACCCGATCCCCCGCGACTCCGGAGTGGGCGAGCACCTCCTCGAAATGGCCCCGGGCCTCCGCTTCCCTCCCGCCCGCCTGGAGGATCCACCCGAGGGAGAGGAGCGTCCAGTCGTCGCGCCCGCTCGAGCCCGTGCCCTCCCTGAGGGCCAGGGACTCCCGGTACAGGCGCTCCGCCTCCGCGACCTCCCCCCGGGCCTCCGTCGCGCGGGCCAGGGAACGAAGAAGGCTCGACTCCTGACCCTTCATCCCCGCGCCCCGGGCCGACGGCAGGGCCTCCTCCAGGAGACCGGAGGCCCGGTCGACGGCTCCGAGGTCGAGGAGGAGCGACCCCAGGTTGAGGAGGGAAAGGACTACCAGCTTGGGATGGCCGAGGGCCTTCCCCCGGTCCACCTGCCGCTCCCGGTGCGCGAGGGAGCCCTCCAGGTCCCCCAGGTTCCAGAGGGTGTGGGAGAGGGCTCCCAGGGCGGAGACCTCGCCCTGGAGGTCGCCAATCCCGCAGGCGAGTTCCACGCTCCGCTCCGCCGACGGCAGCGCCTCCTCGTACCGGCCGATCCTGTTCAGGGCGATGGAGAGGTTCGTCAGGGCCCCCTGCTCGAATCGCCGTGCCCCCTTCTCCACGGCGTAGGCGAGGGCCCGCTCGATGTGGGGGATGGCCTCCCCGTAGCGCCCGAGGTTGTTGAGCTGGGCCCCGACATTGGCGGACTCCATCTCCTCGAACTCGCCGTCCCCCGCCTCGATGGCCAGGGCCAGGGCCCGGCGGTGGGATTCCAGGGCCTCCGCCGGGCGGTTCCGCGCGTGGTGGTGGGAGGCAAGGCCGTGGTGAACCCCGGCCTCCAGCCGCTTCTCCGCGGCCGACCGGGCCATCGACAGGGCCTCCTCGAGGAGGACGAGTTCCGGGTCGTGATCGCCGAGGCGATTGAGGAGGCGGGCCTTTGCGGAGCGGACCAGGATCCGGGATGCGGGATCCCCCCCTGCCTCCGCCCGAAGGAAGGCGTCGTCGACGGCGGCCCTCCACTCGGCGTTCCTCCCCATGGGCTCCAGCCACCGGGTCTGCCGCAGCCGGAGGTCGACCCGGCGCGCCGCGGGGGGATCCGTCCGCGCGATGGCCCGCTCGAGGAGAACCACGGCATCCGCCGCGAGGTACTCCTTCTCCAGGTGCTTCAGCGCGGCGTCGAGGTAGCGGTCCGCCGCCGCCCCCCGGCCCCCCTCGAGGAAGTGGCGGCAGAGCGCGAGCGCCACGCCCCCCGGCAGGTCCTTCGGCTCCCTCCCCGCCGCCCCCTCGCGCTTCTCCAGGGCCTCGCCGACGGCCCCGTGGTACTCCTCCCGGAGGAGTTCGGGGAGCGAGGCGTGGAGGACCTCCTGCACCTGGTGGTGGTCGAAGACGAACCTCCTCCCCGCGGAGCGCACCAGCCGGTGGGCCTTCTCGATCCCGGCGAGCTTCTGGAGGACCGGGATCCGGCCGAGGCCGAGGACCTCCCCGACGAGGAGCGGGTCGAACTCGAAGCCGCAGCAGGCCGCCACGTCGAGGAGGTTCCGCTCCCCTTCGTCGAGCCTCCCCGTGCGGGCGCGGATGAGCTCCGCCACGGTGGAGGGGATCTCGATTTCCCGGATCTCGCTCGTCTTCACCCAGGTCCCGTCGGAGCCGCGCCGCAGCGCCCCGCCCTCGCGGAGGCTGCGGAGGATCTCGAAGGCGAAGAACGGGTTCCCGTCGGACTTCGCCCCGATGCGCCCCCCGAGTTCCTCCGCGAGCCGCTCCGAGCGGAAGGCCTCCACGAGGAGCCGGTGGAGGTCCTTCGGCCCGAGCCGCCCGACCCCGAGGCGGGACGTCCCCCCCCGCCGGTCGAGTTCCGCCGTCCACTCCGCGGGAAGCCCCGGGCGGGAGGTGCCGACCAGCAGCACCCGGTGCCCCGGCACCGCCGCGGCCAGCGCCGCGAACAGGCCCCGCCCCTCGTCGGGGGCGAAGTGGAGGTCGTCGATCACCAGGATCACGGGGTGCTCCCGGCCGAGGGACCGCGTCGTCTCCGTGAATGCGGCCTGGAGGGTCTCCTTCGTGAACGGCTCCGTGCCCCTCGGCGGCGGCTCCCCGCGCAGCAGCGCCGCGAAGGCGGGCGCGAGGAGCGGCGCCGCCGCGAGGTGGGGGGCGACGGCCGCCTCGAGCCCCTCGGCGCCGAACTGCTCCCGGAAGGCCGTCGTGAAGGCCCCCGCCGCCGTGGCGGCGCCGCCCGGCGGGTAGGAGCCGTAGAGGAAGTGGAGCTCCTCCCCCTCGGCCTGGAGGATCCCGGCGAACTCGTCCACGAGCCGGCTCTTCCCGATGCCCGCCTCGCCCTCGAGGAGGACGACCCGCCCCTCCCCGGCCTTCACCCCCTCCCAGAGGGAGCGGAGGGCCGCGATCTCCGCCTCGCGGCCGAAGAGCGCCGTGTCCCGGGGGATCCGGATGCGGCGCAGGGGCCGCTTCGTCGCGACGCGGATCTCCCCCGAGCGCCGCCGCCACCAGGCCGAGTCCTCCCCCTCCTCGAGGACGGCCACCATCTCCGCCGCCGAGGCGAAGCGCCGGTCCCGCTCCCTCGCGACGAGGGTCTTCACCACCTCCTCGAAGAAGGGGGAGAGCTGCGGGTTGAGGGCCGAGGGCGGGCGGGGATCCTCGTTCAGGCGCCGCCGGAGCATCGCCATCAGGTCGTCGTCCATGAACGGGTGGACCCCCGTGGAGAGCTCGTGGAGGGTGAGGCCGAGGGCGTAGAGGTCGGCCCGGCCGTCGATGTCCTTCCCGCCGCCGAGGAACTGCTCCGGCGCGGCGTAGGGCACCGTCCCGAGGAAGGCCCCGGTCATGGAGAGGCGCACCGCCTCGTCCGCGAGGCGGGCCACGCCGAGGTCCATGACCCGCACCTCCTGGTCGCGGGTGATGAGCACGTTCTCCGGCTTGAAGTCCCGGTGCACCACGCCGATGCCGTGGATGGCGGCGAGCCCCCTGCCCGCCTCCCGGGCGACGTGGAGGCAGAGGGCCTCGGGCAGCCGGCCGACCTCCTCGAGGAGGGAGCGCAGGGTCCGCCCTTCGACGAACTCCATGACGAGGTAGTGGACCGGCCTCCCGTCCAGCGTCCCCGCGTCGACGTCCAGCGTGCGGACGACGTTCCTGTGGTGGACCCGCTTCCCGAAGTCGGCCTCGCGGAGGAAGCGCTTGAAGAACCCCTCGGATTCGGTGAGGTGGGCGTGGACGACCTTGAGTGCGACCTCGCGGCCCTCGGGGAGGCCCGCGGTCCGCTTCTCCGCGACGGCCCGGTACACCTTCCCCATGCCGCCGGAGCCGAGGGTGCCGAGGAGCCGCCAGGGCCCGATGCGGCCGAGGCCGGGGGGCGCGGCGGGGGCGGGGGGCGCGGCGGGGGCGGGGCCCGCCCCCGCGACGAGGGTGGGGGAGGAGGCGGGCGGTGCGGGCGGTGCGGGCGGTCCCGACGCCACCGTGCTCCCGTCGCGGGCACCCCGTCGCGTCTCCGGGTCCTCCGCGAGCAGGGCGTACTCGGCCGCCACGAGAGCCTCGTACCCCGCGAAGAGCCCCTGGTACTCGGCGAGTGGCCGGAGCCGGCCGTTCCGCGCATCGCTCGCGGCGAGATCGCGGAAGGCGGCCCCGACCTCTCCTGAGGTTCGCCTCTCCTCCATGGGCCGCCAGTGTAGACGAGGCGGGGGGGAGGGGCGGAGATTGGCTCCTCGCCGCGGCGGAGGTCCGGGAGCCCGGGGCCGGGGGGTACCATGGGTCCCTTCCCGGCGCCCCCGGAGGCTCCCATGCGGTCGTGCGCACCGTCGCGGCGGGTCCCGCTCCTCCCCGTCCTCCTGCTCCTCCTCCCCGTCCCCGCGTTCCCCTCCGGCGGTCCCGCCCCCGGGGACCTCGCCCTCGAGGTCCGGGTGGACGAGAAGCCCCTCTTCCTCGACGCCGCGGCGAAGGGGGAGGCGGCCGTGGTCTTCACGGTCGGGCGGACGGAGAAGGGCCCCTCCTCCGGCACCCTCCGCGTCGGGAAGGAGGGAAGCCCCTCCCTCCCCTTCGAGTTCGATCGCGCACGCAAGGTCGAGCTCCGCGCCTCCCTCCCCCTCCCCGCCGCCGAGGGCGGGGCCGCGGTCCACCCGCTGGAGCTCCGCTCCGGGGGGACCCGCCTCCTCGCCATGGACCTCCGCCTCGCCCGCACCGCGGCCTGGCGCGTCGTCGGCCCCTTCCCCGGCGGCGTGGAGGCCTCCCACGACCGGGACTTCGCCCCGGAGTGGAAGACCGAGCCCGACGCGACCTTCCCGGTGGAGGGGGGGAAGCCGATCTCCTGGGCCGACCTTCCCGGGTCCACCCTTCTCCCCGACGGGAGCCGCGACCTCGGCGCGTTCTTCGAGGGAAGGGGCGGCATCACCGCCTACGTCGAGACCCGCTTCCGCGCCGACGGACCGTGCCGGGCCCGCCTCCTCCTCGGGAGCGACGACTCGCTGCGCGCCTGGTGGAACGGGCGCCGCGTCCTCGACCGCAAGGTCCGCCGCGGCTGCCGTCCAGGGGAGGACGCCGTGGAGGTGGACCTCGAGAAGGGGGAGAACCACCTCCTCCTCAAGATCTGCCAGGACGGCGGCGCCTTCGCCTTCGCCGCCTCCCTCGACGACGGGAAGGGAGGCCCGGTCCCCGGCGTCGTCCCCCTCACCCGCGTGGAGCGGGTCCGCGGGGCCGATTCACGGCCCCGTCCCGTGGCCGTCGGGCGCACCTCCGCCGTGCTCTCCTGGACCACCGATGACCCCGTCTCCTCCCGCGTCCTCCTCCTCCCCGCGAAGCCGGGCCGGGCCCGCCCCGTCCCGCCGGGGACGGCGAAGGGGCACATGGTCGCCGCCCCCTTCGGCGCCGTCGCGCGGATCGTCGAGGACCCCTTCCCCTGCACCGACCACCGCCTCTCCGTGGAGGGCCTCGAGCCCGGGACCCGGTACATCCTCTCCGTGCCCGCCGGCCCGGGGCCGCAGGGGAAGGGGGAGGGGCCGGGCCCCCTCTCCTTCCGCACCGAGCCGCCGGAGGGGAAGCAGGCGGTGATCCGTCTCCGCGTCGCCGTCGTGATCTTCACCGCCGCCGTCCCCGCCGCCGACGCAGGCCGCGAGGGAGCGAGGACCCCGGCCCCCGCGGCGAAGGTGGAGGAGGCGAAGGCCCGGTGCGAGGCGGCTTCCGCCTTCTTCTTCCGCAACAGCGGGATGCGCCTCTGGCTCGACAACGAGATCCTCGTGGACGACACCTTCCACGCCATTCCCGAGGGCGCCCCCTACGGGGTCGGTCTCGCCGAGGGGGCGCCCCACGAGAAGGCGCTGCGCCGCCTCCTCGCGGCCCGCAACGAGGTGCCCCAGGACTACGACGCCCTCGCCTACGCGACCCTCGCCCGCCGCTTCGACGGGACCGGCTGGACCTACGAGTTCAGCGGCGGCGGCACCTACGGCCCCGACGGCCCCTTCGGCGTCGGCAACTCCTCCTGGAAGGGGGGCCACGACAACGCATGGCTCTACGTCCACGAGGTGGGCCACCAGGTGGACGCCCTCTACGAGGCCTCGGGGATGCCGGAGTTCCTCTTCAACCACTTCCAGCCGTGGGACGGCACCGCCCACCGCCACGGGGAGCACTACGACGGGAACGCGTGGCTGCTCCGCGAGTGGGCCGGCATCGTCACCCGGGAGCACCCGGGCTGGCCGCCGCTCCCCCCCTCCCTCGGCTTCCGGTGGGGGACCTGCCGCTTCGGCGACGTGCTCCTCGTGGACGACGGCGACGGCGACGGGGTGCCCGACGCGGCGCCGGAACTCCCCCTCGACGAGGCGCGCCTCGGGAGCGACCCCGCGAAGCGGGACACCGACGGGGACGGGCTCGACGATCTCGGCGAGGCGTTGTCGGTGATCGGCGCCGAGGAGGGGCTGCAGGAGTCCTGGGCCGGGCCTCCGGAATCCCACCGGTGCGACCCGCGCAACCCCGACAGCGACGGGGACGGGATCCGCGACGGCGACGACCCGGAGCCGACCTGCGCCCTGCCGGCGATGCTTCCGCGCGGGACCGTCGTCCTCGACGGGCGGGTCCGGAAGGAGGAGGGAGGGGCGCTCCTGCGCATCGACGAGCGGGGTTTCCACGCCTCCTTCCGGCTCTCCCGGGACGGGGAGGCGCTCCACGTCTCCGGCTCCATCGAGTCCCCCTTCGAGGAGGTGCGCGTCCTCCTCGACGCCGACGACGACGGCTGGTTCGTGGGGCGGGACAACCTGGACCTGCGGTTCGACCTGCGGGGCCTTCGCGTCGGCCCGGAGTGGAGGGTGCAGGCAGAGGGGAAGTTCGCCGCGGCGCTCCACAACGCCGGCGTCCCGGGGAAGTGGCCGTTCTACGACCCCGAGGGGCTCGCGCCGGATTCCGTCGCCTTCGCGACGGCGGACGTGGGGGGGCGGCGGGAGTTCGAGATCGCGCTCCGCCGCGACCCGGGCCTCGGCCTGGATCTCGTCGCCGGGGAGCGCATGGGCATCGCCGTCTCCGTCCGCCCGGGACCGGGTGTGCTCCGTCCCGGCGCCGAGGGGAGCCTCACCCTCTTCGAGCCCCACCGGTTCTTCCGGTTCGCGTTGGGGGAGTAGAGGGGGGGCCCCGGTGGGGAAGTCCCCCATGGCGTTCCGCGGCCTCACGGACTAGGATGGTCTCCACGATCGACCGGCGGATGGGCCGGCCGGGAGGAGGACGGAACTCAAGGCGATCATCGCCTCCTTCACCGAAGTGAAGCCGGAGAAGCAGGGGAGGCGCGGGAGGAGAGTCGATGGGAACTCCGCGGATCGCACTCTCGGCGTGCCTGTTCCTCCCCCTGGCCGCGGCGCCGGCGCCGCACGCGGATCCCGATCCCGAGGTCCTCCTCCGGGCCCTGTCCGAGGGGAGGGCCTCCGCAGCCGCAGTCTCCCTCGAGGATCCGGAAATGCGCCGCGTCCTGGCCGCGGACACGCGCGCCCTCTACCGCATCTGCTTCCAGGCATCCGAGTCCCACCGGGCCCTCTTCCGGGAGTCCCCGCAGAAAGCCGCGGGAGTGGCCTCCCTCCTCGAGACCGTCGCCACCGAGGCTGCCGCCGATCCGGAGGACCGGGATGCGGCGGCGGCCAGGCTCTACGCGCTCCTTGTCGATGCGCGGATCGCCCGGGCGGCGGGGCGCAGCGTGGGTCCCGATCGCTGGTACGAGATCGCTTCGGGGTTGGAGGGGATGGTGACGGGGCCCGACGGGGCGCGGGAGCCGTCCGCCGCACCCACGCTCGTCCGGGCGGCGATGGTCCGGTCCGAGGGGGCCGCGGCCGCGGGAAAGGCCGGGGGGCCTGCGTGGGAGGCCGCGATGGCCCTCGCGGACGCCGCGAACGCACTGGTCCCCGGGGATCCGGCCGTGGCCCTCGCCCGGGTACGGCTCTCCCTGGATCACCTCCGTTGGCTGGGAGAGCACCGCCTCGGCGGAGGGGAGGCGCGACTGGAGTCCCTGCTCCTGCGGCTGGCCCTCGCCCGGAACGGGAGGGAGCAGGACCTCGACCTCGTCACCGCGTACAACGACGCGGTCACCCTCGCCCGGGTTCTCCGGATCAGGAAGGCCGGGCTCGAGTACGAATCGGAGTCCGTGATTCCCTGCCGCCGCTTCGAACTCCGGGTCCCCCTGGGCCGCCGGTGGTCGGCGCCGGATTCGGGGCCGGGGTCCATCCACCAGATCGACGCCTCGGGGGAGAAGGTCCGGGAACTGGAGGTGCGTGCCTTCGATTGGGACCTGAAGTACACGCCGGTCGCGGGGCGGGAGGTGAAGGGGGACAGCCTGAGGGACCTCGCCGCGGACTGCCTCGAGGCCGCGCGGGCCGGTCTCGCGAAATCGAAAGTGACCCGCCCCCTCTTCCAGGGGAGGCTCAGCTCCTTCCCCATGGGGCTCACCTTCGCCCTCGAGGGAACCACGGCGGCAGGCGAGTTCCGGGAGAGGCGGGAGTGGATCTTCAAGTCGGGCCAGGGGAACCAGATCACCTTCGCCGTCGCCCTGGTCTCCTTCCGCAAGGACATGGAGGAGGATCCGGAGTTCCGGTTCGTCCTGGAGAGCCTGAAGGAGAAGTAGCCGCAGGCGGCAGGGGGAGCGGCGCACCCCCCGCTCCCTACCGGATCCCCCCGAGGAACTTGAGGAACGCCCCGTCGAACTCCTCGGCCGAGGAGAAGCCGAGGCTCCTCCACCCCTCCACCGGGGCGCGGCCGCCGTAGACATCGGAGAGGTAGCGGAAGAAGGCCCTGCGCCCCTCCTCCTCGCGGTCCATGACGAGGAACCAGGTGATGGCGCCGGCCTGCTCGTAGAAGAGGCCGATCTGGCTGAGGATGCGCTCCTGCAGGGTGTTCTTCAGGGTCACCGTGAGGAGGGTCTTCGTCGTCAGCCTCCCGAACCCGGCATGGGAGAGCCCGAGGAGTTCCGACGGGCGGTATATGACCCCCTTCTTCGAGGCCTGGGCCGCGGCCTCGAGGGAGGGGACGGTGCGGTCGTCGAAGCGCAGGCCGCGGCGGTCCATCTCCACGGTCTGGTCCTCCACGAAGCGGGCGATGCCCTCCACGGCCCAGTACCCGGGAACCCCGGGCCCGCCCCGCCGCCGCCCCGCCGTCTCGACCCACCGGCGGTCGAGAAAATGGTGGGTGAGTTCGTGGGCGAGGACCTCGAAGAGGCCCCGCCCGAGGGGGTCGGACTGTTCCGCATCGGGGACGAAGAAGCGGGAGACCCCCTCGGAGGGGGTGTAGTGGCCGGCGGACCAGGTGAGCATGTTCCCGGCGGCGGCGTTCTCCCTGCGGTAGGCCTCCTCGTCGGCGTGGAGACGGATGTCCATGAGGTCGTCGTCGCCGGTGACGGGGAGCACGGCGTCGGGGCCGAGGAGGAGGGTGAGGGCGCCGCAGGTGAACTCCGCGTTCCGGAGGCAGCGGCCGACGACGGCGGGGTCCCGGACCGGGGTCCGGAAGACGGTGTTCGGGGTGCGCAGGACGAGGGCCTCCCCGGATCCCGACCAGGGTCCTTCGCGGATGGAGCGGCGAAGCGGGTCGTCCCGCGGGACGAACGCGCCGTCGGCGGAGGCGAGTTCCGGGGCCCAGGCCAGCCAACGGGGAACGGCGTCGGTGGATTCCCTCCAGGGGAAGGAGGGGGGTACCGTCGCCGCCGCCCGCGCCTCCGGGACGCCGTCGCCGGGAAGCATGCGGCGGGCGTCGAGGAGGAGGCAGGCCGCGGCGGCGTGGAACTCCCGCTCGCCGCACCACGCGGCGGCGGCGAGGAACGGTTCCCGGGCGGCGGAGCGGCTCCCGAGGATCTCCGGCTCGAGGCGGGCGAAGGCACGATCGGGGACGACGTTGGCCTTCACCCCGAGGGCCCGGCGCGTCGCCGCGGCGGCCTCCTCCTCGGCGAGGCCGAAGGCGCGCGCGTCGGCGATGACGGCGGCGGCGGGTTCGTGGAGGCCGTCCCGGACGACCCGGCCGTGGATCTCCATCAGCGTCGCGCGGGCCGCGGGGTGGAGGGCCCGGCGCCAGGTCGCGAGGACCGCGGAACCGCGGCCGCGGTGGAGGACCTCCCCGCCCCCGCGGGCGAGGAGGATCTCCGCCGCCGCCTCCTCCCGCATCCCGCCCTTCACGGGGCGGACGCGGTACCGGCCGCCGGGCAGAACCTCGACGGCGCCCTCGAGGAAGGTCCCGTCCGCGAGGAGGAGTCCGTCGCCGGAGGGAGGGGGCGGCGGCGCGGCGGCGGCGGGAGCGGAGGCGGCGGCCTTCGCGTTGCCGTCCACGGGCGGAGCCGCCGGGGGAAGGTCGGTCAGACAGCGGACGCGGCCGATCTCGTCGAAGGCGAGGAGGACCCGGTCGGCCACGGGCAGGAGGGGGCGGGAGGATTTCAGTTCCGGGAGGGACCAGAGGACCCGGTCGGAGTCGAGGTCGAGGGCCCAGTTCCCGAAGTAGCCGGTGGATCGCGCCCGGGTGGCGGGACCGGGTCGCGCGCCCCGGGGAAGGCCTCCCTCCTTCACGAGCTCGAAATAGTGGCCCTCCGTCGTCACCGAGACGAGGCGCCCCGCCCTCGAGAAGCCGATGGCGCGGTCCCGGTAGACGGTCACGGGGTAGTCGACGGGGGCGAGTCCTCCCTCCCCTCCCCCGGGCATGATGGCGCCGTGGAGATCCGACTCCACTCCCATGAACGGGACCGGGGAGTGGAGGAGCCAGGCCCCCGGGCCGAAGTCCGCCCCGGGGATGCGGGTCAGGCGGAGTCCCTCCACGCGTTCGGGATCGCCGCGGAGCCGGCCGAACTCCCTTCCCCGCCCGTCGGACTTCGAGAGGTGGGCGTACTTCCCGACGTAGCCCCGGATGCCGTCGATGAAGACGCCGGCAGCCTGCACGGTTTTCCCCTCGCCGTGGACCACCGGCGGGCACTGGGTGTCCAGTGGCACCCCCTCAGAAACGACCTTGCCGTTGCGGGGGTCGTAGCCGACGAGCCCGCTCTCGGATATCGAGTAGACGACGCCGTCGAGGACGGCGGGGGGAAGGTCGTGGCTCCCCTTCACGGTCCAGCGTCGGGTGAAGCCGGTCCCCTGGAGCTGGTAGCCGTAGAGGCCCGTCTGCGTCGCGACGACGAGCATGCCTCCGGCCACGGCGAGGTGGGCGGACCGGGTCCCGTTCAGGCGGGTGGTCGCGAGGACCTTCCCGTCGGCCAGCGAGACCCCCCGCACGGTGCAGCCCCCCGTCGGCGCCCCGGTCCACGTCGAGTAGACGGTCCCCTCCCAGGCCACGGGGTTCTCCATGCGGTCCCCCTCCCACGCGACGCGGGGCTCGGACCGGACCGGCTCGACGCTGGAGGCGAAGGTGCGGGAGGCGTTGCCCCCGAACTGGTCCCAGCGAGGCGTGGCGGCGTCGTGGACCTCCCGCGGTGCGGCGGCGGGGGCGGGGACGGCGGCCGCGGCGAGGAGGAGGGCGAGGAGGGCGAACCGGGCGGAGGAGGCGCGGGGAGGCAAGATCGAGGCATTGTAGGGGGGAGTGGGGGAATCGCGGCGTTCCGGCCGGACGCGCGACTTCCGCTCCAAGTGTATCATAATGTGATACAAGGCGCGGTCGATGGCACCTGTCCCGGACTGACGACGGCCCGCCGTTCCGCGTCGAGGGCGTCATGTCCGCCCGCCTCGGCCGGAGTCAGGGAGGCGGCGGCTGGAGCTTCGCGAGCACCCAGCGATCCCCCTCCCGCATCCAGACGGTCTCCACGTTCCCCCTCCCCTCCCCGAGGAAGAAGAGGACCACGGCGCTCTTCTCCCCCTGCCGGTCGAGGCGGCGCCCGGAGACGGCGGGGGGCCGCGGGGTCCACCCCCTCTTTTCCAGGAAGGCGCGGATGCTGTTGGCCCGCTTCCCCTCCCGGGGATCCCGGAAGAGGGAGCCGAGGGTCTCGGCGTCGCCGGCGTCCCAGGCCGCCTGGAACCGGTCGAGGGCCGCGTCGAGGGAGGGAGGGCGCAGCAGGAGCGCCGCGGAGACCATGACGACGAGGGCGACGGCGGCCACGATCCCCCACAGGGGCACGGGCCCCTTCCGGGCCCGTCCGGTGTTGCCGTCGGCGTCGCTCGGCCTCGGCGCCATCGCTTCACCTCCGATCCCGGGAATCCAGGATACTCCCGTTCCACCGAGGCTCGGCCCCTCGCCGTCCCGCGCGGTCACTCCGGGTCGTTGCGCACCTCGGGAGGGCGGGAGGGAGAGGTAGGATGGAAGACCGGCCCGCGAGAATGACGGGGAAGGAGGGCGCATGGCGGGGAGACGCACCTCGATGCTCCTCCTCTTCTCCGCCCTCCTGTTCGCCTCCCCTCTCCTCCCTCCCCCCCTCCTGCCCGCGGAGGAGGGGGCCCCGGTCCCGGCGGGGCGGCCGGGGGATCTCGCGGGGCGCCTCCTCCGGAGCGGGACCGGGATGCCCGCCGGGGGCGTCGTGCGGGCCCGCCTCGCCGACGGGAGCCTGCGCGAGGGGCGCGCCGGCCCCGACGGGCTCTTCCTCGTCGCCGGGCTCCCCGCCGCGGTGCCCGTGGACCTCGAGATCCGCTCCGGGGATCTCCCGCCCCTCCCGCTCCGCCGGCTGGTCCTCCGCGAGGACGGTCCCTCCGACGCCGGGGACATCGACGTCGGCGCCGCCGTTCCCCTGGAGGTGCGGGTCGTGGACCCCCTCGGCCGCCCCCTCGGGGGCCAGGCCGTCACCCTCCACCGCCTCCTTCCCGTCTTCGGGGGCCACGGGGAGACCGACGACTCCCTGAACCGGGCCGTTCCACCGCCCGTCGAGGCGGAGGCGTCGACGGCCCCGGAAACGGGGATCGCCCGCTTCTCCGCCCTCCCGGGCTACGTCGCCGTTCAGGTCGCAAGGGAGGGCTGCGCGCGGGCCGTCAAGTCCCTGCGCCTCCGGGAGGGGGAGGCCGGGGAGCCGCTCCTCGTCGTCCTCGAGCCCGAGGCGGAGGTGGAGGGAGACCTCCGCGATCCCGACGGCCGTCCCGTGGCCGGGGCCTTCATCTCCCTCTGGACGAGGGAGTTCCCGCTCTACGCCCCCGGGATGGTCGAGGACGGCGCGGCCACGGGGAGCGACGGCTCCTTCCGGGTCCGGGGACTCCATCCCGGGCTCCATGCCCTGACCGTCCGCATCGGGGAGGACCGCCGGTACCTGGTGAGGGACGTGCTCGCCGGCCGCGGCGGGCCCCTCCGCCTCGTCCTGCCCGGCGGTGCCTCCCTCGCTGTCCGCGTCGTCGCGGCGGAGGACGGGGTCCCGCTCCCCGGGGTTCCCGTCCACCTCGAAGTCCACCAGGAGTCCGCCCCCAACTGGACCTCCACGTTCCGCGCCCGCACCGGGGGGGACGGGACGGCCGCCTTCCCCGATCTCCCCCCGGGGACGATCCACGCCCTCCGGCCACTGGTTCCGGGTCGTGTCCCCACGGCGGAACTGACCTCGCGGACGGGCCGGTGGGAACTCCGCGCCGGACTCCCGCGGACGGAGGAGGTCCGCGTTCCCCGGGGGAGCGCGCTCTCCGGGACCATCCACTATCCCTCCGGCGCCCCCGTCCCCGGTGCCCGGGTCCGCGTGGTCGTCGTCGAGCGGGAAGGTGAGGAGGAGAAGTCCTTCCCCCCGGCACGCTGCGACGGGGCGGGGAGATTCCGCATCGAAGGAGTGCCGACGGGCCGTGCCGAGATCGCCTACGAGCCCCCCTCCACCCCGACAACCGGTGTCGAGGATCCCTGGTACCGCTACACCTCGGGGGACGGGGGCCTGTGGCGGACCGGGCTGATCGTGGAGGAGGGGCCCCCGAAGGAGAACCACCTCGTGATCAACGCGCTCCCTCCCGGCTTCGTCGAGGGGGTGATACGGGACGGGAATGGACTTCCGGTCCCCGGCGCCGGAGTCAAGGCCTTCGCCCGGTCCTTCGGTCGCGGGGGCGATGGATGGGAGGCCATCGGGCACGCCGTCGCCTCCGGCCCGGACGGGTCCTTCCGGGTCCCCGTCTCCCGCATCGTTCATGAGGTCGCCTGCTGGGGATGGGGAACGGGGGGACGCCGGGCCTGGTCCGAAGTCCTGAAAGTCGGGGACGACGGGCGGGCCACGGGAGCGGTCGTGACCCTGGCGGCCGGGGCCTCCATGGAAGGCCGCGTGACGACGCGGGAGGGGGAGGCCCTCCCGGGAGCCCGCCTGCTCCTCTTCCCCGGCAAGGTCGACCGGGAGGAGTCCTGGAAAGGGCGGAACTTCTCCGTCGTCCCCCGGGCCGTGCCCGTCGGCGTCGGCGGGGAGTTCCGGGTCCATGGCCTGACGGCGGGAAGCTGGACCCTGCTCGCCCGTGCGCCGGGGTGCGAACCGGTCCTCGCGGAACCCGTCACCCTGGAGCCCGGCGGGACGCTCCGCGGCGAGACCCTCTCCCTTCCCCCCTCGGCGGTCTTCGAGGGAGTCGTCGTCGATCCCGACGGGAAGGGCATCCCCGGCGCGGTGATCGGCGTGGAGGAGGTCGCCGAGGACAGGCGGGAGCTGCCCCGCGAGATTCCCGGGGAGGCTCCCCTCGTCACCGACGCCGCGGGCCGTTTCCGCCGCGTGGGCGGGCCCGAGGGGCGGTACGCGCTCACCGTGGAGGCGCGGGGATGGCGGGAGGCCGTGGTCCCCTGCTCCTCCGGGGACCGGGCGATCCGCATCCCCCTGCGGCCGGCGCTGGCCATCGCCGGGCGGGTCGTGGACGCCGACACCGGGGAGCCGGTGCCGGGCCTGGAGATCGAGTGCGGCCGCCGGTTCGAGATCGGCAGGACCCGGCCCGCCGTGATCACCGATGCCCGCGGGGCCTTCCGCGTGGAGGGGCTGGCCCCGGGCACACACGGTGTGGAGGCCGGGCGAGGATCCGACGGAAGGGAGGACTACGCCCCCCTGGAGCACCGTCGGGTCCCCGCGGGGACGGAGGACCTCGTGATCCGCCTCCACGTCGGCCTCGCCATCGAGGGGAGGATCCTGGACGCCGCGGGCCTCCCCGTGGCGGATCGCTGGGTGGAAGCGGAGATGGACAGGGAACCGACGGATGCCGGGGAGGAGGAGCCCGCCGTCGGTCCGCCGAACTACCTCCACCGCCAGATCGCCACCGGGCCCGATGGCCGCTTCGTCCTCGCCGGGCTCCTCGAGGGGACGTACAGGGTCAGCGTCGACGACGGCAACACCCGGGGCGACGCCTCTCCCCCGTTCCCCATGGAGCGCCGCGGCGTCCCCGCGGGGACCCGGGACCTCCTCCTCGTGGAGCGGCGCGGCACGGCGCTCCTGGCCCGCTTCACCGGCGCGAAGGGGGAGGGCGACGAGCCCTCCGGGCTCCGGGTCTTCGTCCGCCGCCGCCTCGCTCCCCGCCCCGGGGATCCCGACCACCGGGAGCCGGATCCCATCGAGGAGGACCTCGGGCCGATGTGGGCCCTGTGGATGCCCGTCCCCCTCGAGGAGGACGGGACCCTCGCCTACAGGCCCGCCGTGGAGGGGGAGTCCTACCAGGTCTTCGCCCTCGACGAGGCCGGGCGACTGTGGGGGCGGGGCGAGGGACCGGCGGGTCCGGGGAGGGTGCTCACCGTCGTCCTCGGCCCCTACCTCTCCGTCGAGGGGACGGTGGTGGACGAGGAGGGGAACCCGGTCCCTCCCGGGACCCCGGTCGGGGCGCGGAGCGCGGGGGATCTGCCCTTCGAGGTCGACGTCGCGTGGGGCCGCACGGGGGCGGAGGGGGCGTTCCGGGTGGAGGGGCTCGTGGAGGGGAAGTGCGGGGTATGGGCGGGGGGAGGGGACTCGGGGTTCCTGGCGTCCTCCCTCGAGGAGCTGGTTCCCGCCGGCAGCGCGGGCCACCGGATCGTGCTGCGGCGCGGCGTGGAGATCGAGGGGAGGATCGTCGATCGAAGCGGGAGGCCGGGGCGGGCGGAGGGGATCACGGCCTACGGGGAGGACTCCCGGTCCGAGGCCGAGGTGGCGGAGGACGGCTCCTTCCGGGTCCGCGGCCTCGCCCCCGGGAAGGTCCGCCTCCAGGTATGGGTCTCGGGGCGCGACGACCGGGGGGTCGCCTTCACCTACACGCTGGAGTTCATCCCCGCGGCGGCTCCCTCGAGCGGAGTCGAGGTGGACATCACCGCGCTCCGCCTGGAGCACGAGGAGCGGTAGCCTCCCGCCCGAAGGTACGATCCGCGGAACCAGGTGGTTAACGGCGCCACTCGCGCCTACGCGAGGCCGAGGCTCTTCAAGAGCGCCTTCCCGCGATCGTCCGCGGTCGAGGGGTCCAGGGAAGCGAGGCCGCTGCGTTGGACGAAGTACCGCCCGTGAGCGAGCCAGTGGCGGAACTGGTAGATCTGCTTGAAATTCCCTATGGGGCCCCGCGAAATCGAGGATCCGCCCCAGGTCTCCAATACCTCCTCGAGTGTGACCCGCCTGCCGGCCTTGTTTCCCTTCCTGAGCAGGGTCCGGAATTCCCTCGCAAGCCTGATTCGCCTGGGACCGTTTCCTCTGGCGTTGGCATCCAGCATGAGGAGGGCCTCATAGGCGGCCACCACCATCAGTGCGAATTGGGAGTCGAGTTCGCGTCGCATGGACTCCAGGGTCGCGTCCACCTGGTCCGCTCCGAGGAACATGAACATCGGGTGGGGCGTCCCGGTTGCCATGCGAGTGCGAAGTTCATCCTGGAGGCTGGAAAGGGCTGCCACCTGCCTCTCATGGTGCGAGAGCAACTCCTCGGGCGAAGGCCCGGTCATCTGTCAGCTTGCCACGCAGGACTCAGCAATTCCCTCACCGCGCCCTCGAAGGTCTCCTTGGTCAGTGGAGTCAGGCTGAGTTTGGGCGACTGTTCAGCGATGTTCCAGCCCGTGCCCTTCTTCCTGATGACGGCCACGTATCTCGGTCCATTCACCAGGTCGACCCTGCCCTCTGCGCCGATGATCAGCCTCGCGATGGGCTTGACCGAGATCGCCCCCACACTCGGGAAGTAGATGGTCAGGAGCGGAACCTGAAAGGTTCCCAGCCACTGTTCCGTGACGACCGCGGAGTCCTCGTGGACATGGGCCAACTGGGCGTCCTCCAGGGGCTTGATCCACCCTCGAATGGTCGTCACCAACGATTGCAGTGCCTGTCGCCACTCAGCCATGACCTGATCCGGGGAGTGTTCGGGCTTCGGAACCTCAGCCGCCTTCTCCGAGAGGAAGTTGTAGAGGCTTCCTTCCGCAGGTCTCCCCTTCGGGGCCTCGATGCTTCCACTTCGAGCCTTCTTCATCCTGGCTCCTCCTCTCGACGCGCGGTCCTGCGAGTCCCGCCCTGGCGGAATGGGCCTGCTTCCCCACAGCGTACCAGTCGATGACGAACCGGGCGCCAGGAGTCCACCCGGCCGCCGAACGCGCACCCACGGTCACACCCGCGGCGGATTCACCCGATCCGGATTCACCGGGGGACGTCATCCCCGTACAGCAGTCCCTCCCCCCGCTCCCGCAGGAACGCCGCCAGCTCCCCGGGCGGGATCCGCGTCCTGTTCAGGTTCGTCCAGCGCAGCGCCGGGAGCCGGGCCAGGATCGCGAGCCCGGCCGCGTCGAACCCCGACCCCGATGCCGCGAGGTCGGCGAGGGCGGCGTCGGCGGGGAGGTGGGCGAGGCCGCGACCCGTGATGCCGGCGCAGAGATCGAGGCCGAGCCAGAGGAGATTCCCCCGGCCCTCGAGGCAGGCGAGCCCCGCGTCGGTGATCCGCGTGAGGGAGAGGTCGAGAACCTCGAGTCGCCGCAGCCCCGCGAGGTGGACGAGCCCCGCGTCCGTCGTCCACGTGTTGCGGAGCACGAGGCCGCGGAGCTCCCGGAGCCCCGCGAGGGAAGCGAGGTCGCCGTCCCCGACGTCGGTCCCGTCGAGGTCGAGCTCCTCGAGGAGGGGGAGCCGCGCGACGCGCGGGAGGAGCGCCGCACCGGGCTCCGGGTAGCCATCGAGGATCCGCAGTCCCGCGAGGCGGCCGCAATCGTCGAGCTCCTCCGCGCGCTCCGGGTAGCGGAAGCCGTGGAGATGCTCGAGGCGGGGCAACCGCGCGAGGGCGTCGACGGCGGCGGCGTCGAGCGGGAAGCCTTCGAGGCGGAGGCAGCGGAGGCCCGCGTGGCGGGAAAGGAGCTCGAGGGCTGCGGAGGAAGGGGCGAGGGGCCCGAGCCGGAGCGACTCGAGCCGCGGCAGCGCCGGCAGCCGGGCGAGGTCGGCGTCGGAGAACTGGCCTTCGGCGAGGTCGAGTGTCCGAAGTCCCGGGCAGCCGCCGAGGGCCTCGAACGCCTCCCCGTCGAGGCCGCCGCAGGTGGACTGCAGGGTCTCCAGTTTCGGGAGGGACCGGATCTCCTCCGCCCCCGGGAGGAGGGATCCGAGGTCGAGGTCGACCAGGTCCGGAAGGGAGCGGAGGAGGGGGAGCCCCTCCAGGCCGGGGATCTCCCAGCAGCACTCGAAACCGAGCCAGCGGAGGCCGCCCGCCGAGGCGAGGCTCGCGATGCCCCGTCCGGTGACGCGGGCGAGGGCCGGGAGGTGGAGCCCGGGGACGCCCCTCTCGCGCAGGAGGCCGGCGAGGACGGCGAGCCCCGCGTCGTCGAGGCCCCGGTCGAGGGGCTCCACGCCCCAGCAGGGACCGGCGGGGACGGGGACCCCGGCGCCGTCGGGAGTGGGGGTCTCGCCGAGGAGGGCGGTGCACTCGCCGGGCGCGCGGAAGAACACCCTCAGCGGGAGGGGCGCATCGAACCGGGCCGGCGCGGCTTCGGCGGGCGGGGGGGAGGCGCACCGGTCGAGGCGCCATGCGATAGAGGTCGGTTCGAGACAGCGCATGACCGGATGCTACACGCCGCGTCCGGGAGAGTCATGGTCACGGCCGTGACCGGGTCCCCCCACGGAATGCCCGCGCCCCGGGGTCCCCGCCCCTCCGATCCCATACAATGCCCCCGCCGTCGTCCCGGAGGAGGAGGGAGCCATGTTGCGAGCCGCCCTGGCCCTGGCGCTCCTCCTGTCGCAGGGGCCGCCGCCCGAAGCCCTGCCGGGGATCCCGGCCGACGGGGAGGACATCGCCTGGCTCGACGACGGCCGGGTGCTCCGGGCGAAGGTCGGCGAGAAGAAGGATCGGAAGGTCCCGCTCACCGTCGGCTCCGTCACCCTGGAGGTGCCGGAACGGCGGGTGGAGAGGGTCCGCTGGTTCCGCGACTACGACTCCACCCCGCGCAACGAGGAGGAGAAGTCCCGCGTCGCGAGCGGCCAGGTCCGCGTCCAGGGGCAGTGGTACTCCGCCCTCCGCGCGGGCGAGGTCCGCGCGGGGATCGTCGCCGAGGCGGAGGAGAGGCGGCTCGACGCGGCCCGGGACATCCCGTGGGCAAGCCGCAGGAAGGTCAAGATCGGGAACATCCTCCTCGAGAGCAACCTCCCGCGCCGCACCGTCGAGGAGTTCACGGAGCTGCTGAAGGACTTCGGGAAGTTCTTCGCCTCCAACGGCCCCGGCGGCCGGACCGATCTCATGGTCCAGGTCCTGGTCTACCGGGATCGCCGCTCCTTCGAGGAGCGGAAGAGGAAGGACATGGCGTCGCCCGGCGAGCACGTCGTCGGGTACTGCGTCACGGGGGGGGAACGGCGCATCGTCCTCTTCCTCCTCCCGGAGGAGCCGGAGCAGACGGCGCGGACGCTGCTGCACGAGATGACCCACCTCTACATGAGCGCCGAGATGGAGGCCGGGAAGCCGATCTGGCTGAGCGAGGGGCTCGCGGAGTACTTCAGCGTGCTACGGTACCGCATGGGCCAGTACCGGGTGGGCGGGGTCCAGGAGGGACGGCTGCAGGACGTGCTCGACCTCGACGCCGCGGGGAAGCTCCCGAAGCTCGAGGACGTGGTCTCCTGCGATCCCTCGTTGCGGGAGTTCGGGCTGGACGACTACGCGATGTCCTGGCTCCTCGTGCACTTCCTCCAGCATGGAAGGAGCGGGAACCACCGCCTCCCGTTCAAGAACTACTGCAAGGCGATGCTCGCATCCGCCCGGGAGGGGCCCGGCGCCTGGTCGAGCCTGCTGGAGCACCTCCGCATCAAGGAGCCCGGAAAGCTGCAGCGGGAGATGATGGAGCACGCGCGGAGACTCAAGTTCGAGACGCCGCTCCCCTTCCTCCGTCGTGCGGTGGAGCGGCTGAACGCCCGGGACGATGCGGGGGCGCGGACCGCCCTGGACGAAGCGGGCCGTCTCGCCGGGGACGATCCGCGCGAGATCCTGCGGGTGGCCCGGCTGTACCGCCACGTCCCGGAGGGCGAGGGGATCGCGAGGACCATGCTCGCCCGGGCCCTGGACCTCGACCCCCTGGACGCCCGGGTCCGCGTCGAGTGGATGCGCCACCTCTCTTCCGCGGAGCGGGCTCCCCAGGTGGAGCTGGTCCGCCGGCTCGGGGACGGGGATCCCCGGGTCCTCGGTCCCTGCGCCCGCATCCTGTACGAGGAGGACCTGGGGGGCTCCCACCTGTTCGAGGAGGCGGACCGGGAGCGCGCGCGGGCCGCCCTGTCCATGGCCATCGAGGCCGTCGCCGCGGAGCCCGACGCCGTCGACATGGACACGGTCGCGGCCCTCATGCTCGCCTCGGGGCGGCCCGAGGACGCCCGCGGGTTTGCGCGCCGGGCCGTGGCGGAGGAGCCCGGGAACGTCGAGTTCGTCGGCCGCGCCATGGGCATCGCGACGGTGCTGGGGCAGCCCCTGGACTTCATGACCACCATCGCCGGGTTCGACCGCGCCGTCGCCGGGGGCGGGGGGGCCGACGGGGGGGGCGCGGTACCTCCGCCGGCGGAGGAGCGGATCATCCCGCTGTCCATCGCCTTCGAGGTGGCCTCCCGGTGGAAGCGGGTGGAGACCCTCGACAAGTTCCTCGACTCCCTCTACGGGCGGGGCGCTTCGCCGGTGTCCGGTCCCGAGTGGGCCCTGCGCGTGGGCGTCGCCGCCGGGACGAAGCAGGGCGAGAAGGCCCTCATCCTTCTTCGCCAGGGACTGCTCCAGTTCCCGGATTCCCCCGAACTGCGGACGCTGAGGGAGAACCTGGGGGAGTAGCGCGTGGGTGCCGCCCCCGGGGCCCGGCCCCGGGGGCGGCGATCGACCGTCCGGCGGCCTGTGTTCCGCCGGACCGGTGCACCTCAGCATGGAATTCCCCGGGGGTCGCACGGTTCCCTCGGCCGCGTGTGATGGGGGTCACGGCGACGCCGGACCGCAGGGAGGCGGGAAGTCCCCGCTCCCGTCGTCCGCACCCCGACGACCCGCAGTACCATGGGCGGGTGCAGGGTGGGAGGTACGCGACGCGATGCGGATGAGGGCGAAGGGCTGGACGCTCCTCGTGGCGCTGGCGGCGGGGCCGGCGTCAGCGGCGGATGGGGACGGACTCCTCGACCTCCGGAAGGGGACGGTCGTCCGCTTCGCGACGGAGGCGGAGGGGCGCGAGATCCTGGGGAAGGCGGACCCCTTCGTCGATGCGATGGGGCCCTTCGATCGTGCCGCCCGGCTGCAGTCGACGAAGGCGGTCTCGAAGAAGGAGTTCCTCGCCTTCGCACGCAAGCAGGTCCTCCCCTGGAGCCCGGAGCAGAAGGCCGACTGGCGGGAGGCGGTCGCGAAGGTGGAGCCGGCCCTGCGGGAGCTCGGCCTTCCCCTCCCTGCGGAGACCCTCGTCGTGCAGACCACGGGGCGGGAGGAGTTCGACGCGGCCTACACCCGCGGCAACGCCGTGATCCTCCCCCGCGCCATGGCACGGACGCCGGGCCCGGAACTGCTCGTCCACGAGCTCTTCCACGTGCTCTCCCGGCAGCCGGGGCCCCTCCGCGACCGGTGCTACGCCGTCGTCGGATTCACTCCCTGCCCCGAGGTGGCGCTCCCCGGTTCCCTCGCGGACCGGAGGATCACCAATCCCGACGCCTTCACCCGCTCCCACTCCGTGGAGGTGACGGCGGCCGGGGAGAAGGTGCGGGCCCTCCCGGTCCTCTACTCGAAGAGGGCGGACTTCGACCCGAAGTTCGGGAAGGGGCTCTTCGACTACCTCGAGTTCCGCCTCATGGTCGTGGACGGGAAGGACGGGAAGTGGATCGCGCGGCAGGACGGGAAGGGGGAGCCGGTGCTGCTCCGGCCCGAGGACGTGCCCGACTACCTCGACCGCGTGGGGCGCAACACGCAGTACGTCATCCACCCCGAGGAGGTCCTCGCCGACAACTTCGCCCTCCTCGTCCTCGGCCGCAAGGGGCTCCCCTCCCCCGGTATCGTCGAGGGGCTTCGGAAGGCCCTCGCGGGACTGGCGGTCCCCGGGGCCGGGGCCGGGGAGCCGCGACCGCCCGACGGGAGGTAGTTCCGCCGCGGGCACCCGCGGGGTCGGGCGATGGGCTCTCGCCCGGCCGGTCGTCTCGAGGCCAATCCCGATGAATCGGGTCGGGTACCGTATCCCCCTGGCGGCGCGGGCCCCGTGCGGATCAGCGGTTCGTCGGCGGCGTCTTCCCGGCGGGCTCCGTGAACTCGATGGGGTACTTGATCACGAGCCCGTCGGCGGGGGCCTCGAAGTCCCCGAGTTCGGCCTTCTCATTCTCCCGGGAGAGGATGACCCGGAACTTCCCCGCGGCGAGCCGGCGCAGGGTGAAGGTCCCGTCCCGGTCGGTCCGGGCGAAATCGCCGCTCTCGCGGTCGGCCTGGCGGGCGTCCACCTCCACCCCGGGGAGGGGCTTCCCGTCGAGGTTCGTCACTGTGCCCGTCACCGTGACCGGAACCACGAAGCGCAGCGTGGTCCACCGGCTCCCCGTGGGCACGTCCCGCTGGACGGAGGCGGGGATCTCGGGGTGCGGCCGTGGATCCTCCGTGTGCGGGGGCATGACCGACAGCGTGAAGCGGAACTCCTTCAGGAATTCCACCCGGAAGCTCCCGTCCTTCCGGGTCAAGGCGGTCCCGTCCCGCCCCGGGCCGCGGGCTTCGGAATCCCCTGGCACGGAAGCCCTCACGACGAAGCCCGCCCCGACGGGGGTCCCGTCGGCGGCGAGGACCCGGCCCTCGATCCACCCGTGCGTGTCGAGGGGGATGGCGACCTCGCGGCTTCCCGCCTTGATCCCCCGGCGCTCCCCGGCCATCAGGCCGTCGGGGGAGACCCCCCGCAGCGTCCAGGTGCCGTCGGGGAGGGTGCCGGTGTCGAAAATCCCGTCGGGGTCGGGGTAGAACGCCTTCTTCTCCCCTCCCGTCTCGGGCACGGCCTCGAGCTTGAAATGCTCGGGGAGTTCCGATCCCTCGCGGAGGAGGAGCCGGCCGGTGATGGCCGTCGGGGCCGGCTCGTGGGGGGAGGTTCGGGAGAAGTTCGGGGTCGCGGGATCCCTTTGATCCTTCCGTGGGAACCGCAGGACGACCCCCGTGGAGCCGAGCGGGATCTTGCATGCGTAGGCCCGGCTCTCGGCGCCCCGGGCCCCGGTCGTCGCCGTGACGGTGAAGTCCGTGGCGTCCAGGTACTCCACGAGGAACGAGCCGTCCTCCCGCGTCCGGGCGGAGGAGTATCCGCCCGCGGGGAGGGTCCCGGACTGCCCGCGTCGCGTGAGGAGGGCGCTCACCATCACGCCCGCCCCCGCGGGGCGTCCCGCTTCGTCGAGGACCCGCCCCGCGATGGTGCCGGCCTGCTGCAGGGTGATGTCCACGTCCCGGGCCCCGCAGGGCACCCGGTCGAGGGTCACCTTGATGGTGCTGTTCCAGCGGAGGACGGTGATCCTGTGGAGCGCCCCCTTCTCGAGGCCGTCGATGGTGAAGGTGCCGGAAGGTCCGATGGGAATCGTGCGGCTCCAGCGGCGCTTTCCCCGGACGCGGTGTCCGGAGATCCCCAGGTCCAGATCCTCGGGCAGCGGGTTCCCCGAGGCGGAGCGGATGCGTCCCGAGATGGTGGTCGTGTCACCGACCTCGTAGTCCCGGACGATGCCGTCCGATTCGTCCGGGGGCGGGGGAGCCGGAGGCTCCTCGGCGAGGGCGGCGGGGCCGAACAGGGGGACCGGGACGGGTGAAGCCGGCCAGGAGAGGATCAGCGCCGCGATCAAGCCGCCGCGAACTCTCCGCATCATCGGTGCTTCTCCTCTCCGACGGGCCGGCAGACCCATGGTAGGCGAACGGGCAGGCGACGCAATGGGGAGGTCCTGTTCGCCCCCCGGTCCCGCTCCGGAACCCTCCTCCGCACCTCTCCGGATGGGGCATGATGGGCCCATGGATCGCAGGGCCCTGCCGCTCCTCCTCTCCCTCGCCGTCGCGGCCGCCGTCGGCGCATGGCTCCTCGCGGGTGGGGGCGGCGGCGGGGAAGCGGACCCGGCGCCGGTCCGGAGAGAGGCCGCGCCCCTCGCGAACGTCCCGTCCCCGCGGCACGCTCCCGACGCCGCCGCCCCCGAGACACTCCGCACCGGCGTCGTGGCGGGAACCGTGACACGGCGCGGACGGCCCTGCACCGCGACGGTGACGGCGACGCGGGTGCGGGAGGCCCCCGACGAACCCGACTCCTTCGAGGCGTGGGAGCGTGACTGGATCGACAACGCGCGCATCCTCGACCTCCGCCCCGGGCTGGAAACCACTCCCCGCGCCGCCGTCGAGGCGGGGCCCGACGGCGTGTGGTCCTTCCGCGGCCTCGGCTCCGGGGAGTTCCACTTCGAGGCGCGGACCGCCGACGGGTGGCGGGGCAGCAACGGCGCCAACCTCGGGAGCGAGGGACAGCCGGTGATCAAGCCCGGGGAGGTCCCGGAGCCCCTGGAGATCGACCTCGCCCCCGGCCCCTGCGAACTCCGCGGCCGGGCCCTCAACCCCGACGGGTCCCCCTTCGACGGGTTCGTCCTCGCACGGCACGGGTACGAGACCTTCCTCCCCGTGCGCACCGACGCCGGGGGGAGGTTCGTGATCACGGCGCTCCCCGAGGAGACCGTCCGGATCTCCGCCCTCGAGCCGGGCCGGCGCGAGATACCCGGCCCCCTGGTGATCCTCCCTTCGGGCCCCGTGGAGTTCACGGTGGGTGCGGAGATCCGGGAACTCGACGCCGTCGTCCTCGCCCACGCCACGGGGGAGCCGATCCCCGGGGCCCGGGTGCGCCTCGTCTACCTGGGGACGGAGGAGGATGGCGGGGAGATCCTCGGCACCGATGACCGCGGCAGGTTCCCTATCCGGTTCCACTCGACCGAGACCACCCGCGTCCTCGTCGATGCCGCGGGGTTCGCTTCCCTCGACGAGGAGTGGTTCTGGTCGGGGCCTCCCCCCGAGGGCCCCCTCGAGTTCCGCCTCCGCCGCCCGGCGCGGATCTCGGGGAGGGTGACCACCACCGACGGCGCCCCCGCCGCGGGAGCGGAAGTCGCCCTGGTCATGGAGAAGGAGGTCCGCTGGTCCGAATCCCCCGCATGGCGCACCGTCGCCGACGGTGAGGGGGGGTACGCGCTCGCGGATCTCCCTCCTGGCCCCGCCCTCCTCCTCGTCGCGGGGGGGGGCTTCGTCTCGCGGAATCTCGGCGGTCCCGCCCCCTGGGACCGGAACGCCGATGTGATCTTCCTCCAGGAGGGGGCGGACCTGCGGCGGGACCTCGCCGCCGTGCCCTCGGCCCGGGCGAGGGGGAGCGTGGTGGACGCGGAGGGGCGGGGGAAGGCGGGAGTGCGAATCTCTGTCAACCAGGGACAGGAGTTGATGAAGGAGGGCATCCCCGTGGGGGCAGGCTACGGTTCGGAGACCACCACCTCGGCGGAAGGGTTCTTTGCGATTCCCTTTCTCTTCCCCGGCTTCGAGGCCGTGGTCACCACCGAGGGGGAGCAGGGGGACCTTCCTCCTGCACGGATCCCCCCCCTGGCCTCGGGGCAGGAGGGAGTCGTCCTGATCCAGGCGCCGCCGACGAGGACTATCGAGATCCTGGTTCGGTCGGGGGATGCGGGGAGGCCGCTGGCGGGGATCGAGGTGGACGTGGAAGCGGAAATCGCCTCCGGGTGGTGGGCGGATGCCGGGGACGAGTGGACGACGGATGCCGGGGGGCGGGTCCTCGTGGGCCCGGTCCCGAGGGGGACCCTCCGGATCCACGCCGGGGGGTGGGACCCATGGTGGATGGGAAGCACCATCGATGTGCCGGAATCCTCCACGGGCCCCGTCGTCCTCGAGGTGGATCCCCTCCATATGCCCGGGACCGAGTTCCTCGATGGGACGGTCCTCCTCCCCGACGGCACACCGGCGGCGGGGGCGACGGTGGAGTGCGAGTGCGCCGCCGGGTGGGTGGGCTTCACGGGGGAGGAGACGGTGACCGATGCGGAGGGGAGATTCCGGATCCGCCGCCTGCATCCGCAGGAGTACGACGTGGTCGCCGAACTCTCCCGCCCGAATCTTGATTTCGAGGGACAGGCGCGGGCGCGGGCCCGGGGCGGGGACCGGGGCGTGGTGATCACTCTCGTGGATCTCGACCGGACGGACGCCGGGCTCGATGGCGATGAGACTCAGCGAATCCTCCTGCGGGCCTTCGGTCCGGGGCGAGCACCCCTGCGTGCCGGGGACGTCGATGCCTACTTCCTTCGCAAGGATGGCGAAGGCTGGAGCAGCACCGGTCGCACACTGATCGACGGCCTCTGCTCCATCGATCCTCCCGATGGGAGCGAGGAGGAGCGATTCTGGCTCCACGTCACCCACGCGGAGTCCGCAAACGGATCTTCGCCCGCCCCGTCCCACGCGGTCTTCGGGCCCTTCCCCGCCGCGCATGGGACGATCGAGGTGGAACTCCCCGCCGGCCTCACGGTGGAGGGGCGGGTGACCGACCTCGATGGGAGAGGGATCCCGCGGTCCCACGTGAGCCTCCTCTTCGAGGGAAGCACGGGGCCGGCAGGGGAGATCGACCTCTCCTGCCGCATCGCCGACGCTTTCGCCGACGACGAGGGGCGCTTCGTCCTCGAGGGGGCGGGGGAAGGGGACTACTTCCTCGTCGCGAAGAGCGAGCCCGGGCACTGCGGGTCGGAACGGATCCCGGTCCGCGGCGGCGCGAAAGATCTCGTCGTGCCGATGCGGTCGGCGGTGTCGGTCCTCGTCACGGTTCTCGACGCCGGGGGGGCCCCCGTCCGTGAGGCCCACGTGGTAGTGAAGCAGGAGCGGGCCTTCGGGTCCTACCGCCAGTCCCGGCGGACGAACGCCGCGGGGATGGTCCGCCTCGAGGGGCTCGACCCGCGGGTTCCGGCCTCCCTCGTCCTCCGCCCGGACGGCGAAGGCCGGAGGAGCGAGACCCAGGTGAAGGAGTGGATGCCGGCGGACACGACGCTGCGCCTGAAGTAGGGGGCCGGGAGTCGCTACTTCTCCTCTTCCTCGCCCTCCTCCTCCTCCTCCTCCTCCTCCCGCGCCGGCGGAGGGTTCGCGGGCAGGGTCAGGATCAGGCCCGAGGAGGGCGCCTCGTGCATGCCGAGGTCCACGTCCGGCCCCCAGCCGTCCGCATTCCACACGAGACGGTGCGGGCCGGGCTCAAGCCCGCGGAGGAGGAAGGTCCCGTCCTCCCCGCCGTCGGCGTCGTCGCTCCCGCCCTTCGTCCGGATCCGCGGGTACCGGACCGGCTTCCCCCGGGCGTCGAGGAGCTTCCCGCCGATCGACACCCCGCGCCGGAGCGTGACGACCACGTCCGTCGCCCCGGCGGGGAAGGTCCCCTTCGTGGTCGCGGGCAGGAAGTCGGAGCCGTCCCCGCCGGCCTCGATCCGGAACTCCCCCTCCGCGAGTCCCGTCGCGCGGAAGCTGCCGTCGGCCCGCGTCCGCAGGTAGTGGAGGTCCCCGAAGTCCGGCTCATCCCCCTCGCCGTCCCACCGGACCTCGACGCGGACCCCCTCGCCGACGGGCGCCCCGGCCTCGTCCACGACCCGCCCGGACAGCACCAGCCCGGCCTCGAGGCGGATCTCCACCGTCGCCCCCGGCGCCACTCCCCGGAGCACTCCCCCCAGGGAATCGGCGAAGCCGCTGGCCTTGAGGTCGAAGGTCCGGCCGAGGGGGAGGGCCGCGGTCTCGAAGACGGCGCCGTCGGAATCGGCGAAGAAGACCGGGTCGATGCCGGAACGCGGCTCCTCCCCGGAGGGCGCCACCACCACCCGCCCGTTGCCGCCGCTCGGGGAGGGGAGGGCGGCCCGGCCCGACGGCTCGAGGACCCGGCCGCGGATGGGCAGCCCCCGCTCCACCCGGAGGAGGACCTCCCCGGTCCCCGGCTCGAGGTCGCCGACGATGGTCCCGATCACGAACCGGTTCCCCGGCGCGTCGGCGAAGGAGCCCGCCTCGGTGCCGACCAGGATCATGTGGCGCCCGGGGGTGAGGCCGCCGAAGCGGAACTCCCCTTCCCGGCCCGTCACCGTGGAGGCCTTCCCGCCGAACCGCTCCCGGTCGCTCTCCCCCTCCCCGTGGAGGAGGAGGGAGAGGTCGGCCACGGGGCTCCCCTCCCGGTCCACCACCCGCCCTGCCAGCGTGAGCCCGCGGGGAAGCCGGACCACGAGGTCCTTCGTCCCGGCGGCCACGGCGGCGACCTCCGTCTCCATGTACTCCAGTTCCGGCCGGTTCCAGTGGGCCGCGAAGCGGACCCGGTAGGAACCGGGGGGGACGTCGGTGGCGAGGAAGGACCCGTCGGCCCCGCTGTCCGGGCAGTCCACCTCCGCGGAGTTGTAGGTGACCTCCTCCGCCTCGACCTCGACGGGGACCCCCGCGACTGGGGCGCCGGTCTCCGCGTCGAGGAGCCTGCCGGCGATGGCGAGGGTGCTGCACAAGTGCAGCACCACATCCGCGTCCCCGGGCCCGACCCGGGTCCACGCCTCCGTGTGGCCGGGAGCCCCCGCGGAGACCCAGTACTCCCGGGGGACCAGGTCGTCCTGCCGGAACCGGCCCTCGGCGTCCGCCGTCGCAGTGGCGCGGTAGGTGACGGGGATGGGGGGGCCGTCCCCTCCGAACTGGCTGTAGGAGCGGTACTGCTTCGGGGGGCCGTCCTGGCCTTCCTCCTCGTCCTCCGACACTTCCTCGACGCAGACGGAGGCCGCGGGCACGGGCTTCCCCTCCCCGTCGAGGACCCGCCCCGCGATGGCCTGGCCCCGGGGGAGCACGAGGTCGATCCCGTCCACGACCTCTCCCGCGGCGACGGTCACCCGGGGACCGAAGATCCCGGAGGAGCCCTCCGCCCATGCGTAGACGTTGTACTCGCCGGGCCGGACCCCCTCCGCTCGGAAGGACCCCGACCCGTCGGCGACCCAGGCGGCCCCGCTCTCCATGCCCGGGGCGAACCAGTCCCCGTACTGCGCCAGGCCCACCCGCGCGCCCGCGGCCGGCGTCCCGTCCTCGCGGCGGACGGTCCCCGCGACGCTCCCGGTGTCGTCCCGCACAATGATGCGGAGATCGGACAGCGTCTCCCGCTCGCCGATGTCCAGGGAGCGGGACCACCCCTCCAGGTGCCCCGGCCCGGAGGCGTGTACGAAGCGGTCCGTCCCCGGGAGGAGCCCCTCGACGAGGAAGGAGCCGTCCGCCCCGGTGGGGCCGGACCGTCCCTCCCCGTCGGGGACATCGGCCTGGTCCCGGTGCTCGTCGAGGCGCGGCCGGGAGCCCGCGCGGACCCGGAGGCCGGCGAGGGGAGCGCCGGCCCCGTCCACGACGGTCCCGCGGAGCCGGGCTCCCTCCACGAGGAGGAGGTCCCGGACCGCCTCGCCGGAATCGGGGACCGGGAACAGGAGGCCGTCGGGGAAGGGGCCGGCGCGGTAGCCCCAGGTGGCGTGGTGGGGGAGGTCGGGCAGCAGGAGGCCGTCGGCGACGGCGACGAGAAGCGTGGTGCCGGGGGGGATTCCCCCCAGCCGGTAGCCGCCGTCGGGGCCGGATCGGACGCGGCGGGATTCCTCGCCCATGACCTGGTCGCGCCAGGGGCCGCCCCTCTCCCGGACCGGGCAGGCCCAGACGAGGGCGCCGGCGACGGGGGAGCCGTCCCGGCGGGAGATCCTCCCCCGGAGGACCGACCCGCGGGCGAGCCGGACCTCCCGCGCCGGGCGGGAGCGCCAGGCCCCCTCCGAGACCATCGCGCTCCGGGTGAGGAACCCCTCCCGGGAGACCCTGAGCAGGAAGGTGCCGCGCGCCGGCACCCCCTCGAGGCGGAAGGCGCCGGCGGCGTCGGCGAGGGCCGTCGTCTCGAAGGAATCCCGGGAGGGGGGGTCGTCGTACTCCTCCCGGGACGCCACGACCCTCGCACCGGGGAGCGGCTCCCCCGTGGCGCCGTCGAGGACCCGGCCCTCGAGGGCGGTCCGGGGAGGGAGGCGCAGTTCCACGGGGCCCGTCACGGGGAGGATCACGGTGCCGAGGGCGCACCATGCGCCGGGGGAGGTCTCGGCCCGCATCTGGAGGCCGTAGCGGGGGACCCCCTCGAGGCGGAACTCCCCGTTCCCGCCGCTGACGGCGTCCACGGCGGTGGTGGTCCTCCTCGCCTCCTCTCCCCAGTCCGTCGTGCACCCGCGCACCCGGATCCCCGCCGCCGGGGTGCCGTCGGCCTGGAGAACCCTCCCCTCGAGGACGAGTCCCCGCCGCATGCGGAGGTCCACCGGCTCCCTCCGGTACCCCTCGGCGACGAGGATCCGCTCCCGCGCAGTCGTGAACCCGGGGGCGGCGGCGAGGACGAGCCACTCCCCCGGAGGGACGGCGGGGAAGGCGAGGGCTCCCTTCGCGTCCGGCGCCCCGCGGAACTCCGGCTCCGCCGGCGGCGGCGCGGAGAAGGCGGCGGCCCGCCAGCCCCAGGTGTCGGGGAGGAGACCCCGATCCTCCACGACGCGGTGCAGGGTCACCGTCGCCGACGGGCAGGGATCGTCGCGATCGTCGCGCACGCGGATGGTGACGGCCTCCGCCGGGCCGAGGGGGAGGTCGCCGAGGTCGAGGGCACCCGCGTCCGGAACGCGCAGCGACGCGAACCGGGCCGCGGGGAGGCCCGGGGAGCGGGCGACGAGGAGGAGCGGGGTGCGGCGGGGGAGGCCGTCGACGCGGAAGACGCCATCGGCGGCGACGGGGAGGACGACGGGGGGAGCGCCGGGCCGCTCGACGGCGACCTCGCCCGGGATCGCGCGGGGGGGATGGCCGCGGACGAGGCGGCCGAGGAGGGCGCCGTCGCCGGCGGCGGAAACGGGAGGGGGAGCGGGGGACGGGAGACCCTCCGGCGCCGCCGCCACCGGTGCCTGTGACGGAGGCGGCGCGCCGGGCGTCGGCGCGCGCGAGTCGTCGAGGAGCCCCCGCCACACCGCCCACCCGAGGACCGCCATCGCCGCCGCCCCCGCCAGCGCCAGGATCCGTCGACCGTGCTTCATCGATCCCCTCCCTCCGTCTCCGGTGGATCCTACGCAGCGGAGGCGCGGACGCCAGTACCCTTGGAGTCCTCCATGAGGACACCCGCCCTGGCATCCGCGCTGGCGACGATCCTGTTCGCGGCCTGCCTTGCCGTCGCGCAGGAGGAACTCCTCCTCGAGGATCGCGGCGGTTTCGACCCGACGGCGGAGCAGATCGAAGCCGCGACCCTCCTCGGGAATCCCGCCCGCAGGACGGCGGCCCTCGTGGGGATGGAGATGCTGCCTTCGCAGGAGAGGCTCGGCATCCTCCGCGCCGGGCTTCGCCTCCGGGACGCCGCCGCGGCCCGCGCCTGCGCGGCCCTCCTCGATTGGCAGCGGATTGATCGCTGGGAGTGCGCGCGGTGCGTGGACCTCCTCGTGGACGGGGTCCTGCGGCCCGGGGACGCGGCGGATTTCGAGGAGTTCCGCTCCTACATCGGGAGCGTCGAGCATTCCCGCTTCCTCCGCGCCCTGCCGCCGCTCCCGTGGGCGGAGGACCCCGTCTACGCCATCGCCACCATGCACCGCATCGCCCGGGCGGAGCACATCCCCCTCTACATCAAACTGGCGAAGCACCCGGATCCGGCCGTCGCCGCCACGGCCCTCGCCGATCTGGGACTCCTCGGACGGTGGAACGACGACTTCCGCGAGGAGGTGGAGGCCGCCTTCCTCGCCGCCAATGGCGTCTCCACGACCGACCTGCCCCCCTCGGACGGCAAGGGGCTTCCTCCTGCTCTGACGGCGGGACTGCGCCTCTGGTTCCTGGAACACCCGGCCGGCGATCCCGCGGGGGACGCATGGTCCTGGGACCTGCGCTGGCTCTGGGAGTGCGAACCGGGGCCTCGGGATGCCGGACTGCTCATCGAGATGGCGGACCACGGCGACGCCCAGTGGACGACCCTCGCGGGGGCCGCCTACGTGCTCCTCGGCAGGCTCTCCGATCCGGAGACGGAGGCCTTCCTGCGGCGCCGGGCGGAGGACGGGGAGGTTCTCGCCGTGTGGGCGCTCGCGCGCCGGGGCGACCTGGAGATGCGGGAGCGGCTCGTCGCCGACGCCCGCGCGGGGGAGGAGTTCGCCCTGGCCCTGCTCATGGAGGTGGACCCGCGGCGCGCCCGTCGGCTCGTCGAGGAGACGGTGCTCGGGCGGGACGATGACGCCGCGTACCGGATGCTCGATGACCTCGCCGGCTTCGCCCTCCCCGGCGCGTACCTCGAGCCCCTGGGGTTCGCGTGGCGGCGCACCTCCTTCGACGGGTTCGAGCGCATGGCCATGGAGGCCCGGATCCCGGCGCTGCGCCTCGCCTGCATCGGGGTCGTGGTCCCCGGCTGCCGGACCCGTTCCCTCGGGAAGGAGGCGGCCCTCCGCCTGCGGCCGGGCGGGCTCCTCGCCGAGGGGGAGGGGCCGGACCTGGACATGGAGATCGTCGGCGCCTTCCTGGAGACGGCGGCTCCCCTCGAGTTCGCCGACGCCCTCCGCCGCATCCGGCGGGCCGGGGGGGAGGACGCCTGGATGGCCTCCGCATGGCTCGTCCGCATGGGGGACCGGGAGGCGAGCGCCGCCCTCGTCGCCGGGGGGGAGGACATCGGGTGGGAGTCCTTCCTCCCCCTCGCGCGCTCCGGCGACCCCGCGGCGGGGAGGTGGCTCGAGGAACGGGTGCGGGCTGCGGTCGAGGAAGGCGACCTGAGTACCGAGGACGAGGCGGCGGTGGGGGCGCTCGCCGTCTTCCACGGACTGGAGGAGACGGCCGCGATCGCCTTCGGGGGCTACGGTGGCGAGCCCGTACCCACCGCCGCCTGCGAAGCCGTGCTCGCCGGCCGCCCTCTCGACGGGCTCGCGGCGATCCTGGCGGCCCGCCCGGACGAGCCCCACGAGGACGTGGGGCTGGTCCGCGATCCGCGGGTGCTGGCGTATCTCCACCGTCTCCGGGTCCGCCGCGACCTCGGCCACTACTGGTACGCGACGGCCCAGCTCGCCGTGGCGGGGGACGCGGAGGCCCGCGCGGAGTTCCAGGGCGCGATGCACGACGGCCGCTACCGCATCATGAACGAGGCCGACAACTTCGAGCGCACGCTCGGGTTCGACCTGCCGGCCACGATGCCGTTCTGGCTGGAGGAACTCCGATCCCAGTGCTGCCGCATCGTCACCAGCGGCGGGGGGGACATCATCGAGACGTTCTTCGGCCTCGAGGACGGCTGCTTCCAGTCCCCTTACCGGACGGCCTACCGCCGGGGGAAAGAGCTGTGGGATGCTGCGGAGGGCCGCTTCGTGCGGAGCCGGATCGCGGATCTGTGGGTGGCCGAGCCACGGTGAGGGGCGGGAGTTGACGGCGAGGCGATCCCTGGCCCGGCGAGTACCATCCCAACCATGGCGCACGGAGACCTGAAGCGAGCGGCGATTCCTCTCCTGGCGGCCACCCTGCTGGTGTGCGGCTTCCTCCTCCTCCGCGAACGCCCGCAGGAGCCAGCCCCTCGGGGACCCGGGACGGTTCCGCCCTCACCTGCCGCCGGGCGCTCGCCGCCGGAAGATCCCCCTGCCACGCCGGTTCCCGAAGCCCCGCCCGCCATCGAGGAGAACCGCGCCCTCCCTCCCTCCCCCGCAGGTCTCCGCGGGCAGGTGGTCACGCCGGATGGCGTCCCCCTCGATGGCGCCACCGTGCGGGCCGGCGAGGGCGCGGAGATCCTGACGAATGCCGAGGGGCGTTTCGAGATTCCCGGAGCCCGCGCGGTCGAGTTCCTGACCGTCCATCGGGACGGCTACCTGAAGGAAGGTGTCCGCCCCGGGGAGGGGGCCGGTGAGCTCCGAATCGTCCTGCAGGAGGCCCTGGTGGTGCGGGGCCGGGCCCGGCTTCGGAGCGGCCATGGGGTCCCGGGGATCACCGTGACCGACGGGAACCGCGGGGTCTCCGTCCACACCGACGAGAAGGGGGCGTACGCGCTCGTGGTCGCCCGGCGATTGCCGCAGCGGATCACCTGCGGGAACTTCGCCCGGGTGGAGGAGCAGCGCATCTCCGACACGGAGTTGGACTTCCTGATCCAGGACCCGGCGGTCACCGTGTCCGTGGTCGACGAGGAGGGACGCCCGGTGGTGGAAGCGAAGGTGAACTACCGGATGGAGTCGGGAGGCCGGGAGGTGGGAGGGGGATTCTTCAACAGCACCTCCTCCGCCGGGATCGCCGTCCTCGTGGTACGGCCCGCGACGACCGTCTTCCTCACCGTCACCCGCAGCGGGTTCCACCCCGGCAAGGGGGTCGTCGAGGCCGGGGAGGCGGCGGGCGGGGCGGAGTGCCGGGTGGTGCTCCGGAGGCACGCGGGCTTCGGGTCGGTTCGCGTGGAGCTGTCCGCCGGGGAGGGGAAACGGCCCACGGCGGTCCAGGTCCATGCCGTGGACGAGTCGGGGGAGGTCGTGGGCGGCCTCTGGAGGAAGCGGATCGAGGTCGGTCCCGACGGGATCGTGGACCTGGGGGCTCTTCCCGAGGGCCCCCTGACCCTGACGCTGTCGGACGACTCGGCGGAGGACTGGAAGAACACCTTCGCCGTGCCGGGAGTTCTCCGGGTCGAGGTGGTCCGGGACGCGATCTCCGAGTGCCGGCACACCTTCGTGGACGGCGGCCGGGCCATGGTCTCCTTCACGGACGCCGGGGGCGCCCCGCTCGTCCCGGAGAGCATCGGGATCCGCGACATCGACGGGAAGGACACCGGCGTGAGGTTCGGCTTCGAGAACAGGAACGGGGAGTGGACCGACACCCCGGACCAGGCGACTCCGGGGTGGTCGGCCCCCCCTCTTCCCGCCGGGGAGTACCACGTGTTGGTGTGGGAGGCCGGCGGCGAGGACGGCCGGCCGAAGCGCGGAGGCAGTCGGAAGGCCCGCATCACCCCGGGGGCCGTGACCCCGGTGGTCGTGAGGCAGGGGAGTTTCGAGGAGTAGTTCCCGCGACCCATGCGTGAAGCGATGGGTGCCTCCTGGCGGGTTTGGACCTCCGACCCGGAGATGGTGGTGGGGGGTACCATTCCAGGATGCGCCGGCTCCTTCCCGTAGTCCTCGTGTGCTTGACCGGATGCTCCGCGCCCCGGGCAACCTCCGACGCGGGTCCGCCTCCCACCGTCCGGCACCCCGGGCCCGCAGGCCAGGCGACGCCTTTCATCGCGCCCTCCGGTGCTGGACCAACAGGTTCCCGGCCCGATCTGCAGTCGATCCTCGTCGACGCCTCCGTCACCCGGTTCCCTCCCGGCGGCGGCGAACCGATCGTGGTCGGCCTGGGCGGCCACCGCACCCCGAGGGTGACGAAGACGGAAGTGCGGCCGGAACTCCTTCCTTTCGACCCCGCCGCCGTGGAGGTCGAGGCCCACTACGTGGACCTCTGGTCGCCGTCGCCTCCCGGGCCGGAGGTGGTGCGCGTCGGGTGCACCGTCACGGGGCTTCCCGAGGACGTCCTCTTCGTGGAACTCGATGCGGAAGCCTCCGGGCTGACCTGGGCCGACGGCTCCGCCGGGTCGGTTCCGGACCTCCTCTCGGAGCGGCGCCTGAACCGCCACCGCTCGCTATTCGTCGGGACCTCCGTCCCCCCCTCGGACCGCCGCATCCGTTCGCTGCGCCTCGCCCTCGATGTCCACCGGGTGACGCTCTGGGACCACACGGAGGCGATCCTCGGGGTGGGGGATGGGTTCGACCTGGACCTCGGGAGCCGGAGGAGGACGTGGGTCCTGTCGGAGGACCGGGTGCTCACCGAGTTCTCCCACAACCGGCTCTTCGAGAAGGATCCCGTCGGCCGGGGGGGCGCCCTCCTCGAGGGAACGCGGATCCGGGTGACCGACGGGGACGGGAACCCCTTTCGCGATACGGGAGGACTCGTCACCGGGTCGGGGTCCATCAAGTCCTGGGACATCGAGTCTGAACGGCTTCTGGTCCGCGTGACGGTGGATGCGCCCGTGGAGACGGTGTCCACGCGGGTGGTGCTCCTCCTGGAGGATGTCAGGACTCGGCGGTGAAGGGGGCGGCGCGGAGGAGTCGCGCGCACGATGGCGGTACCGGAATCACGAAGGGCAGGGCGGATGACCGCCTTGCCCCTCGCGAGGTGGAGTGGTGCCAACGGAAGGACTCGAACCTTCGAGCCGGTGATCCGGTGGCCGACATCCAGCCCGAACGCAACCGCCTTTGCACCGGAATCCGGGGTGACCTCGTGCATCTGGTCCGCCAGGCCGCCGAAGGGCCAGGGGGGGGCGGATGCGCCACCTGCAGGATCGGAAGCGCCCGCCCGGGGTGTAGCATCGTTGGCGACGGTGGTGACGCGCCGGAGCGGCCATGCAGGCGTCGATCCGGCTCCGTTTCAGGGGTCCGGGGGAGGCGCGCGGGAAGGGGTGGACGCCATGGGTTCCAGGTGGTTGCTCGCGGTCTGCGGCGGACTGCTCGTCCTGGGGGGCGATCCACCCGCCGGGGCGCTTGCCGGTGAGAAACCGGACCCGGGGATCCTGTTCGTCTCGGACCGCGACGGGGGCGGGCTCTTCGCAATGGATGCCCATGGCGGGGGCGTCCGGAAGTTGATCCAGGGCCCGCTATGGACCGCGCCCTCCGTCTCCCCCGACGGCCGGCGAGTCGCGGTCATGGGCGTCCGGGACGAGGACGCCGCCGCCCTGGAGAAGTCCAGCCTGTGCATGCACCTCCTCCTCTACGGGATGGACGTGGACGGGAAGGGGATCACCCTCCTGACGAGGACTCCCGTCGGCATCGACACGGCGCGGTGGTCTCCGGACGGCGCCCGGATCGCGTTCAACTCCTCCTTCGAGGACGAGAGGAACTTCGGCAAGGACGGCCTGGTCTCCTGCGCCGTCTACACCATCGACGCCACGGGGAAGAACGAGAAGAGGCTCACCGCGATCCGGGGGCTCCATTCCGACCCGCGCTGGTCCCCCGACGGGAAGCGCCTGCTCTTCACCTCGAAGGAGAGTCCCGTCTTCACCGCCCCCGCGAACGTCTTCGTGACGGGAGCGGACGGCGCCGCCGCGACGCAGGTGACGCACGAGGAGATGGGCGTGTTCTCCCCGATCTGGTCGCCCGACGGGAAGAGCATCGCGTACCAGGCGGTGAAGGACCGATCCGCGCTGCCGATCCCGACGCGGATCGTCGTCGTGGACGCCGACGGATCCGACCGGAGGGTCGTCGCCGAAGTCCCCGGGAAGCCCGTGGCCTGGACTCCCGACGGGAAGAGCCTCATCCTCGAGTACCGCAACCTGCAGCTCCTCGACCTGAAGACCGGGAGCACCTCGGACCTGACCCGGGAATCCGAGAAGACCGGGCGGCCGGTCTTCTCCCCGGAGGGGGACCGCGTGCTCTTCGCATCCTCTCGGAGCGGCAACCCGGAGATCTACTCGGCCGTGATCAGGGGGGGCACCTACGAGGATCTGAAGAACCTGACCAACAACCCCGCAAGGGACGGGAGCCCCTGCTGGGTGCCGGTGGCCGGCGCGCCGAGGTAGCCGCCCTCCGGGATGGAGACCCGGACCCGGTGGGAAGGCGTTCGGTACCGGGGGCGGAGTGCCGACGAAGAGGGCGCACCCGTTCTCCTCCGAGGACGGGGGGTGGGACCTGGCCCTTCGCGGTCGACCGGATCCCCCCTCGGCGGCGTCTAGGATGGCGAACCGATGAGCGATCCCGAGACCCCCGTCCCCCTGGAGCGCCTGCTGGCCCACCGCGCATGGGTGCGGCGGGTGGCCGGCGCGCTGGTGGCCGACCCGGCGCGGGCCGACGACCTCGCGCAGGAGGCGTGGCTCGGGGCGCTCGAGTCCCCGCCCCGCGCCGAGAACTCCATGCGCCGGTGGTTCCGGACCGTGCTCCTCCGGAAGGCCCGCGACGCGCGCCGCGGCGAGGGGCGAAGGGCGCGCCGCGAGGAACACGCCGCCCGGCCCGAAGGCGGCGTCCGGCCGACGGTGGACCTCGTCGCCGAGGCCGAGACGGTCCGCGCCGTCGTGGACGCGATCCTGGCCCTCCCGGAGCCGCTCCGCACCACCGTGCTCCTCCGCTACTACGAGGACCTCCCTCCACGGGAGATCGCCGCCCGGCAGGAGCTGCCCGTCGAGACGGTGCGGACCCGGCTCAAGCGCGCCCATGTGCTGCTCCGCGAGGGGCTGGCGCGGGGGTGCGACGACGACCGGGAGAGGTGGGCCCTCGGGTGGGCGGCGCTCCTCGGGAGGGACGAACCGGGGACGACGGAGGCGACGGGAACGGCGGGAACGGCGGCCCTGGCCGCGGGAGCGATCCTCATGGGAGCGAAGGCGAAGGTCGGGATCGCCGTTGCCGTGGTCCTCCTCGGGGTGGGACTCTGGGCGACCCTGGGAGGCGGCGGAGGAAACGCCACCGATGGCGGAGGTCCGCACCTTCCCGCGCCTTCCCCCCCGGTGGAGACCGCCGGGGCCATGCCGGAAGCGGGAGTGCCGGTCGTCCCCGACCCGGCCCCCGCCGAGGAGATCCGCGCCCACCTCCTCGGGCGGGTGGTCTCCACCGACGGCTCTCCCGTCCCCGGGGCCCTCGTCACCGCCCTCCCCCTCGGGAGCCCTGGCTTCGCCGTCGCACCGGCGCCCGGGGATCGCGAGGGCCCGGCCCGCACCGCCGTCGCCGGGGCGGACGGGCGATTCGACGTGGGGCTCCCCGTCGACGAGCTCTCCCTCCTCGCGGTGCGTGCGACGGGATTCGCCTCCGTCGTGCGGGAGTGCGCGGCCCCGGGGGAGGAGATCGTCCTCGTGATGCGGCCCGCGAAGCGGCTGGTGGTGGCCGTGCGCGATCCCCGGGGGCTTCCCGTGGCCGGAGCCCGCGTGGTCCTGCGCGAGCAGATGGGCCTCCTGACGGACGAGCAGGTCCTCGAGACCGACAGGGCGGGGGAGGTGCGTGCCTGGACTTTCGGGGCGATCGGGGTGGAGCCCCGCCGTTCGGCGGCGGGGCTGGACGCCCCCTCGTGGGCATTCAGCGTCGCCTTCGACGTCCTCGCCCTGACCGCGGAGGTCCGGGCCCCGGGGTTCGCCCTTTGCATCCAGCGGTTGCAGCCGGTCCCCGATCCGGAGGGGCTCCGGGCCCGGGTGGCCCTCGCGCCCGCGGTGCGTCTCTCCGGCCGGGTCGTGGAGGGGGCCGGGGAGAACCCCGTCGCGGACGCCCTCGTGGTGCTCTGGTGGCGGGCAGGGGAGGGGCCGCAGTTCCTCCCGTTGCTCGGGAGCGGCGTCCTGAACCCGGGCGCATTCCGCGAGGTCGCCCGCTGCCGTTCGGGACCCGACGGCACCTTCACCCTGGAGGACTGCCCGCCGCCCATGGCACCACCGAAGTACGGGAACATGCGGGACTGGACCCCCCTCCTCCAGGCCGGGGCATGGAAGGAGGGCAGGGCGCGGGCCTTCGTGGACGTGCGCCCGGGGGAGGACGGCGCGGTGGGGGAGATCCTCCTGCGCGTCCAGCCGGAGGGGATCCTGGAGGGGCGCGTGGTGGACGGCGCGGGGCGGCCCGTCGCCGGGGCCCAGGTGCTGTTCTTCCCCGCGGAGGGGGGGGCGGCATTCGCCGCCCGGGGTTTCCCCTCCAGCGTGGAGGGGGTGCCCGGGGATTCGGTGATCTCCGACGGGGAGGGGAAGTTCCGGCTCATCGGGGTGGCCGTCCCGGCCGAGGGGGTCTCCGGCCGCCTGATTGCCGGAATCTCGCGTCAGGCCTGGGGAATGGGGCGGGGAGGCAGGGCGGTCGCCGACGTGCGCCTCGAGGTCCCTGGGGTCCTCACCACCCCGGACCTCGTCCTGGTTCCCATCGAGTGCGACTGGGTCCGGGTGCGGGTGACGCGCGGGGACGGCTCCCCCGTGCGGGGGGCGCTGGTCGATGGGGGGGAGCCGTACAGCCGCCAGGTGCCCACGGACGCCGCAGGCACGGCGATGCTCGGCTTCTCCCGCGGCGGGGGGGAGCGGGCGATCACCATCGGCGCCGCCGGATTCGGGCTTGGGCGGACGAAGGCGACCCCGGGTCCCTCCTTCGAGGATCCGGTGGAGGTCGTGGTCGTGATGGAGCCCGGCCGGACGATCGAGGGAATCGTCGTCCACCCGGACGGGACACCGGTGGACGATGCGGGAGTCTGGATCAAGGACGGGGACGTCCCCCTGGAGGACGCCTTCCCGCTCGATCCCATGGCGGTGGCGAAACACCCCCGGCTCCTCTGCACCCTCTGCGTCACCGGTCCCGACGGGAAATTCGCGTTCACCGAACTCCCGGATTCCCCGTTCCACCTGCGGGCCTTCCGGAACGCGGCCCGGCGGACCCTCCTCACCCCGCCCCTCGGCTTCGTCCCCGCCGGCACCACCGACGTGCGCCTGGTGCTCCCCTCCGAGGACCAGGGGCCCACGGGGGCGCTGGCGGTGACCGTGACGGGAGCGGCGGACGGGAGGCCGGTGGAGCGCGCCTGGGTCTTCTTCCAGTCGGCGGCGGGGCGATTCGTCGCGTGGAGCGGGAAGGACGGGGTCGCCCGCATCGCCGAAATCCCGGCCGGGCGCGGGACCCTGCGGGCCTGGGCCGAGGGCTGGAGGGAGGCCGCCGTCGACGGCGTCGAGGTGTCCTCCGGCGGGGGACCGGCGGCGATGGCGATCTCCTTGGAGCGGGGTGCTGCGGTCGTGGGCTCCCTCGCCGACGGCGCGGGCGTCCGGGTCGAGGTGGTGCCGGTGGAAGGGAACGGGTGGCCGCTCCGCAACCCGTCGGCCGTCGTTCTGGCCGACGGCTCGTTCCGGATCGAGGGCGTGCCCCCGGGCCGCTGGCGGCTCCAGGCCTTCCGGGGCGAGCGGATAGGCGAGTTCCTCTACCCCGCGGAGGTCTGGCGGACGCCCGTCCCCTGGGCGCCCTCTCCGCTGGTCGTCGGAACCGGGGATACCGAGGTGCGGGTCGTCCTGGAGGCTGCGGCGACGGCGATCCTCTTCCTGGTGCCGAAGGACCCGCGGCTGCCGACTCCCTATGCCCCGGCCGGGGTCAACGATCCGATGAAGGAGCGGTGCGGCCGGGAGGCGAGGCTCGAGGTGCGGGACGCCGGCGGTGCGCTCGTCGCCTCGCAGGTGGGCCTCGGCCGCGCCTTCGCGGGGCCGCTGTCGAGTCTCGTCCTGCCCCCGGGCGCGTACACGGTCCGCCTCCTCATCCCCGGTGCCGAACCCCGCGAGGAGCGCGTCGACCTGGCGGGAGACACCTCGACGACGGTGGACTTCCGGTAGGTCGCTGGGACTGAAGTCCCGAGGGGGGAGGCCCGCGCCTGCTTTTTCGGCAGCCCTCCGGGGGCCGATGAACTCCCCGACTTCGCTCAGGACTCCGATCCGCCCTGCCGTGGTAGGGTACCCCCGGGATCCGGAGTCGGGACCACGAGCGTCAACACGGTCGTGACCGCCTGGTGTCCCGACGAGGGCGAGGGAGAGTATGCGCCCATGCGGCATTGGAAAGTGATGGCTGCCGGGGGCGTCCTCCTCCTTCTCCTCGGAGCGGCGGCGCTCGTCTGGACTGGCACGGAACAGGGAGGACCTGCAACCCCGCCGGTTTCGACCGTCCCCGCGCCGGCCCCGGCTCCATGGGGCGTGCCGGGGAAGGGGGAGGAGAAGGCTCCGCCGCCGGCCCCCGGCCCCGGGCCGGAAGGTGCTCCGGAGAAGGGGACGGCCCCGAAGCCGGAGCCCACCGCCCGTCGATTTATCCTGCGCGGGAGACTCCGTGGGATCCCGCAGGGAACGAAGGTCGCGGCCCGCCTCGAAGTGACGTCCCTCGGACTGGAAGCCTCCCCCGAGACGGTGGTGGGAGCCTCGGCGCTCGACGGGACGGTCGAACTGGACGTGAGCGGGGTGTTCGCCGGAGGCGGCCAGATCCCCGAAATCGAGGTCGCCATGGACCACCCGGCATGCCTTCCCGCAACGGAGAAGGTGCCCGTGCCGGCCGGTGCCGCCGCGGAGGGACCGGTCGTCCTCTCCCTCGACGCCACCCTGGCTCCCGCGGCGGTCCTTCAAGGGAGGGTCGTGGATGGGTGGGGAGCTCCGATCCCCGGCGCGGAAGTGGCCGCGTTCCCTCTCACCTCGGAGGGACCGGAAGCGCCCGCCGTGGACCAGGCGAGGGTCGAGATCAAGGGTGAATGGCGGCTCCGCCTGAGATCAGGCGTGCGCTACCTCGTCATCGCCGCGGCATCCGGTAGGAGGCCGGCCGCACGGGAGGCGACGGGCGGAGACGCGGCCGTCGCTGAGATGGTCCTCGACGAGGGCGCCTCGATTTCCGGGCGTGTCGTGGACGCGCGCGGGCAGCCCCTGGCAGGGGCCGTCGTTGGTGCGCAATCCATCATGGGTGACCTGCGGGGACTGCGGGTGGGAGGCCGGGAGGTGGCGTGGTCGAAGGACGGCCTCCAGGCGGGCGAGGCCACGGGGACCGCCGTGAGCGACGGGCGCTACCGGATCGCCGGCCTGGACGAAACCGAGTGGCAGGTCCAGGTCAAGAGCGTCCAGGGGCTCGATGCCCTGCCCGATGCCTTCTCCGATTCTCGCCGACAGGTGAGGGCCCCTGCGGAAGACGTGGATTTCGCCACGGCGACGGTACGCCTTCTCCTTCACGTCCGGGTGGACGGCCTGCCCGCTCCCGGGGCGGGAATCTTCCTCTCGGGGGAGGGGAGGGTCCTCTTCGGCAAGTACGCCAAGGCCGATTCCAGAGGCACCCTGGACTTCATCGCCCGGGCCGGCGCCACGTACCAGGCGGACATGTTCGGCAAGGAGGGATCCCGCGCCATCCAGGTGCCCACTGAGGCGGGGACGGAACACGAGGAGAACCTCGACTTCACGACTCCGCGTCCCAAGGGTGCGCTCATCGTCATCCTTGAGAACCCGGGAGGAGGAGGCGTGGGGAAGGCCGGACTGGCCTTTTTCCCCCCGGAGGAGGAGGACGTCCCTTCCGCCGAGCGCGAGGTCACCGGCCTCACACGCAACCTCGAGGGGACGGACGGCCGCTTCCGGGTCGCAGACGTGGAACCGGGGAAGTACCTCGTGGTGGTCCGGGCGGGAGGCACGTGGGAGGGAGGACAGAGTCTCCACCTCGAGGAGGCCGCCGTCGTGGAGATCCCCGCATCCGGGGAGCAGGAGGTCCGGTTCCGACTCCGCCCCGCAGGCCGTCTTCGGATCGCGGCGAAGGACCCCGAGGGGGAGTACCTCGGGGCCGTGTGCACGGTCGAGGACCCCGAGGGGAGGAAGGTGCCCGCCACGTTCGTCTCCCGGGGAGCCTACAGCCTGCAGTTCAGCGACGATGAACTCATGACCGCGGGGCCCTGCAACGTGGAGCCCGCCCTTTCGCCGGGCCGGTACACGGTCCGTCTTTCCCTGGCGGGGTTCCTCGATCGCGTCGAGACCGTCTCCGTCGAGGCGGGAAAGACCGCGGAGGTCCTGGCCACGATGGAGCGTCGGTAGCCGGGCACCCGGTCCTTTCGCCTCGGCGAGTGCGGCGCTCGAGGACCGTGAGTCGATCCGCTTTCCCCCCCGTGCAGGGAGCGTGCTCACCAGGGATGGCTCCGTGCCGGGGTGGAACGATGGGGGGCCGCGCCAGGGTGCGATAGGATGGCCTCCGGCACCGGGGAGAATCAGGACATGAGGGCAGGGGCTCTCCTCCTCGCCACCGCCCTCGCCCTGACCGGCGCTCCCGCGGCCGGGGCCGACTCCCTCGCCGCGCAGGTGAACCGGGCCATCGACGGCGGCGTGGCGAAGATCCGCTCCTGGCAGGCGGCGGACGGCTCCTTCGACTCGAAGTACAAGAAGGACCACCCCGAAGGCGTCACCGCCCTGGCCCTCTACGCGCTCCTCAAGTCCGGCGTCACCCCCGACGACCCCGCGGTCCGCAAGGCCGTGGACTGGCTCCGCTACCGCAAGCCCACCACCGTCTATGGCGCCTCGCTCTGGATCCTCGCCCTGGACGCCCTGGGTGATCCCGGGAAGGACCCCGAGGTGCAGGCCGTCGCGCGGTGGCTCGAGGACGCCGTCGTCGAGAAGGAGGGCACCTGGGCGTACTCCCCGGAGAGCCGCAAGACCGACATCTCCAATACCCAGTTCGCCGTCCTCGGGCTCTGGGCCGCAGAGCGCCACGGGTTCAAGGTGAAGGACGGGACCTGGTCGGGGCTCCTGCTCCGGATCCCGGTCCACCAGACGGAGGAGGGGGGCTTCTACTACTCCACGAACCGCGAGCCGAGGATCGCCACCGGGAGCCGCACCGGCGCGGGGATCCTCATCCTCGAGATCGCCGCCGCCCGCGCCGATCCGGAGCGCACCGAGAACGGCCCCCTCGTCCGCCGCGCCCGGGAGGTCCTCAAGCGCGCATGGGACTACATGGACCGGAGGTTCATCGCCACCTCGAGCTTCGAGGGGGAGCACGCCTTCCGGCACGACTTCTCCCACGCCTACTACCTCTGGGGCATCGAGAGGATCGCCGCCGTGGCCGGCAGGGACCGCATCGGCGGGAAGGACTGGTACCGCGAGGGCGCGGAGGTCCTCGTCGCCTCCCAGGAGAAGGACGGCGACTGGGGCTCCTTCCACGAGACCTGCATCGCCCTGCTCTTCCTCCGGCGCGCCACCTCCACGCTGGCCGGGCGGGCTCCCGCGCCGCCCACCGAGGGGGAGGCCGTGGCCGCGGCCCCCGCCGGGCCGGTGAAGCCCGCGCCCGGCACCCCGTTCCTCCGCCGCTGGCTGCTCCTCGGTCCGCTGCCGGACCCTGCGGACGCCCTCCTCGGGGATCCCCCGTTCAAGGAGGGCGACGTCCGCCCCCGCGATGGCAACGCGCTGGCGGGGAAGGGGGTCCGGTGGGGCGCCTGGCGCAGCGCCACGGACCGGGTGGATCTGGGGGCGGCGCTCGGCGCGGGGAAGGGCACCGTCGCCTGGGCCTTCGCCTACCTCCACGCGGAGGAGGCGCAGGACGCCGTGATCTGGATCGGGGCCGACAGCGGCTTCCGCCTCCTGCTGGACGGGACCCTCGTCCACGACGGCCACTTCCACGAGGGGCGCACCCCCGACAGGGCGGGGATTCCGGTCCGTCTCGAGAAGGGGGCGCACCGCCTCCTGCTGGGGCTCGAGAGCGGGAGCGACGCCGGCGGCTTCTGCGTGCGGCTCGCCCGGCCGGACGGGAAACCCGTGACGGGAGTGCTCCCGTCCCTCTCCGAGGCGAGGAGCGAGGCCGAGGAGGCCGCACGCGCACAGCCGGGGATGTTCCCCCTCCCCGACCTGCTCCGCCTCCTGCCCGCGGAGTCGGATCTCTCCCTCAAGTTCGAGGACGCGGCGAGCCTCCTCTCCGTCTCCGTCGCGGCCCCCGCGTTCACGGGGCGCTGGCCCCGCTGGCTCGAGGGCCCACCCGCGCCGAAGGCCCGCGGTCCCGGGGGGGCGTTCCAGGGAGCCCTCGGCCTCCACCCCGAGGTCGACGGCAAGGTCCCGGCCCGCATCCTGCGCAAGGTGCGCGTCCCCGGCGGGCGCTCCGCGCTCCTCGTGCGGGCCTGCGCCGAGGTCGGGGAGTCCGCCGGCAAATCCGACACCGTGGTGCGCCTGGGCGTCTTCGCGGACGACCTGCACTGGCTCCGGGAGGAGATCCTCGGCGGCGAACCGGAACGGGCGTCGGATCCCTGGAGGAGCATCGAGGCTCCGCTGGACCCCTGGGCCGGGAGGGAGGTCCTGCTCGTCGTGGAGGTCGCCACCGGCGGCCGGTCCAAGGGGCGCGAGGAGGCGTGGTTCGACGAGATCTCGGTGGTCCACCGGTGACGGGAGGGCGGTGGTGCCTCCTCAAGGACATGGAAGGCGTCAGCGATCCTCGTCGTCGTCCTCCGGTTCCGCCTTCTTCCGCGGCGCCGCGACGGAGAGGACGAGGAACGGGTTCGTCGCGCCCGCGATCCGGCCGGTGATGCGGGGGCGGATGGGCAGCTCCATCCATCCTGAACAGCCCGGCTGGACGACGTCCTCTCCGACGAAGAACAGGGGAGGCGCGCCCGTCGGCGGGTAGGTGTCGAGCAGCTCCACCGGGCCCTTGCCGTCGTCATCGAAACTGCAGCCCAGGGTGATGTTCCGGACGCCCCAGCGCAGGACCATGTCGTAGACCTCGAGCACCGTCCCGACCTGGCTGTCGGGGAACGAGTTGAACCGGAACAGCCACGGGCCGCCCCCGGGAGAGGGGCCCCGCTTGTCGCGCAGGAAGGCGAGGACATCCAGGGGGACCGACCCCGCGGGGGCGCCGGGCGGATTCCCGATCCGCACCGCGAAGGCGCGCCCCTCCGGGATCTCCTCGGACTCCTCGCCGGGGCGCGCGAACCGCGGTTCGAAGGCGGCCACGGCTCCCTCGGGGCCGTCGTCCTCGGGGCAGACGCCGAAGAAGATGCGGGGGACCCGGGGGCGCGTGCGCGCGCAGAGCCGCAGGAGCCGGTGGGCCACGGCCCACGGCAGGCGACGGTCGAGGCGGAGGACGACGTTCAGGTCGGAGACGCCGGGGGACTTCGGCGACGCGCATCGCCCCGCCTCCGCCGAGAGGGCCTCCTCGATCGCCTCGAACGGTTCGACCCGGTCGTTGATGGCGGTCCGGCCCCGGGCATCGACGTCGATGACCATGCGCTCCGCCTTCGGCGGCAGGTCGCCCACGACCCCGATGCGGGGAAGGAAGCCGGGGGTGCCGGCGATCTTCACCTCCCGCTCCGCCTTCGGCGGTGCGGGAGCCTCCTTCGGTCCCGGGGCGGCGGCCGGGAAGATCCCGGCGAGGGCCCCCTTCACGCGGGCGACGGGGGGCGGGCGGCGCGCGCGTTCCCCGAAGGGGCGGAGGGGGCCGCTCTGCCACGGCGAGTACGTGCCGACGGCGGGAGGAAGCGCCTTCAGGGCCTGCTCGATGTCGGGCACGGTCTCCGGGGCCGCGCCCTCGAGCCGCAGGTCGCGGGTCCCGCGCCGGAGAATCATGTCCGCGGTGGAGAGGACGTCCCCCGTGGCCATGCGCGGGACGGCCTTCAGCGAAACGGAGGCGTAGTACTCCGCCGGGTCCGTCCTGGAACTGAGCGTGTCCATGGACGCGTAGACGTCGCCCGGGCAGAGCGGTTCGCGCACCTCCCGGAGGCGGAGCTCGAACCGCCAGGACTTCGCCTCCGGCAGCGGTGCCTCGGGCTGGAAGAACGCGAAGGCGCCCTCCTCTCCCCCGTCCTCCGGGGCCGCCGCGAAGAGCACGCGCCGGACGCGGACGTCGGGCGCCGCGCACTCCGCGAGGATCCAGCGGACGGCCTGCCAGGGGAGATCGCGATCGACGCGCAGCACGAGGTGGAGGGGGGACGGGCCCTTCTCCGGCCGGCCGGGGGCGGCGCGCGTGCGCAGCGTCTTCAGGAAGCCCGCGTAGTCCGTCGTCCGGCCGTCCACCGTCATCCAGCCCTGCGGCTGCACCTCCACGACGACCCGCGACCCGGCGGCCGGAAGGTCGCCGACGGTACCGAGCACGGGCAGGCGGTCCCGGGGGACGCCCGGTGCGGGGGGGGCGTCCTCGGCCCGGATCCCGGGCGGCGCGGCGAGGAGGAGCACCAGGACGGCGAGGACGACGGCGGCCTTCACGGGTTCCCCTCCCGGGTGTCCGGGTCCATGCCGTCCATCGTAGCCGCGCCGGCGGGTTCCACCCGAGAAGGTGCCATGCGAGAGAGGGGGGCCAGAATCGCGAAGGGCACGGCGGTCGTGACCGCCGTGCCCCTCGCGAGGTGGAGTGGTGTCTCCTGAAGGACTCGAACCTTCGACCCGGTGATTGAGAGGAAGCCCGTACGGGCAGATTCTGCAGGTACTTGCGGCGGCCTGTTGTCCATGGAGTCCACTGAGTCCATGGAGTCCGTGAAAGAGGGCACCCAGAGGGCACCCGGAAGTCGCTTCCTGAACCCTACCAGCCCGCGAGCAGCCGGACCAGGCCGGCGCCCTCGTCCCCGCGCAGCCAGGCTCCGCGCGGCGAATGGCCACGCAGGTGGCGCACGACGCCACCGGCGTCGTAGAGGATCTCGAAGGGGCTCTCCAGCACGTCCCCGACGACCTGCTCCAGGATCCCCCGTCGCGACGGGTCCATCTCACCGGTCTCCAGTTCCTTGGCGTAGGAGCCGGCGCCCCGGAGCCAGACCCTGCGCGCCACTTCGGGCTGGGCACCGTGGGAAGGGAACTCCGGCGGCCCCCGGGGCGGCGCGCCCTCCGCCGCTCCCTCGACGGGAGCATCCGGAGGGAGGGACGCCGTCACCCGGAAGAGGGGGGCGCGGGGGCCGAGGGCCTCCGACCGGGCTGCGACCGCGGCCCGGACGGCGGCCGGCGTCCGCTGGGCGGGGAAATTCGCCTCCGTGTACCAGAGCAGGATCCCCCCGGCGCTCCCCGGGACCAGGCCCCGGACCCGCCTTCCGAGCACCCGGGGCCAGGGAAAGGGGTTCGCCCCCGCAGGATCCAGGGGGACATCCCCCACGCCGCAGGGGCAGGCCTCGTCGGGACCGGGGACCACGTGGACCCGGACCTTCGGATCGACGAAAGCCACCACTCCCCGGCGGAGGCAGAAGCCGACGGCCCCTTCGATGGGGGCGTTCGTCGTCCGGCGCACCTGCAGGATGTCGGCGCCGTCGACCCCGACGCCGAGGAGGGGGCCCGCGACGTCCAGGGTGAGGCGGAACCTCCCCGCGGCGCCGACTTCCACTCTCTCGTGGGCGGGGATCAAGCGCTGGTCCAGGGGGCGCGAATCCGAGATCGAGATCCAGGCCGTCGAGTGCTCGGAGTCGGTGGTGGGGGGATCCCGCCTGCTGCGGGACCCCCGGAGGCGGACCTCCATCCCCCTCCCGTGGGAATCCAATCCCAGGACGACGGACGCCTCCCAGTCGAGGGTCGAAGGCCTCACCTCCAGCGTCACCGTGTACGCCCCGTCCACGTGCCGGCTCGACCCGACCAGGACCGAAGCCATCATGTCCTCGGAGGGCGACGTGGATGCCCCCTCCGGTTCCCCGAGAAGGAGGACCGTCCCGGCCGTTCGATGCCAGGGGGCGCTTCGCCGGATTCCCCACTCCGGGGAGGCGGCGGACTGCAGCGGCGCCCACGGCGTCTCCACCGGGGTGCCCGCGAGCAGGGAGTTCCAGGGGGAGCAGGCGCCCCCCGGGTCGCCCTCACCCTTCTCCGAAGGGAGGTGAGGGGCCGGCGGCCACCCGAGAAGGCTGGACAGGGTGCCCGCCTCCGCACGGACCGCCCTCGCGGAGGCCGGGCATCCCTCCTTGACGAGCCTCTCCTCCGTGGCGGCGAGAAAGGCGAGGAACCCCGCCGCGGCGCCGACCGTCGGCCGCCAGGAGTCGGGCGGCGGTCCGGCTTCCGCATCCCCGGACCCGGGGAACAGGTGGAGCCGGAGCCTCGTCGCGGCCCACGCCCCCGCCGGATCCCCGGCTTCCCGGTGGATCGCGGCGCAGGCGCGGAGGAGTCCCTCCGTCGGTTCGTCGACCCCGAGCGCCCATTCCACGGCTGCCACGGCCGCGTCGGAGAGTCCTTCCCCAAGCAGGAGGTTCGCGGCGCGGCGGGCCAGGTCCTCGCCCCACGGGGGAGGTCCGAAGCGCGTCCTCTCCATGGGCCAGGTTCCCCGGTCATCGAGCCACCGGTCGGTCTCCCAGGCAAGGGGCTCCCGGCCCCTGCTCTTGAGCGCGTCCCGCCACTTGAGGAGCCACGGCTCCGGGGGCACCGGGGGCGCAGGAGGCTCCGGAGGCGGAGGAGGCACCGGGGGTTTCGGGGGGACGACGAGCCCCCGGAGGAACCGGTCGAAGAGGGTGGCGAACTCCGTGAAGTTCCGGGGTCTTCCCCCCGAGCCGTCGAGGAAGGCCAGCGCAAAGGCGGCGGCGCCGGAACGGTTCTCCGCCGGCCGCCGGCAGGATTCCATGAACGTCGCCATGCCGTCCTGGAAGACGGGATCCGCCGTGGGCGTCGCGTCGAAACCGCGGAAGGTCGTCAGGAAGAGCCAGAGCGAGTAGCCTCCGGAGTAGTTCAACCGGTAGTCGGTCTTCCCGTCGAGCAGCGCCCGAAGGGACTTCGCGCCGGTCAGCCCGGCGTTGAGAGCATCCACGACCTGGGAGCCCGACCAGCGGGACTCGTCCAGGGAGAAGCCGTCGCCCCCGCCCATGCAAATCTCGGTATGGACGGCGCGGCCCTCGAGGAGCCATGCGGGCATTCCCGGGTAGATGGCCTGGTCGAAACGGTGCGTGAGTTCGTGGGTGAGGCAGGAGCGGAGCCCGATGCGACCCATGAAGGCGGCCCGCACGGTGGTCCTGTCGCCGTCCTGGAACCCCCGGGCCCACCAGTTGGTACCCCCCTCGGACTCCATGTCCGCGTAGGTCCCGACCAGACGGACGATTCCCCGCGCACCGGCGGGAAAGGGGTCCTTCCCGAACCACTCCACAAGGCCCCCGTGGATCCGGTCGATGTCCCGGGCGGCCACCTGGAGGGCCTGGAGTCCGCACGTCGTTTCCACGCGATAGAACCCGCCGGGGGAGAGGGTGGAGGCCGGGTGGGTCCAGTTCCCGTACTTCTCCCGGTCCTCCGGGCCCGCCGGTGAGGGGAGGTTCGCCAGTTCCTCGGCGGTGTGGGTGGTCCGTTCAAAGGAACGCCAGGCATCGATGACGGGGAGGAGCCTGAAGGGGGACGCGGTCACCCTCTCCTTCCCGGCGGCAGCGTCGCGTCCGGGGGACAGGAGCCGTTGGGCGTCGAGCCCCCGGAGGATCCGAGCGGCCTCGAACCTCGTCCCGGGATCCCCCTGGGCGACGGAGCGGTTCGCGATGGACTCGAGTGCCGCGACGGCGGCGCCGGAGTCCCCGCCGACCACCGGGGTGGAGGGAGCGACCCGGCGCAGGAACTCCCCCCTGATGGCAGGAGCGCCCCGGGTCAGTCCCTCGACGAGGCGCCGGGCGAGTTCCCGTTCGGTTCCCGATCCCGGGTTCCCGGCGGTCCCCGCCGCCCGGGGAACGGACTCGAGGACTTCGCGGCGCCTGCGGGCGATGGCCGCGACCACGGAGAGGTCCTCGGAAGGAACCAGGGGAAAGGTCGCCGGGAACGCCACGCCCCCCGGTGGAGTCGCCGCGATCCTCCCGGCCTCGAGGGTCCACCGGAGCCGCCGGTCCCTGTCGTCCCTGTGGAGGCGCACGAGTTCGCCGTAGGCGTCGATCCGGTCGGGGTCGAGCGACACGGCCTCGAAGAACAGGGTCCCCGCCTCCCGCGACTCGCCGCGCCCCGCGGCCCTCCGGCCGGTGGCGAGCAGGGAGTCGTAGTCCCCTTCGGCGGGTCCGGAGAGTCCCGTGGTCGTTCCGACGCAGGCGGCCCCGATGGCCAGCAGGACCCTCCACGGTCCCCGCACGCAGGGCCGGGAGGCGGGGATCTCCGGGGCGGCCGGGAAGACGCTCCCTTCTTTCAACGAAGGTCCTCCTGCCGCTCCGTGTCACCCGGCTGCGCCCTCCCGACAACACAGCCGTGAAGGGGAGGGTCCATGGAGGCCCGGCCCCGGCTACGGTCGCCGTACTTGGCCTTCACCACCGACCGGGGAATCCGCGCCCTCTCGGCAAGCTCAAGGGCGCGGCCCAGGGTCGCCTTGTTGGAGGAGTACGAGAACCAGAGGAGGCCGAGGCAAGTGGCGGCGGCGAGGCTCCTCAGGATCGTCTCTCCGATGCCCTCCGACAGCCCGGGGACGGCGGAGAGCGCGAAGTAGAGCGTCGCCCAGAAGAGGAGGCTCCGCAGGTAGGCCCGCCCGATGGACTTCCCGCAGGACTCGATCTTCGCCCCGTTCCAGCCGACCAGGGGAGCGCCCTCCTGATCCTCGAGGATGAACCAGGTCTGCATGGGGACGAGCGGGATGAAGCACACGTGGAAGAACACCGTGGCCACGTGCCCGACCTCCGGGATCTCGTCGACCTTCCCGAACAGCGTCGTGCCGATGATGAAACTCACCACCACCTCCCTTCGCCCGCTTCCCACCAGCCTAGGCCGTCGCTCCCGGGGAAACAAGCGGGGGTCTGGAGTTGCCCGGCCATGGGTGGGAGCGACCACCCGTGAAGGGCGAATCCGGCAGCCGCTCGACGCGCACCTTGATCGGGTCCCGGCATCCCCGTAGGTTGGGCGCGTCCCGCCCCCTCCCACCGACCGGAGTTGCTCCATGGCCCCCAGGAAGCGCCGTTCGATCCACGCGGGCCCCACCTTCCGCTGGAAGGAGACCGGGGGGGCTTTCCTCGTCGGGGTGGGTGTCGTCCTGCTCCTGTTCGTGGTCTTCATCGTGTTCCCCGTCGCCTGGGGCCGGGATGAGAGCATGGCCGTCCCATGGGCGCTGCTCGCCGGGGCCTTGCTGCTCATCCTCCTGGGTGCGGTCGTCCTCGAGCGGGCCAGGGCGGTGCCGGGGTGGGTCTACACCCCCGCCACCATCGCGGAGGCCTTCGACGGGCTCGACGAAGCCGCGCTCACCGACGCGGCCCGGGCGCTGGCCTCCACCGACGAGGTGGGCTTCGAGGCCCTCGCACTCCGGGCGATGTCCGGGCGGTTCTCCAGGGTCCTGGAGTGCCTGCCCGGCCTCTGCCGCCTGTGCGGGAGGGCGGCCCGTACCCGGCGCATCCTCTTCATCCGCGCCTTCGCCGCCCACGGGGGGGTCGTGGTGATCCACGTCTGGCAGTACCTCTCCACCGTCGCCTGCAGGGAGTGCGCGGGGCAGGCCATGGGGCGCTTCCTCGGGTCCGGGGATTCCGACGGGGTGTTCGGGTTGATCGCCGGGATCCTCTGGCTGCCATGGAACCTCCCCCAGTACCTCCTGACCCGCCTGCTTCCCCCTCCTCCGTCGGATGCCCTCATGCCCGCCGGGACCCTCCGCCTCCTCGCCCCGCGGGGCCCCCGCATGGTGGAGGAACTGCGGGGCGGGGTGCCGCTCCGGCGCATGGTGGAGGGGATGGCCGAGGCCGCGGGGGAGATGCCGGGGCGCTGCGCCCTGTTTCTCGCCGCCTACGGGGAACTGTGCCGGCGGCTGGGGCCGCGCGGACCCGGCGGGATCCCCGGAGCCATCCCTTCCCCGCCGCCGGCCCCGAGGGTCCCCCGGCTCCGGCCCGGGAAGAAGGGATCGGAGGCATCTTCGCGGGGCGGCGATGCCGGGTGAGCGAGCCGGTCAACGCCGGGGCAAGTAGTAGGACACCACGGGCGCCTTCCTTTCCTCCATGGCTTGGGGTTGCCAGCCGGATTGGAGTTGCCCCACCAATTCCGAACTCCGCATGGGCGGGGCAACTCCAGTTCGGGACTTCTTGTGGCGGTGGGGTGCGTCCGACTGAAGCCAGGCCAGTGACGCGCCTCGCGTGCCGGGCGGCGCATCGAGGAGGGCGGTCTTCGTGGTCTGCTCCAAGATGCTCTTCGGGCTGGATCGCCGAAGGAAGGACATCGGTGAGGAGTGCCCCCATGACTCCAGGCCGCAATCCGAAGGGCACCTCGAGGGCACCCAGGGTCATGGATGCGGTCCCGCGGATCGGTTCCGCGGAGGGAGACTCCACGGAGAAACGGGCGGAAGTCCGTACGGGGACCGAACTTGGGAAGGGTGGAGTGGTGCCTCCTGAAGGACTCGAACCTTCGACCCGGTGATTAAGAGCGGCATCCTACCTGTTGCAGGACAAGGGGTTGAGGCTGGCGACTTGTCCGCCAAGTCCGCAAAGTCCGCCGAGGAAGCTGGACAGCCCACCAATTGCCCACCCGGATCCGGGTCCCCACCGGCCGGGGACGGGGGCGGAGCATGACCACGCGGATCCCCGCCGCCGAGCCCTCCTCTGCGCCCCCCGTGGACCTTGCCGGCGGGCCCGCCGTCTTGGTGACTACCCCGGAAAAGCCCTATTCCGGGGGTGTCCCGCGTTGCGATGCCTGCGGCGGACCCATCCGGGCGTCCACCGAGGGCCGGGGCCGCGCCGGGGCGCTCCGGCGGAAGACCTGCTCGGCTCCCTGCGCCCGGCGGCGGGATGCCCTCAGGAAGGCCAAGGCCGCCGCCCCAGGCCGCGCCGCCGCCCTCCTCGCCCGGGCCGCGGCGCTGCGGGCGGCGGCGGATCGCCTCGAGGTGGAAGCCGTCCGGCTCCGGGCGGAGACCAGGGTGGAGTGTCGTGGGGATGGCCCCTTCGCTCGGGCCCGCCCCGATGTCCCCCCCAGCGCCCGGGCCCGCCCCCCTCCTCACCCCAGCCCTTCGCAGCCTCGCCGCGGGTGGATCCCGCGGCGCCGGCCACCGGAGGGGCAGATCGCCGCCGCTCTGGCCGGCGCGGCGCTGGAACGGAGCCCGGGACGGATGTTCCCGGAAGAGGAGGCTGAGATGCCGAGGTCGGACTGGAGCACGCTCGCACGCACGAGGAGGTCGGGGAAGTACATGGAGCCGGCGATGGACGGGAGGAAGCTGGCGTGGGCGCGGAGGAAGTCGGGGTACTCCCCGGCTGAACTTGCCGCGGCCGTGCGCACGGCGGTCCCCGGGTTGCGCACCCGGGCAGCGGATGTCCTGCGGTGGGAGGCCGTGAGGCCGACTCGCCGGCGCCGGCGCGAGGGTCCTAGCACGACGGAGGGTGCTGCGCTCGCCGAGCTCCTCGGGCGGCCGCTCAGGAGCTTCTTCGCCTTCCGGACGGTCCGGATCCAGGCGAGCTCCTGGCGGTAGCGGCGGGAGTCATGTCGGGGGGGGGGGGGGGGGGGGGGGGGGGGCCCCCCGGGGGGGGGGGGGGGTAGGTGGGGTTGTTAGGGGACCGGTTCAGGGGGCCCCGG
>CAYJMF010000006.1:0-22469 GCA_964370855.1 uncultured Planctomycetota bacterium | reverse complement strand
GTTCTGCCCCTCCGGGACGGGCCGTAGCCAGGCTTGCGCGGGGGGGTAGGGGGGGGTGTATTGGCGGGGGGGGCGGGGGGGCGGCCTGGCGCCCCCTCCTCGGGAGGGACCATGAAGAAGCGATACTTCGGAACCGTGTACAGGGACACCCGGGCCGACGGCTCGCTACGTGGGTGGGCGGTTCGGTGGACGGACGCCGACGGCCGCCGCGGCCATCGGCGGGGCTTCGAGTCGAGGAGGGAGGCGGAGGACTTCCTCCAGGAGCAGAAGCGACTCCTGGACCTCGCCCGGGCCAGGCGCGGGGGGCCGGCTCCGGATGGCCTGCGGCCCCTTCACGAGCTCGAGGACCGCATCCTGGACGCCTGGTCGAGCTCCGTCCGGCCCGTCACGCTGCGCGGGAGGAGGATCCAGCTCCGCCACTGGAGCGCGTGGCTTGGGGACATGCCCCTGTCCTCGGTCACGAAGGAAGTCATCCAGGCCGAGATCGACCGGATGGTGAAGGGGCGAGCCTTCGGCGGCCGCGGGCTCGCGCCCCAGAGCGCGCGCCTCCAGGTCAAGACCCTCTCGGGGGCCTTCCGGATCCTGCGCGGCCTGGGGCTCCGCCTGGAGAGCCCCTTCGAGGACCTCCGGCTCCCGGCCGTCGAGCAGCGAGGACGTCGGATGCTGACGGTCGCTGAACTTCGGTCGCTCGTCGCGGCCACGCCGCCCGAGGAACGGGCGGCGGTGACGTTCCTCGTGGAGACGGGGGCCAGGCCTTCGGAGCTGCGCGGCCTCAGGTGGGGCGAAGTCGCCACGGACCTGCAATCGGTGCAGCTCTACCGGACGAAGACGTACAAGCCCCGGACGCTCCCCCTGAGCGCCGCGGCCGCGGACGTCCTCCGTCATCGCCGCGCTGCCTTGCCCGAGGCGCCTGCTTCCGAGGACCTGGTCTTTCCCATGGGGTACGCCCGCCTCCTCGGCGCTGTCAAGGCCGCGGCACGGGCCGCGGGCCTGGGGGCCCTGACGCCTTACGACCTCCGGCACGCCTTCGCCGCGGACCTGGTTTCCCGGGGCACCCACATCGAGGACGTCGCCGCGGTCATGGGGCACAGCAACATCCGAACGACGCACACCTACACGCGATGGGCAGGAGGCGGTGCGCCGGAACGGGTCCGCCAGGTCCTCGACGGGAGGCGGCAGGGACTCCCTGGCGAGCCTCCGCCGGGAGGTGAGCCGACGCCGCCGCCGGCCGCGTAGAGCATGGGCGCCATCCCCGGACTGACCGGAGGTCCCATGGTGGTGGTGGCAGCGATCCTCCGTGATATTGCCTCCGCCACGGTCTCGGCTGAGAATTGGGCATGGAACCGATGGCCGCGAGCCCTGGATTTCCCGCTCCTTCGCCGGTGCTCCCCGTTGGTGTTCCTCTCACAGATCCTTCTCCATCCGAGGCCGAGGCCCCCGCGACGTTCGGCCGCGCGCCGGCCCCTCTCTGCACCCTCGAGGTCTGCGGTCGCCGGCGGTTCCGGCGCGGGTTCTGTGTCCCCCACTACTTCCGTGCACGGGCCCACGGCGCACTTCCCGCATTGAACCCGGCCAGCGTCTACTCCTCCGTGAGAGTGGCGGACGCCCCTCCCTGGCTCTTGGTCCCCATCCAGGTTCACCGCACCTACAGGCGACGGCCCCCAGGTGATCCGATCCCCCCACCGGCGGTCCTGGTCATCAGGGTTGCCGGGGATCGCTGCCCCGGCGGCGCCTGCTACCTCTTCGGAGGGGACCTTCCATGCATCCCCGGGTGCTTCCACTGCGCGGAGGAGGCGCGATTCGGGGTGAGGCCGCGTCCCTCCAAGCGCCTCCGCCCCTGCCCGCGCTGCGGGCATCTCCCGGAGAGGGTCAAGGACCCCGGCCCGTATCCGCGGCTGAACACAGCCCGGACCTCCAGCGACTGTGCTTTCTGTGGGACTCCCCTCCTCGTCCCAAACAGGAAGTTCTGCAACGATGAGTGCTTCAACGGGCTCCGCCGCCACGCGGGCAACGGGGGCGAGGAGCACAACCGGTTCGAGGGGGCCTACCGCGAGAAGACGGTCCACCGCGTGGCACTGGACCCCGACCGGCCGTAGAAGTGGACAGGGCGGCCGTGTGCGCCACGATGGAGACGGCGGCCCGTTGCGGGGGCCGGCCGCGGGCCGTGGAGTGGAGACCACCGGGGACTGAGGGGGCAGCTCATGGCGAATAAGAACGCCGGCTACGTCATCGGGGGGCTCCAGATCCTCGCCGGCGTGATTCTCACGATCTTCCAAATGGGGTACATCGGGGTGCCCCTCATCATCTCCGGAGTGGGCACCGTCGCCGGCACGGCCCTCACCCCCCAGCCCCCCCGGCAGAAGACGCTCTCGAACAGCCCCAACTTCGGCATCGACCAGTTCGAGAACCCCCGCGGCCGCGACGCCTTCCTGCCCATCGGCTACGGGGTCTTTCGGGTGCGCCTCCCCGTCATCCAGGAATCGGTCGCCTCCGTCGCGGAGAACAGCACGCCCGGCGTGGACGCCCAGAAGAAGCAGGGGTTCAAGTGGGTGGGGGGCATGGAGGGCCCCAACGAGTCCTTCACGGACATCGAGATCAACGACCGGAAGGTCTTCAACGACCCCCAGGTCGACGTCTCCCTCGGGAAGGGGGACGGCACGAAGAAGACCTTCGAGTTCCTCGACAAGTGGGTGTGGCTCGGGACCGACGAGAAGCCCGCCGTCGAGGTGAAGGTGGACGGGGTCGTCAAGTCCTTCACGGAGAAGAGCGCCACCCAGATTCTCGACGCCTCCGTGCCGGCCCAGCCCGCGACCACCTACGAGTTCGGGATCCCCCACGTGGCGGTTTACAAGAAGGACATCGTCCGGACGGACAAGCGGGAGAGGGTCCTCGAGGGGAGCATCCGGCTCTTCATGAGCGGCCCCGGCTACGCCCGGGCGGAGCTGCTGCGGCGGGTGGGGACCTATAAGTGGAGCGCCCAGAAGCTCTCCCCCAGGAAGGTCCGGGTCACGTTCCTCAAGTGGCCCCCGAAGGGGTACAAGATCGAGGCCACCTACTCCTACCTCGGCACCACCGACATGGCGGTGTACAGGGACGTGAAGGGCCGCGCCCGCGCGGTCTTCGGCACGGCCGTCGCCGCGGGGAAGAAGGTCACCGCCTCCTACGTGACGACGAACATCCCCGAGCTGAAGATCGAGTTCCGCCCCGGCACCCCGGACCAGGCCCCCATCTACGGGTGGACCGACCAGGTGGACAACAGCCACAACCCGAAGGTCACCCTCCTCCAGAAGGACCAGCCCATCCCTGACGTCGACGGGGAGCGGATCGAGAAGCTCCCCGAGGTGGACGACCTCCGCATCGTGCTCCTCGCCCCGCGGGGGTTCATCCAGTACAAGGACGACGGTGGCACGTCCCCCGTGACGGCGAAGATCCGGATCGAGTACCGCAAGGTGGGGACCACCCCCTGGGTCATCCTCCGGTCCCCCTCGGGGACGGAGTTCCTGCTCTCCGCCGCGCGCAGCCAGCCGGTGCGGTGGGAGATCGGCATCCGCCGGGCATGGCAGGACCTCATCGACACCGGGGATTCCGCGGCCTTCGACGCGCTGGAGGCCTTCGACCGCGGCGTCTACGACGTCCGGGTCACCCGGACCACCGCCGTCACCACGGACCCCCTCGTCTCCCACGAACTCCACTTCCAGGTCCTGACGGAGGTCCTCTTCGAGGGCTTCTCCTACCCCGGGACCACGCTGCTCGCCCTCTCGGGGCTCCCGACCGAGGCCGCCTCCGGGGGAAGCCTCCGGGTGACGGCGCTCATGAACCGGGGGAAGGTCTACGACCCCCGGACGGTGGTGGCGGGGCAGACCATCTGGCGGGACCTCGGTTCCTCCCAGAACCCTATGCTGGCGCTGCGAGACCTGGTCACCTCCGGCGAAGGAGCCTTCAAGGAGCGCTACGGGGGCGGGTACTTCTTCACCGGCATGGACTTCCTCATGGGCGTGGACGGGCCCACCCAGAGCGACGGGGCGATCCCGCCAGGCCTCAGGCCCGCAACCACGGGGGACGGGTTCATCGCCGCGGCGGACTTCTGCGACGAGTGGGTCTACCGGCCCGGCGACAGCACCGCCAAGCCCGCCACCGCCACGGGGAACGGGGAGCGCCGCTGCCGCCTCAACATGGTCTTCGACACCCCCATGAGCCTCATGGAGGCGGCCGCTGACCTCGCCTTCCTCGCCTACTGCTTCGCCTCCCTCCAGGGGGCGAAGTGGCGCTTCCCCCTCGACCAGGACGGGCCCCCGGTCTACACCTTCGTGGACGACGTGGACTCCCCGAACCAGAACTGCGACGGCTTCCACATGAGCCTCGAGCCCTGGGGGAAGACCCCCACCCACATCGGGGGGCAGTTCTGGAACGAGCTCAACAACTACCAGCGCGACGAGCTCCTCCTCCCCGTGAAGGACCTCGCCGAGGGCACCCCCCTGAACGTGAAGGAGGTGGCCATGGTGGGGGTCACCCGGGAGACCGAGGCCGGCCGGATGCTCCGCCACCTCGCCGAGCAGGCGGCGCTTCACCCCTACCCCTGCCGCTGGCGGGCCCACCCCGGTGTCATGTTCCTCGAGGCCGGCGACATCGTGACGGTGAAGACCCGGGGCCCCTACGCCACGGGAAGCGAGGCGCTCGAGCTCAAGGTCCGGATCCTCTCCTGCCAGGTGACCCGCGGCGAGGACGGGAAGATGGAGATGCGGTACGCGGGCCGGGTCATGAACTCGAAGGGGTACGACCTCAAGCCCATCACCATGCCCGTGACCCGGGCCTCCGTGGTGAAGCGGGTGAAGGACCAGGAGGCCCTGGTCTCCGGGCTCACAGGGAGGGTGGTCTGACGCTCGCCGACGCACGGGCTCGTCCGAGGTCCTCAACGGCCTGGCGCCCTGCGTCGTCGGGGAGGGACCGGAGGTAGACGTCCGTGGTCCGGACGTTGGAGTGTCCGAGGAGGTCCCGGACGACGGAGATGGGCGCTCCCTCCTGGAGCAGGCCCGAGGCCAGCCCGTGGCGGAAGCTGTAGAGCACGAGGCGAGGGAGCCGCTCCGCGCGGGCCGCCTTCCGGAAGAGATCGCGGAAGCGCCGCTCGGGGAGGGTGAAGACGGGGCTCGAGGGTGAGGGCTGGAGGAGGAGCTCGGTGCGGGCCGCGGCGAGGACCTCGACGGCCCGGTCCGTGAGGGGGACCGTCCGGCCCCGGTGCGTCTTGGTGTTGCGGAGGAGGAGAGCGCGGAGATCGAGAGAGACCTCGCCCCAGAGGAGGCCGAGTACTTCGCCTGGGCGGAGCCCGGCGTCTGCGAGGAGAACGACCTGGGGCCGGATGTTGGAGGGGCATGCCCGGATGAAGGATTCCACGGCCGCCGCGGGGAGGTGGGGGCGAGGGTTCGCGTGGACTGCGGGGAGCGTGAGGCCCTGGTCCCTGTGGCACGGGTTCGGAGGAAGGCGCAGGCGGAGCTCGCGGGCCATGGTGCGGAAGGCGGCGCTGAGGATCCCTACCTCCGTAGCCACGGTGGAGGCGGCGAGGCCTTGCCCGCGCATGGTGCGGACGGCGGCCTGGATGTCGGCGGCCGTGATGGCGGAGACGGGGCCGGGACCCAGGCGGGCGGCCCACCGGGCGAGGGTGGCGCGCCGGTTCCGCATCGTCCCTGGGGCCAGGATCGCCGCCCAGGCGTTGAGGACCGCGGGTGCGACGCCGGCGAGGGAGCGGGCCCGGGCAGCCTCGCGCCGGACGGCCGCGGCGACGTCCTCGGCCGGAGAGGTTCCTCCCCTTGGGGTGGTGCTCGGGCCGGCGCCGTCGTGGCCGCGACTGTCGGCCGCGACGACTTCCTCGCCGCCGTCGCCGCCGGCGACGTCGGCCGCGGGGAGGGCGGCACCGCGGGCGAGCTCGAGGGCGAGCCGCTGCTCCGCCTCGATGGCGTCGAGGAGCTGCTCGGCCGACGCGCGGGTGAGACCGGCGACCCGGAGCCGGCGCCGGGCCCGCGGGGCACGGTGAGCGCCCGCGGGCTGCGGGGAGGCCGTCGGCGGCGCCGCGCCCTCCTTGGGGTTCGGGGAGGGGCTCACGGGGCCCTCGGGCGCGGGTTCGGTCCACCTGCAGTACCAGTGTCGGAGGTAGGACCCGTCGGGGCGGCGGCGGCGGAAGGTGGAGCCGAAGGCGCGGCGCATGGGACCTCCTCGTGGGCATCGTCGCCCCGGCTGCGGCGGAGGCAAGAACCGTCGTCCGGGCCCGCGTGGGGGCCGCACGGAGGCCGCAGTAGCCCCGGCCGCCACCTACGGTGGATAGGTCGGTCGGGGGGGGGTGGGTGGTGGATTTTTCATCATGCAAAACCTTCAGACAGCAGGCGGGGGGGAGGGGGGGGTGGAACGTGAGGGGGGGGGCTCTGCGACCGTGGATGCCCTCCGTTGCGCGCGCCGTCAGGTTTTGCCCGAGCGAAGATCGGGGGGGCGTTGGTCTGGCAGGGGGTCTCCGTGGGTAGAGTGGAAGCCCCCCGCACTCGGGGCCCGGGCACCGCAGCGCCTGGGGCCGGGTGCGCCCCGAGGAGGCACCCGTGGAGGACCCCCCCGATGTCCCCGCCGGAGGCCCCCTCCGGATGCCCCCGCCTCGTCGCCGGCGGCGGCCGCGGCCTCGGCACCCGTGGACCGGGTTGACCGCCGAGGTGGCCGGGGCCTTCCCCTACCCGGCGGCGCCCCCCGCGCGGGCCGTGGTCTTCAAGGTGACCGGGTTCCACTTCGTCCTGGGGGTGGACCGCGACGGCCGCCTGGTCGGGGTGACCCTCTTCTCGGGGAACACCCGCAACGGGTCGCCGTGGGAGGAGAGGGGGAAGGCCGCGAAGGGCCTCGAGCTGGCGCGCTTCGGGTGGACGGGGAACGTCACCGGGGAGTCGCCCACGGCCAAGGCCGCGGAATCCTCCCGACCTCACCGGCCCGGCCGCGGGAGCACCGCAGAAGGAGACCCTGGGGCCCGCCCGTGATACTCCTGAAGCATGGTCACCGCGCGCGCGCCGGCTGCCGCTGAGCCCCGACTCCTTCGGGGCCTCGCCCTCGAGGCCTCCTCTGTCGGCGGGATCCCCGTCTCCACCGTGGTCCTGCGCGCACTGCGGCATCCGGACCGGCGCCGGCGGGCGGCCCAGGCTCTCGAGGTGTTCGAGCTCCTGGCCGAGCTCCCGAGGCCCGCGGGGCGGCCGCCCACCCCAGGAGGGGGAGCATGCTGATTGGACTGCCGCGGAACTCCGCCGACGCGCGCGACGTCATCCAGCGCGAAGGGGCCGGGATGGCGAGGACTCTGAAGGCCGCCTTCGATGCCGGCCGCCCGGCCATGGCCTGGCGGATGCTCCAGGACCGCCAGGCGGCGGGGCTTCGGAGCGACGAAGTCGCCCTCGCGTCCCTCGACCTCGCCGAACCGCGGGTCCGTCGCCTTCGCGTGTCCGAGGGAGAGATCGCCGCGGAGTTCGCCGCCGCGCGGCGGAGCCAAGAGCAGCGGCGCCGCATCGTCGAGTCCCTCCGCTAGCAGGGGCCACGGGCCACGAGGCCTCCTCAAGCTGGCGTCCCGCCCCGGTGATGTCCCCTCGGGATGGTAGAGGTTCCACGGCGGGCCCCATGAACCCGTCACCTTCCATGGGCCTCGTGGCGCGCCGGCTCGGTCCCGGCCGCCACGGCCCCTCACCGTGAGGACCGAGCGAATGGACAGGGCGTGGAAGGCGTGGCGGTTGCTCAGGGACAAGGCCCTTCTCGATGCCCCCTTCGCGGTGGTCCCCGCGTACCCCGGACTCCTCGTGCCACCGGAGGTCACCCCGCGGGCCTTCCCTGGGCTGCGCCCAATCGACCTCAACGTGGAGTGGGATGACGACGACCAGGTCGGCAGGGGCCGCGAGCTCGCGGCGCGCATCGGACCATTCGTCGATGCCCTTGCCAAGGACCCGCCTGGGGGGCTCGACGAGAGGTCCCTTCGGAGTTGGCTCAGCGCGTACGTTCAGACACTCGCCTGCGCGACCTTGGGGGGATTCCCGGCGGTGCTACGGACACCCGACTGTCCGGATGATGACTTCTTTGGCAGCAGCGAAGTCCCGGCCGAATTGCCACCGCTCGGGTGGATCGTCCACTGGGGCCTTTGCGTCCCCATCATCCCGGCGGCCGGGCCCAAGGTCTGGAGCTTCCCCCTGAGGATGCGCACCAACCATCGCCGGCAAGTTGCCCGCTTCGTGTCGGAGTTCACCACGATGTATCCGGACCTGGCCCGCCCGGAGCTGGCGCCGGACCCTAACACGAGGGCCACGGCTCGGGAGGCCGTCGCGGCCCAGAGGATCCTCCTTCCTCTGGCGGCCAAGGTCACGGGGTACCTGGACGGGGCTCCCGCAAAGATCGGAAGGATCCGGATCCAGCGGTGCGCAGGAGGAGGCGGTTGCCTTGGACGCAGGGACGGCGGTCTCGTGCCCGAGGTTGTCTCCCTCGAAGACCAGCGAGGATCCCCGCGGGCCTGGTGCGAGCGATGCCAACAGGGGAAGCGCCCAGGGGCCCAACGCACGAGTAGGTGGTGGGAGGCGACCCTGGAGAGCTTGGGACTCCCACCCGGAACGAAGGCGGCGTCCGTCCGCGCGGGGGTGCGGGAGAAGCGTCAGCGCAGGGACCGCGCGGGCCTTATCTCGGTCTAGCCGTCAGACGGGACTCTGTCGACTTCCAGCCGCGCGGTGTCGCACGCTGGGGACATGCACGGCAGGGCAGTCACGACCGGCGCCGCCGCGTCCCTCCTCGGAGTTGCTCCGTCCGACCTTCAAGTCCTCGTGCGGTCGGGCAGGGTTCGTGCTCCAGCCTTCGTCGGTGGTCGTCGCCAATGGTGGCCGGAGGACGTCGAGCGCTGCCGCGAGGAGCTCCGCGGACTCCTGACCCCCTGTGCGTACTGCGGGATCCCCGTCGTCCTCCCTGAGGTCCGCTGTCGTCGGTGCCGGGCGATGGCCCGGGCGACGGCGCTGCGCGCACTGAGCACTCCAGGAGCGCAGCCATGAGGTTCCTGCGGGATCTCCCCACGTCCTCCCCTCGGCGTCCGCCGGCCTGTTTCTCCGAGGAGAACGATGCACGAGCGCTCCTCTGTCCTCCGCCCCACTTCCACGGGGTGGAGCTCCGCACCTGGCGGGTTCTCGCCTCCCGGATGCTCCGGGAGGGCCTTCTCTGCCCGGAGGTTCGTCCCCAGGCCATGGCGCTCGTCCTGGCCTTCACCGCGCACCTCCGGGCCGCGGTGGCCGCCACCGCAAAGCGCCGGCCGGGGGAGAAGGAGCGGCTTGCCGCGGAGGCAGAGCAGCTTGGCCGAGAGGCCCGGGAGCACGCCGTCGCCATGGGCCTGCTGCCGACGAAGGCGGGGGAGCTGCAGCGGGGGAGTGGGCGACTCGACGTGGAACTCGCCGCACTCTTCAAGCCGGGGCACGAGCCCGTGCTGTGGCCGTAGACGGCTTCACCAAGGGGCCGCACGGAAGGAGGAACGAAATGGAGGCGACGATGCAGAAGCGCGAGGACCTCAGGACGCGCCCGTGAACAAGATCCCGAGATTGCCGTCGGGGCCCGTTGTGGGCTCGGCCGCGAACCCTTGACATCACCAAGGCCGCGGATCCGCGGGAGGTGCTTCCCGCCGGCGGCTCTCGGGAGCCCCGTCGTCCCGGGTCCCTGGACGACGTCGAGAAAGACGGGACCAGTGAGGAGACAGGCATGAAGGACAAGAACACCGAGGTCGTGGAGCTCGATGCCGCGGCCGACGAGTTGGAGACGGAATTGGCGCCGGCCCAGGCGGCCGCCGAGGCGGCGGCGAAAGCCCACGCGGAGATCGGGAGCCACGCAACCCAGAGCACGAAGAGGGCCGCCAACGAGAAGCAAGACGGGATCCGCGCCCGGGTGACCCGGGCACGGGAGATGGCCGCCCGCGTGTTCCGCGAGTCACACGACGATGGGGTGCTCGCCCTGGCCAACCACCTGGGCCACTGCGGCGAGGAGATGGGGAGCCCCAAGACCGCGCAGGGGTGGACGACGCTCCGCACCATCAACGCCGGATATCTCCGGCTCGCCGCCGCGGCGCTCCGCTCAGGCGAGTCGCCGGTCCCCCGGGACGCATTGGAGGCGATCCGCATCGCGGCTCGGGTCTAGGCGGCCCCCTGGGGCCAAAGGGAGAAATGCCATGGAGGCGACGATGCAGGAGAAGCGCGAGGAACTCGCCCGCAAGCTCGACGCGGCCGCGGTCGCCCATGAGTGCGCCGGCGACCTTCGTTCCAAGGCCGACGAGGCGCAGGAGAAATCCAGCCGGGCGAGCCATACCTTCAACGGGGACCGGACCGAGAAGAACCACCAGCAGATGGCCCGAGCCATGGAGGCGCGCGACGAGGCCACCCTGGAGGTGGAGAGGGAGAGGCGGACCTACCAGGCGGCGATGGAACTGGCGTTGAGGGAGATCTCGGCAACGCCGGGGCGCGGCCTCGGGGAGCTGCTCGAGGCGCTCCAGCGCCGGGCCCATGACCTCCAGTACCGGTTCGGGGAGGCCCCGAAGGCCATCTCGGGACGACTGGCCGCGGAGGCCGGGATCCTCCGGTTGGGCGCGGCGACCTTCAAGTCGGGCGGCGAAGAACCCACCGCGCGCCGCCTCGAAGTCATCCGGATCGAGGCCCTCGGCGAGTAGGACACGGCGCCGGCGCCGCGGGCGCCAGAGAGGAATCACCATGCCGAAGGAAGGGGACGCAGTAGCGAGGCTCGCTAAGCTCCTGGACACCACGAGCGGGCGGAGGCTGGTCCGGGACATGGAGGCCGAGACCTCGGCGGCCGAGGCACGCACCCAGGCCCGCCAGGCTCTCGTCGCCGAGCGCGATGCCCTCCTCACCATGAAGTACGAGGACCTGCCCAGGGCCAATCGGCGGCTGTTCACCGAAGACGACAACGTCGCCTCCACGATGGAAGCCTACAAGGCCGCGCTCCGCAGGCGCGCCGCGGCGGCGCTGGAAGTGCGGAGCATACGGGACCAGGTCACCGAGGGTCTCTCCCGCGTCCGGCGGGAACTGGCCCAGGAGGCAGACCCGCGAGCGCTCGAGTGCATCTCCGCCCTCGAGGCGGCGCTTGCCTCCTTCCTGGATGCATCGGCGGCCCGCGGGCGTTCCGAGACCATGCGCCAGGAGATCCAGACCGTCGCGCGCAGCAACCTCGGCATCCGCCTCCGCACCATCACCTGCAGCAACGCGCCCGCGGTCGCCGAGTGGGGGAAGCGCATCGAGTCCGCCCTGACGAGGGCAAGGGAGCTCCTGCAACTTACCGAGGTGCCGGAGGACCTCAACACACGGATCGCGGCACTCCTGGAGGAGGCCCGCCCGGGGCCGCTGCCCATGGTCGTGGTCCGCTGCAGCCCGGCCCGCGACGACCCGGCGTGGAAGGACGTGGGGCCGTTCCCGGAGCTCGGCATGCTCGACAAGGGTGAGAGGGCGACCGAGGAAGAATGATCCGCAACCTCTACTTCTGGGCGGGGCTACTGCTGCTCTGCGCTGGGCTGAGTGCCATCCACCTCGGCACCGGACTGGCCGTCGCCGGCGCCGTTCTTGTGGCCGTTTCCTTGGGCATCGGGCGCGGGCCGCCACCCCCTGGGCCTTCACTGGCCCCGCCTCCGGCGGTGCGGGGACGTGGTCTCCCATCGGCCCCACCGAAGCGGAGCTCCCACAGGCCGGGCCCCGTGACCAGGGGCGAAACGGACGATTCGGTCCCCATCATCCCCCGGGTCTCCGGGGACCACGACGGGGGCCGGAGCAAGGGGGACGGGGATAGCGGGGCGGGGCGTTCCCGCCCGCGGCCGGTGTTCGGCCAGTCTCCACCGACATGAACCGGAGTCGAGCCGGCCCCCGCGCCGGGAAGCACGGGGGCCGGATGATGCGACAGGGAGGGGTTGCTCCCATGCCGAATAGCATCGTAGGGCCGGCCGCGGACGATGGCACGGTCCTCGTGAGCACCACCTTCAGGACGACCTCCTGATGGGCGCCCCTTGGCTCCGCTGGCCCGGGACCCTCGCCCAGGACTCCCGGATGCGCCGGGCTGGGCACTGGGGCGGCATCGCCTACCGGGCCCTCCTCGAGATGACCAAGGCCCAGGCCTGGGAAGGGGTCATCCAGAAGGCGGACGTGGACGGGGAGATCCTCGCGGGACACCTCAACGTGAAGGGACCCTGTCTCCGAACCTGGGTGCGCGAACTCTCCCGTGGAGTGGACGCCTGCGTGCGCGAGAAGCTCCTCCTCGACGACGGGGATGCGTGGATCGTCCTCGACTGGAAGGTGTACCAGGGGGACCCCACGGCCGCTGACCGGATGCGGCGGATGAGACAGCGCCGTGCCGGGATCACCTCTCCTAGGCAGCCTCCCCCTCACGGCGGGAGTAACGTTACGGGCGTTACGGTAACACCCGTAAGTTACGGGGACGTGACGGGACGTGACGGGACGGGACGTAGAGACGAGAATCAAACCGCCGTTGACGTGAATCCTCTCGCCGCCGCACCCCCGAACGGAAACAGCGGCCATGGAGGAGGAACCCCCGGCACGGCGATCTGCCGGGAGTGCAGGGATGGCCTCCGCGGAACGGCAGCCAAGGCGGAGTGCTGTCGCTGTCCCCGCGGCCGCGAACGGGCCCGAGACGTCGCCCGTGCATCGGCGGAGGACCGAGGCCAGGAGGCCCGCGTGAAGGCCAACCGCGGGCCCCACCGGGGCAAGGCCGAGCCCCTGGCCGTCTTGGCCGCCAGGGTTGCTGCGAAGGCCACCTCGGGATCCCTGTCCATGCCTCCGGGTGGGCAAGGGGCCGCAGGGTAGATGGGCGCGGAGACTCCCGTCCGGGACGCCGGCGCCGCGGCGGGGGAGGACTCCCCGCCGGCGGCGCGCCCCCCCCCCCCCGGGGCGGGCCCCCCCCCCCCGGGCGCCCACGCGCTCAAGAGCCAGCCAGGGGGGCAGACCCCGCACCACGACCTAGTGAACGAGGGGGCGCTCCCCTGCATCCGTGTCGGGACCGTGGGCTCCAGGAGGAAGCGGATCCTCCTCCTGCGGTCCGGCCTCGATGAGTACGTCCGCCGGCTCCGGATGGTGGAGTGGGAGAAGGACGCGCGGCCGACGGCGACCGTGGATCCCGACGCGGTCCGGGGGCGCGTGCTCGCGGGCCGCGGCGGAAGGGGCCAGGTTACCGCTTGACACCCTGAGCGAGGAGGCTACACTTGCGCGTCATGGCACAAGGAAGGAAGCGCAAGGCGAGGATGGGCGGCCCCCTCGGTCCCCACGCGGACCGCAACGCCGGGCCCCCGAAGGGCCTCGCCGCCCGCATCGTGAAGGCCCGCCTCGCCCTCGGCCTCTCCCAGGAGAAGGCCGCCGCGGAGATGGGGGTCCGGCGGGAGACCCTGGCCCGGTGGGAGTGCGGCGAGGAGCCGAAGCCGGGGCCCTACCGTCAGGTCCTCGACTCTTGGCTCCGGGGGAAGCGATGACCCGCCGCCCCTTCGGCCAGGTCTACGCCCGCGGCGCCGCATGGATCGGCCGCTACCGCAACCGCGTGAACCCCCTCTCCCGGACGTCGCCGCCCGCGCCGGGCCCGAAGTGGGTGGTTCGGTCCTTCCCTTCGGAGAAGAAGGCGAAGGACTGGCTCAAGGGGATTCGCGACGCCGCCCTCCTCGGCTGCTACCGGCCGGCGGGGGAGCGCCCCGCGGAGCCCGAGGTCCGCGGCGACGTCCTCACGGTCTCCGGGGCCCTCGACGCCTACGGGCAGGCGAAGCGGGGCGAGGGACTCTCCGCGGCCTCCCTCCGCCAGCTCGCCGCCGTCCGGGGCCGGGTTGCCGCCTCACCCCTCGGCGCCCGCGACGTGCGCGAGGTGACCCCGCAGGACCTCGAGGCCTTCCTCCTCTGGCGCCAGGAGCGCCTGTGGAGGACGCACCGGGAGACGGGGGAGAAGGCCACGGCCCCCGTGAAGGTGGAGCTCCGCGCCGACGAGCGGAAGCCCTCCTCCTCCACGGTCGCCCGGGACTTCGCATGGATCGCCGCGGCGCTCAACCGACTGGCCCGCCTCGGCGTCATCCCGGAGAACCCCGCGCGGCGGGTCCGGAAGCCGAAGGAGACCAAGCGGGCCCGGGTCGCCCTGTCGAAGGAGGAGGCCCTCGCCCTCGTGCGGGCCTGCGCCGGGGACCTCCGGGTCCTCGTGCTCGTCGCGCTCTTGACGGGCGGCCGCCGCGGCGAGGTCCTCGCGCTGCGGTGGGGGGACGTCAACTTTCAGTCGGGGACCGTCACCCTCTCCAGGTCCAAGGTGCGCAACGCCAGCACCCTTCCCCTGCATCCCGCCCTGGCCGAGGAGCTCCGCCTCCTCCGGGCCCGGCGCGCGGAGAAGTACCACGTCCCCGGGAACGAGGAGCGGATCTTCCCTGATGCCGAGTTCCGGAAGGGATGGCGGGACGCGCTCGCCGCCGCGGGCCTCGCCGGGAAGAAGGGCCTCACGTTCCACTCGTTGAGGCACAGCTTCGCCACGCATTTCCTCGAGGGCGGCGGCGCCATCACGGACTTGGCCGGAGTGTTGGGACACGCCTCCGTCACCACGACGATGATCTACGCCAAGATGGTGGACGCGCGGACCCGGGACACGTTGTTCCGCATGGACCTCGGCGTCGGGGCGCCGGCGCCGGTTCACTCCCTGGCCGCGGCAACCCGGGAAGTTCAGCCCACCAATTGCCCACCCGAGGGGCGAAAGACGGGGACGGATGGGGTTCCCGTCATGGTTGGGGGGAACGTGCAACCACCGGAGGCGCAAGAGGTTGCGGGTGGTGCCCCCTGCAGGACTCGAACCTGCGACCCGGTGATTAAGAGTCACCTGCTCTACCAACTGAGCTAAGGAGGCACCGTTGTTCGTCGTCGTCTTTGTCTTCTTCTTCGTCGTCGTCTTCGTCGTAGTCGCGGGATGTTGGGGTGAGCAACGGGATTTGAACCCGCGACCTGCTGAGCCACAGTCAGCCGCTCTAACCAACTGAGCTATGCCCACCACCGTGTGGCGCGCCGGGAAGGACTCGAACCCTCGACCTGGGGATTAGAAATCCCCCGCTCTATCCACCTGAGCTACCGGCGCGTGCGAGTGGTCGGGGCGAGAGGATTCGAACCTCCGGCCTCCTGCTCCCAAAGCAGGCGCTCTAGCCAGGCTGAGCTACGCCCCGACCGCGCGCGCATTGTGGGCGCGGCCGGCCGGCACCGCAAATTGCAAAGATCGGATCGGGTTCGCGCCCGAGCGGCGCATCGTCCCAATGCCGGGTGCCGGCGGCAAGTTTCTTCGGGGAGGAGACCCCTACCGGTGCCCCATCACCGCCCGCATCGGCCCCTGCAGCAGCAGGAAGGGCGTGTCCATGGCCACCGTCGAGAGCACCGGGAGGTCGTGCCCGTCCAGCAGCGCGCCCACCGCCTCCACCGCCTTCGCGCGGGAGGCCTCGGCGAGGCTCCCGTCGCCGGCGATGGCCGCGATCTCCGCGTAGACCTCCGGTCCCCCGACCAGCCCGAGCACCCGCCAGGCCGCGCCCCCGTGCGCGTTCACGAGACCGCCGCGGAGCAGCGCGGGGAGGCGGCGCAGCGCGCGGCGCTCCCCCAGCAGCGCGAGGCAGGCGGAGGCGTCGGCCACCATCCCCTCGTCGGGGTGGTCATCGGCCAGGGAGGCGCGGGCCGGTTCCAGCGCCGAGCGATCCCCCATGAGCCCGAGGGAGACGAGGCAGTCCCCCCTCAGGTGGTGGTGGGCCGTGGAACGGGCCGTCTCGAGGAGGTCCGGCGCGGAGTCGGTCCACCGGAGCAGCCCGAGGGAGACGGCCAGCGCCCCCCGGACCTCCGGGTCGCGGGTCCCGCGGAAGAGGGACCCGAGGGCCGGCCCCGCCTCCCGCACCCCGCCGATCCCGAGGGCGAGCACCGTGAAGGGGAGGTCGGCGGGGCGGCCCTTCGCGAGGAGGTCGAGGAGGGCGGCGCGGCCCGCGGGCCCCCCGGCGCGGCCGAGGGAGAGGAGGGCGAAGCGGCGCGTGGAGGCGTCCCGGTCCTCCCTGGCGGCGCGGACAAGGTCGAGGTCCGCACCGGCGTCGGGGCCGTAGCAGCCCAGCGCGATGGCCCCCGCCTGCCGCAGGGTCGCGTCGTCGGCCCGGAGCGCCTGGCGCAGCAGCGGGATCGCCTCGCGGTCGCCGAGGCGGGCGAGGGAGGTCGCCGCGAAGGCGCGGGTGCGGTCGGAGCGGGCGCCCGAGCCGAGGGTCTTCCGGAGGAAGGGGAGGGAGGCCGGGTCCCCGGACATCCCCAGTGCCGCCACCGCCGTCTCCTCGAGCATCTGCGTCCGGCCGATGCCCCCGGAGCGCCGCCCGTCGGCCGCGGGGTCGAGGAAGTCGAGGAGGACGCGGGTCGCGTCGGGCCCCCCGATGAGCCCGAGGGAGACGAGGACGACGCCGCGGAGGTGCTCGATCTCGGCGGGATCGAAGACGATGCGGCCGAGGTCCTCGACGACGAGGGAATCGCCGAGGAGCCCGGCGCCGACCGCGGCGCTGCCGCGCACGTCCCGCACCGGGGTCCGCCCCATGCGGACGAACTCCGGGAGCGCGGCGATGGTGCCGGAGCGGCCCAGGGCGACGGCCGCCGAGGCCCGCACGGTCCACTTCGGATCGTGGAAGGAGGCGAGGAGGAGCGCCCGGGCCCGGAGGTCCCAGGGAGCGTCCCCGTCGTCGCTTCCCGCCTTGACGGCCGTCGCGTCCCCGGCCGCCGTGGCCGCGCGACGTTCCGATTCCCGGACGTTCCGCCGGATGTCCAGGTAACGGTCCCCGTGGACGTGCCACCAGTCCTCCCAGTGCTCGAGCCCGCCCTCGGACATGCTGGCGTTCTTCCCGCCCCCCCGGGTGGGGGTCCCCGGGCCGCCGCCGGGAGGGGTGGGGGTGGGGCCCGCCGACGGAGGCGGGGGAGGCGCGGGGCGTCCCGTCCCGGGCGGGGTGGGCGTTCCCCCTTCCCCTTCGGGCGGAGGAGGAGGGGGTTCGGTGCCGTCCTCCCCCGTGGCGCCCCTGTACTGGGGCCTGCGATCGCCCTCGATGGGGGGGGTATCCAGGACCGGGATGTTGTCGTTGCATTCGGCGCGGACGGTGGCGTCGGCGGGAAGGAGCCCCGCCAGGGAGGCCGCCGCCAGGATGAGGAGCCGGACCCGGTGTTTCGCCACGGTAACCTCCATGCAGGGACCCGTGATGGAAGGCGCAAACACGGTGCCGAACGGGATCCCGCCCTACCGGTGGCCCATCACCGCCCGCAGCGGCCCCTGCAGCAGCAGGAAGGGCGTGTCCATGGCCACCGTCGAGAGCACCGGGAGGTCGTGCCCGTCCAGCAGCGCGCCCACCGCCTCCACCGCCTTCGCGCGGGAGGCCTCGGCGAGGCTCCCGTCGCCGGCGATGGCCGCGATCTCCGCGTAGACCTCCGGTCCCCCGACCAGCCCGAGCACCCGCCAGGCCGCGCCCCCGTGCGCGTTCACGAGACCGCCGCGGAGCAGCGCGGGGAGGCGGCGCAGCGCGCGGCGCTCCCCCAGCAGCGCGAGGCAGACGGAGGCGTCGGCCACCATCCCCTCGTCGGGGTGCTCCGCCTCGAGCGCCTCGCGGGCCGGCTCGAGGGCCCCGCGCTCCCCCATGAGCGCGAGGGAGACCAGGCAGTCCCCGCGCAGGTGGTGGTGGCCCGCGGCGCGGGCGATGGCGAGGAGGTCGGGGGCCGCGTCGGTCCACCGCAGGAGGCCGAGCGCCACCACGAGGGCGCCGCGGGTCTCCGGGTCCCGGGTCGAGCGCAGGAGCGCCGTCAGCGCCGGCCCCGCGTCGCGGAAGCCGCCGATGCCGAGGGCGAGGGCCGTGAAGGGGAGGTCCGCGGGGCGGCCCTTCGCGAGGAGGTCGAGAAGCGTGGCGCGGGCGACGGGGCCTCCGGCGCGGCCGAGGGAGAGGAGCGCGAAGCGGCGCGTCGACCCGTCCCGGTCCTCGCGCGCGGTGCGGACGAGATCGAGGAGCGCCGCCTCGTCGTCGGCGGCGAGGGAGCCGAGCGCGATGGCCCCGGCCTGGCGCAGGATCGCCTCGTCGGCCCGGAGCGCCTGGCGCAGCAGCGGGATCGCCTCCCGGTCGCCGAGCCGGGCGAGGGAGGTCGCGGCGAAGGCGCGGGTGCGGTCGGAGCGGTTCCCCGAGGCCAGGGTCTTCCGGAGGAAGGGGAGGGAGGACGGCTCCCCGGTCATCCCGAGCGCGGCCACCGCCGTCTCCTCCAGCATCTGCGTCCGCCCGATGCCCCCGGCGCGGCGCCCGTCGGCGGCGGGGTCGAGGTAGTCGAGGAGCACGCGGGTCGCGTCGGGCCCCCCGATGAGCCCGAGGGAGACGAGGACGATGCCGCGGAGGTGCTCGATCTCCGCCGGGTCGAAGACGACGCGGCCGAGGTCCTCGACGATGAGCGCGTCCCCGAGGAGGCCGGCGCCGACGGCGGCGCTGCCGCGGACGTCCCGCACCGGGGTGCGCCCCATGCGGACGAACTCCGGGAGGGCGGCGATGGTGCCGGAGCGGCCCAGCGCGATGGCCGCCGAGGCCCGCACGGTCCACTTCGGATCGTGGAAGGACTCGAGGAGCAGGGCCCGGGCCCGGAGGTCCCAGGCGGGCTCCCCGGAGCCGTCCGCTCCCTTGACGGTCGTCCCGTCGCCGGCCGCGGTGGCCGCGGAACGTTCCGAATCCCGGACATGGCGGCGGAGGTCCAGGTAACGGTCCCCGTGGACGTGCCACCAGTCCTCCCAGTGCTCGAGGCCCCCCTCGGACATGTTCGCGCTCTTCGCACCGCTTCCGGTACCGGGCCGGCCTCCTCCGGGCACCGTGGGGGTCCCCCCGCCGGTGGAGGGCGGGGGAGGGGGGGGACGGCCGGTGTCGGGGGGCGTGGGCGTGCCTCCGCCCCCGGGGGGAGGGGGAGGATCATTGGGATCCGGCGCCGGGGGATTGGCCGTCGGGGTCCCCGCATCCTCCGTCTGCGGAGGGGGATCCACGGGGGGGACGGGGACCCCTGTGTTGCACTCTGCAACCACCGAGGCGCGCCAGGGGAGGAGCAGCGCCGCGAAGGCCGCCGCCAGGTACAGGGCCCGATGTTTCGCCACGGGAACCTCCTTGCCCGGAACGGACATCGAGGACGCAAACACGGTGCCATGGGAGGGGGATACGGTACCCGACCCGATTCATCGGGGTTGGGCTCGCGACTTCCGGCCGGGCGGGAGCCCGTCACCCAACCCCGATGAATCGGGTCGGGTACCGTATCCCCCCCGATGAATCGGGTCGGGTACCGTATACCCCTTCGCCCGCCCCGCACGCCGCGCTACCCTGAGCGGATGAAGGTCCTCGTCCTCGGAAGCGGCGGCCGCGAGCACGCCATCGGCGTCTCCCTCGCGCGGAGCCCGAAGAAGCCGCTCCTCGTCTTCGCCCCGGGCAACGCCGGCATGGCCTCCCTCGGCCGCTGCCTCCCCGTGAAGCCGACGGACCTCGTCGAGGTGCTCGCCCTCTGCGACCGGGAGGCGCCGGACCTCGTCGTCGTCGGCCCCGAGGATCCCCTCTGCCTCGGCGTCGTCGATCTCCTCTCCTCCCACGGCTTCAAGGTCTTCGGGCCGACGAAGGCCGGCGCGCGCCTCGAGGGATCCAAGGTCTTCGCCAAGCAGTTCATGACGAAGTACCTCCTCCCCACGGCCCCCTACCGCGTCTTCGAGGACGCCGCCCGCGCCCGCAACTACCTGCGGGAGACCGAGGGCCCCGTCGTGGTCAAGGCCGACGGCCTCTGCGCCGGCAAGGGGGTCGTCGTCGCCGACGATTCCGCGGAGGCCCTGGCCGCCGTGGAGGACATGCTCGTCAAACGCTCCTTCGGCGAGGCCGGCGCGCGCATCCTCATCGAGGAGCGGCTCCAGGGGCAGGAGGCTAGCGTGCTCGCCGTCACCGACGGCCGCACCATCGCCGTCCTCGATCCCCTCCAGGACCACAAGCGGATCTTCGACGGGGACCGCGGCCCCAACACCGGCGGCATGGGCGCCTACGGGCCCGCCCCCATCGTCACCCCGAAGGTCATGGCCCAGATCGAGCGGGACGTCCTCGTGCCGGCGGTCCACGGCCTCGGCCGCGAGAAGATCCCCTACCGGGGGGTCCTTTTCGCGGGCCTCATGATCACCAAGGGCGGCCCCCGCGTGCTCGAGTTCAACGTGCGCTTCGGCGACCCCGAGACCCAGGCCGTCCTCCCGCGGCTTCGCACCGACCTCCTCGAACTGATGCTCGCCACCGTCGAGGGGCGCCTCGACGAGGTCGAGATGGAGTGGGACCCCCGGCCCGCGGTCTGCGTCGTCATGGCCTCCGCGGGCTACCCCGCCTCCGCCGAGAAGGGGGTGCCCATCGAGGGCCTCGAGGAGGCCGCCGCCCGCCCCGACACCTTCGTCTACCACGCCGGCACCGCCGTGGAGGACGGGCGGGTCGTCACCGCCGGCGGCCGCGTCCTCGGCGTCACGGCCCTGGGCGAGGACATCGCCGCCGCCCGGGACGCCGCCTACGGCGCCGTGCACTGCATCCGCTTCCGCGGGGCCCAGTTCCGCAGCGACATCGCGGAGAAGGCACTGCGGTAGCATCTCCTCCATGGAGCCCGCGGGAGAGGGGACGCCGGGGGACGAGGAGGGGGATCTCCTCGACGCCTACATGGACGCCGCCCTCGGGGGCCGCCCGCCGGCCCCGGGGGAGTTCCTCGCCGGGCGCGAAGGGGTCTCGCCGGAGGTGCGGGCCCGCATCGAGGAGATCCACCGCATCGCCGCGGCCCGGCGCCCCGCGACGGCGGCGGAGGCCGTCCCCGCGGAGCCGGGGCTCCCCTTCGAGCGGCTCGGCGACTTCCGCCTGCTGCGGGCGCTGGCCTCCGGCGGCATGGGGGTCGTGTACGAGGCGGTGCAGGAGCCCCTCGGGCGGCGCGTCGCTCTGAAGGTGCTTCGCGCCGACCTCCGCTCCTCCCCCGAGGCGCGGGAGCGGTTCCGCCGCGAGGCGCGGGCCGTGGCCCGCCTCCGCCATCCCCACATCGTCTCCGTCTTCGCCTCCGGGGAGGAGGCCGGCGTCCTCTGGATCGCCATGGACCTCGTCGAGGGGAGGGGCCTCGACGCCATCCTCCGCGCCGCGGCGGGGGAGGGGCGGCCGATCCCCGCGGCGCGGGCCGCCCGCTGGTGCGCCGGCCTCGCCCGGGCCCTCGAGTACGCCCACGGGCGGGGCGTCGTCCACCGGGACGTCAAGCCCTCCAACGTCTGGATCGCCGACGACGGCGGGCCCATGCTCCTCGACTTCGGCGTCGCCCGGGAGGAGGGGGCCGGCGCCGCCACCCTCACCACGGCCTTCGTCGGCTCCGTCCCCTACGCCGCCCCGGAGCAGCTCGCGGGGCGGAAGGTGGACGGGCGGGCCGACGTCTACGGCCTCGGCGTCACCCTCTACCAGTGCCTCGCCGGCGAGCTCCCCTTCGAGGGGGATTCCGTGGACCGGGTCATCCACCGCATCCTCCACGAGGAGCCGGTCCCGCCGCGCCGCCGCAACCCCTCCGTGCCGAGGGACCTCGACGTCGTGGCCATGAAGGCGCTGGAGAAGGAGCCCGCGGCCCGCTACGGGACGGCGGGGGAGTTCGCCGCGGATCTCGAGGCGGTGCTGGAGTTCCGCCCCGTGAGGGCGCGGCCCCCGGGGCCGATCCGGCGCCTGCGGGCCTTCGCCCGGGCGCGGCCGGCCCTGGCCACGGCGGCGGCGGCGGCGCTCCTCGGGGCCGCGACCCTGGCGTGGATGGCGGGTGCGCGGAGGGCGGAGGAGCGGGAGCGGATCCGCGCCGAGGCCGCCGCCGAGGTGGGGCTGGCCCGCACCCACCTCGAGGCCTTCCGCCGCGGCCGCGGCGAGGCGGAGCGCCTCGAGCGGGAGGCGGCGGCGAACCGGGACCTCCTCGTCTCCCAGTGGATGGGGCCGGACCGCATCGCGGCCCTGGACCGGGGGGAGGAGGCCCTCCACGCGCTGCGACGGGCCCGGGAGGAGGACTTCCACGCCGTCCTCGACCACCTCCGCCGGGCGGAGCGCATCGGCGCCCCGCCCGGGGATCTCGAGGAGGTCCGGGTCCGCCTCTACCTCGAGAAGTGGCGGGACGCCGACGCGGCGAAGGACGCCCCCGCTGCGGAGTTCTACCGCTCCCTGGCGGAGCAGCACGACCCCGAGGGCGCCCTCACCCGGGGCGCCCTCGGCTCCGCCTCCGTCGCCTTCCGGAGCGAGCCCCCGGGGGCGGAGGTGCACCTCTACCGGTACAGGGATCGGGCCGACGTCGCCCCCGGGGAGGAGCGGCGCCTCGTGCCCGTGGCCGCCGGCGGGGGGGGGGGGCGCCCCCCCGGGGCGGCGGCCGGGGGCCCGGGGGGGGGGGGGGGGGGGGGGGGGGGGGGGGGGGGGGGGGGGGGGG
>CAYJMF010000005.1:100764-106364 GCA_964370855.1 uncultured Planctomycetota bacterium | reverse complement strand
CTCCGGAGGAGTTATCCACAGAAAAGTAGAAAAGTGGAGGACGTCCCCTTACTTCGGGGTGGTGGGGGGGAGGGCGGGGGAGGAGCCGGCCTTTGCCTCGCCGATGTTGATGTAGACGCCGCCGTTCTGTTCCGCGAGGCCGGAGAGGAACCGCGTGTCGATGCCGAGATTGCCGTAGGCGACGACGTGGACGCGGATGCGGGCGTAGCGGTTGAGTCCCGTGAACCAGGCCAGCAGCTCGTCGGCGTCGATGATCTCGCCCAGCGTCGGCGCGCCGTCGGTGAGGAAGAACATCGTGTCCGGGGTCTCCGTGAAGTTCGCCGGCGGCGTGGCGCCGTCGGGGAGGTCGAAGATGGCCCGGAAGGCGTCGTAGAAGCTCGTCATCTGGGAGGCGCCGCCGCCGGCGTCGGGGGAGGAGCGGCAGGAGCGCAGGAAGGACTCCGCCTTCCTGTGGTTGTCCGGGGTCGCCGGGACCAGCTCCTTCGACATGTACCGGGGCCGGTTGGAGAAGACCATCACCGTGAAGCGCGCCCGCGGGTCGAGGCCCTGGACCGACTGCACGATCTCCTCGCGGGAGATGTCGAACTTGTTGGCCCCCTTGTAGGAGCGGCGCAGCTTCTTCACGGCCTCGGGATCCGGCTCGAAGAGGTTGAACATCGAGTTCGACATGTCGAGCACGTAGCCCACGCGGTCGGAGAAGACGCGGAGCCCGTAGACCGGGGGCTTCTGGAGGCCGTAGCGCTGCTCGTCGATGGAGGTGTCCGGCGGGGCCTCCCCCTTCGCGGGCAGGCCGCCCCCCGCCCGCTCCCGCTCCTTCTTCCACCACTTGGCCCAGTGCTCGGGGTTCATCGTGAGGTCGTCGCCGGTCACCTTCTTCAGCGCCTCGTAACAGTCCCGCCGCACGCGGCCCGCCTCCGTCGTCATCCGGTCGATGAGGGCCTCGACGGAGGTCATGGCCCCGATGCCGCCGAGGGATTCCGCCGCCGCGGACCGCACCTGCCAGGCGGAGTGGGAGAGGTTGACCGCCACCAGGGACTGGACCTTCTCCGCGGCGCTCCCGGCCGACGCGGCGGCGTCCATGGCGGCGATGCGGACCTTGGCCGCGGAATCGGAGAGCAGGGGCTTCACGGAATCGGCGAGCTTCGGGTCCTTCGCCCGCATGAGGGCGAGGGCGGCCTCGGCGCGGGCGAGCCAGAAGGGATCCTCGACGAGGAGGCGGATGGCGTCCACGGAGGCGGCGTCCCCGGCGAGGCCGAGGACCCGCGCCGTGTAGGCCCGGACCATGGGGTGGGCCGCCGTCAGCCCGTACTCCCGCATGGCGGCCAGGGCCTTCGGCTCGGTGGTCTTCGACAGGACGACGGTGAGCACCTCGCGCACGGCCTCCGATTCCCGCCCGAACTGCTCCACGAGGACCTTCGCCGTGCGCGGGTCGGCGCAGACCCCGATGGACCGGATCTTGGCCACCAGGTTCTGCATGTCCATCTCGTTGCGGATGGACCGCCGCTCCGCGGCGCCGGGGCCGTCGTCGTCCCCCTTGTCCGCGAGGGTGGCGCCCATGGAGGGCCGCCGCCCGAGCACGCGGTCCTTCCAGCGCTGGTCCCACTCCGCGGGGGTGCAGTGCATGGCGTCCATCCACGCCTGGCGCGCGGGGATCTCGTTGCGCATGGCGGTGAGCACGGCCACGAAGGGCTCCCGGTCCTCGGCCAGGCAGAGCTCGAACCAGGACCACGAGCGCACGTGGTCGTCGAAGTCGAGCAGCCCGATGGTGCTCTTCTCCAGCAGCCGCTCCACGGGGACGGTCTTCGGGTCCCCGGCGATCTTGCGGGCGTCGTTCTGCCAGTCCTTGCCGCTCCCGCTGATGGGGGAGCCCTCGTCGGCGCACCAGACCACCTCGTCCTTGAGCAGGGGATGGCGCTTCCCGAGCCAGTGGGCGACCCCCTCGAACATCCAGCGGGGGAGGACGCGGTCCTTGCCGTCCACCTTCGTCCAGCAGGAGACGAGGAGGTGGCCGAGCATGTGGCGCACGACGTGGTGGAGCCCCACGTCGTCCCCCCCGTGCTTCCCGAGGGAGGCGCAGAACCCGTTGAAGCAGAACCCGTCGGCGACGCGCCCGTCGCTGGAGCCTCCGTAGAGGAGGTTCGTGCGCGGGCTCGAGAAGTACTGGGCCTGGATCCTGCCGGCCGTGGATTCCCGCTTGGGGAGGAAGATGCCGGCGGGCTTGTCGAGCTGGACGGCGTCGCCGAAGTTCTGGATGAACTCCCGGTAGGCCTTCTCCGCGCGCTCGGCGTAGATGTGGGCCAGCTCGTGGGTCCCGACGACCCGGTAGGAGCCCCCCTGGGTGCGGATCTTGAGCGTGGGGATGTCCGTCACGACGTAGAAGTGCGTGCTCCAGACGATGACGACGTCGCGGCTCGCGAAGAGGTCGGACTCCCGCTTGAGCCGGAACTCGAGCTCCTTCTGCCGCTCCGAGAGCGCGGGGGGGCCGACCTTCCCGCAGTTCGGGCAGGCCTCGGGGTTCAGCGTGTTGCAGCACTTCACGTTCTTCGGGCAGTCCGAGCACACCATGTTCCAGGAGAGGGCGTGCCTCTTGAGGAAGCAGTCCATCTTCCCGTTGCTGCAGCAGATTTCGTTCCAGCCCTCGGGCATGGCGCGGCTGCCGTCGTGCTTCGAGACCTTCACGCAGAAGTTGCACCAGCAGGCGTCCGCCGGGGGTTCCGCGGGGGCGCGGAGGTAGTGCCAGCAGGCGTTGCCGGCCTTGCATCGGCACTCCCCGTCGTCGGCCATCCAGTCCACGAATCCCTCGAGGGGGCCGGGGGCCGCCGCGGCGGCGGGGGAGGCGGCCGGGGGTCCGCCGAACAGGCCGAGGACGAGGGAGAGGAGCAGGAAGCCGGCCGGGGTGCGGAGGGGGGCGCGGTGCATGGACCCCATCATCGCAAGAACGGCCCCCCGGTCAAGGATGGGGCGGCGGACGCAGCCGCTCCGTCCACCGGGAATGGCAGGTCGGGCAGATCCCGTGGGAGACCCGGAGGTGGCGGTCGTCGGGCACGAATTCGCCCACGGGGAGCCACCGCCCGTCCACGGAGCGCACCCTCCGGCACCAGGCGCAGGACCGGAAGAAGGTCTCCGGCGCCCCTCCCGGATCCGCCACGAGGAGGCTCTCCGGGGGGGAATCCCCCCCGTAGAGGGAGGCCAGCCGGTCGAGGATCTCCCCGTGCTCCCGGATGAAGCGGTTCCGGTAGTCCGTCAGCGTCCGGAGGTCCGAGGACTCGATGCCGTCCAGCTCGGGGATGGCGGCCATGGTCCGCTCGATCTCGACGACGCGGCGCAGAGCCCAGCCCGCCGCCAGGTCGAAGGCGCGGCGCGCGTCGGGGGGGGAGGCGCACTCCTCCTGGAGCAGGCGCCCCGCCCGATCGGCGTAGCGGATCCGCTGGCCCGTCCCCAGGGCATCCTCCCCGTCGCTCTCCTCGACGAGATCCAGCAGGGCCACCAGCCGCCGGAGGGCCTCCCCGGGGCGCCCCGTGCGCTGGAGGCAGCGCGCCTCGAGCAGGGAGAGGGGGAGGTCCGAGGCGGGGAGGCGGGCGGGGATCTCCCGCGCCCTTTCCACGAGGGCGAGGGCCTCCTCCGGCCTCCCCTCGTTCCAGCGGAGGAGGGCCTCGAGGTACACGGGGTGGCGGTCGTCGCCGGGCATGGAGCCCCGGTCGTCGGCGGTGGCCCGCTGCGCCGCGATGGCGGCCCGGGCGGCCTCCAGGTTCCCGGCGTCCAGGGCCGCCTCCGCCTTCCACCCCTCGACGAGGAACCGGAGGGGGCGGGAGCGGTCCGGGGGAAGGTCCGCGAGGGAGCGGTCGAGCTCGACGACGGCGGCGGCGAGCCTCTCCGCGTCCTGCAGGACCTGGAGGGCCATGCAGATCCGCGAACGGGCGACGCAGAGGTCGTAGGGGTGGCCTCCCTTGCGGGCGAGGCCCGCGGCGCTCCTCGCGAGGACCAGGGCCTCGTAGCCGCGGCGCTGGTGGGCGTAGTGCTTGGCGAGGCTCAGGCAGGCGAGGCGCTCGTAGCGGTGGCCCGTGCCCCGGTGCTCGGCGAGGAGGGCCCCGAAGATCCGCTCCGCCTCCTCGGGCCGGCCGCCGTCGGCGGCGGCCTGGCCGGAGACGAGGAGGGCCGCGTTGCGCAGGTCCGAGCCGGCGGGGGCCCGGGCCGCGGCGTCCCGGGCCATCTCGCCCATGACGGCGTCGCGATCGCGGTCGTTCTCGAAGGCCCAGAGGAGGCGCGCGGCGTCGGCGGGGCGGGCGGGGTCGAGGCAGGAGCGCAGTTCGCGGTAGGTCTCGAGGGCGGAGCGGCGGGAGGGGGCGTCGCCGCTGCGGAGGTCGTCGGCCTCCGCCAGACGGCGGGCGGCCTCGGCGGCCATGTCGTCCGGCAAGCTTCCTCCGACCCCCCCGGGCGGAACGGATTATGGGCGAGGAGGGTCGGGGAGGGGAGAGGGATCCAGGGGCCGGGGAGGAGGGAGGGGGCGGCTGCTCAAACGCCGGTCAGCTCCCGGACCGCCGCCAGGAGGTCGGCGTGCTCGAAGTCCTTGGAGAAGGCCCTCGCGGCGCCGAGGGACTCGGCGAGGCGCAGCGTGCTCTCCCCCGCGGCGTGGCCCCCGCCGGAGATGACGATGATGGGGACGCCGCTGGTGTCGGGATCGAGGGCCTCGATGAGGTCGAGGCCGCTGAGGCCGGGCATGAAGACGTCGAGCAGGATGCAGTCCGCCGGCTCCGCCTTCTGGAGGGCGAGGCCCTTCTCCCCGTCCTCGGCGGCGAGGACCGCGAAGCCGGCCTCCTCGAGGATGGAGCGGTAGATGTCCCGCGCCATGGGGTCGTCGTCGATGACGAGGACCTTCTTCCCGTTCGGCTTCGCCGGCATGTCGTGATCTCCACGGGCCGAGGGCAAGTCTACGCCCACCGGGGTTCCAATCTCCAGACTCGCCGGGGGGACTAGGATCACGGGTCATGCTCAACCTCGCCAGCGAGACCGCGCCGGAGTGGGCGGACCGGGCCGCCGCCGCGATGGAGACGATCCTCCTCGACCACGCCCACTGCGAGAAGAAGGCCGCCTCGACGGCCATGAACCTGGTCTTCCGCTACGTGGAGCGGCCCGGGGTCGCCCTGCCGCTGTCGCGCATCGCCCGGGAGGAGCTGGAGCACTTCGAGCTCGTGGTGGGGCTGTGCGGGCGGCGGGGGATCCCCTTCCGGCGGCTCCCGCCGAGCCCCTACGCGGATCGGCTCACGGCGGCGGTGCGGACCTTCGAGCCTGCGCGGATGCTGGACACCTTCCTCTGCTGCGCCCTCATCGAGGCCCGCTCCTGCGAGCGGATGCGGCTCCTGGCGGCCCGGCTCGAGGACCCGGAGCTGCGGGCCCTCTACGAGGGGCTGCTGGAGAGCGAGGCGCGCCACCACGCGACCTACGTGGAGGTCGCCCGGTCCACGGGGCTCTTCGCCGAGGAGGAGATCCGCGGGAGGCTCCGGGAGCTGGCGGTCCACGAGGCGGAGGTGATGGCGGGGATGCCGCGGGAGGAGAGGATGCACGGGGGGTAGGGGGGGGGCGGGGGGGCGGGGAGGAGGAGG
>CAYJMF010000005.1:25938-100754 GCA_964370855.1 uncultured Planctomycetota bacterium | reverse complement strand
CCGGGCGGCGGCCGCCGCCCGCGCGGCCCCCCCCCCGCGGCCCCCGGGGGCCGGGCGGGGGCGCGCTCCCGGGGGCGGTTCCGCGGCGCCTGCGGCGCCGCGGTGGCGCCCGTTTCGGTCGGGTGCGGTCCGGAAAGGATCGGACCGCACCCTCTCGAAACGGGCGCGAGGGAAGTCAGAGGCCAGGAGTTCCGTGCGGTCTGCTCTTTTCAGTTTCCAGGCGAGCACGAGTGAGCGCAGGTGAGCACGAGCGGGCACGGGAGAGAACAGGCGAGCGCAGGTGAGATCATGTGAGCACAGATGAGAATCAGTGAGAATCAGTGAGAATCAGTGAGAACCAGTGAGAAGGAGCAACCGTGGGGGACTCCCTCGGCCCCCTCCCTCTTCCCCCTTCCCCGTGTTCAAGAGAGTCGCCCGCTCTCCCCCCCATTCAATCTGTTGCGATCCCGCCCCCCCTCCCCGACGAGCCAAGGCCCCCACGGCCGTCCTCCTCTCCCAAAACCGCCCGCGCCCTGTGCCCCCGAATCCGTGATGCACCGCCGTGAGGAGGGAGGGCCCGGTCCGCCGAACCCGAACATCGGCGGTACAATGTCCCCATGCGCAGCCGCCCGCTCCTCCCCCTCCTCCTCCCGCTCCTTCTCCTCTCGCTCCCCGCAGACGCAGCCTGGACCTCCCGCCTCGCTCCCGTGAAGGTCGCCGCCGTCGCCAAGGCCGAGGCCATCGACGCCGACATGAAGCCCATGACGAGGGAGAAGCGGGCGATCCTCTCCGCGCTGGTGCGCCTCGACCGCGCGCGGGACGGCCTCCTCGACGACCTCCGGGACGCCGGTCCCCTCTGCCGCGTCCTCGACCGGGTGTTCCCCGGCGACGAGGGGCTCGACCCCGCCCTCGGGACCGCCATGGACGGCATGCGCACCGACGCCCTCGACGAGAGGGCGGCGCTCCTCGCCTGGATGGGGAGGACCGGCTCCGACCGCGACGAGGAGCGCCTGCTCCGCGGCATCGGGAAGGCCGACGCCCGCCTCCAGGCCGCCGACGCCGAGCCGGTCCGGGCGAAGAGGGCCTCGAAGCTCCGCTCCGCCGTGAAGGCCCTGCGCGCCACCCGCACGTCCCTCGGCCTCGACCTCCCCCGCGTGGACGACCCCCCCTTCGAGGGGGTCGCCCCGGACTTCTCCCTCGTGGACGTGAACCCCGCCTCCGCCACGGCGGAGGAGGCCGTCTCCCCCCGGGACTACCTCGGCAGCGTCACCGCCGTCTACTTCGTGCGGACCACCTGAGGGTACTGCCGGGACCAGTTCGGGTCCCTCGACCGGATGCAGGCGGAGATCCTCGACGCCAACCCGGCCTCGACAATCCGCCTCCTCGCGGTGAACGACGCCGGCGACGAGGCGGGGAATCCCCTCGCCGTGGCGGACCGCACCCTCCCCCTCCTGCAGGACACGGCGGAGGCCGCCGTGTGGACCTCCTGGGGCATCGAGTACCGCGACGTCGTCATCCTCGACGGGGAGAACCGGGCCATCGGGGTCTTCAACCTGACGGACCACAACCTCTCCCTGAAGGTCGAGTACGACGCCCTCCTCGACTTCCTGCGGCTGAAGGCGGGGGAGTAGGGGAGCGGGCTACTCCACCCGCTTCAGGGACGTCGACGAGACGATGATCACGGGGTTCGACTCCCGCGCCACGCCGGGCAGGTCGAGGACGAGGGTCCCCTCCACGTCCTGGCGGAGCGCCGCCTCCAGCGGGAGCCCCGTGGACTCCTCCACCTCCACGCTGCCCCTCACGGTGCCCGAGAGAGCGGAGCGCAGGGTCATGGGACCGAGGTCCGTGGGGGCGGCCCCCTCGTGGGGGGAGATGCGGCCCTCGATGCCGATGAGGCAGCGCCCCCCCTCCCGCCGGAGCAGCGTCGAGGTGACGTCGATGGCCATCGGCATCACCGCCCGCAGGCGCCTCTGCCAGGTCCAGGACTCCCCGACGGCCACGGGCCTCCCCGCGAACCCGGTGTGAAGGCCGCCCACCATCTCCCGCATCGCCTCGTCGCCGAACTGCCTCTTCGCCTGGAGCGCCAGCGCGTCCCGCTGCGCCCCCTCGGGCAGGGACGCGTCCGGGGGCGTGGAGTCGAGGAGCGCGTCCATCCCCGCCACGCTCTCGGCGCCCCCGTCGGCGGCGAAGCGGCACTCCATGGACTTGCCCGCCAGGAAGGCCACCCCACGGAAAGGCAGGGGCACGAGGGCCGGCGGGGCAGCGGAGTCGAAGACGATCTCGCCGACGGGGTTCCGGATGCGCATGCGCGTGCGGTCGAAGGTGAGCCGCGCCCGGGAGCGGTGGTCCGGGAGGACCTCGAGCACCTCGAGGGTGAACTCGAAGCCCAGCACCTGCTCCACCTTCTGGGCCGTCCCCTCCATGCGCAGTCCGATCTGCTGATCCGTGATCATCTCCATGCGGACCCGGGTCCCCGCGGGGGGGCGGAAGCGGAGGTCCACCGGGGCGGCGGGGGCCGGAGCGGGGCCGACGGCGGGCGGCGGGGAGGCGGGAGAGGTGGGGGAGCAGGCGGCGGGGAGGAGGAGCGGAAGGAGGAGCGGGAGGAGGAGCGGCGCGGGGAGGAGGCGATGGCGGTCCATGGTCCCTCCAGTATGGGGCGGTGGGGGGTGGAGTCGGTCGTGCTTCTCCTTCCCCTCCTTCCCCTCCTCCCCCCCGATGTGGAACTCCCGGGCGTGCAGGAGAGGCCGCCCACCGTGGGGGCCGTGGCTCATCGGGGGAGGGGGGCGGGTTCGCACCGGAAGGGGGGAGGGGAGAGCGGGCGACTCCCGTGCGATTACGGAGGAGAGACACGGCGGCGGGTTGGAGTTCCGCAGGGGGATGGGGGAGCAAGGGGTCCCTCGCTCCCCCCTTGAAAGAGGAGGACCGTTCGGATCTCCTGCCCTTCGCCTCTCCCGCCGTTGACGTTCCACGCGCCCGTTTCGAGAGGGTCCGGTCCGAATCCTCTCCGGACCGGATCCTCTCGAAACGGGCGCCACCGCGGCGCCGGAGGCGCCGCGGAACCGCCCGCGCGGGAGCCCATCGCCGAACCCCGATGAATCGGGTCGGGTACGGTATCCCCCTCCCCTCCCCTAGGTCACCCTCCTCGGGAACCGGAGCGCCGCCGCCAGCAGCACCACGACGGCCATGCCCCACAGGACCGCCGCGTTGGGCCAGAGCTCCGCCCATCCCGCTCCCCGGAGGATCACCCCGCGGGAGGCGTCGATGAGCCAGGTCGTGGGGAGGGCGCGGCCGAGGACGCGGAAGGGCAGCGGCATGGAGTCGAGGGGGAAGACGTACCCCGACAGGAAGATGGAGGGGATGACGGTGCCCATGGCCATCTGCATGGCCGCGTCCCGCGTGGAGGCCCGCGTGGAGATGAGGAGCCCCGCCCCCAGCATGGCGAGGACGAAGGGGAGCGTGATGGCCAGCAGCGTCATGAAGTTCCCGTGGATCGGCACCCCGAAGAGGAAGACCATGAGGAAGGCGATGCCGCAGAGCTCCGCCGCGACGAGCACCAGGTAGGGGAGGGCCTTCCCGGCCACGATCTCCCCGGCCCCCGCCGGCGTCATGTAGAGCTGCTCGATGGTCCCCTGCTCCTTCTCCTTCACGATGGCGACGGCGGTCATCATCACCGCCATCATCTGCACGAGCACCACCATGAGCCCCGGGATGAAGAAGTTCGGGGAGCGCGTGTCCGGGTTGAAGAGGACCCGGGGGCGCGCCTCCACGGGCAGGGGCCGGCCGCCGAGGGCCCGCCGAAGGGACTCCCGGAGCGCCAGCGCGTTGCCCGTGCCGAGGGCCTGCCCGGCGACGGAGGATTCGGACCCGTCCACGAGGAGGAGGAAGGCGGCCGTGTCCCCGGCGAGGAGACGGCGGGACCAGTCCTCGGGGATGCGGATGCCGACCCGGGCCCTCCCGGAGACCAGCATGCGCTGCAGCGACGCCTCGTCCTCGACCAGGGCCACCACGTGGAAGTCGCCGGAGGTCTCGAAGGCCCGCAGGAGGTCCCGGCTCTCCTGCGTCTTCGCCTGGTCGAGGACCGCCGTGGGGATGTTCCGCACGTTGGTGTCGATGGCGTAGCCGAGGAGCACCAGCTCCACGATGGGGATGAAGAGGGCGAAGAAGAGCGTCGTCCTGTCCCGCAGGATGTGCAGGAACTCCTTGCGCGCGACCGCCATCGTCCGCCGGAGGGAGCCGCCCCTCACGCGCCCCCCCCGGCCCGCCGCGCCTCCTCGGCCCGGGAGAGCGCGATGAAGGCGTCCTCGAGGCCCGCCTCGGCGGGGCGCACCCGCGCGGCGTCGAGGCCGAGCTCCGCAGGGCCGACCCCCTCCTCCACGAGGAGCCGCACGGACTGCCCGTAGATGGTGGCCTCGCGCACGCCGGCGCGGCCGCGGAGCCCCTCCAGGAGGACGGAGGAATCCTCCCCGCGCACCTCGATGCGCCGCGTCCCCGGCGGCGTGACCCCGGGGAGCGCCCGGAGCTCCGCCGGCGTGCCCAGGGCGAGCATCCGGGACATGTAGAGGTAGCCGACCCGGTTGCAGCGCTCCGCCTCGTCCATGGAGTGGGTGGTGACGAAGAGGGTGATCCCCTCGGCGCTCAGGCGGAAGAGGAGGTTCCAGACGTCGCGCCGGGCCACGGGGTCGATGCCCGCCGTGGGCTCGTCGAGGAACACCACCCGGGGCCGGTGGAGGAGGGCGCAGGCGAGGGCCAGCCTCTGCTTCCACCCGCCGGAGAGCCGCCCCGCCCGCCGCTCGGCGTAGGGCGCGAGCCCGAGCAGCGCGTCGAGCTCCCCGCGCCGCACCCGCCCGGCGGCGGCGTCGAGCCCGTAGATGCCGGCGTAGAACTCCATGTTCTCACGCACCGAGAGGTCCGGGTAGAGGGAGAACTTCTGGGACATGTAGCCGATGGAGGAGCGGACCCGCTCCGGGTGGGAGACCGGGTCCTCCCCGAGCACCGAGGCCGCCCCGGCGGCCAGGGGGACGAGGCCGCAGAGCGCGCGGATGAGGGTCGTCTTCCCGGAGCCGTTGGGCCCGAGGAGCCCGAAGACCTCGCCAGGGGCGACGGAGAGGGAGGCCTCCTCCACGGCGGTGAAGGCGCCGAAGCGGATCGTGGCGCCGCGGGTCTCGAGGGCGGGCACCATCAGCGCGGTGCGGCCCCGTCCAGCTCGACGTCGGCGGCCATGCCGGACTTGAAGACCCCCTCGGGATCCTCGACGACGACCTTCACGGCGAAGACCTGGTGGCGGCGCTCGTCGGCGCTCTGGACGTTGCGCGGCGTGTACTCCGCCTGGGATCCGATGGAGGCGACCTTTCCCCGGAAGGTCCGCCCGGGGAAGGAGTCCACGGTGACCGCCGCTCCCCCGCCGAGGGTGACGGCGCCGATGGAGGTCTCCGGGACGAAGACCTTCACCCAGAGGTCCCCGGCCCGCAGGAGGCGGGCCACGGGGGCGTTGGCCGCGAGCACGTCGCCGGGGCGCACGGAGAGCACCTCGAGGATCGCCCTCCCCGGGGAGCGGACGACGCGCTCGGCGAGGTCGGCGTCGAGGGCGGCGAGGCCCGCCCGCGCCTCCTCGAGGCGGGCCTCGGCGGCGGCCACCTCCTCGGGGCGGGTGCCGGCCACGAGGAGGGCGAGGTCGGCCTCCCGGCGGGCGACGTCGGCGGCGGCCTCGTCGATCTCCTCCTTCCGGGAGCCGGCGCCGACGAGGTCGGCGCGGGCCCTGGACGCGTTGCGGCGGGCCTCCAGGCGGTCCCGAGCCGCGAGGGAGGCGTCCAGCTCGTCGCGGGTGACGGCCCCCGCGTCGAAGAGCTCCCTCCGGCGGGAGGCGTCCTCCACGGCCCGGGCCAGCTCCGCCTCCGCGGCGGCGAGGTCCGCGGCGGCGGCCCGCACCTCCTCGGGACGGGAGCCGGCCCGGAGGAGGGCGAGGCGGGCCCGGACGGAATCCAGGGCCGCCCGGGAGGCGTCGATCTCCTCCCGGCGGGGGCCGTTGCGGGCCCGCTCGAGGGCCGCGGTCTCGGCGGCCACGCGGGCCGCGGCTCCGGCGCGGCGGGCCTCCAGTTCCGGGGCCTCGAGGACCGCCACGGGGTCGCCCGCCTCGAGGAGGGAGCCCTCCGCGGCGGGGGTCTCCACGACGCGGCCCGCCACGCGGGAGGCGACGTGCACGGACTGGATCTCCACGATGCCGTGGAGGACGGAGGGGCCGGGTGCCCCGCCGCGGCATCCGGCGAGGAGGAGGAGGGCGGCGATGAGGGGAGGTCGCATGCCGGGATTCTCCGGCCCGGCCCCCCCCGGAAGGGGTTCTTTCCCCCGTGTCCGGTGTCACGAATCACCGGCCGGGATCCCCGGATTTGTTTTGACATTGTCCAAGGTATGACGTACATTGTATAAAGTAAAAAAAGGAGGCCCCGCCATGAAGCCCGCCCGCACCCCGAAGCCCGCCCCGTCCTTCCGCGGACCCGCCGCGGAGATCCTCTCCCCCGTCCTCGCCGACCTCGTCGCCCTCTCGCTGGCCTGCAAGCAGGCCCACTGGAACGTGGAAGGCCCGCAGTTCGCCCCGCTCCACGCGCTCTTCGACGCGATGACCGCGGAGTACCGCGCCTGGTACGACGAGATCGCCGAGCGCATCCTGGCGCTCCGCGTTTTCGCCGACGGGCGGCTCTCCACGGTGGCGGGGGCGACCCGGGTGGAGGAGATGCCCGCGGGCATGCTCGCCGGTCCCGACGCCGTCTCCCTCCTGCTCGCGCGGGTGGAGGCCTTCGCCGTCCGCCTGCGCGCCGCGCAGGAGCGCCTCGGCGAGGTCGACGCCGTCTCCGAGGACATGGCCATCGGCATCCTCGCCGGGGTGGAGAAGCAGGCATGGATGCTCCGCGTCCAGGCGTCCTGACCGACGGGGGGCTCGCGGCGGCGCTGCGGCGGGGGGGGCTCCGGCTCACCCGCCCGCGCCGCGAGGTCTACGCAGCCCTCCGCGGGCTCGGGGGCCACCGCTCCGCCGACGAGGTCCTCGCCGCCCTCGCGGCGGCGGGCTCCCGGGTCTCGCGGATGACGGTCTACAACGCCCTCGCCGATCTCGCCGGGGCGGGGGTCGTGCTCCGCGCCGACGCCGGCCCCGGCCGCGCCCTCCACGAGGCCCGCGCCGACTGGCACCACCACTTCGTCTGCCGGAGGTGCGGCGCCGTGGCCGACGTCCCCTGCGCCGAAGGGCGGAAGCCCTGCCTCGACCTCCCGCGGAGGTTCGGGCGGGCCGACGAGGCGCAGGTGATCTTCCGGGGGGTCTGCCGGGAATGCGCTACTCGTCGTCGGCCCTGATCCGCTCCAGCGCCTCCCTGGCCGCCGCGCCGAGGGGGCCGGCGTCGCCGGAGGCCGCGGCGAGGGCGTCCTCCGCCCCCGAGGCCGCGCCGCCGAGGGCGCCGAGGGCGTGGGCCGCCTCGACGCGCCGAGGCGATGCGGGGTCGGCCAGCACCGCGGCGAGGCCGGGCACGAGGTCGAGGGCGCCGTCGCGGCGGCGCTCGAGGGCGTCCCGCAGGTAGCCGTCCACGGCCCCTTCGGTCCGCGCCATCCCCTCGAGGAGAACGCCCACCGCCCCCGGCCCCGCCCGCACGAGGGCGTCGGCGGCGGCGAGGACGACCTCCGTGTCCTCGTCGAGCAGCGCCTTCCCGAGGTGGGGCACGAGCCCGTCGCTCCACTGCCAGAGCCGGTGCAGCCGGCCGAGGGCGGCGACGCGCCGCTCGAAGCGGTCCGATTGGAGCCCCCGGGCGAGCCGCTCCACGCAGCCCGCCGCCGTCCGCGTCCGCTCCTCCTGGGGCACGGCGGGGCGCACCCCGGCCTGCGCGATCTTCCCCGTGTTCAGGTCCATGTGGAACCCGCCCGTGGCCTTCGCCACGGCGGCCAGGAGCTCGGCGTCGTGCTCCGCTCCCATCCCCACGCAGTGGACCACCGCGCCTGCGGAGGCGTTCCACAGGCGCACCAGGTCCACGATGGAGGCCCGGTCCTGGAAGCGGCCGTTGGTGGGCACGCCGTCGGTGAGGAAGAGGATGGTGTCGGGGAGATCGTCGAAGCGGGAGTTGCCGCCCGGGGAGAGGTGGTCGCCGAAGGCGCCGCGGAGCCCCGCCCAGATGTTCGTCATCGCCCCCGTCTCCTCGGCCAGGATCCACTGGATGGCCCTCCTGCGGGAGGCGGGGGTGAGGGTCTGGGCCCTCTCCGAGAACCGGGAAAGGCCGTCGTGGTAGACGAGGATGTTGAAGCGGGCCTTCTCGGGCAGGGACTCGAGGACGCCGATGGTCTCGGCCCTGGCGTACCCGAGGCGCGTCTTCGGGAGGGCGTGGCGGGAGCGGAGGGAGTCGGCCCGCTCGTCCGTCAGCACCATGTCCTCGAACATGGAGCCGGAGAAGTCGAGCAGGATCAGCACGTTGCGCGATTCCAGGGGGATGCGGAAGAAGGTCGCCTCGGTGACGGCGCCCCCCTCCTCGGCCGCCGGCTCCTTTGGCGGATCGAAGGCGCCGGAGAGGATCTCCTCGCGGTGCTCCTCCCACCATTTCGCCCAGCCCCGGGCGTCGCCGTGGAAGGAGGCGCCCGTGAGGGAGCGGAGGAGGGAGTCCACGCGGAGCGCCGTCTCCCCCTCCTCGCGGGCCATGGCCCCGGCCAGGGCGGGGACGGCGACGTCCAGGGGGAACCGGGCGAGGGACTCGCAGGCCGCCATGCGCACCTGCCAGGACCTGTCCGCGGCGGCCTTCACCAGGGGGTCGAGGGTGGCGGCGCGGGGGAGGAAGCGGCCGAGGCCCCGGGCCGCCACGGCGCGGACGCGGGCGTCGAAATCAGAGAGGAGCTCCACGAGGAGGGGGATGCGGGCGGGATCGCCGATGTCGGCGAGGGCCGCGACGTACATCTGGCGGAGGAGCGGATCGCGCTCCCCCTTCGCCCCGGCGGCGATGCGGTCCACGGCGCCGGGGTTGCGGAACTTCGAGAACCCCGCCCCGGCCAGGAGGAGGACGTCGAGGTGCCCCCGCATCCCGTCGGCCTGGACCTGCCATCGCTCCTGCACGGCGCGGAGGTCGGCGAGGTAGGAGCTGACGTAGAGGGAGCCGTTGCGGCGCGCCCGCATGAGGGCCACGGCGGCGTCGGTGAGCTCCTTGTCCACCCTGTCGAAGGCCTTCGCCCCGCGGTCCATGGCGACGACGCTCCCCTGGACCGCCTCCTCGAGGGGGAGGATGGAGAGGGCGGAGTCCATGGCGACCAGCTTCTCCACGGCGGCGCGGCGCTCCTCGACGGACCCGGTGCGGAGGCGGTCCTTCAGCTTCGCGATGCGGCGCCGGGGGGTCTCCTCCTCCGCCGTCGCGGGGGAGGGCGCGGAGAGGAGGAGGGTTGCGGCGAGGAGCCATGGCCCGGCCCGGCGCTTCGTCGGCCATCCCACGGGTTCACCTCCCGGCCGGATTGTAGGGCGGGGAGGGGTCCGGGAGAAGCGGGTCAGCGGGGGGGCGATGCGGCCCGGTCCCCGGCCCACGCCTCCGCCGCCGCGGCCTCCCCGTCCGCGGTAGGATGTCCTCCCGATTCCGATCCCCCGCTTCCCACCCAGGACCCCCTCCATGGACCGCTGCTTCGGCTCCCACCTCCCCCTCTACGCCCGCTACCACGACGAGGAGTGGGGGGTGCCCGTCCACAAGGATCCCCTCCTCTTCGAGTTCCTGATCCTCGAGGGCGCGCAGGCCGGCCTCTCCTGGGAGACGATCCTCCGGAAGCGGGAGCGCTATCGCGAGGTGTTCGAGGGGTTCGACCCGGGGAAGGTGGCCCGCTTCACCCCGGCCCGCGTGGAGCGGCTGCTCCTCGACCCGGGCATCGTGCGGAACCGGCTCAAGGTCGCCGGCGCCGTGCGCAACGCGAAGGCCTTCCTCGCGGTGGCGAAGGAGCGGGGCACCTTCGACGCCCACCTCTGGAGCTTCGTCGGCGGGAGGCCGATCCAGGGGCGGCGGAAGTCCCTGCGGGACATCCCCGCCACGACGCCGGAATCCGACGCCCTCTCGAAGGACCTCAAGCGCCGCGGCTTCACCTTCGTCGGCCCCACCATCTGCTACGCGATGATGCAGGCCGTCGGGATGGTGAACGACCACCCCGTGGACTGCCCCCGCCACGCCGTCGTGGCGGCGATGGGGGAGAGGGACTAGGGCAGGACCACGGTGAAGTCCACGGACTCCACGGTCTCCTTCCCGAAGGCGTCCAGGGCCCGGATCTCCACGGTGAAGGGGCCGCCCGCGGAGGTGTCCACCGCGAAGGTCCCCTCCGCCGACGCGTCGCCGAAGTCGGGATCGACGACGACCTCGGCGCCGAGGGGCGTCCACGCACCGCCGTTCACCCGGAACTCCAGGACGGCGAGGCTGGTGTCATCGTAGGCGGACCACACGACCTCCGCCGGGACGGTGTCGAGCTCGTCGTCCTGGAAGGGCTCGAAGATGTCCACGAGGGGGGCGTCGAAGTCCTCGGGTTGCGAGGCGAGGTCCGCCGTCCCGGCGAGGGTGACCTTCGAGACGTCGTACTCGTCGCCGGCCTTGACCTTGACCGAGGTGTCGGCGATCCCCGAGAGCCCCCCCGTGAACTCGTACTCCGCTCTCCCGAAGGAGAGGCTCGCGTCGAGGACGTCCCCGTCGATGACGAGGTCCTCCTCGCCCACGTAGAAGTCGGAGTAGGCCCCCGCCTCCCCCTTCGCGCCGGCGACGACCTTGAGGACGCCGTTCTTCCACGCGGCCTTCACCCGGAGGAAGGGCTTCCCCGTGAAGTCGTCGATCACCACCCAGGAGGCGCTCCTCCCGGGGACGTACTTCGCGGCCTCCCCGAGGGTGGACTCGAAGGCGAGGTCGCCCAGGAGGAAGGAGACGACGGTGGCGGGGGACTCCTCGCCGGTGAAGAGGGGATCGAAGGGGACCGTGAATGTCGCCTTCACCTTCGCAGAGGGCAGGGTGTCCCACCCGAAGCCGGCCTCGAAGACGAACCGGTCCGCGTACTTCTCGGAGACCGCGAGGGGGGCCTTCGTCGCGGCCGCCGCGGCGGCGGCGGCGGGCAGGAGCAGGCCGAGGGCGAGCACGACGGGGGCGGCGCTGCGCATGGCGTCCTCCTTGCGGGCCCGCGAGGATCCGGCCCGGGCGGGGGATCCTAGCGGGGGGAGGCTCCGGAATCACGGTCCCGCCTTGACGGGCGCCCCGCCCGGCTAGAATGCCCGCCCGGCCGCGGCTCTCGCCGCCGCTCCCGGAGGAGAAGGGCCCATGGAACCGACGGATCCGAAGATCGCGCCGCCGCCCCCCGCCCCCCCTCGTTCCGCCCTCGACGACGCCGTGGGCTCCCGCGACGCGCGGGCCGCCGCCGCGGCCCTGGCGGGGATGGACGGGCCCGCCATCGCCGCCGCCTTCCAGCGGCTCCCCCAGGCCTTCGTCCAGGACATCCTCCCGCTCCTCCCCGACGGGGCCCGCGAGGGGGCCTTCGCCGCCGCCCCCCCGGAGTGGACCCGCCAGTGGCAGAGGAACGCCCTCTACGACGAGCGGGCCGTCGGCCGCATGATGGAGCCCGCCGTCGGCTCCTTCCCCCCGGAGCGGACCGTGGCCGAGACCGTGGAGGCCCTCCGCGAGCTCGTCCGCACCACCCTCATCACCTACATCTGGGTGGTGGATGCCGATCTCCACCTCCTCGGCGTCGTGACCATGCGGGATCTCCTCTTCTCCGACCGGGAGAAGCGCCTCGGGGAGATCATGCTGAAGGATCCCTTCGTCCTGCACGCCGCCATGCCCGTGGTGGACGCGATGAAGCGGGTCCTCGACCGCCACTACCCGGTCTACCCGGCGGTGGACACGGCGGGCCGGCTCATCGGGAAGGTCCGCGGCCACAGCATGTTCGAGGCCCAGGCCGTGGAGATCTCCCTCCAGGCCGGCAGCATGGTGGGCGTCCACCAGGAGGAGCGCCTCGCGACCCCCTGGCAGCAGAGCTTCCGCATGCGCCACCCCTGGCTCCAGCTCAACCTCCTCACCGCCTTCCTGGCGGCCGCTGTGGTGGGGATCTTCCAGGGGACCATCGACAGGCTCGTCATCCTCGCCCTCTTCCTGCCCGTGCTCGCCGGCCAGTCGGGAAACACCGGCTGCCAGGCCCTGGCCGTGACGCTGCGCGGCATGACCCTCGGGGAGCTGAAGCCCGGCTCCCGGAAGGCGCTCGTGCGGAAGGAGGCCCTGCTCGGGATGCTCAACGGGGCCGGGGTCGGGCTGGCGGCGGCGGTGGGGATGTACGTCATCGCGTCGGGCCAGGACAACCCCGACGCGCTTCTCCTCTCCCTGGTCGTCCTCGTGGCCATGGTCCTCTCCTGCGTCGCCAGCGGGATCTCCGGCGCCCTCGTGCCCCTCACGCTGCAGCGCTTCGGCTTCGACCCCGCCACCGCCTCCAGCATCTTCCTCACCACCGCCACGGACGTGGTGAGCATGGGGGCATTGCTCGGCCTCGCGACGCTGCTCGTCGCGGCGGCTTCCTGAGTTCAGCGCCCGCCCCCGCGGAATCCCCCCCGGACGAGCTTCGCCGTCTCGATGACCGCGAGGGGGGCCGCGGCGAGGGCGGCCAGGGTGAGCCAGGTCCCGGCGCCGTCCAGGGGGACGACCTTGAAGAGCGGCATGAGGAAGGGCACGGTCATGACCGCGACCTGGGCCAGGGCCGAGAGAGCGACGCCGCCGAGGAGCCAGGGGTTGGAGAGGAGGCCGAGCCGGAACAGCGGAGTCCTCTCGCTCCGGCAGCCGAAGGCGAAGAGGAGCTGGGCGAAGGCGAGGGTGCCGAAGGCGGCGGTGCGGGCCTCCGGGAGGTTCTCCGCCCGTCCCCCGTGCACGAGGAGGAAGGCCGTTCCCGCGGCGGCCGCGTTGAGCGCCCCGTAGAAGAGGATCCGGAGCCCCCGGGCCCGCGTGATGAGCCTCTCCCCCGGGGGGCGGGGCGGCCGGTCCATGACGTCCGGCTCCGGCCGTTCCACACCGAGCCCGAGGGAGGGGAGGGCGTCGGTGACCAGGTTGATCCAGAGGATCTGGACGGCGAAGAGCGGGAAGGGCCACCCGGCCAGCGTCGCCACGAGGACGAGCATCACCTCGCCGGCGTTGGTGGAGAGGAGGTAGTGGACGAACTTGCGGATGTTGTCGTAGATCGTCCGCCCCTCCTCCACGGCGTTGACGATGGAGGCGAAGTTGTCGTCGGTGAGGACCATGTCCGACGCCTCCTTCGTGACGTCGGTGCCCGCGATGCCCATGGCGATGCCGACGTCGGCGGCCCGGATGGCGGGGGCGTCGTTCACGCCGTCGCCGGTCATGGCCACCACCTGCCCCCGCGCCCGCCAGGCGCCCACGATGCGGAGCTTGTGGGCCGCCGTCACCCGGGCGTAGACGGGGATCCCCTCCACCGAGGCCGCGAGGGCCGCGTCGTCCAGCGCGTCGAGGTCGGCGCCGACGACCACCCGCCCACCCTCGCCGAGGATCCCGAGGTCCCGGGCGATGGCCGCCGCCGTCTCCGGGTGGTCCCCCGTGATCATGACGGGGCGGATGCCGGCCTTCCCGCAGCGCCCGACGGCGGCGCGGGCCTCCTCGCGGGGCGGGTCCAGCATCCCGGCGATGCCGCCGAAGACGAGATCCTCCTCGGCGAGCTCCTCCCCCGGCCCCCCCTCCCGGAAGGCGAGGCCGAGGACGCGGAGCGCCCTCCCCGCCATGGCCCGGGCGGCGGCGAGGATCTCCTCCCGGCGGCCGTCGTCGAGGGGCCGGACCCCTTCCGGCCCCTGCTCCCCCGAGCACATCCCGAGCACCACCTCGGGGGCCCCCTTGGCGTAGAGGATCGGGCTCCCGTCGTCCCCCCGGACGATCATCGACATCGCCTTGCGGTCGGAGCTGAAGGGGATCTCCCGGAGGATCCGATCCTCGCGGTCCACGGCCGTCACGCCGGCCTTCATCGCCGCGACGACCAGCGCCCCCTCGGTGGGATCGCCGACCAGTTCCCATGCCCCCTCGGCGCCGGCGCCCTTCCCGTCCTCTCCGGCCTCCCCGTCCCTCCCGACCGTCCCCCTCGAGACGCTCGCGTGACCGCACCACGCGCCGACGGCCATGGCCCGGAGGAGGGCGGGCTCCGCGGCGGGATCCACGGGCTCCGCCCCCCCCGCGACGCGGAACTCCCCTTCCGGCCCGTAGCCGGTGCCGCCGACCTCGTACCGGCGTCCGCCGGCCTCGATCTCGCGGACCGTCATCTCGTTGCGGGTGAGGGTGCCGGTCTTGTCGGTGCAGATCACGGTCACCGCGCCGAGGGTCTCCACGCCGGGAAGGCGGCGGATGAGGGCGTTGCGCCGGGCCATGCGCTGGAGCCCCAGGGCCAGGGCCACCGTCACGACCGCAGCCAGCCCCTCGGGGACCGCGGCGACGGCGAGGCTCACGGCCACCATCAGTGCGTCGAGGACCCCGCCACCGCGGAGGACCTGCAGACCGAAGATGACGGCGACGATGCCTAGCACGACGTAGACGATCATCCGGCCGAGCTCGGCCAGGCGTTTCTGGAGGGGGGTGGCCTCGTCGGGCACCCTCCGGAGCATCCCGGCGATGCGGCCGATCTCGGTGTCCATCCCCGTCCCGACGACCACGGCGCCGGCGGTCCCCGCGGAGACGGCCGTCCCCATGTAGGCCATGTTCACGCGGTCCGCGAGCGGGGTCGCCGCGTCGAGCACCGGGCGGTGGTCCTTCCCCGAGGGGACCGATTCCCCCGTGAGGGCGGATTCCTCCACGCCGAGGCCGGCGCTGGAGAGGAGCCGGAGGTCCGCGGGGACGCGGTCGCCGGGCTCGAGGTCGATGCGGTCCCCGGGCACGAGCTCCGCGGACGGGAGGGAGAGCGGACGCCCGTCGCGGACGACCCGGGCGGCGGGGGACGCGAGCCTCCGGAGCGCCGCGAGGGCCTGCTCGGCCCGGCCCTCCTGCACGAAGCCGAGGACCCCGTTGAGGACGACGACGGCGAGGATGGCGGCGGCGTCGAGGCCCTCGCCGAGGACGGCCGAGACCACGGCCGCCCCGACGAGGATGAGGATGAGGAGGTCCGTGAAGTGCCGCGCGAACCGCCGCCACCAGGGGGGACGCGGCTCCTCCGCGAGCTCGTTGCGGCCATGGAGCGCCAGCGCCGCGGCGGCGGCGGCCGCGGTGAGGCCGGCCCGGGCGTCGGAGCCGAGGGCCCGAAGGACCTCCTCCGCGGCGAGTGAGTGGGGAGGGGCGGGGAGGGGGGAGGGGGGGGGCTCGGCCTCGGCGTCGGTTCCCACGGTCCCTCCTTCGGGTGGCTCAGGCGCCTGCCCGCCGGAAGGCGCGCCGCCGGAGACCTCGAAGGAGGTTCCTCCGGCGGCCCGCGGAGCCGGCGCCCCGCTACTCGTCGTCGCCGTGCTTCTCGTCGGGGTCCTTCTTCCCGCCCTTGCCGTTCTTCTTCCCGGCATCCTTCCGCTCGTCGTCCGCGCGCTTCTCGTCGGCGGCCTTCTTCTCGTCGTGGGCGCGCTTGAGGTCGGCGGCCTTCTTCTCGTCGTGGGCGCGCTTCTCGTCGGCGGCCCTCTTGTCGTCGTGGGCGCGCTTGAGGTCGGCGGCCTTCTTCTCGTCGTGGGCGCGCTTCTCGTCGGCGGCCCTCTTGTCGTCGTGGGCGCGCTTGAGGTCGGCGGTCTCCTTCTCGTCGCGGACGCGCTTCAGGGCGGCGGCCTTCCGGTCGGCGTCGGCGCGGTTCCCGGCGGCGGCCTTCCGGTCGTCGTCGGCCCGCTTCTCGGAGGCCTTCCTCCGGTCGTCCTCGGCGCGCTGGTTCGCGGCGGCCCGCTTCCCGTCGTCCTCGCGCCGGTCGTCGCCGCCCTTGCGGTCATCGCCCTTGCGGGCGTCGTCGCCGCGCCGGCCGTCGTCGCCCTTGCGGTCGTCGCCGTCCCGCCGATCCCACCCGCGTCCCGGCGGCGGGCCCTTGTCCTTCTCGGGGCGCCAGTGGGAGGGGTAGGACCGGGCGTGCTCCTGGAACCGCACGTTGGGCCGGGAGCCCCGGATGTTGACGACCACCCAGGGGGTCTCGCGGGTGATGATGATGTTCACCGGCCGCGACCTCCGCATGGTCCAGGCGCCGCCCTCGATGATCCACCACTCGTCCGTCTCCTCGCAGAAGTACGCGTGTGCCGAGGGGAAGTAGGTGTAGGTGTGCTCGACCTCGATGACGGTCTCGACCCTCGCATGGCCCGGGGACCGGCGGGTTTCGACGAGGCATCCCGGCAGCGCGGCGGCGCCGAGGGTCGCGATGACGATCATGGTGGTACGCATGACACCTCCTGGGTTGGACTCCACGTTAGGTTCCGCCGCACGACGGGACAATGGGGCGGAACCCCACTGGCGCGGGAGCTGCCGCGCCGCCGCCTCCGTCGCCCTATTCGTCCCGGCCGCCCCTTCCGCGCCCGCCGCGCCCGGCGCCCTTCTCCTTTTCCGCGCGCTCCTCCTCGGCCCGCTCCGCCTCGTCGAGGCGCTTCTCCGCGTCGGTGCGCTTGTCGTTCCTGGCGCGCTTCTCGGCGTCGGCTCGCTTCTCCGTCTCGGGCCGCCGGTCCTCCCTGGCGCGCTTCCTGTCGTCGGCCCGCTTCTCGGCCCTCGCCCGCTTCTCGACCCGGGCGCGCATCTCGTCGTCGGCCTGCTTCTCGGCCCGGGCGTGCTTCTCTTCGTCGGCCTGCCTGTCGGCCTCGGCGCGCTTCTCGCCCGCCGCGCGCTTCTCGGCCCGGGCGCGCTTCTCGTCGTCGGCCCGCTTCTCCGCCATGGCGTGCTTCTCGTCGTCCGCGCGCTTCTCGGCCGCGGTCCGGCGGTCGTCCCTGGCGTTCTTCGCGTCGTCGGCCCGCTTCTCGGCCCGGGCGCGCCTCTCGTCGTCGGCGCGCTTCTCGACCCGGGCGTCCTCCTCGTCGTTCGCCCGCTTCTCGGCCCGGGCGCGCGCCACGTCGGCGGAGCGCTTCTCGGCCCTGGCCCGCTTCTCGTCGCCCATCCGCTTCTCGTCCGCGGCCCGCTCCTCGCGGGCGAGGCGCTTCTCGTCGTCGTCCTGCTTCTCCTCGGCGGCGCGCCGCTCCTGGTCCGCCTGGTTCTCGCGCGCGGCGCGCTTCCCGTCCTCGGCGCGGGCCTCGGCGGCCCCCCTCTTCTCGTCGTCGGTCCGCTTCCCGGCACGGGCGCCCGCGTCGTCGTTGCCGCGCCCGTCGTCGTCGCGCCTGTCCCATCCGCGCCCCGGGGGCGGGCCCTTGGACTTCCCGGGCTTCCAGTTCCTCGGGTAGGCACGGGCGTGCTCCTCGAGCCGGACCTGGGGAGCCGGACCCCGGATGTTCACCACCACCCAGGGGGTTTCCGGGGTGATCACGACGGTCCGCGGACGCGTTCTCGTCCGGGTCCATCCACCGCCCTCGACCACCCACCACTCGTCGGTGGACTCGCAGAAGTAGACGTGCTGCTCCGGGAAGTAGGTGTAGCTGAGTTCGACGTTGACGGAGACCGTGACGGGAGCGCCGCCTCCGTCGTCATCGCGCCTGTCCCATCCGCGCCCCGGGGGCGGGCCCTTGGACCTCTCCGGCCTCCAGTGCCTCGGGTACTTCCGGGCGTACTCCTCGAACCGGACCTGGGGGGCCGGACCCCGGATGTTCACCACCACCCAGGGAGTCTCCCGCGTGACCACGATGTTCCGCGGCCGCGTCCTCAAGCGGGTCCAACCGCCGCCATCGACCACCCACCACTCGTCGGTGGACTCGCAGTAGTAGGCGTGGAACTCGGGGAAGTAGGTGTAGGTGAGTTCGACGTCGAAGGAGACCTCGACCGGAGCCGGTTCCCGCGCGACCTCCACCGGAGCGGGTTCACGGGCGACGCCGACCGTCACCCGTTCCCGGGGGCGGTCGGACTGGAGCACACACCCCGGCAGGACGACCGCACCCAGGGTCGCGACGAGAAGTCTGGAACGCATGGCGCCTCCTTATGGATGGGCCCATGCTAGGTGTCACGTCGCGAGCTCGCCATGGGGCAGTACACCACCTCCACGCCCGCGCGGGATCGCGGAAGGGGAGGGTCGCGCGCAGAGGGGCCCCTCTTCCGGAGGGGGCGGGTGGCGAGGCGGAGGGGACTCGAACCCCCAACATCCGGATCGACAGTCCGGTACTCTAACCAATTGAGCTACCGCCCCGCAGGCGACCGCGGCGCGCGTCGGGTCACGGCGTCTGTCGAGCCCCGGTGCGCGTATCCCCCGAACTGCACGGGAGGTGCGACGCATCCTAGCGGGGGCGGGGCGGGGGGGGAAGTTCTCCCCCGGGGGGGGCGGCGGGGGGGGCGCTCGACGAGGCCGCTGAAGCGTGTCCCTCACGGTGTCCCTCGGGCTGCCTGCCAGGCTTCAGACCATCCACAGAGCCTGGGTGGGGCGCGAAGCGGTGTCCCGCCCCGACGGTAGGATCCACCTGCCGTGGGTTTTCTACTCCGACTACGGAGAGCCGCATGGAGGCGGCCGCATGGACGAACCCGTCCGATCCCGAGAGCAGCCTGGCCAGGAGACCGCCGACGCCCCAAGGGCCCTGGAGGGCTCTCGCTCTGTCGTTGCCTTGGAGGCTGGGCATCAGGCCCAGGCGGCCGTGCGAGGCTGCCTGCTCTCCGTCGGGCACTCGAACCATCCCCTGGACAAACTGCTGGACCTCCTCAAGACCCACCGCGTTGAGGTCCTCGTGGACATCCGGTCTCTCCCGCGGTCCTCGTACTCTCCGCACTTCGATCAGGCACCACTCAGGCAGGCCGTGAAGGGAGCACGCATCCGCTACCTGTTTCTCGGTAAGGAGCTCGGGGGGCGGCCGGATGGCGAGGAGTACTACGACTCCGAGGGGTATGTCCTCTACGGACGATTCGCGGAGAGCCCGCTGTTCCTGAAGGGCATCGACAGGGTGCTGGAGGGCGTCAAACGGTTCCGGATCGCTCTGCTCTGTAGTGAGGAGGATCCGGAGGCCTGCCATCGGCGCCTGCTCGTCGGCCGGGTCCTCGCCCAGAGGGGGTTCCCGCTGACCCACATCCGCGGCGACGGTAGACTCCAGACCGAAGCAGAGCTCGAGGCCGACGTGATTCGCCGACGGACGCGCGGCCAGCCGACCCTCTTCGGTGCCGTGGCGGAGGACAAGGAGCGGGAATGGAAGTCTGTACGATCGGTTTCACCCAGCGGACGGCAGAGAACTTCTTCGGGACCCTCCGCAAAGCAGGCGTAAGGCGTCTCCTCGACGTCCGCCTGAACAACCGCTCCCAGCTCGCCGGCTTCTCGAAGAAGGAGGACCTCGCCTACTTCCTCCGCGAGCTCTGCCAGGCCGAGTATGTCCACGTGCCCCTGCTCGCTCCTACGCAGGAGATGCTCGACCAGCTAAAGAAGCAGAAGGGGGCGTGGAGCGATTACGAGCGGCAGTTTCTGGGCCTCATGGCAGAACGGAAAGTTGAGGAGACCGTTCCGCGGGAGCTCTTCTCCCTTCCCTGCGTGCTCCTCTGCAGCGAGGCCAAACCGCAGCATTGCCATCGCCGTCTCGTGGTCGAGTACCTTCAGACGAAGTGGGGTAGCCTGACCGTCCGGCACCTGTGAGGACGCGACCGCGGTCTTGAGAGCGCGCAGTGGGAGGAGCAGACATGACGCCGACCGAGCTCGTGGCGCAGTTCCCGGCACCGGCTCACCATCCAGTCTTGATCACAGAAGTCACGAGGATGACGCGAGGCTACTACTGCGTCGCTGGTTGGGACATCCACAGCCGGCGCATGGTCCGCCCGCTGCAAGCGTCTGGTGAGAACTGGAGGCTCGAGGCGGGCAGAGAGGTCTTCCGAGTCGGTAACGTCGTCGATTGCTCTCCCCTCGGCCGCCAAGGTGCCGAGTACCCGCATGCGACCGAGGACCTCCCGCTCACTCAGACGCCGGTCACGCTTGACACGTGGGATGAGGCTGCAACGTATGCCTTCCTGCTCCCCACGACCGTACCGGCGATTCGGGCGGTCTTCGGTCAGGCTCTTGTCGACGACAAGTACTTGGTGGCGGGCACCCGAGTCCCGTCACTGGGGGGAGTTCGACTCGCCAGGAGGCGCGCTCGATTCGAGGAGGATGGCTATGGCAAGCTCCGGCTCGTGGTGGACGATTCCGACGGTGCTCATTATCGGCTTCCGGTGACCTGCGACTACCTCCGCCACCTCTTCGCCCCGGGAGATGCGGACGCAGAACCATTCTTCGGCACGGCCGAAGCGAACGAGTGGCTGGAGGTGACGCCGCCTGAGACCGAGGTCATTCTCCGTATCGGCCTGGCACGTGGTTGGGCGGGGCCGAGTCACAACTGGGATCCGAGGCGGTGCTACGTCCAACTGAACGGCATCGTGTGTCCGGAGGACAACTACTACATCTTCGCTGGGCCACCGGGACGATGAGCCAGACGGGCGCTTTCGGGCACTGAGCGGAGCCCACTCTCCAGGACTGCCGGCATGCAGATGCCCGTACGCGGAGGTAGGCTCTCCGTCGTGCAGGACCGGGCGCGAGGCGCTCCATGAAGGACGCGGAACACGAGGACAGTCTCCGGAGGCTGGCCGAGGAGGAGGGCCGCCTCCTCGCCCTGGATCGGGAACGCGAAGAGGTGCAGGCCCGGGTCCGGGCGCTCAAGGCCACCATCGCTCGGGGTGAGGATCCCGCTCCACGTGCCGTTCTGACGCATGCCGCGACGGCGGGGCCCACATCGTCGACCGAGAAACTTGCGCTCTTCCGGGGCCTCTTCCGCGGCCGCGATGACGTCTTCCCGCGGCTCTGGGTCAACGCGCGGAAGGGAAAGAAGGGGTACGCCCCGGCCTGCTCCAACGAGTGGGTGAGGGGCGTCTGCGAGAAGCCCCGGGTCAAGTGCGGGGAATGCCCGAACCAGGCCTTCATCCCCTTCGGGGACCAGGTCATCCTCGACCATCTGCAGGGCCGCCACGTCATAGGGGTCTATCCGCTTCTCGAGGACGAGACCTCCTGGTTTCTGGCGGCGGACTTCGACAAGGCATCGTGGAAGGACGACGTCGGGGCCTTCGCCGAGACGTGTAGGGCCTTCCGCGTGCCTGCAGCCGTGGAGCGATCCCGGTCCGGCAACGGTGCCCACATGTGGTTCTTCTTCGCGGCGCCCGTGCCGGCGGCGGTGGCGCGGCGCATGGGCTGCTTCCTCCTCACCGAGACCATGGCCCGCCGCCACCAACTCGCCATGGAGTCCTACGACCGGCTCTTCCCGAACCAGGACACGATGCCCCGCGGCGGGTTCGGCAACCTTATCGCGCTCCCGCTCCAGCACGAGCCTCGCCAGAAGGGGAACACGGTGTTCCTGGACGACCGGTTCGAGCCACACGCCGACCAGTGGGGGTTCCTGGCCGGTGTCCCGAGGATGGAGCCCGAGGCCGTGGAGACGATCGCCGCGGAGGCTGTCCGCCGTGGGCAGGTCGTGGGCGTCCGCATGGCCGAGCCCTTCGAGGGCGACGACGACGCCCCGTGGCTTCGACCTCCGTCCGGCCGCCCCCGGAAGATGTTCGAACGGCGGCTCAAGGGCTACCGGGCCATCGGCTACGCCCCGGACGGCCAGCTCTTCGAGGGTGGCGATCTGGCGGCCGCACCGGTGGTGGGGGAGGCGACGGCACGGTGAGCGAGCCGACTTCTCCCGTGGGCCGTCCGATGTCCATCACCCCGTGCCCGTTCGGCCAGGAGAGACGAGGCACACGTCTCTAGGCAACCCGGCTTCCTGTAAGCTGCCTCCATGGAGAGGCAGAACCGCGTGGGCCATTCCGGCTGGTACGGAGCGACCATCGCGGAGTTCCTCTCGGCCCAGCCGGAGGCGGTCCTGGGTGCGCTCGCCGGAGCCTCCACGTTCGGCGATGACCTAGACCAGAAGGGCGCCTGGATCGAGGAGATCGACCTTCTCCGGTCATCGCTGGCCGGTCACGCCGGCTGGCTCTACCTCGAGTTCGACGTCCCCCGGCTCGGGGCGAGAATCGACGCGGTGGTCGTCACGGGCGCTGCTGTGGTCCCGATCGAGTTCAAGGTCGGTGAGCGGGAGTTCCGGCGCGCGGACCTCGAGCAGGCATGGGACTACGGACTCGACCTGAAGAACTTCCACGCGGCGAGCCATGGAGCGGACCTGTTCCCCATCCTGGTGGCGACCGGCGCCCCACGAAGCGACGGAGGGTGGGGCCCTTCCCATCCCGACGGAGTCCGTCCCCCCTGCCGCGCCAACCCCGGTGCCATGGGGGTGCTCCTGCGCCTGGCGCGGCAGGAGGCCGTGGGGGAACCGATCGACGGGCTGGAGTGGGGGAGGTCTCCCTACCGCCCTACGCCCACCATCGTCCAGGCGGCCCGGGCTCTGTACCGGGACCACTCGGTCGAGGCCATCTCGAGGAATGACGCAGGGGCGAGGAACCTATCGGTGACCTCGGCCCGCGTGGAGGGGATCATCGACGAGGCGCGGGCCGGCGGGACGAAGGAAGTCGTCTTCGTCACTGGGGTGCCGGGTGCGGGCAAGACCCTCGTGGGGATGAACGTGGCCACCCGTCGCCGCGAGGAGCGGGACCCCACCCACGCGGTGTTCCTCTCCGGGAACGGCCCGCTGGTCGCGGTGCTCCGCGAAGCGCTCACGCGGGACGAGGTCGACCGGGTCCGGGCCCGCGGAGGCAAGGCCCGGAAGGGGGCGGTCGGGCAGAAGGTGAAGGCCTTCATCCAGAACGTGCACCACTTCCGCGACGAGGGCCTCCGGGACGCGGCGCGCCCCCCCGCCGATCGGGTCGTCATCTTCGACGAGGCCCAGCGGGCCTGGGACCGGGAGATGACGGCCCACTTCATGAAGCGGAGGAAGAAGCTGGCCGGCTTCTCCCAGTCGGAGCCCGAGGTCCTCCTCTCCTACATGGATCGACACGACGGCTGGGCGGTCGTCGTCTGCCTCGTGGGCGGAGGCCAGGAGATCAACCGGGGGGAGTCGGGCATCGGCGAGTGGCTCGAGGTCGTCCGTACGCGGTTCCCCCGCTGGCGCGTCCACGTCTCCCCGAAGCTGTCGGACTCCGAGTACAACGCCCTGGGCGCCGTCAGGGCCCTGGAGCCGGCTGTCCAAATCCGGCACGAGCCCGACCTCCACCTGGCGGCCTCCATGCGGTCGTTCCGGGCCGAGTCCCTCTCGTCGTTCGTCAGGGCTGCGCTGGATGGGGACGCGGCGGAGGCGAAGTCCCTCCTCTCCGGCTTCGTGCATCGCTACCCCGTCGTCCTCACCCGCGACCTTGCCCGGGCCAAGCGGTGGGTGCGCGACCACGCGCGGGGGTCGGAGCGCTACGGGCTCGTGGCCTCGTCCCGGGCCGACCGCCTGAAGCCGCACGCGATCGACGTGCGCGTGGACGTCGATCCGGTGCACTGGTTCCTCGACGGCCCCGAGGACACGCGGTCCTCCTACTACCTCGAGGACGCGGCGACGGAGTTCGACATCCAGGGACTCGAGTTGGACTGGACCTGCGTCACCTGGGATGCCGACCTCCGCCGCGAGGCGGAGGGCTGGTCGCACAACGCATTCCGGGGCCATGGCTGGACCCGGGTCAGGAAGCCGGAGCGGCAGCGGTACCTGCTCAACGCCTACCGCGTGCTGCTCACCCGCGCGCGCCAGGGGATGGCGATCTTCGTCCCGCCTGGGGATGAGGCTGATCCCACACGTTCTGCGGAGTACTACGACGGCACCTTCGCCTACCTCAGCGGACTGGGGATCCCTGCGTTGCCGTGAGCGATACCAGGACTGGGGCGTGGCGGAGCGGGCCTCCATCCTGACAGGTCACTCTGCGGGCGCGGCGTCCTCTCGCTTCTGGAGTGGATGGGCTCGGAGGGAGTCGTCGAGTCGGGTCACGAGAGCCTTGCTGCAGCCTCCGAACGCCGCGGGGTGCGTCACCCCGACGATCTCGAGGTGCCCCGTCCGGGATTGGACCGTACCGCGGAAGATCCCCTGGCAGACGCGGCGTCCTTCCATGGACCCGATGCGCCCGAGTTGCGTGAGGTTCTCCCCGAGGCCCAGCACCAGGAGGACGCTCGGGCGGAGGACCTCGAGCTCGAGCGCCAGCCAGAGCGGGGCGCAGTTCGCCCACATCCCCTCCGTGGGCCGGCTCTTCGGTGTCTCCGGAGAGACCAGAGGCGAGCACTTGACCTGGTTGGTCGCCGCGAGCCGCTCCCATGCCTGGCAGATTCGGGTGTTTCGACTCGGATGATGGTGCCAGTCGAGGACCGGGTGGCCGTCCTGGAACTCCGCGACGCCGAGGTGCCTGAGGATGACGGCGGCGTACCACCCGGCCCTCTGCTGGAACATGCTCCCCGCGTAGGTGTCGGAGGCGTAGAGGCGGTCCTTGTGGGGGAGGTCGGCGAGGGCACCGCGGATGAGTCCCTCCCAGGCACCGAGGCCTCCGTGCTCGTTCATGTTGATCCCGACCAGCAGCACCCCGCCCGGAGCGTATCCGGGGCCGATCCATGGCAGCGAGACGCCGCCGAAGGGGGCTGCCGGCCGGTGCTGGGCGCCGAGAGTGGACCAGCAGGACTGGGCGCTCGGGCAATGCACGTGGAGAGGGAGCCCCTCACCGTTCTCGTTGACGATGCCTCGCGCAACGTACTGGGCGAGTAGGGCCGCTCTCAGGTCGACCATCTCACTCGGCCTCCACTCTCGAACCGCCGGTTTCTGCCGCCGATGTGAACGAGCCTGGCCACCAGTACACGACCGGCCCGGCGGGGAGGAGGAGGTCGCTCGTCCCCGCCAACTTCATCAGGTCGAACGTCCATCTTCCGGCGAGGCCCTGGAAGGTGGCCCACGCGGAGAGGGCCGCGTCCCACTCGTGGTCATTGGCGATCGGTGGAAGGGAGATCGCGAGTTCAGCTTCCAGCCACGCCACGAGGGTTGCCCGGTCGCGTTCGAAGTCCGGCCGGAAGCCGCGGAGCGCCACCTGCATCACCTTGGGGTGCGTTTCGTTCACGACCAGAGATGGCCAGATCCCGCGAAGGCGAAGGGCACTGGCAGGCCCCTGGACGGCCATGGACCCCATGGCGGAACTGGTGGAGAGGACGCTGTTCCTGGCTTGGGGATATCGCTTCCGCAGGAAGGTGTCCATGGGACGCCAACCGCTGGGGCCCGTGGCCCAGGAGAGGCTGGCGTCGATGCCGATCCCGATCGGGGAACTTCCCTTGGCGACATCCCGCAACCAGGACACCACCCCGTCGACGGAGTCCAGGGTCGCCAGTGCGAGGCTCCCCGCCCTCCCTCCGTGCACGGTGAGAGCGGCTACTCCGTTCTTCCCCGCTCCGCCGGGGTCGTAGCCGAGGACGAGCAGATCGGGTGAGCCCACCGATCCTCCTACTTCCCCTTCTTCGCCGCGTTGCAGTCGAAGCACAGGGGGTAGAAGGGCTTCTTGGGCTTCCCGCAGTTCGGGCACCTGCCGGCGTTCCGTGCGGCTGGCGCGGAGGACTTCTTCTCGTCGGCGACCTCGGTCGTGGGAGAAGGGGGACGGGGAAGGGGCCGCGAGGGGGAAGGAAGAGGCGTTGGCGCTGCGGAACGACACGAGTGCCGGTCGTCACCGAGAAGCCAATGCCCACATCCGCACGGGCGGATGCGGCCGTTGGACATGGAGTCGCAGCGGTCGGACGTCCTGAGGTTCTCGACAGCCTGCAGCGCCTTCTCGACGACCGATGACTCGCGGGAGCGGATGCCGAACTCTGTGTTCCGCCCGATGGACATGACGTTGAGGTTCGAGGAGCTGACCACGACGCACCGGGCATCCTGGATGATCGTCTTCGCGTGAACGTTGTCAACGAGGAGGACCTCGAGCAAGGGGAACTCCTCGGGAGTCCCGAGGCCGAACATCCTGGATCGTCGAACGCGGCGCTGCCGCCCGACGAGTTCGCGCAGGTGCTGCTCATGCTCGCGGTTCTTCGCCTCCGCCGGGGGGCGTGTCACCAGGGTGAGCGCCACATCTCGCCCCAGCATCCCGAACAGCTGGTCCCGGATCTGCGGGCTCGGGGTGTACCAGGGCATGACCATGGTGAGCCGATCCATCGCCTTGTCGATGCAATCGGAGTAGGCCCCGTGAATCTCGGCAGGGTTGAGGAACTCCGTCTTGGTCTCGAGCTGAATCACGGCGGTCATCCTCCAGTTCGCGCGTGCCACTGAGATCGGGACGAACGAGTGTATCGGATGCAGGTCCCCGGATGGCTAGGGCAAGGAGGGAACTGTGTGCACGGGAGTCTGACGATGGGACGTTAGGATCGCGACTCATGTCGGGAGGAAGGGACCTCAGGCCGCGCGGGCAATCGGAGCCAGTCGGGTTCGTCGGGAACACCGACGAGGCCTGGTTCCGCTTCCTGCGCAGTCTGGCCTCAGAGAGGGCCCGCGTCGGGGAGCGGCTTGAGGAGGTCAACTTCTGGCGTCCGGCGAGCGAGAAGGAGTTTCACGCCGCCACGCCGGGGGCGCCGTTCTTCTTCCGCCTCAAGAGCCCCACCAACGCCATCGCCGGGTTCGGCTACTTCGCCCGCGCGGTTAGGGTGCCGCTCTCGATCGCGTGGGAGGCCTTCGAGAAACTGAACGGTGCGGCCACGTTCGTTGGGTTCCGAGACAGCATCCTTGGCCTCCGCCGTCGGCTCCGAGGGCCAGAGGCGGCCGTCAATCCGGATCCCACGATCACATGCCTCATGATCAGCGATCCATGCTTCTTCGAGGACACCGATTTGGTCTCGCAGCCTTCAGACTGGAGCCGGTACATCGTTCCCGGGAAGGCCTACTCCATGGCTTCGGCCGAGGGCGCACGCCTTTGGGCAGACTGCCGGGCGCGAGAGTGCGTCGGTCCCCCCGGTGCCGCCAGGCGGGAGGATGCCGCTACTGGTATCGCCGAGGATGCCCGGTACGGACCAGGCCGTCTCGTGCGGCCGCGCCTCGGCCAGGGGAGCTTCAGGCTCGCCGTCACGGACGCCTATGGCATGTCGTGCGCGGTCACCGGCGAGCACTCCCTCCCCGTCCTGGAGGCCGCCCACATCCAGCCCTTCTCAGCGGGAGGCCCGCAACAGGTCGCCAACGGCATCCTCCTTCGGGCGGATCTCCATCGTCTCTACGACCGCGGCTTCGTCACCGTCACGCCCGACCTCGAATTCCGCGTCAGCCCGAGCCTGAAGGAGAGGTGGGGAAACGGACGCTCCTACGACCTCTACACGGGAAAGACCGTGAGCGTCCCGGAGGACCCCGCGGATCGGCCGGACCGGGACCTCCTGGAGAAGCACTTGCGGGAGACCTTCCTTGCAACGTGATGCCATGAGGACCTTCCCGGAGATCTGGCGGGAGCTCCCGCTTGAGGAGCGGCGCAAGGCGGCGGCCGCGTTCTGGGCCGCGGTCAAGAAGGGGGACTCCGGATGGCAGTTCGGCATCGACTACCTTGCCGACCGCCTCCGGTCGCGGTCCGTCTTCATCGAGAAGACCCTCAACCTGGAGAAGCGGATCCACCACCTCGCCGTACAGCCGAACCCCCCGGACATCCTCATTCGGTCCTGCCTCCAGCAGCTTCTCCTTGGCCGGCGGCCGCACATCCTCCGGCGGTTCGTGGACGTGACGGGCATCCCCCACGTGGACGGGAGGATTGATTCCGCCGTCGCCTACAAGCGGGAGCCCCCGAGCCGCGAGATCTTGGAGAAGGCCGTGGACCGCGTCTACTCCGAGTTCGACGGGGTCGAGGTCCGCCTCTACCTGGACTGCCTCTACGCAGAGTGTCCCCCCTTCTGGGTCGCGCTGCCGGATGCCCGGGCCGCCGTGGAGGCGCGGCGCGCCACGGGCGGCGCCGTCGAGGTGGTGCCGGTCCCTCCGTCGGGAGTGACGGCACCCGCAGCGGAGGTGCCGACTCCCGCCAGTAGCCGGGACCCCCTCACGAACCTCGATCACGCGGTCATGGATGCCGTCGTCGCCTCGGTCGCCGGCGGGGTCGGAGCTCTCCCGGAGGACCAGATCCGGGACCTCGTCGAGGAGTTCGTGGCGCTCAACCCCAAGCGCCTCGCCTCCTACTTCCACCGCGGGTTCCTGGAGGTCCTCGCCGGGCGGGAGCCGACCTTCGACTGGCCGGAGGCGAACCCGGAGCGCCGGGCCTGGTACCTCTGCGGAGCGCTCGCCGCGCTCTCCCGGAGGAGCGATCGAACCGCCGTCGTCCGGCTCGCGGAGGCTCGCCCCGAGGAGACGCGGGCCCTGGGTTCCGGGGAGGGAGCCGTCGGCTCGGCGGCCGCCTTTGCGGCGCCGCTCCTGTTCGAGGCGTTCCTCGAGGTGAAGGGGCCGGCCGCCGCGGCGGAGTCCGTCCAGCCTCCTGCCGTGGCGCAGGCGGGCCTCCCCTTCTTCCGCCGCGTGCTGGAGGCTTCCGGCGCGCTCCTCCGCGAGCAGCGACCGGAGGAGGCCGGGCTCCTCCTCGACCGCCTCCAGGGGTCCATCGGGGTCTTCGAGGCCTTCCATGCCGGGCCTCCCGTCGACGACCTCCGGGAACTGCGCCGGCGGCAGGCGCACCGGGCGCGGCTTCTCGGAGACGGGGAGAAGGCCCGTGCCTTGCTGGAGTCCCTGGTCCGCGAGGGGCCCGGCGACCGGGACGGGATGATCCGCGCCGACCTCGGCCTCATCGCCTGTGGCCTCCGCTCCCTGGGGGAGGTCCGGCTTCCCGAAGACCCCTCCGACCGGGCCGAAACCGCGCGTGTCCTAGGGGCGGGGGAGAAGTGGTTCCGGGAGTCGGCCGGAGTCGGAGGGGACGGTGGCCACGGAGAGTTCTGCCTCGGGACGCTCCTCCTCGCCCGGGGCGACCTGGGCGGGGCGCTGCCGCTCCTCTCCCGCGCCGTCTCCCAGATGGAGCGGCGGCCCGAGGTCTACGAGGCCCTCCGGGTCCTCTCCCGTGCCCGGCTCTACCAGGCCCGCTGCCTCGCGGCGACGGTGGACCCGGGCAGGATGGCCCACGCGGCGGAGCGGCTCGTAGCGGGGGCCCGGGGGACCGGCGGGGAAGGAGTCCAGATTGTTCGCGAAGCGCTCGTGGACATCGCCTCCTGCGATCCCGAGGCGGCGGCGCGGGCGGCCGTGGGGCTGGAACCCGTGCTGGGGGACGCCATTGTGGACGCCGCCCGGGATGCCGACCTCCTCTCCCGCCTGCCCGCGCTCCGCGAGGGACTCGCGCGGAGGGCGGAGGACGAGGCCCGGGCGCCGGCGCTGCGGTTCGAGGATTTCGAGACCCTCCTACGCGTCGGTCGGCAGATGGGCGACATCGAGGTGTCCCGTAGAGCGCTGGACGGGCTCGAAGGTCTCGCGCAGATCGGCGGCACCGAGCGCGAACGGTTCCTGGGACGGCTCGCCGACGAGGCGTACTTCCGGCCGGCCTGGGACCCGGAGGACGCGGCGCTCTTCCGGGTGCGGTCGCTCGAGGCGGCGGGGCGGCTCCCCGAGGCCGCATCCGTCCTGACGACGCTCGCCTTTGAGTTTCTCGCCCGGGGCGGCCACGATGAGGAGGAGGCGGCGCGGGGCCTCGTGGAGCGCATCCGGGCGCTGGGAGTCGTCGCGCCGGATGAGGGGCTCGTCCGCAGGCTCGATGCCGCCTCGACCGTTCGGAGGGAGGAGGCACCGGTCGCCACCGCTCCGGTCACCGGCAGCATCGTCTTCTTCGGCGGCAACGAATCCCAGGAGCGCTACCGCGAGGAGGTGCTCCGCTGGGCAACGGAGCGCTGGCCCGGGGTCACCCTCACCCTAGAGTCCACCGGCTGGAGCAGCAACTGGGGCCGGGAGCTGCCGCGCTACGAGAACCTCATCGGCCGGGCCGACGCGGTCGTCATCATGCGGTTCGTCCGCACCCTCCTCGGGATGCACCTTCGCCGCATGTGCGGACAGGCCGGGATCCCGTGGGTCGCGTGTACCGGCCATGGCCGAGACTCGATGAAGAACTCCATCGCTGCGGCGGTCGCGCGCTGTTCGGGGTAGGGGCCTGTCGAGGTGGCGCTCTCGCCTGGGTGCTCTCGCCTGGGGTTCCCGTCTCGGACCAGACGTGCAGGTAGACTCGGAGGTCCTGCAGCATCCGGTTGGTGTTTGCCTGGCGGAAGGGGATGCTTCCTCGCGGTGCGCCTCGAATACGATTCCATGTGGCTCCAACGAGTCGTGCTAGGAGGTTGCCGTGGAGGCAAGGTCGTTGATCAAGAAGAGCAAGGTCTTCGGCATGTGGTGGCTACCTCAGACACCAGATCACAAGGTCCGTGGCTACCTGACCTTCAGTCCCCGTATCGGCCGGTTCCGGCTGATGGCATTCGGCTCGCTGACTGGCAATGAGGACACGCCACGAAGGGGTGTCTGCGAGCTGCCAGTCATTCACGGGGTCTCGGTGGGTGGAGTGGCAATCTCCCTTTGCGAGAGTTTCATCCCAGGAGCCATGCGCGGGAAGGGGGGGCTCTCCCATGAGGTCGTGGAAGTCAATGAGATGGTCTATGGTCGCGCAGTCGCCAGCGAAGGTGAACCCAGGTACATCAAGTCGCAGGTGAGGCTAGAACACTTGGAGCGATGGCTTGGAGCTGTTCCATACCAGCTCGACATGACGAATCCCGGAGCCTGGACGTACGTCGAGACCTCCGGTGACGAGGTTCCGAAGGTTGCAGCATCCACCCCAGACGGGAGTGTGCGGGTGACTTCGTGGTTAGGGCGCGAGGAAGGCGGAGGTGGCTGGTCCACGATCCGCGCGCGCTCGCAGGTCCACTTGGTGATCTCGCCGGATGTTCCCCGCAATGCCCTGTGGCATCAGGAAATGGCACATTGGGTGAGGATGTACTTCTACCTACTGTTCGGAGTCCCAACCAGGCTTGTCGAATTGTGTCTTCAGGATCACGATTCGAAGGACGGGTACCCGGACGTCAACCTAATCTATCGCCAGTCCTACCTTCGCCCCAGGCCACGCAAGGAGCATTTGAGGACCTACCACGTCCAGTTCAAGGCGGGGGCCACCGAAGGGTTGGCGGTATGGCTCGCGCACAGGAGCCAGCTCGAGCATCCCGTCAATCTGCTTGCGGCCGGTGACTTCCTATCGAAGGGATCTGTGGGGCGCTTCCTCACCTACATGAATGCCCTCGAGGTGTGGCACCGTGGCCGTCACGATCGGACTCTCATGCCACCATCGGAGTTCCGCAAGGCTCTGAAGAGCGTGCGCGCCGCGATTCCCGAGGGGCTCCCGGAGTCCGTGCGCGAGCGAATGTGCAACCAGTTGGCCTATTCCAACGAGCCAACCTTGCGGGAGCGACTCGATGAATTGGCAGTGGACATGGGCACGCAGCCTCGCAGAATATTGCGTCTCGACGCGGAGTGCATCAAGCGGATGGCAAACACAAGGAACTACTACACTCACTACTCGCGGGGGGCAGAGGACGCTCTCAAGGGCTTCAAGTTGACGGACGGTGCTGATCGCGCACGAGCCTGGCTAATTGCGTTGCTCCTTGAGTTCATTGGCCTTGACGAAGAGACGGTCGCGACTTCCCTGCGGCGTGGCTCGGACACAATGCATGTGGCCACCAGCCCTCCTCCCGAGAAAACCTAAGGCAGGGGAACCAGAGCCATGGCGTTCCTGACCGACATCGATCCGCGCGCCGCGGTGAAGGGATCACGAGACCCATTGGGCCTCGTTCCGCTGTGGTCCCAACTGGGGCGCCGGGTTGTAGGGAATCTCTCCACGGTTTCCAACTCGCTGCGCGGCTTCACGACCCTGCTCCTCGGCTATCACTTCGCCCGCCAGGTCATGGAATCGGGGAGGGCGAAGGACGAAGGCGCCCTCGAGCTCTTCATCAAGTTCGAGCAGCTGGCGGGGTACTGCCGGCAGCACTTCAACAGGGACGGTGACTTCCGAGGCGTCGAGAGGGTGCGGGACGCCCTGGATGGGCCGAGCCGAGTCACGCTCTCCGCCGATCCACGCCACCAGATCCTCGCGAGCCAGAAAATCTACGGCCTCTGGGGCCTCTACTCCGTGCCTGGTAGGGAGAGCGGCCTCCTCGCCAAGAACGAGGCGGTTCTCACGGCGGAGGCCGAAGAGTTCGTCCGAACGCAGTACATCCGAGCCCTCGATCGCAAGGGACACCGTGAGGGCGCGGTCGTGGCGGACCTGCTGCCGGGGAAGAGCCGCGTCGTAGATCTCGAGGGACGGGACCGCAATGTGTTCGAAGCGCTGGCTTCCCTCCTGCAACCGCGAATAGTCGCAGGTGAGCACGAGTTCTACTTCAACCACCTCGTACTGGGCGGAGCCGTAGACAGGACGGCGGGACTGCAACGCCAACTGGCCGCGCTTCTGCCGAAGCTCGATGCGGCAACCCCCTTCGACCGGAAGGATCTCGGGCGACTGCGCAGCAGGGCAAGGCAGGATGGCATGGACGGTCTCGCCGATGCTCTGGATCGCATCGAGCACATGGAGTCCCTCATCGTCCCCGCTGCCGGTGCCTTTGGGCTGCTGCTCGCCCGGAGCGGACGCACGCCCAAGGAGGTCGCCAGGGACATTTCCCGGGTCTGGGGATCGCGCCTCCACCCTCTGAATGCGGAGGCCATCGATGCGATGAAGGACGAGCTGGCCTCCGCCCAGCGCGAGCCGGAGGCGGGGGAGCGATGGGTGGCCATCGCGAGCGAGTTGGGCGCAGGGCGCTACGAGAAGGCCCTCCACCTCCTGATGGAGCAGAACGCCGTGGTGATGGAGGCCCGCAACGGCTCCTCGCCCTGGGTGAAGGTCGTCGACGGCAAGCTCGAAGTCCGCTACCTCGACGAGGCGGGGAATCTCCCCGGCTCCCGGGACCTTCCCCACCTCTGGCGGAGCACCTACTTCCTGAACTCCCTGAAGGCGGTCTGGGCCGCCCTGCAGGAGGGCCGGCAGTGAGGGCGTCCATTCCCCGGGGTGTCCTGTCGGAGGTCCTCGAGCGTCATCTGGAAGGGCGCCGCCTTCGCGCGGGGGTCTTCCTCACGTATCGATTCGAACCGGACTTCTTCGAACAGGAGGTCGTGCCTGTCGTGCTCGGCGCCCCCGTGTCGGCCCAAAACTCCGTCCTTCGCCTGGTCCAGCTGGAGGACGCGCTCCGGACCGTCGGGGACATGGCGGTCTACTACGACGCCCAGGGTCTCGTGACCGGCGAGGGGGCGTCGGCAAAGCTCGACATCCGGCGGATCCGCGTCTCATGGCCCACGGGGATCTTCCACCCGAAGAACGCGTTCCTGCTATTGGAGGACGAAGAACCGGACACGGAGGGGAGGCAGGCTCGGACCCTCCTCGTCGCGACGATGTCCGCCAATCTCACGCGGGCAGGGTGGTGGGAGAACCTGGAGGTCTGCCATCTCGAGGAGATCCGGGAGGACACGAGGTCGAGCCTTAGGGACGAGGTGCTGAAGCTGCTCTCCGATGTCAAGCGCATGGCTCCTACCGGCGAGGACCACGCGGCACTCGACGGAATCCGTGAGTTCCTCAAGGCCGTGACCGCCCGGGACCACCAGTCATCGGACGGTGTCCTCCATCCCCAGTTCTACAGGGGCGGGTCCCCCGTTGCGGAGTGGCTCCGAGACGTCGGGGGCGGAAGGCTGCGGGGCCTCAACCTCGAGATTCTCTCTCCGTACTTCGATGGCGGAAAGGAAGCGAAGCCGTTGGCGGGCCTTGTGAACGCCCTGGAACCCAAGGCGATTCGCGTGCTCCTGTCACGGGATGACGAGGGTACGGCCCTCTGCGGGGAGGGTATCTACGACGCCGTCCGGAAGATGGAGAGCGCGTCCTGGGGGAGGCTACCCGAGGAACTCCTCCGGCGCGGGAAGTCCGAAGCAGCGGCACGACGCCGCGTCCACGCGAAGGTGTACCGGTTCTTCGACTCTCGAAGGCGGTACGAGGCCCTCCTCGTGGGGTCCGTCAATCTCACGTCGGCGGCGCATTCCGGCAGGGGCAACCTCGAGACCGCCATCCTGGTCGAGTCGGAGTGCCGGGAGCCGCCGGAGTGGTGGCTCTCGGTGGAGTCGAGCCGTCCCCAGCGCTTCGAGGAAGAGTCGGAGGAGGAGGGCGCCTCGCAGGGGCCAGGGCAGGCGCTTCAGGTTCGCTTCTCGTGGAGGCGGCGTGCGGCCGAAGCACTCTGGGGAGGCAAGGAACCGTCGCCGAACCTGCTGGTCGTCAGCAACGGCGTTCCCCTCTTCGAGGCGCGGGCGCTCGCTCCCGGCGCGTGGAAGCACCTCGGCAAGGAGAGTTCGGAGGCGTTGGCGCGGGTCCTGAAGAGCACGGCCTTCCTCACTGTCCGGGTGGAGGGGGAGCCCGATGCCGTCATCCTCGTGCAGGAAGAGGAGATGGCGCAGAAGCCCTCCCTCATCCTCACCCTCTCCGCGGCCGACATCCTCCGACTCTGGGCACTCCTGAAGCCCGAACAACGATCCCTGTTGCTGGAGGAGCGGTTCGAGGAACTGGCCGAGGCAGCGCCCGCCAGCGGGATACCGGGGACCGATGGCAAGCCGCCTTCCGGGAGCATCTTCGACACGTTCGCCGGCATCTTCCACGCGTTCGGCTGCCTCGAGAGGGGCGTCCTGGAGTCCCTGGCCGAGGGGAAGAGCCGCGATGCCACCTACCGACTGTTCGGTCGAAAGTACGACTCCCTCCATCGACTCCTCGATCGGGTGCTGGTGGAGGAGTCCGAAACCGATCCTGTCGAGCGCTACGTGATTCTCCTCTGCGCTCGGCAGACGCTGGCCCGGATCGCGACGGAGGAGGCGGATTTCGTTCGGGAGAACCGCCATGAGTTCAGGGCCCTCCAGGAGCGCCTGTCCGCCATCGGGGAGGCCCGGTCCTCCATCCCGTTCCCCGGACCCGAGCCGCGGGACGCCTTCTTCGAGTGGTACGAGCAGTGGTTCCTGCGGCGCGCAGCAGCGCCGGAGGTCCGGGCATGATCTCCGAGACCACGGCCGCCCGGCTCCTCGACTTCGGGAGCGCCGGGCGCATCGGCCGCGATGCCGCCGATGAGCAGCTGCGCGGCGCCGTTGCCATCCACAACATCCTGGAGTCCCAGGGGGTGGCGTACCTCGCGGACGAAGTCGGCATGGGCAAGACGTACGTGGCGCTGGGCGCCATCGCCCTGTTCCGCCACATCCGGCCCGACTTCCGGGTCCTCGTCATCGCTCCGAGGGAGAACATCCAGAAGAAGTGGATCAAGGAGCTCCGGAACTTCACCCTCAACAACGTCCGCTTCACCGATCTCCGGGTGAGAGGCCCGCACGGGGAGCCGGCCCGCTCCCCCGTCCTCTGCCAGAGCCTCCTCGAACTGGTCAGGGAGGCGTCTCACGGGCCCGACAGGGACTTCTTCCTCCGCCTGACCAGCTTCAGCCTTCCCCTCGGGAAGGACGCGGAGGCATGGAGGCGCAAGCGGGAGGATCTGGGCGTCCTCGTTCCCTGGGCGCCCCGGGATGCTCTCGACCTCCGAAGCAAGGAGACGTTCAAGGACAACTATGCCCGGCTCGTGTGCACGGCTCTCCCGGAGTTCGACCTGGTCGTCGTCGACGAGGGACACAACCTCAAGCACGGTTTCGGGGCCCGGGTCTCGGCCCGCAATCGAATGCTCGGCCTCGTGTTCGGCCATCCCGAGGGCGGGGACTCCCGGTTCAAGGGGTATGGCCCGAGGGCGCGCCGTGTCCTGTTCCTGTCCGCCACTCCCGTGGAGAACGACTTCCGCCAGCTCTGGAACCAGCTGAACGTCTTCCACCTGGGTGGCCCCTTCGACGCCCTCGCGTCGGAGACGGCGACCCACGAGGAGAAGCGTGCTGCCGCGACCCGGTTTCTGGTGCGTCGAGTGACATCGATGACAGTGGACGGCGAGCGCATGACGAAGAACCTCTACCGGAGGGAGTGGCGCAACGGGGGAGTGGCGCACCATGACCTGCCGCTGGCGGTCCCCGACCCCCGCCAGCGTCTCATCGTGGCGCTCATCCAGAAGAAGGTGGCCGAGATCCTCGGCCACGAGCGGCTCAACAACTCGTTCCAGATCGGGATGCTCGCCTCCTTCGAGAGCTTCTTCGAGACGGCCAAGGTCCAGCCGAAAAACGACGAGGAGGCATCGAACTTCGACGGCACCGACCGCGACGACCCGATCGAGGAGCGCCTGGGTGTGGACGTGGGGACCCTGAACGGGATCTCGAGGAGCTACCGGCAGCGCTTCGACAGGGTGCTTCCCCATCCGAAGATGGATGCGCTGGTGGAGGAGCTGGCCCGCTGCTTCGAGTCGGGGAGGAAGGCGCTGGTTTTCGTGAGGCGCATCGCCTCGGTGAAGGAGATCAAGGCGAAGCTGGACGAGAAGTACGACGAGTGGGTGCGAAGCCGGCTGGCGGACCTCCTCGGGCCGGAGCTCCGGCAGGATCTCGATCGGGCCTTCGAACGCTATCTGAAGGAGAAGCTGGACGAGAAGGCACGACGCGTCACGGCGGCGCGCGATGCTGCAGAGTCCCCGGACCTGGACGAGGACCGGGATGCGATCCCTCGCGCGGCCGCAGTCCCCGACACCGGAGGGTTCGACACCTTCTTCGCCTGGTTCTTCCGGGGGGAGGGTCCCCCGGACCTGCTCAGTGGCGCGGCGCTGCGTCGGAGGTTCGACAGCCCGGGCTCGGCGTACTCCACGTTCTTCGAGGAGAACTTCGTAGCCGGCGTCCTCCGCGTGAAGCCCGGGCGCGTGATGGATGCCCTGGTCGCGGAACTGGGTGTGCCGAGGGAAGCGGCCCTGAAGGTGCTCTCGCGGGGGGCATTGCCCTATCTACCCACCGAGAAGAGGGCGCGGCGACGGCGCCACCTCTTCCTCGCGTTCCAGCGGGCTGCGCTGGCCCTCCTCGGGGAGAGGCCGGGAGCGACGGGTGACCGGGCCCGGATGGTCCTGAGAGAGCGGTTCCCCACGGATGCACGGGTCCCGCTCCGCGGGGAAGGTGCCCCCCTCCTGGACGAGTGGCTGGAGGTCCCCACGTTCTGGACCGAACTGGGGGATCGCCCCGGACTGGAGGTGGAGCTCCTCGGATTGGGGGAGGTTGACCGGGTGGACCCCTTCGCCTCCAGGAAGGCGTTCGTCGAGCGGGAGTTGCGACGGGAGCTGCTCTCCGGGGTCGCGAGGCTCGGCCATGCGTTCCTCGACCTCTACGCCCTGGCGGTGCGTCGCGTCGGGAGCATGAGGACACGTTCCCGCGATGATGCCGAGGGCGGAGGCGAGAGGGGGCTCATCCACGCCTACCTGGACCTGGTCGATGCCCAGCGCCGGGAGCGGCCCGAGGCCTTCCACGCCTACCGTGAGCTTGCGGAGGTCGCCCGGAACATCGACCTGATCCTCGACTGCAACGCGCCCGATCTGCGCGCGGGGCCACTCGGGGAGGCGGGGCGCCTGGTGGGGGTGCTCATGGGAAGGCAGCAGCCCATCGGGGGGATGTACGGGGAGATCAACGGGACCCTCGTCCGGCAGTTCCGGATGCCGGGCTACCCCCTGGTCCTCGTGACGACGGACCTCCTCCAGGAAGGGGAGGACCTCCACACCTTCTGCTCCGAGGTCCACCACTACGGGATCTCCTGGATGCCCTCCTCGATGGAGCAGCGAATCGGGCGCGTCGACCGCGTGAACTCCCACACCGAGCGCCGCCTGCGGGACGCCCAGGGCCGGCCGCCTGGCGGGGCGCTGCTCCAGGTCTACTACCCGCACCTCAAGGACACCTATGAGGTGCTGCAGGTGGAAAGGGTGTTGGAGCGGATGAACCGCTTCCTCGTCCTCATGCACGAGGGGCTCGGGGTGCCCGAGGCGGAGGACCGGCGCCTCGACGTCTCCAAGGAGATCGTGCGGATCCACAGGAAGCTCGACCCCATCCGGGTACCCCTGGAGACTGCGTATCCCATCCGCGAGGAGATGCTGGAGGGGGATACCGAGTCCGCGCCCGCCCCCTCCGACTCCGTGGACGTGGTAGAGCGCTTCCAGCACCTGCGCAGGGACATCCAGCTCCCGATCCTCTGGGAGGAGCGCGGCGCGGACCCCGTCCTCCTGGGAACCCGGGACCTCGGCGATCGGAAGCAGTGCTTCGAACTTCACCTTCGGGCGACGGCGGGAAGCCTCGTGGTGAGGTGCCGCAGTCCCATCGGGCCGGCTCGGGAGGGATTCGACTGGGAGCGGTTCTCGGCCGAAGTGGAGCCGATGACCGGGCGCGTCGTGTCGGTCGACGACTCCGCCGCCGATGAGCGGGACCTGTGGCTCGAGGGGGATGTTCTCCTCGCGGCGTCGGCCGGTGGAGCGGACCGTGCCCGCGTGGAACACCTCGTGGATCGGATCACGCGGGAGGCGGACCGCCTCGAGGAGCGGCTCTTCCGAAAGGACGCCTGCGAGGTCGAGTTCCATCACCTGCGTGCGCAGTCGAACACGGGGAAGAACGGGGAGGTGGAGACATGACCCCCTCGTGGAGGCAGCTCAGCAAGGTCGCAGGGCTCCGCGTGCAGGAAGGGGGTCTCCTCATCCGGTTCCCTGACGGTCGAGAACAGCGGGTCGTCGTTGACGATGGCGGCGTCGATGGGTCGCTCCTCCGAATCTGGTCCATGGTCGCCCGGGCGGGAGACCTCGCGAGCCTCGATGATCCGGAGGGCGTGGCATGGACGCGCAACCGGGAGACCGACCTCGTCGGCTTCAAGCTGGACCGGAGGGGGCGTCTCTTCGGGGAGGCCTGGGTACCCACGGAGGGGCTGACGGCCGAGGAGTGGTCCTTCTACGTTCAGACTCTGGCCAGTGCCTGCGACCGGTTCGAGTACCTGCTCACGGGGAGGGACAGCGAGTAGGCGAGGTACCGACCCGCAGGCCGGCCGCGTCTCCTCTGGCGAGGTGTTCCCGAAGTGCCGAAGCCCACGCCAGGTCACGGACGTGGGCAAAGTAGGTGCCAGGACCGATGAGGGAGAACTCGCTCTCTGCCCAGATGTTGACGGCTCTGTCCCCCCACCAGTACTCAGAGCGCGAGTGGATGTCCTTCGGAAGAACCGAGGCCCACAGGAGTTCGTCGTTCGGCTCTGGGACGGTCGAGGATAAGCTGCGCTCCATGGCTGGAGCCCAGGGACTGGCGGCGTAGTAGACGCCGCAGTTGACGGTCGCCCAGTACCCCGGAATCTGGATGAACTTCGGCGTCCCGTGGGTGCGACACCAGGACCAGAACTCGGCATCCGGTGGTCGCAAGAGAACGGTATCCCAGTCGACCCAGAGGAACTCGCCGTACTCGCGGAGAGCCCAGCGGCACATCCAGTGCTTCATCTTGTGGGCGGCATCCCGGTGAATCTCGGGAGGAGCATCCTCGAAGACCCGGTGCACTCGAAGTCCGAAACCCTCGAGCTGTGCGGCGGACTCGTCGTCCCCGCGAGGACGAGCACGTCGTTCCGGTAGGAGGGGTTGGCGGCAAGGCTCGCCGGGACCTCCTTCAGCGTGAATCGCGGTGTCTGACGGTGCCCGTTCCGCGTGTAGGGGTAGAGCCCCGCGATCAGCGGAGGCGGCATAGCGCCTCCTGTCGAACCCCGTGGTCGCAGATGGTCGTGCGCTCGAGGCGTTCGAGCATCCCCTGTTGCATCTCCGGCGTCTGGGAGTCGAACACGCGCCAGACCTCCGCCTCCTCCTCGGGTGGGATCCGGTAGCCAAGATCCGCAGCGTACCGCCGGGCGCGTTCGAGAGTCGGGAGCGCGTACTTCCAGTTGACCAGTGGCTTCAGGAGGAGGACCTCGCTCCGCTTCGCGGACTCCAGGGCGAGGGGATGGACCATGGCCCGCCAGCGACCGCCCGGGCGGTGCTCGACGCCGACCGCGGAGAGGGCGATGTCGAATCGGGCCAAGCGCTCCTCCAGCGTTGTCGGCTCCGTCTTCCGGGGTACCTCGATGACTCGATCTCTCAGTTCGAAGGTCTCGGCGTACTGCCCCTCGGAGGTGCGGCGGGCGCCGCGGTCCTTGAGGTGCCGGACGAGGTGTTCTCGGTCGTCCGGGGTGGGGGCCCACAGGTCGAGGTCCCGCGGCGGGCGTCCCGTCAGGAGGGTCCGGAAGGCACCACCGGCGAGGAAGAACCGCGCCTGTACGTCAGGGCCGAGGGTCCACTCGATCTCCCGGCGGGCGAACTCGATCACGTCACGGTCTTCCATGTGGCAGAGGGGGCCGGAGAGACAGGCACGGGAATCGTCCCGATAGGCCGCGTGGAGGGTCTCGCCCTCCCTCCAGAAGAAGGCGGACTCGAGGTACCACGGCCAGTCCTTCTGTCCGTAGGGGATGCCGAGGAGTCTCGCGGCTGTGGCCGTCACGAGGGAATCGTGGGTCACGAACACGTGGAGTCCGGGGGTGGAGTCGCCGACGGTCAGCATGTGCTGGACGAGGAACCGGGCCGCCTCGTCAGCCGCCGCCATGCCCGGCAGTGGTTCGCGCTCGGAGACGAGATGGGCCATCACCCCCTCATGGCCCCGCTCCTGCCAGTTGGACCAGGCCCGATGGCCATCGAGGACGAAGACCCCCGGGTCCCCCAGGAGGCGGCTCGTGGGGATCGCAAGGGAGGCGCCCGCGCCGGTCCTGAGTGCCTCCGATGTCTGGACGCATCGCGGGAGGGGGCTCGAGTGCAGGGACCGAAGCCGGGAGCCGAGGATGCAGCCCAGCCCGCGGCCGAGGCGTTCCCCGTCCTCCGTGATGGGGGTCGTGAACCCCGCATCGCCCGGAGGGAGGTAGGGCCGCACGGAGTGGCGCATCAGGACGGCCACCGGCCGGTCGCGGGGCACCTCGTCCAGCCAGCGGCGCACCGAGGGCGGGATCTGCCAGACGATGGGGGCGCTCATCGGGCACCTCCACGAGAGAGGGAGGGCAGGGCAGGGCGAAGCTCCACGATGGAGTCGGCTCCCTCGTCGATGATCTCGAGTCCGCCGTCAGTGCGCTCCACGCGTGCCTGCCCGTTGTAGAACGGCTCCACGGCAGCGAAGCGACGCGCGTAGGCAGGGGCTCCTGTGCGGGTCACATGCGTCCATCCGCCCTCGTCCCTCGCCCGGGCGAACCCCTTGTGGAAGACGTCGAGATCCAGGAACCACCGACCGTGGAGCAGGCGCCCCGAAGCGTCGATGTGGGTGGACCGACCGTCCTCCCCCTGGACCACCGCAATGCCGTCCCGGAAGTCGCCGGCGTACCTCCATCGCTCGGAATAGGGCGGACGCCCCTGGAGGTCGATGTGGAAATAGCGTCCCGCCGTATCACGCACGGCGCAGCGGCCTCCCTGGAAGTTCCCGCACCAGGAGAACCGCCCTGCGGAGACAGCCTCCCCCGAGGGCTCGATGTGATGCCATCCGTCGGCGTCCACGACCGTGGCCCGGTTCTCGTAGAACCCGAAGGTGCGACGGAACCGCCGCTCGTAGGCGGGGCTTCCCTCCGGGTCGATGTGCCATGCCTGCCCACCGCGGAGAACCGCCGCCAACCCGGGGGGATGGAACTTCAGGACCTCGTCGAAGCTCTCGGCGTAGAGGCGCTTCCCTTCGACGAGATGGTGGGTCCCGTCAGAAGCGATCGCGATGGAGGACCAGTTCATCGGGCCACCTCCGCCGGCTTCCGCATGTTGCAGCCGAGGCAGAGGGAGCGGTTCCGGTAGGTCATGACGAGCTGCCGGTACAGGTCCCCGTTCCAGACATCCATGATCCCCTGGGAGTGGAGGTCACCGAACTCGCCGAGGGACCTCCGCTGGGCGTCCGGAGCGCAGCAGGGGTCGAAGCGCCCCTGGGCGCTGACCCATGCCTCCTGCCCGAGGAAGGGGCAGGGGCCGCCCGGGGCCAGGTCTCCCGTCGCCGTCTCGTCGAGGAGGAAGATGTTCTCGAGGAGGATGAACCTCCCGTTGGGGAGCGGGCGCTCCTGCGCAGCGGCCCGTGCTGCCACGACGGCCTCGTTCCATCGCCGGATCGACTCCGGGCTCCGGCGCATCGACAGGGGCTGGATCTCCTTGAAGTGGGCCCAGAGGTGGTGCCCCTTGACCCTGTCGACGCCGAGACGGACCGCCAAGCGGACGATGTCGGGCAGCTCCTTCACGTTGGTCTCGAGGAACGTGAGTTGGAAGGTGACCCTGCAGCGGTTGCCGCCGTCGGAGGCGATGGCGTCCCTGACCTCGATGAATGTCCGGACGCTCTCGAGGACCTTCTCCCACTGCGCTCCGAGCATGATGCTCTCCTGCGTCTCCGGCGTGGCCCCGTTCCAGGAGATCTTCACGTCGGACGTGACCGGGACGATTCGCTCGGCCCAGAGGCGGGCTCCACGGCGCGGGAAGGTCCCGTTGGTCGTGAGATTGAGGCGAACGCCGTGCTGCTTGCAGAGGTCGAGGATCTCGTCGAAGTGCTCGTAGAGGAGCGGCTCGCCCATCGTCGAGGGGATGATCTCGCGCAGGCCGTGGGGAGCGGCCTCTGCGAGGACCCTTCGCAGGAGTTCGATGGGCATGATCCGCGGGGGACGGCCGGCGGCCTTCCGCTCCGCCTGAAGGGGGCTGTGCGGGGAGTGCTCCTCGCACATGATGCACTTCAAGTTGCAGGTGTCCGGGTTCGTGTCGAAGGTGATGCGCCAGGGGCCCGGGAGCGGTCGAAGCCGGGCGGAGTCCCTGCGGGCGAGAAGGCCTTCATAGGTCCTCTCGATGGTCTCGACATGCTGGGCGATGGAGATGACGCTCCCGGTGCCCGTCGCCACGAAGCCACGCTGACCGAGCTGCTCGGCCAGGGCCGGGTTCTCCACGAGTCGCTTCATCTGCACGGCGAGGGCGTCCGGCCTTCGATGGTCGAAGAGAAGCCCGTTCACCTCGTGCTTCACGTACTCGGCCATTCCTCCCACGTTGGCGGTGATGACCGGCACCCGGGCCTGGAGTGCCTCGTGGATGACGAGGGGGGAGTTCTCCACCCAGACGGAGGGCACCACGATTGCGTCCACGCGGTTGAAGACCCCGGGGACGATGTCCTGGTTGCGGTACTCCGGGAGCCACTCCACGCGCGCGGCGGCGTTCCCGGGGAGGTGGCTCGCCAGAGCCTTGAGGGCCTCCGTGTCCTGCCCCATGGGTCTACCCCAGATCCGGAGACGCGGGCTCCCGGGCACCTTGCCGAAGGCCTCGATCAGGTGGTGGATGCCCTTGGCGGGAGTGTGGGTCCCGATGTAGCCGAAGGTGAAGGGCTCGCCCGGTACGCGCGCCCGCCCTTCGAAGCGAGACAGGTCGAAGCCGTAGTCCAGGTAGGTCAGCTTCCTCTCGGGGATGTGGAATTCGTCCCTGTACCGGTCACGCAGGTACCGGGCGGGGGCCACGAAGAGGTCCACGAGTTCGACCATGTCGCGGACGTGCTTCATGCGCCGGGCGACCCACTTGGCCCAGTAGGTCGCGTCCTGGTCGTGCTCGGCCGGGGCCCCCGAGAAGCTCCGCGCGTAGCAGCGATCCGCGCACTTCCGATCCTCCTGGCCGTCGCACACCGCCCAGAGATCGTTCGGGTCCTCCGGAGCCGTCTGCATGAACTGGCCGCGGGGACACATGAGCCAGTAGTCGTGGAGGGTGTAGACGATGGGGATCTCCCGAGTGGCGGCCTCCAGCAGGAGCGAGGTCGAGAGGTGATTCAGGTGGCCGACGTGGACCACGTCCGGGTGGACACGGTCCAGGACCTCCGCGAACCGCTGATCGACGGAGGGGTGCCGGTAGCGGTCCCGTCCCCGCGGCATGTTGATGACGTGGAGCGTCACGCGGGGGTCCTCGGGATCCACCTCCTGCCGCATGGCGAAGTCGGGGCGGAAGGAGTCCTCCTCGCGGGTGAAGACGTGGACCTCATGGCGATCCGCGAGGCCGTGGCAGAGGGTCTGGGTGTAGACCTCGGAACCCGCGTTGTAGCGCATCGGGTAGCCGTGAATGACCTGGAGGATCTTCATGCTGCCCTCCTTCCGCGAGCCTTGGGAGCCCGGAGTCCCGACCTCCAGACCGTGAGTACGAACCAGTGCGAGGCCGATGCCGCCCAGACGATGGCCTCGACCCACCACCGGGCGTGAGTGCCTGAGACCACTGCGGAGACCCTGACCGTGCCGTCTGCCTGCGGGGTCAGGAAGGTGGGGCGGGCCGCGACCACCGCCAGGTCGGCCTGGCTCACACCCCTTTCCGCGCACCGCTCGAGGGCGTGGACCGAGAGAAGGAGGTCAGGGGCGGTGCTGGCGAGGTGGCCGGGGGGGCCAACGAGGGGGCCCGTGGGCACGGCGGGGTATCCCCGTGAGGATGAGGAAGAGTGCATGTGGCGCTCCTTGCGTTCGAGCCAGAGCCGACATGCATCCCCTCCTCGGGTCTCGGAGGTTGCCTGGAGCAAGGCAGGCGCTCGTCGCGCCGATGCCGTCTGAACTGGCTGCTACACCGGGTCTCCGCTGCGCGCTACGTCCTCACCCGCGGCCTCGGCCGCGGACGATCCTGACCCGAAGAGGAAGGTAAAGAGGGGTAGCTACGCAAAGACGAAGATCTCCTCCGCGGGGCTGCCTGTCAATCAGATTCTGGGTGGACCGAAATCTGGCCTCGCTGGAAGGGGTGGAGCGACCGGGGAAGGGGCCCCGTGGCAGGATGATGGAGAGCGGCGTCTTCACGCACCCGACCCGGAGGCGATTCATGGGAGCGACGTTTGTTGACCCTCGCGATCATCCGGTACCGCCCGCCGCCAATGCGGGCGCAATCGCCGAGACAATGGAGGGTGTCGGGCCTCTCGTCGCGGCCATCAACGGGGGGCGGGTCTACGAAGTGGAGAAGTGGATCAAGGGCGGGGAGCCAATCCAGTTCAGGTACCCGGCCGATCGGCGGCGATCGCCGACCAGTCCCCTGCAGGCGGCCATCCAGACGGGGCAGCACGACGTGGTCCACCTTCTCCTCTGCAACGGGTACCAGCTTGACCTCGAACGCTTCAACCCTCTGGACGAAGCACTGAAGTGCCACCGGAGGGACCTCGTGGAACTCCTCCTCACTTGGGGGGCGGACCCGAACGCCGCCGACCCCTCCGAGGTTGTCTCGTCCTATGATGCGGCGCTCGTGGAGAGATTCTGGCGGTTGGGGGTGGACCTCTCCCGGGGCCGGGCCTTCGCAGAGGAGCTCGCCTATACCCCGACCAACAAGCCGCTGTACGGGTTCTTCAAGCGATTCGCCAAGGAGGACCCTGCCCTCCAACTGGCCCTCAACCACGGTCTCTGTCTCGCGGTCGAGGGACTCATGTTCCGGGACGAGGGAGGGGAGGCGGCCGTTGCCCTGTGCCGGTGGGCAGGAGCCGAGCCCTTCGCCTGTGTTCCCGACCCCGACGACGAGGATGACGACGACGAGGAGTGCGAAGGCGCGGAAGGGGCCGATAGGCATCGGTGGTCTCCGTACCGATGTGCCGCTGGCCTGGCGGTCTCGCGAGGACGCCTGCAGCTACTGGAAGCGATGAAACTTCGTGCCGACAGTCCCCACTTCCAGAGGCTCTACGAAGTCGTCGATCGGCCGGACGTGTACGACTTCCTGTTTGACCTGGAGCCACCGCGCAATCCGGAAGCGGTCGCTCACCGAGCGTTGGCCGGTCTGGGGTTCGACCTGTCCTACCTGCGTGCGAATCCCGAGGGCCTCTTCAAGAGGGTCCTGGAGCGAGGTGGCAGGCTGACCTCCATCCCGGACAGTTCTCGTCGTCAACTTCAGGCCCATCTCAGGAAGCACAGCGGGTTCCTGGGGCGTGACCTCGTCCAGATACTCCAAGACCCGGCCAAGGTGAAGGAGTCGGTGTTCCTGCAAATCATCCAGTCGCCCAAGCTCATCGAGTTCTCAAAGGAGTTGCGGATTCCGAAGCAGGCCATCGAGAAGGTCGCGGCGCTCGAGACGGCCTCCAGCAGCGTCCGCGCTGCAGCGCGGAAGTACCTGGGCTCCCGTCGCCGTCGGAGAGGCGGGCCGTAGGGGAACGGTCTCGGGGAATCGCATCCCTGAGGAGATGGACCAAGTGAGGCCGCCGCGCCCGGAGGGGGTCGCGGCGGCGTGTGCGTCAGGGAGGGTCTACATCAGGCGGTCGGCCCACCCTCCCGCGCCGCGCGGAGCTCCGCATCGTAGACCCGCCGGGCCCGGATGCGGGCCTCGGCGTCCCCCCGGGCGGCGGCCGGGTCGGTGTAGACGACGGCGTTGGTGTGGCGGCCCTCGGGGTCGAAGCCGCCGCGGACCTGGGCGGCGAGGCCAGCCAGGTCCGTCTCGAAGCAGATGTCCCCGACCTCGCTGCGGGGGCCCGGGTCGTGGACCACGATGAACCTCTCCCAGGCCCCGGATGCGGTCGGCTTCATGCTTCCCCTCCTTCCTTCTCGACCTTGAGCCCGTGGAAGATGGCCCTCGCGTAGAGGTCCCGGTGGCGCTGGACCCACCGAGAGGTCTCCGGGTAGCCCATCTCGGCCGCGAGTTGGGCCACCATCGGGCGGTCCAGCATGTTCGTGAGTCCCGATTGCCGGATCGCCTCGATGCCCTCGAAGACCTCCTGCGGGACGAGGACGGGGCCCGTCACTCCGCCCTCCCCTGCGCCCTCGTCGTCCACCCGGGTCACCGGATGACCGCCCGGAGGCGGTTGCTGAGGCTCCCCCCCTTGTTCCCGACCACCTCGCGGGGGCCGACGTGCTTGTCGGTGAACGCGTAGGCCGCCTTGTTGATGGACTCCTTGAGGGCGTCCATCGGGATCACCTCCTCGGTCTCGGGCTTCCCCTTGACCTGGACCCGGACCCCCTTCGCCACCTTCTCGACCTCGAAGGAGACCTTCCCGGAGACGTTCGTCCCGCGCCCCCCCTCGAACTCGCAGGGGACCCTGGCCCGCCGGCAGGCCTCGCGGTAGGGCGCGACCACCGCCCGGTAGGCGTCCTTCGCCCCCGAGACCAGCGCCCGGGCCTTCTCCGTCATCTCGTGCGCCTCGGCCTCGGCGACCGCCAGCGCCGTCTTGGCCGCGTCCACCGGCTTCCGCATCGCCTCGAAGTCCACCTGGGGGGCGGCGCCCTTCGCGGGCGCCTTCGTCCGCTTCGCCGCCTTCGGCTTCTTCCCCTTCGTCGCCTTCCCCTTCGTCTCCGTCGCGGTCAGCGCGGGGCCCTCCCCCTCTGCCAGGGTCGCGTCCTTCTTCGTCGCCTTCTTCTTCGCCATGATTGCGTCTCCTTTCCGGGCTTCTGCCCGGGACGTCGGAACCGCCGTCGTCACGCCTTCACCGCCTCGATGCCCCGGACCTCGGCGAGGTCCCCGTAGAGGGCACGAGCGCAGCGAAGCGCGTCCTTCCCGTCCGTTGCGTGGAGGTCGGGGACCCGCATCGAGAGGGTCTCGCCGTCCACGCCGACCCGGACGTACACCTCGAACCGTTCGAGCTGCGGGCAGGCCAAGGTCAGGCCTCCGTGATGCAGAGGTGGCCCGGCCCGTTCCCCTCGGGGTCCTGCCAGGCCTGCAGGACCACCCGCTGTCCGGCGCGCGTCCGGACCTCCACCTCGGCCACCACCCGGGCGTCGCACATCCGGCCCGGACGGACCTCGACGAGGGTGGCGCCCGCCAGCGCGGCGTACTCCTGGCGGATGGCGTCCGCCTCCCGCTTCTCCCACTCCGTGGGCTTTGGCACCTCATCCTCCGTTCCGGTCCGTACGGGGCCCGACCATCGGGACCTCCTGGACCGCTGGACATGAGTCCGAGGGCCGGGGGAGACATCAAGTTCGTTCTCCTGAAGGGGCCGGAAGCGCCGCTCGCGTGTTGCTAGGGAGGGGGTCCCGGACGGGGGGAGGCCGCGTCCCGGGGAGGTGGGCCGACGGATTCTCCCCGGGCCGCCCCCTCGGTGTCCCCCAGGGGTGGCACACTCCCCCCGGCGGCGACGGCCGCCGACGTGCGGGGAGGGGCTGACCGTTGGACCCGGCCGGCCCGCCCCGCCTCAACCTGGGGAGGTCCACCCCATGTCTCGCTCGAAGGCGAACGCGGGCGCGCCGGCAGCCACTCCGCTGGCCGCACAACTGGAGAACCTGATCCGGGCCGACTCCCCGGTGCCGCCGGAGGCGGCCGCCCGGGCGCTCGGGGTGATCCGGAAGAAGGCACGGGAGTTCGACGCGATCGCGAAGAACGCCGCCCACTTCAAGCGCGTGGGCCTGCAGCCCTACCTGACATCGCAAGTGCCGGCGGGCAGAATGATCGTCGGCGCTCCGAGTCCTCCCGCGCGCCGGGATCCCGGCCTCACCCATGCGATGCCAGGGCAGCCCGACTTCCGCGGGCCGGTCATCTCCCGGCGGGACGCGGTGAAGCTCCTCCGCGAGGCGACGGGCATCGCCCACGGGGACACGCTGCGGGACCGGGCGAGGGGAGCCCCGGCGGCCGACCCCTTGAGCGTCCTGGCCAAGGGCGGTTCCGGACGCCCTGCGGGGCGGAGGGGCTACTACCGGCTGGCGGTCGAGTGGGTCGGTGAGTGCTACTCGAGGACGCCCGGTGTGGCCCGCGCGGCCGCCGATGCGATCGCGAAGAAGGCGCAGGAAGGCCTCCTGCGGGCGGACAACGGCGAGTTCGCCACCCACGCCAAGGCCCAGGTCATCGGCGCCCCGCGACGCCGGAGGCAGCCGAAGGAGTAGCCGGACGCCCCGAACCCGGCGGGAACCGGGAGAACCCGGTAGGAACCGGCGCAGCACCGCACGCCGCTCCTGAACCTCGTACCGTTCGGGCGTGGAGCCCGAAACCCCCTACCTGACCGTCTCCGAGGCCGCCACCCGGCTTCGTTGCGAGCCGTCCACGATCCGCAAGTGGATCCGCCAGCGGCGCCTCCATGCCGTGCGGACCCCCGGCGGGCGGATCCTCATCGATCCGAGGGACGTGGTCCTCGCCCTTGATGCCCCCTACCCCCGGAAGGGGCCGGCGTGAGGGCATCCGACCTCCCCCTCGACCCCGCCCAGGTCCGCGTCCACTTCCCCGCCGAACTCCGGGCCCTCCGCCAGTGGGTCCTCTGGAAGCTCGAGGAGCGCGAGAAGGGGAAGAAGCCGACCAAGGTCCCGTACGCGACCTCGGGGAGCCACGCGAAGTCCACGGACTCCGCTACCTGGGGCACGCTGGAGGAGGCCCTGGCGGCGCATTCGGGCGGGAAGTTCACCGGCGTGGGGTTCGTGTTCAACGGCGAGGGCGTCGTCGGGGTCGACCTCGACCACTGCCGTGACGCCGACTCCGGCGCCATCGCCCCGTGGGCCCGGTCGATCCTCGACTCCCTCCACAGCTACTCGGAGCTGAGCCCCTCCGGGACCGGCATCCATGCCCTCGTCCGGGGCGTCCTCTCCGGCGGCGGCCGCAAGCGCCTGGTCAAGACCAAGGGCGCCCACCCCGAGGCCGGCGTCGAGATCTACGACCGCTCCCGCTACTTCACGGTGACCGGCCGCCGGCTCCCCGAGTACCCGGCGGGTCTGGTGGAGCGCCAGGAGGATGTCGACCGGCTCTACGCCTCCCTGGACAAGAAGGCGACCAAGACGGGCTCGCCCCCGGGCAGGCCGGCGCCCCCGGCATCCCATCTCGCCCTGCTCGCCGACGACGAGGTCCTCCGCCGCGCTCAGGCCGCCCGGAACGGCGGCGCCTTCCAGCGCCTCTGGAACGGCGACACCGCCGACTACGCCGGCGACGACTCGGCCGCGGACCTCGCCCTCTGCAGCCACCTCGCCTTCTGGTGCGGGGGCAACCGGGACCAGATGGACCGGCTCTTCCGGAGGTCCGGGCTCTACCGGGAGAAGTGGGAGCGGCCGGACTACCGAGAGAGGACCTTCGCCAAGGCTCTCGACGGGAGAACGGAGTTCTTCGAGCCGGGCCAGCACCGGGATGGGGACGGCGACCCGGACAATCCCTGGCCCACTCCCGGCTGGAAAGTCGCCCTCCAGTGCGCGAAGGAGGACATGGAGCCCTGGCCGGCGCCGCGCCCCCTTCCCGCCCTCGAGGTGGAGCCGCCGCCGCTTCCCGGGGACCTCCTCCCGTCGGCGCTTCGGCCCTGGCTCGAGGACGCCGCCGAGCGGATCTCCGTCCCGCTCGAGTTCGTGGCCATGCCGGGGCTCGTGTCCCTTGGCGCCATCGTCGGCCGGGGTTGCGGCATCCGGCCGAAGCGCATGGACGACTGGACCGTGGTCCCGAACCTCTGGGGGGCCATCGTCTCCGGCCCCGGGCGGATGAAGTCGGCCGCCGCCTCGGAGGGGACCCGCCTCGCCCGGCGCCTCGCCGCCAACGCGGCCAAGGAGTACCAGGAGCGGATGGAGGCCAACAGGCAGGCCATCGATGTCCTCGATGCCCGCCGCGCCGGCCTGAAGGACCGGGTGAAGCAGCTGACCCGCCAGGGGAAGGACATCTCCGGCGTCGAGGAGGAGCTCACCGCCATCGACGAGAAGCTCTCCGAGCTCTGCCGCCCGGAGCGGCGCTACACCATCGCGGACGCCACGACGGCGAAGCTCGCGGCCCTTCTCGCCGACAACCCCCGCGGCCTATGCCTTGTCCGCGACGAACTGGCGGCGCTCTTCATGGCCATGACCCGGTCGGGCTGCGAGGGGGACCGCGAGTTCTACCTCGAGTCCTGGAACGGGACCGGCTCCTTCGTCGTGGACCGCATCGGGCGGGGGACCATCCACGTCCCCGCCCTCTGCCTCTCGGTCTTCGGCTCCATCCAGCCCGGGAAGCTCCGCTCCTTCATCGAGGAGGCGACCGGCACCGGGGCCGGGGCGGACGGGCTCCTTCAGCGCCTCCAGCTCCTCGTCTGGCCGGGCAACCTCGGGGCGTTCGTCAACGTGGACCGCCACCCCGACACCGTCGCCCGGGAGGCCGCCTTCAAGGTGTTCGAGCGGCTCGCGGGCGTCATCCCCGCCGTCGAGAAGGACGAGGACACGGGGATCCCGATCCTCCGGTTCGCCCCCGATGCGCAGGAGATGTTCGACGCATGGCGGGCCGAGCTCGAGGTCCGGCTCCGGTCCCAGGACCTCGACGCGACTCCGGCATTCGCGGCGCACCTGGCGAAGTACCGGAGCCTCATCGCCGCACTCGCCCTCCTCCTCCACCTCGCCGAGACAGCTGCGGCGGGGGAGGACCCGGGGCCGGTCCCCCTCCGCGCGGTCCAGCGGGCCGGCGCCTTCGTCGACTACCTCGAGATCCACGCCCGCCGGGTCTACGCGATGGAGGTCCACCGCGAGGCCCACGCCGCCCACGACCTCCTCCGGCGCCTCCGCGAGGGGCAGGTCGACTCGAGGACCCCCGTCCGGGACATCCAGCGGCGGGGGTGGAGCGGGCTCTCGACCCAGGGCGCCGTCGTCCAGGCGCTACGCCTGCTCGAAGAACACGGCTGGGTTCGCCTCGTCGATGACCGTCGGGGGGCCGGCGCCGGGCGCCCCTCGAAGAGGGTCCTCCTGCACCCCGACCTCCGGGGTGGCGCATGAGCGAGTTCCGCTCCCGGTGGACCTCCTGGACGCCGCAGGCGCAGAAGCCCGCCGGCGCGGAGGAGGGGATGGCGGGCGAGGCTCCTCAGGGCCAGGCCCCGGCCCCGGTCATGGTCGCCGACTCGACGCCGGCGAATTCTGTCAGTTCTGTCAGTTGTCAGCCGGGGGGCCAGGCCAAGGTCCATGTCCGAGGGGAGGAGGAGGAGGTAGTTGATCTACATGCTCCGCGCGCGCGTGAGGCGGGGGTGGGGGATCGCACTGACAAAACTGACGAAATCCCCCCCTCTCCTGACCCTGCCCGCCCCCCGGTCCGGGAGTGCATCCCCTGCCGGCTGTGGACGGAGTTCTCCCGCTGCCCCCGGTGCCGAGTCCACCTCGGGGGTCCCCCCGACGACGAGCCGTTGCCGAGGGGCTGGGACGACTTCGCTCCGCCGCTTCCGCCCTGCCCGGTCCCCTGCGGAGGGGGTTGGGGGAACCCCCACGTCGCCGACTGCCCCCGGGGACGTCGGGGCCCGAGGGGCTGGGCGGTGGTCGGGATCCAGGGGGGAGCCCCCGCTCTGGCCGCCCCGACCGCGGTGATCGGCGACTCCAACGACGAGAAGGAGGCCCGATGACCGCCAGGACCGTCCCGAGGAACGCCCCCACGAGGCCCGTGGTCGCCGCCCTCGCCACCCCGTTCCGCCGGGCCACCCGTCCGGCCCTCGGCGCCCGTTCCGCCACCCGGGCGCCCACGACGGGGACCCCCGGGACCCCCGGACCGGCCTCCCCCTCGGCTCATCCCCCTGGTGCCAGAGTGGCACCCGAGGGGGGAGGGGGGGGTGCGTTTGTGGGGAGGCTCGGCTCAGGTACCGGGCGCGCAATCTCGTGCATGCGGCGGCGATATAGCGCGCGCGGATTTGACCTCGGAATCGATGGGAGGATCTTCCATGAGGACGCCCGGACTCTGCCGTCGCTGTGCGGCCCCGCTGCCCCCGCGGCGGACGCGGCCGCCGTTGTACTGCTCGCCTGCCTGCCGGAAGCTCGCGGAACTCGGCGTCCGGAAGGAGCGGCGGGTGATGCGCCGGGAGCTCCGCCGGCAGGAGCGGATGGTCCGGCTGGCCACGGAGAGGGTGGCGAAGGTCCGGGAGACCGCCCGCTCCCTGGGGGGCCTCGCCGGCGAGGTCCGGGACTACGGAGGCCGGACGACGCTGGACCTCCTCCGGGAGGCCGAGCGGGCGCTCCGGGCCGAGGAGGCCCGGCTGGCGGCGTTGCTCGCCCCCTGACCCCCGACGGGTGCACCTACGAGACCTCGGGCCGCGGGACGGTGCCGCCGGCCGTCCCCGTAATGGGAGGACCCGGGCGATGACCGACCCCGGACTCCCGGCCGACGCCCCGCCCCCGGCCCCCGCCCCGGTCCCGCGCTTTCTCACGAGCGAGGACCTGGGACGGGTCCTCGGCATCACCTCCCGGGGCGCCCGGCTCCTCATGGAGCGGGGGGAGCTGCCGGCCTTCAAGCTCGGCAGGAAGTGGTACCTCCGGCCCGAGGACCTCGACAACGCCGTCGCGGGAATGGTTGCCGACCGGCGCCTGGCGCGGGACACGGGGGTCCGCGTCTACCGGGGTCTCCCGGCCCTCCCCCGGGGAAGGAAGCCTTGATGTCCTCCCCGGAACGAGCCTCCATGTGTCCCGACCCGGGCCCGAAGGCGCCGGGGATGCCGGGACCGACGGAGGCGAGGAAGCCGATGGCGAAGCGGAGGTTCGGGCGGATCTTCTGGCGGCCGAGCCGCCCGGGGAGCGCGTCCGGAACTTGGGCCATCCGGTACCGCCACAACGGGCACTGGGTCCAGAAGTCCATCGGGCCGGACCGGAAGATGGCGGTCGACGCGCTGGCCACGGCCCAGGTGGCGCTCCTCCAGGAGAAGCACCTCGGGGTGCGGGCCATCGCGCCCATGACCTTCGAGGAGTTCAAGTCGACGGTGAAGCGGCTCCTGGAGGCCCGGCTCGTCCCGAAGAGCGTGGCCTGCGAGATGGGGCGCTACGGAGTCCTCGAGCGGCACTTCGGGGACCAGGCCCTCTGCGACGTCGGGCCCGCCGACATCGAGGACTTCCTCTCAGCGCTCCAGACGACCCCCCGGAACGGCCACAGGAAGGGGAACAAGCCGCAGACCGGGAACCGCTACATCGCGCTGCTGAACCGCGTCTTCAAGGAGGCCGTGGACCGGGGCTTCGCCCGTGAGAACCCGGTCTCCCGCGTGCGCCGGGTCCGCGAGGAGACTCGCGCGGTGCCCTACCTCGACGAGGCCGATCTGGCCCGGATCGTCGCCGCCGCGAAGCCCTGGCTCCGGCCGCTCATCCTGCTCGCGGTCGACTCCGGACTGCGCAGGGGAGAATTGCTCGCATTGCAATGGAGGGACATCGACCTCAACCGGGCGGTCCTCGTGGTGCGGCACTCCAAGAGCAAGCGCCCGCGGGAGATCCCCCTCACCGACCGGGCGCGGGCGATCCTCGGCGACCTCCGCGCGGCCCGGGGTCCGGTCCCCCTGCTGGCGGAGGACCCGGTCTTCGCCGACCTCGCCGGGCGCCACCAGAACTGGGGTCCGCTCTCCGTGAGCCTCGGCTTCCGGAAGGCGGCGAAGAAGGCGGGGTTCAACGACCTCCGCTTCCACGACCTCCGCCACGCCTTCTGCTCCCGCCTCGCGCAGCTCGGCGTTCCTCTCTCGACCGTGGCCCTCCTCGCGGGGCACTCGTCGCTGACCGTCACGAACCGCTACGCGCGGCACGTCCCGAAGGACGCGACGCGGGAGGCGATCGCGCGGCTGGCGCAGTCCGTGAGCGCGGCGGTGCCCACGATCCCCGTACCGGCCCCGGCGTCCGCGGTCCCGGCGACGGCGCAGGCCTCGGCGTAGGTCCTGCCACAGGAGTCCGCTACCCGGGTTCGCCTCCAGCACCATCGGCGGACTGCCTGACGAGGGCGAGGAGGTCGTACGGCGCGTTCCGGAGCTTCTACCCGGGTCAGGCCCGGCCCGCGGCCGACCTGTTCCTGAAACCGGAGAGCTCGACCATCAGCTGATCGAACCGTTCCCGGAGCGCGGGAGCATGCTCCCCCGCGACGGCCGACCGCATCTGCTCGGGACGCAGGAGTCCCTCGTTGCGGAGCCGGGCCACCCGGAGGACGAGGGTGACCCAGTTCGCCTCCACGGAGTCCGGCCAGTCCCGGAGCACCTCGAGGAGGGCGACCTCGTGGTAGTTGAGCCCGATGCGCTTGAGGTTCCTGCGGGAGTGGAACTTCACGCCCGGAATGCCGGTGGGGGGGGCGCCGACCACGGCGTAGGCGGGGGTGGCGGGGACCTGCGTCGAGAGCCCGAGCGCGTGCCCCGCCGTCCAGCCGGCGGGGCCGACGCTCTGGTCCGAGGCGACGGCCCGAACGATGGCGTCCACGTCGGGCTTGCCGGAGCCGTACTTCGACCGGCCCCCCTTCCAGTAGAGGCCCCGGCGGACGCGGAGGAGGCTCGGGTCCGTGGAGACGAGGCGGGAGAGGTGGGTCTCGACCGCGGACCGGGAGCCGGGGAAGTCGGAGGTGCGGAAAAAGGTCCCGGCCGGGGAGGCCTCGACCTTGCGGCGGACGGTGTCGGCGGCGGACTTCATGCGCAGCAATCGTATCGAATACCTTGCATGAAGGCGAAACGGATCAGCCCAGAATCGGCTCCTGGGAGCCGCCCTCCCGGGAGGGCGTAGGCACTCCACACGTGCCCGCATTGTGAGTGCGGGGCTGGGGAGGGGACCGTCACGAACCGCTACCCACGGCATGACCCTGGAGACGCGACGCGTCATGCAATCGAGCGTTGAGTCCCACCCCTGCCACCCGATGGCTTCAGGCGCCAGCTGAAGTCACAGGCTCCGACTCCGATTCAGATTCCGAGATGCATGCGGGCCTCCCGCATACTGGGGCTCATGCCTGTCAGTAACCCGATGGCCGAGACGCAACAGGAACCGTGGCGGAAGCGCCTGGATCACCTACTGGCGCGACGCCGGTTCGCGGATGCCACCAAGCTGCTGGATGCGGTGATCCAGGACACGCTGCCGCTGTTCCAGGATCGCCCGGAGATTGCCCATGTCCGGCGGTTGGCCTGGCTCGTCCGGATCGACCTCCTGAGGGAGCGAGGCCGGTACGCGGAGGCGCTCGCGTGGCTATGCCTGGAGTGCGAGCTCCATCCCGACAACGTGCATGCGCAAGTACTCAAGGAGCGATTGAAGCGGCAGCTGCGTTTCGCCATCGAGAGAAGGGAGCCCGGGCGCCTCCAGGCCGACGACCAGTGGGAGGGAGTCGCCGGCATGCGCGAGCTGAAGGCGATGCTGGAGCGCGATGTCCTGCTCCCTCTCCAGGAGCCCGAGCTCTACGCGCAGTACAAGGTGGACATGCCGAATGGCATCCTCCTCTACGGACCTCCTGGATGCGGAAAGACCTTCATCGCCCGGGCCCTCGCGAAGCGGGTCAAGTACAACTTCATGGAGATCAAGCCGTCGGAGCTCGCGAGCATCTACATTCACGGGACGCAGCAGAAGGTCGGAGAGTTGTTCACGGCGGCAGCGAAGCAGGCACCGACCATGCTCTTCCTCGACGAGATTGACGCGCTTGTCCCCGACCGTGCCTCAGGGCAGCTCTATCACTCCTATGCGCAGGAGGTGAACGAGTTCCTCGTGCAGTTGAGCGAGGCGTCCAAGAAGCGCGTCCTCGTCGTGGGAGCGACGAACGTCCTCGAGAAGATCGACAAGGCGATCCTCAGACCCGGACGGATGGACAAGAAGATCTACGTCGGTCCTCCGGACATGGAGGCGAGGGCCGAGGCCCTGCGAGTGCACATGAAGGAGCGCCCTCAGGCCCCGATCGACTGGCTTGGGGTCGCGGCCGCGACGGAGAATTGCTCCTTCGCCGAGATTGAGCACTGTGTGAACGAAGCGGCACGTGCCGCGCTGGCCGACCGACGCCTGATCGCGACGGAGGACCTCCTGAGGGCGTCACGCGAGAACCGTCCCCAGGACAAGTCTGGGTATGGGGCCCCCGAGTGACTGCGACTTGTCTCCATGGTCTCGACTGCGACCCTGTGCGCCGTACGGACATCCCTAGGCGCCACCTGCTAGCAGTCGATACCATCGGACACTAGACGCCCTTGGGCGCCCCGATGGTGCCGTTTCCGACGGAGGGAAGTGCGGCGTGCGAAACCAAGTCCGCGACGTGCTGACCATTGACCAGTTAGCTGAGTACCTCCAGCTCACAAAGTCGACGCTCTACAAGCTCGTCCAGTCGGGCAGGGTCCCGGGGAAGAAGGGCGGCCGGCAGTGGCGGTTCCGCCGCGAGGCGATTGACGACTGGCTTGCCCATGGCCCGGTGGTCTCGGAGGGGAAGGGAAGTGGGCCCGCGGTCCACAGCAAGTCCCCTGGAGCGAGACGATGACACCCCGGACCCTGGACGTCTTCTCGCTTCGCGACAGCGTGGTCGACGAGTACCGGCGGTTCGCGACGTCGTTCACGACCATCCGCGCCCAAGACATCCGGGCGCAGGTAGACGCCATCTACTCCCAGGCGCGGTACTGGCCTGAGCCCCTCATCCAGATCAACCCGAGTTACCGGCGGACGACCGACGTGGCTGCGCTTGTGGCGAAGGGCATGCTGGCCCGGGGGTGCGCCGAGATCTTCCAGTCCGACGGCAAGCCTCTGTCCCTCTACAAGCACCAGGAGCAGGCGATCGCCCTCGCCGCCGGCGGGGACAGCTTCATGGTCACGACGGGCACCGGGTCGGGCAAGTCGCTCTGCTTCTTCATCCCCATCGTCAGCCACGTGCTTGCAACCTGCCGTTCCGGGGGCTCGAAGCGCACGCAGGCAATCGTCGTCTACCCGATGAACGCCCTCGCCAACTCCCAGCTGGAGGAGCTCCGGAAGTTCGTCGCCAACGTGGGCGGCCCTACTCCCGTCACTTTCGCTCGATACACGGGACAGGAGGACAAGGAGGAACGGCAGCGGATCGCTGATGACCCGCCGGACATCCTCCTGACGAACTTCATGATGCTCGAGCTCCTCATGACCCGGCAGGACGAGGTGGATCGCAAGGTCATCGGAAATTGCGCCGGCCTCCGCTTCCTCGTCCTCGACGAACTGCACACCTACCGGGGCCGGCAGGGAGCCGATGTCGCCCTGCTCGTGCGCCGGGTGCGCGAGCGGCTCCAGCCCGAGCGGCTCCTCTGCATCGGGACCTCCGCCACGATGGCCAGCGAGGGATCCCAGGACGACCGGAATCGGGTTGTCGCCAGGGTGGCGTCGAAGATCTTCGCAACCACCATCCCCGAGAACAACGTCATCGGGGAGACCCTGGAGCGGATCACGGATCCCGAATCGACGGCCGAGTCCGTGCGCCCCCGACTCGGAGCCGCCATCGGCGCGGGCATCGCCACGCCGATCTCCGACGCGGAGTTGCGGGTCCACCCCCTCTCGATCTGGGTGGAGACCACCCTCGGAGTCACCTTCTCCGACGTCGAGCAGAGGTGGGTCCGGGCGAGGCCCAAGACTGTCACGGAGGCCGTCGAGTCCCTCGCTCGGGAGTCAGGGAAGTCCCCGGAGTCCTGCCTAAAGGTCCTCAGGGACCTGCTCCTCTTGTCCAGCACTCCCGAGTCGGAGCGGACGGACGCGCCCGGTTCGAGCGACCGGAGCTTCTTCGCGTTCAAGCTCCACCAGTTCATCTCGGGAGCGGGCCACGCCTACGCCACCCTCGAACAGCCGGGAGAGCGGCGAGTGACGGTGGAGGGGCAGCAGTTCCTGCCGGGGAGTCCGGAGAAGCGGTTGTACGCCGTGCACTTCTGCCGGGATTGCGGACACGAGTACCACCCCGTGAGGAAGGTGTTCGAGGAAGGCCGGGTCGTCTTCCTGGCACGGGACATCGATGACGCACCCCTGTCCAAGGCCAAGGAGGAGGAAGGACCGGAGGACCAGCCGGAAGGGGAGGTGTTCGGGTTCCTGACCCTGCATCCCCCGCATGACCCCGACTTCGACTTCGAAGATCGGGACATGGACTACCCGGAGACCTGGTTGGAGTTCGATGCGGCCGAACGCCCGCGTCTCAAGCCGTACTACCGCGGGAGGCGGGCCGAGCGTGTCACCGTCGCTCCCGATGGAGCCATGGGTTCGGGCGCCAGCGCTTGGTTCCTTCCGGGCAAGTTCGGGTTTTGCCTCCGGTGTCGCGAGGTAAGGGTCGGAGCCGCACGAGATCGGACGCGCCTCGCGTCGCTCTCCGCGGAGGGCAGGAGTTCGGCGACCACGGTCCTCGTAGCCAGCGCGCTCCGGTGGATGCATGGAGCGTCCTCAGGCATGGAGCGCTACACGAGGAAGCTCCTCGGATTCACGGACAACCGCCAGGACGCCGCGCTCCAGGCGGGGCACTTCAACGATTTCCTCTTCGTCAGCCTCGTTCGCGCCGGCTTCCTCGGGGCCCTGCAGGACGCCGGTGCCAAGGGGCTGCGGAGCGACGAGCTCGGAGCCGCGCAGCAGCGGCACCTCGGGTTCGACCGTCCGGACCCGACGCTTCGGGCCGAGTGGCTGCTCGATCCCATCCTCCGGGGGTTCAACCTGCAGGAGGCGGAGGCCACCCTGCGGCAGGTCCTCTCCTATCGCGTGTGGTTCGACCAGCGGCGTGGCTGGCGCTATACGAACCCGAACCTGGAGCAGTTGGGGCTGGTTCGGGTCGACTACCAGGGACTGGCCGAGTTGGCCGGTGACGAGGAACTCTTCGCCGGCTCGCATCGAGCCATTCAGAAGGCCTCCCCTGAGGTTCGCGCGAACGTGTATCGCACTGTCCTGGACCACCTGCGCCAGTGGATGGCAATTCGAAGCCAGGTGCTGGATGCAGGAGTCCTCGAGCAGCTCGTAGCGAAGTCGTTCGCTCGTGTCAGCCCGCCGTGGGGCTTCGGTGCCCAGGAGACCCCGCAGTCGGGGCGTTGGCTGATGATCGTCGCGCCGACGAAGGAGTCGAGCACCAAGCGCGACATGGACCTCCTGGTGCGTGGTGGTTCACGAAGCGCCCTCGGACGGGCACTCCGTTCCAAGGACCTCTGGGGAGGAGACACGACCGTCCGCTCTCTCAAGCCGAAGGAGTTCGATTCGCTCGTCGCCGATCTGCTACGTGCGGCGGTGGCCCACGGCCTGATCTCCGAGGAGAACACTCCCTTCGACCAGGCCGGGTGGCGCCTCAACGACGCGTGCGTCGTGTTCAGGGTCGGCAGCCCCGCATCCGACCAGAGTGTCCCTGCCGAGAACGCGTACTTCCGGGACCTCTACGAGAACCTCGCGGAGATGCTCCGGGCGCCCGTACACCCGCTGTTTGGTTTCGAAGCGCGCGAGCACACCGCCCAGGTCGATCCGGAGAACCGCGCGATCCGCGAGAAGCGCTTCCGCTATGGGGACAAGGAGCGGGAGGAACTCAAGGCGAGCGAGAAGGAGCTACGCGAGATCGGCGAGGCCAACCGGTTCCTTCCGGTGCTGTTCTGCTCCCCGACGATGGAGCTCGGGGTGGACATCTCGGCCCTGAACGCCGTGCACATGCGCAATGTTCCGCCCACCCCGGCGAACTACGCGCAGCGCAGCGGCCGCGCCGGCCGGAGCGGGCAGGCAGCCTTGGTCCTCACGTACGCTTCCTCGCAGAGTCCCCATGACCAGTACTTCTTCCGCGACCCTCGGGCCATGGTCCACGGGGAGGTACGGGCGCCCCTTCTCGACCTCGCGAACCGTGACCTGATCAACAGCCACCTGCAGGCGGTCTGGCTCGCCTGCGTCGACCAGTCCCTCGATCCCTGCATCGCAGAGCTTCTGATTCTCGGAGACAGGTCCCGGCCCCTGAAGCCGGACCTGATCGCGGCCCTGAGTGAACCGCGGGTTGCGAAGGAGGCGCAGGAGCGCATCGGACGCGTCCTGGACTTGGTCGCAGGGGAGCTCAGTCCTGAACTGGCGCCCTGGTACTCCGATCGTGATGCCTACGCGCAGAGTGTGGTGGCGAAGGCTCCTGACGAGTTCAGGGGGGCTTTCGACCGGTGGCGGGAGCTCTTCTCGGCGGCGGAGGACCTCCGGGACGCGTCGAGGCGGACGATGGACGACTACTCCGCTCCCTACAAGGAGAAGCGGGCCGCACAGGGCCGCCATGCTCAGGCCATAGATCAGCTCAACCTGCTCCAGCAGAGCAAGAACCCGATGTCGGGCGACTTCTTCACCTATCGCTACCTGGCCACCGAGGGGTTCCTGCCCGGCTACAACTTCCCCCGGCTTCCTCTCATGGCGTACATCCCCTCGACGCGGGACGGACGTGGCCGCCAGACCTACCTCCAGCGCCCCAGATTCCTCGCCCTCGCCGAGTTCGGACCCCACAGCCTCGTCTACCACGAGGGCAGGGCCTACCGCGTCGTGAGGGCGCTCCTGTCCGTCGGCCTCAGGGACTCCGCTACCTCCGAAGTGAAACTCCCGACGCAGACGGTACGGATCTGTTCGGAGTGCGGCGCCGGGCACTTCGACAGCAGCGCGTCGAACTGCCGCGGGTGTGGCACCGCTCTGGGGACGGCCGAAATCGTGAAGGGCATCTTCCGGATCGAGAACGTCGCCACGATGCCCGCCGAGCGGATTACCGCCAATGACGAGGAGCGTCAGCGGAAGGGCTTCGAGCTGCAGACCACCTTCGAATGGGCCGTCCGCGGCAAGGAACCCGATGTCCGACATGCAGCCTCGGCCGATGCCCAGGGCGAGGTGGCGCGGCTGGCCTACGGCGCGGGGGCCACGATCACGCGGCTCAACCGGGGCCTTCGCCGCCGTGCGGACAAGGGTGTCCTCGGATTCGTCATCGATCCGGTTTCCGGAAAGTGGGAGCGCAACGAAGAGGAGGGGGACCACCCGACGGACCCCGAGGCTGCTCCCGGGCAGCGGATCGTCCCGAGCGTCCAGGACAGGAAGAATGCGCTCCACATGCAGCCCACGGGAGCCGGCCTGTCCCCGAAGACGCTGGCCACGGTGCAGCACGGACTCCTGCGGGGGATCGAGGCGGTGTTCCAGTTGGAAGAGGGAGAGATCCTCGCGGAACCGATGCCCACCCGGGATCACCGGAGCGGGTTCCTGTTCTACGAGGCCACCGAGGGCGGGGCGGGTGTTCTCACCCAGCTGGCGGGCAATCCGTCGAGCCTCGCCGCCGTGGCGCGCAAGGCGCTGCAGGTCATGCACTTCGACATCGACGACGACGGTGCCCTTCCGGAGACCAGCGCGACGCTCCTGGAGGGGCATGATGAACGCTGTGTGGCCGCCTGCTATCGCTGCGTGATGTCCTATTACAACCAGCCCGACCACGAGCTTCTCGATCGACGGGACGTTGCCGCCCGCGAGATCCTGCTCCGCCTTGGGAGAGCGACGACCGCACCTCGCTCCCGACCCGAGGGCGAGTTCCCGGGCGCCGAGGGGGACGACACTCCCGAGGGACGCTGGTCCGCCGAGGCCCAGCGCAGGGGCATCCCCGCTCCTGACGCCGACCCTATGCCCTTGGGGCACGGATCGTTCAGGCTGGTGTGGCGCGGGCACTATGTCGTGGCTGTGTGCGGCGAGATGGACGCGGTGTCCCGAAAGGCGGCGGAGGACCTCGCCTTCGAGGTGATCCTGTTCGAAGATCTGGCCACGTGGAACGCGAGCTTCGCGCGACTCGCAGCCGCCGTCGGTACCGCACCATGAGCCGGCCGACGTTCAGTCCGGGGACTCTCGTAAGCGCCCGAGGCCGGGAGTGGGTCGTCCTCGCCGGCAGCACGGACCAGACCGTCCGCCTCCGACCGGTGTCCGGTTCCGAGGAGGACTTGGCGCTCATCCATCTTCCGCTCGAGTCCGAGCCTGTCCGGGAAGCGCGTTTCCCCGGGCCGACTCTGCAGCAGGTGGGCGGCCACGACGCCGCGCTCCTTCTCCGTGACGCCTTGCTCCTATCGATGCGTCGCGGGGCGGGTCCGTTCCGGAGCTTCGGGCAGATTTCCGTCGAGCCTCGCGCCTACCAGCTCGTTCCGCTCCTCATGGCCCTCAAACAGGAGACCGTGCGCCTCCTCATCGCTGACGACGTTGGCGTCGGGAAGACCATTGAGGCGCTCCTTGTCGCGAGGGAGCTCCTCGACCGCGGGGATGTGGACAGGACCGTCGTCCTCTGCCCGCCGCATCTCGTGGACCAGTGGGTCAAGGAGATGGAGGTCCGTTTCCACATCCATGCGGTGGCGGTCACTGCTTCGAGCGCCCGGCGTCTCGAGCAGGGGATTCCGCCCGGGGTCAGCATCTTCAGCGTCCACCCCCACACCGTTGTCAGCCTCGACTACATCAAGTCCGCCGAGCACCGGGGCTACTTCCTGCAGTCCTGTCCCGACTTCGTCATTGTCGACGAGGCCCATGCCTGCACCGGAGCAGGACAGGGACGCCACCAGCGCTACGAACTGCTTCGGGACCTGGCTGCCTCGAAGACGCGGCATCTCGTGATGCTGACGGCGACTCCGCACAGCGGTGACGACGAGGCGTTCTACCGCCTGCTGGGGCTACTCGACCCCGCGTTCGAGCGCCTCTCCGATCTGGCGGGGCCCGAAAGGGACCGACTGCGGGAGCGCCTCGCCCACCACTTCGTCCAGAGGCGCCGTCCCGACATCGCCGAGTGGCAGGACGGGGAGAACTTCCCCCGTCGCGACTCGCGGGAACTGAACTACACGCTCAGCGGCGCCTGGGAGGCCTTCTTCAACTCCGTCCTCGACTATTGCGCCAAGGTCGTGGCTGCCGTCGACGGGGACGAACAGCGCCGCCGACTCAACTTCTGGGGCACGCTGGCCCTGCTCCGGTGCGCAGCCTCCAGCCCCGTCGCAGCCGTCCTTGCCCTTCGCACGAGAGCCGGCGAGGAACTCGCGCAGGAGGCCCGGGAGGAGCTCCTCGACCGGATCTTCGATGGCGATGCGGATGCCCTGGTGGCGGACGATGTCGAGCCCCCGGCGGGTGGCGACGACCCGGTCCTGATCTCGCTCATCGCGGAGGCCGAGCGGCTTGCCGGAACGTCAGGAGACCCGAAGCTGAAGGCGGCCGCCGCGCAGATCGAGGAGCTCGTCGGCAAGGGGTTCAACGTCGTCGTCTTCTGCCGCTTCATCGCGACCGCGCATTACGTCGGCCGACACCTCTCGAAGCACCTCCCGAAGGTCACCGTGGGAGTGGTGACGGGGGAGATGCAGCCGGAGGAGCGGGAGACGAAGGTCGCCAAACTCGGCGAGTCCGAGGGCGGTCGAGTGCTCGTGGCCACGGACTGCCTGTCGGAAGGGGTCAACCTCCAGGACCAGTTCGACGCGGTCTTCCACTACGACCTCTCCTGGAACCCCACTCGCCACGAGCAGCGCGAGGGTCGGGTCGACCGCTTCGGCCAGCGGAAGAAGGTGGTCAGCGCTACCCTCTTCTACGGGGCGAACAACCCCGTGGACGGGGCCGTGCTCCAGGTCATCCTCCGGAAGGCAGCCCGCATCCGGGAGGAGTTGGGCGTACCCGTCCCAGTCCCGGACGAGGGCCACAACCTCACGGAGGCCCTGCTCAAGGCGGTGCTGCTACGGGGTCGAGGCGGGCTCGCCGGTGCGGACGGACGGCAGCTCGAACTGTTCGCCAAGCCCTTCGAGGACGCGCTCGCAAAGGCCAGGAAGAGCCGCACTGTCTTCGCTCAGCGCCGTATCCGCCCTGAGGAGGTGCTCCCGGAGTGGCACAAGAGCCTTGCCAGCCTGGGGAGCCGCGAAGACGTCCAGCGGTTCATCGGCGGCGCGCTGTCCCGCCTCGGGCCGGGACTCGAGCCGCTGGGGCGTGGCTTCAAGGTGGCGACGGCGGCGTTGCCCGAGGAAGTCGTGGACCGACTCGAGGCCGAGGGAATCCACGGCACCATTGCCATCGACTTCTCCTACCCCGCCGCAGCGCGCTGCCGTCCCGTTCAGCGCAGCCACCCGCTCGTGACCGTCCTGGCAGAGGCGCTGCTGGAACGCACGCTGGCCCCGGGGTCGGACCACGGAGATGAGAATCCCGCCGTGCTCGGTCGGGTGGGGTGCTGGATCTCCGACGGCGTGCGGGTCCGGACGACCGTAGCGCTCCTTCGCCTCCGGCATCAGCTCCTCCTCCACCGACGGAAGCGGGAGTCGACGCTCCTCGTCGAGGAGGCCACGGCCGTCGCCTGGGCCGGCTCGAAGGGCGACGACCGGATCGAGGGGGCCGATGCGCTGCGCCTTCTCCTGTTGCCCCCGTCGGGGGACCCGCCGTCGCATGTCAGGGACCGCGAAGTCGGGAAGGCCATCGCGGCCGTCGAGGAGCGGGGTCGAGAGCTCGAGGCCCTTGCCGGCGCTCGTGCCCGCGCACTTCTCGAAGACCATCTCCGCGTCCGCGCTGCGAGCCACGCGACGGGGACTACGGAGGTGCATGCCTTCCCGCGGCCAGACGTGATCGGGGTCTACGTGCTGCTTCCGAAGGTGGTCTGACCATGGCTGCGAGAGCGAGGCGGAGGGACCCCGCGTTCATCGGGTTTGATTCCATCGCCATCGAGGGGGGAGTCCTCGGGGCCGACTGGTTGGCGAAGGTCGCGCAGCTTGAGGCACCGAATCAGAGCGGCGAGGACTATCGCATTCCCAAGGGCCTCCAGTTGCGCGACGAGATCGGGCGCAGCTGGCGCATTGCCCAGGCCAGTTTCCGCGAGTTCGAGGAAGGGCGGGCGGGCAAGGCTGCCCCTCTCCCACTTTGCCTTCGCTTCCTCGATGGCCTGCTGCGCGACGCGTTCGGATTCGCGTCCCTGAAGGCCTCCGGGCCTCGAACCGTCGGGGAGCGCGTCTACCCGGTGGCCTTCGTTGCCCTCGGCGACCGGGTGCCCGTGGTCGTTGCTCCTGCGGCGGCGGGCCTCGACACTCCCCTGGCTGAACTCGGAGACGGCCGGCGCCGGAGCGCCTTCGGTCTCCTTCAGGAGTACCTCAATGCGACCGAGGATTCTCTATGGGGACTCGCCTGCGACGGCCTGACGCTGCGGCTGGCTCGCGACAATGCCAGCATGACCCGGCCGGCATGGGTCGAGGCCGATCTCGGGCGGATCTTCCGGGAGGACCTCCTGCCGGACTTCGCCGCTCTGTGGCTCCTGATCCATGAATCGCGCTTCGGGCGGGTCGGAGACCTCCTGGAGGACTGCCCGCTCGAGAAGTGGCGCGACGCCGGGCGCGAGGCCGGAACGGTCGCCCGGGGCAAGCTGCGGAAGGGCTTTGAGGAGGCGCTCGCGCTCCTGGGGAAGGGGTTCGTCGCTCACCCCGGGAACAAGGACCTGCGTGAGGCGCTGCACTCGGGACGCCTGACCCGTGACGCCTACTACGGGCAGCTCCTGCGGCTCGTCTACCGCATGATCTTCGTGCTCACGGTGGAGGAGCGGAATCTGCTCCATCCCGCGGATGTCCCGGAGGAGGCGCGGAGCCTCTACGCCGAGGGGTACGCGATGCGACGGATGCGGGATCGTGCGATCCGACGCATCGCTCACGACCGCAATGTGGACCTCTGGGAGGGCCTTAAGATCACCTTCCGGGGTCTCTCGGCGGGGGAGCCCAGGCTCGGAATCCCGGCGCTCGGTGGGCTGTTCGCACCCCATCAGTGCGAGGACCTCGACAAGGCCCGCCTCGAGAACCACTCCCTGCTCGGCGCCCTCTTCCACCTAGCCTGGTTGCGGGAGCCCGGCGGCCTCGTGCGCGTGAACTGGCGGGACATGGGGCCCGACGAGCTTGGCTACGTTTACGAGGGCCTCCTGGAGCTGGTCCCGCAGATCTCGGAGGACGGCCGGTCCTTCCAGTTCGTGGGAGGCGACGAGAGCCGGGGCAACGCCCGCAAGACGACGGGAAGCTACTACACCCCGGAGGAGCTGGTGCAGCTTCTCCTGGAGAGCGCCCTCGACCCCGTCATCGATCGGACCGTTAAGGCGAACCAGGATCGACCTGTGGACGCCCTCCTGGAGCTGTCCGTCGTCGATCCGGCATGCGGCTCCGGACACTTCCTGCTGGCGGCCGCCCGCCGCCTCGCGGACCGGGTGGCCCGCCTGCGTGCCGCCGGCACTCCGACGCCGCGGGACTACCAGCATGCGCTCCGGGACGTAGTCCGCCAGTGCGTCTACGGCGTGGACATGAATCCGCTCGCAGTGGAGCTCTGCAAGGTCAGCCTCTGGATGGAGTCCATCGATCCCGGGATGCCCCTCACCTTCCTGGAGAGCCACATCCGCCTCGGGAACGCGCTCATCGGGACGACGAAGGAGCTCATGGGTTCCCGTATCCCCGTCGAGGCCTGGGAGCCTCTTGAGGGGGACGATCGGAAGCTCACCGCGGAGCTCCGAAAGACGGAGAAGGCTGACGTCTCCGGCCAGCGGCTCTTTCGCTACAAGCAGGAGGTCGCGACGGGATCGCTCCGGGATGCCGTGATGGAGGTCGAGCAGGCTCCAGACTCTGATGCGGGGGCAATGACGCAGAAGGAAGAGAGGTGGAGGCAGCTGCTCGCTTCGCAGGTGTTCGAGCACGAGAAGCTGGTCGCCGACGCCTGGTGCGCGGCCTTCGTCTGGCCCAAGGAGAAGCGGGGACCGATCTACGAGGCGGCCCCGACGACGGGGGTCTGGCTTTCTCTACGGGACCGGGAAGCGCCGCCGCCCCCTGTGCTGGTGGAGACGACGAAGCAGCTTGCCAAGGCGTACGGGTTCTTCCACTGGGAGATCGCGTTCCCTCAGGTGTTCGCCCGCGGAGGGTTCGATGTGGTGCTCGGGAATCCGCCGTGGGAGAGGGTGAAGTTGCAGGAGCAGGAGTTCTTCGCTCAGCGGGACCCGTCCATTGCGACGGCGAGAAACGCCTCGGAGCGCAAGAAGGCCATCGAAGCGCTCCCAGTGACCAACCCGGCGCTTTGGCAGGAGTGGTCCTCGGCTTCACGGGTCGCCCAGGGACAGAGCCACCTTGCGAGGGCGTCGGGACGCTACCCGCTGTGCGGGAAGGGTGATGTCAATACGTATGCGCTGTTCGCGGAGCACAACTGGCGGATCCTCGGCTCGCATGGGCGCGCGGGGTTCATCGTGCCGAGCGGTATCGCCACGGACGACACGACGAAGGAGTACTTCCAGGCCCTTCTGGATCGCAGCGCCCTGGCGAGCATCTACCACTTCGAGAACGAGGACCAGGTGTTCAAGGGGTTGCACCATGCGTATCGATTCGTCCTCCTGACCATTGGCCCCACGGAACGGGCGGACCTGGTGTTCTACGCGCGGCGTGCGACCGACATTCGTGAGCAGGACCGCCATGTGTCGCTGAGTCCAGAGGACTTCGCGACGCTGAATCCTAATACGCGCACTTGCCCGACCTTCCGGTCCCGAAGAGATGCGGAGATCAACCTCGCGATGTACCGGCGAGCCGGTGTGCTGTGGCGTGAGGACTCTCCGGACGGAAATCCGTGGGGCTTGCGGTTCATGGCAATGTTCCACATGGCGAACGACTCCGGCCTCTTCCGCCAGTTGGGAGAACTCGAATCCGCCGGGTGGAAGCTCGACGGCAATCGCTTCGTCAAGGGGAAGGAAGTGATGCTGCCTCTCTACGAGGCGAAGATGGTCCACCACTTCGATCACCGATTCGGAACCTACGAGGGCCAGACCGAGGCGCAAGCCAACCAGGGGAAGCTGCCCGAACTCGACGACAAGGCACACAGTGACTCCCGGCAGGTGACGCTCCCCAGGTACTGGGTCTCAAACGGAGAAGTTGAGGCTCGGTTGGAAGGAGTCTGGGACAAACAGTGGATGCTCGGGTGGAGGGATGTGACGGGCGCGGCCCAGGTCCGGACTCTGATTTCCGCAATCGTCCCTCGGGCGGCTGTGGGGCACAAGCTGCCCTTGGGATTCCCGGCCGCAGCGGCGCGGACCGTGTGTGGCCTGTACGCGAACCTCTGTAGCCTCGTCCTTGACTATGCCGCGCGACAGAAGATCGGGGCGGTCTCGATGACGTACTTCATCGTCAAGCAGCTTCCTGTCCTTTCGCCGGCGGCGTTTGGCGCGAGCCCTAGCTTCCTAGGGGGCATGAAGGTGGCGGACTGGATTCGTCCACGAGTCGTCGAACTCCTCTACACCTCGCACGATCTCCAGTCGTTCGCTGCAGATTGCGGCGAGGTGGGCCCCCCGTTCGAGTGGTCTCCTGATCGGAGATTCCAGCTGCGCTGTGAACTCGACGCCGCGTTCCTCCACCTCTACGGCATCTCCAGGAACGATGCTGACCACATCTTGGACACTTTCCCGGTCCTTCAGCGCAATGACATTCGCACCCATCGCGAGTATCGTACGAAGCGTGTAATCCTCGAGACCTACGACGCTCTGGCCAAAGCTGCCGAGTCCGGTAGGATATACGCCTCACCCCTAGCGCCGCCGCGGAGAGCGAAATGAACGCGTTTCGCCTGAAGAGGGTTCTGGCAGTCAACTTCCGGTGCTTCGAGGATCTGGACATGCCGCTCGAACCGGACCTTACCGTCCTCTTCGCCGAGAACGGGAACGGGAAGACGGCACTTCTCACCGCGCTCGCCATGGGGCTCGCCCCCTGCGTTCGGGGTGAGGCGCCCAGTGCTACGCGCCTGGATCCTGCTGACGATCCCAGGCAGATCCAGGGCAAGAAGGGGGGGAGAGCCGAGCCCGCGGGACCGTGCGGCTTGACCTGGGTGGCCGAGGGTGGCACTGCCCCGACAACGGCCTGGTCCACCTCCGTCCATCCCGCGTCGAGGAGGACCACGAAGAAGCACAGTGCAATCACGGAAGCGATGGAGAGGATTCGATCGCCGGGGACCCGGTGGCCTCTCTTCGCATGGTACGGGGTCAACCGACTGCAGCGAGCCTCCGCAACTCGCCAGCGCGCCACCCATACGCTTGACCGGTGGGAGGGGTACGCCGGCTCGCTTGAGCCCTCGCTCTCGGATGCGCCCCTCCTCCAGTGGCTCCAGGACGAAATGCTCGGGGACATTGCCCGAGAGCGCCAGAACGAGCCGAAGCGGTTTTTCGACAAGGCAGTGATGGAGGCGACCGTCCGCGCGACTCCGGGGGTTGAGAATGCCTGGTACGACCCGGTTCGGCAGAGTCCGATCGTCAGGTTCAAGGCGGGCAGAGAAGCTCAGTGGGCCCAACTGTCGGACGGCTACCACGTCTTCATCGCCCTCGTCGCGGACATTGCCCGGCGAGCGGTGATGCTCAACGAGACAGACGGGGCCGACGCGCCTCTGAAGGTTGAGGGAGTTGTCCTCATCGACGAGATTGACCTTCACCTCCATCCTCGCTGGCAGAGAGTCGCGCTCCCCCGGTTGTGCGAGGCGTTCCCCAGCCTCCAGTTCGTCGTCTCCACCCACTCGCCACAGGTTCTCAGCAGCGTCAAGAACCGGCAGGTGCGCCGCCTGGTGAACGGAAAGCTCATACCGGGAAAAGTCCTCGTCGAGGGGCGCGACACCAACGCGATCCTCCGAGACAGCATGGATACCGACGACCGCGACGATCAGGGGAGTCGGATGCTCCGAGAGTTGTACTCTGCCATCGACGGTCGAGCCCGAAGCAAGGCGGAAGAGCTTCACGCGCGGCTCGTGGACTTGTGGGGGGATGAAGATCCCGAGATCATCCGGACAAGGGGCCTGATCGAGGCGATCCCGCGGACACCAATCCGTAGGAAGCCGAACCGAAGGAAGCCCAGTCCTCGAAACCGTCGATGAGGCGGATTGCCAAGGGACTGCCCCCGAGCAATGTCAGCCCTGCCGGGCAGGTGCCGTGCTCGTTGAAGAGCGCAGAGAGAGAGCTTCTCAAGACCTTGCCTACGGCGGCGAACAAGTCAGGACATGCACGAGGTCGGTATGAGCGCCTCGAAAAGAGTTCGTTGAGGAGGGTCATGTACGTCGAGCAGGGGGCTCTCTGCGTGTTCTGCGAGCGACGGGTGAAGGAATCGTCCGGACCTCCCGTCATCGATCACTGGATCGCGCTATCCCGGGATCCGGGCCGAGCTCTCGACTGGCGAAATCTGTATCTCTCGTGTCCTACCTTCCGGACATGCGACTCCGCGAAAGGAGACCTTCCGCTTCGGGGCTCAGTGACCGATCCCGAGTTGGGCTGGCCGTCGGTCGAGTCGTTCGAGCGCTACATCGGGTACTCCAACTCTGGCGACGTCTATGTGCGAAGCGACGTGAAGATAGCGGCTGGACTCCGCAGCTCGTTGGCAGCGGCGATAGAGTGCGTTGTTGTTCTGAACCATCCGAGTCTTCGCGAGGCCCGGAAGGCGGTGATGAACGACGAGGGCATTCCGGGAGGTCCGATGGTCGCTGGTCGGCCAACTTCTCGATCCGAGAGGAATGCTCGTGCCCGCCAGCATTTGACCAGCAATCCACTCCCGGACTTCGTCAGTGCCCGCGTGGCTTGCCTGCGCGGTGCACTTGGGAAGGGTCGATGACTCAGAGCCACGTCGACCGAACGCGGATCGAGAAGATCGCACTGGACAACGGGTTCGATCTCAGCCGAGGCGAGGACGGGAATTGGCTCGGGTTCGGGACCAGCCAGTCGGGACTACGAATCTGGGTCTCCCCGGCTGATGGAGGGGGATTCGCACTGGCGGTGTCCCGCGCCGGCGTCCTCGCGGCAAGCAGTGAAACCGGCTCCCCGTACGCAGGGGACCTCCCCTCGGGAGGGGTAGCCGCACGGACGGTCGGTGATCTCCCGTCGTTGCACACGCTTGTCCGCCGGACGTTCCAACTCGGCAGGGCACTTCCCGACGAGCCCCTCCGGGCGTTCCAGGAGCGGACTGCCAGCCTCCCTCGACGAACTGAGGCCGAGCGCCTCGTGGTGCAGCGCGTGGGCCAGGACATCTTCCGCGACAGACTCCTCGACTACTGGGAGGGCCGCTGCGCAATCACCGGCCTTGCCGTCCCCGAGCTGCTCCGCGCGAGTCACATCAAGCCTTGGGCCGACTGCGAGTCCGATGCCGAGAGGCTCGACGTCTTCAACGGAGTCCTTCTCGCTCCGAATCTCGATGCTGCATTCGACCGTGGGTTCATCACCGTGGCTCAGGATGGGACCGTACTCGTGGCCGGCGCGCTCGCCACCGGGGACCGAGCACTGCTCGGCCTCGCCACCCCGCTCCGAGTGGAGGGGCTGACGGAGGCGCACTCGAAGTACCTCCCGTGGCATCGACAGCACCTCTTCAAGGGTTTGGGGTAATCCTCCGGGCCCCTATCTGACCTCGAGTCGCCGGCAATCGGGTCAGAAGCAGCGCACTGTGGTGACCCCATGGAGCGTTGCCCATGGGAGTGCCCGGAGGCCGACGCGGGCTGCCGGATTCTCGATGGGCGTCAGCGTGGAGGTGGCGCCCTCCGGACCCGAGACGCTGGCCTTGAGGAGGACCCCCGAGAGATGCTCAAGGTGCTCCCTCCCACTCACCATCGTGGACTGGAGGACCGCCTCGGTGAAGGAGAGGTCCAGCGAGCCGTAGGGGACGGAGAGCGCGACGACTCCTGGCTGTGCCTTCGGAAGCTGGCGGGTCGCCTTGTCGAGGACCGCGAGGATCACCCTGCGAACCATGTTCGTCGGATCGATGGGGGGGCCGTGGAGCTCGCTCTGGGTTCGCGTTGCTTGCGCGGGATCCGCAGCGACCTCCGCTGCAGAGACGCAAACCGTGCCAAGTCCGGGTTCCTCAACCGTGAACTCCTCGCTCCGATGGCCGGCCTCCTCGAGGATGCGCGTCACAAACCCATCCGCGAGCCAGCCCGCGAGCATCAGGTCGAAGCGCAGTTCCGCGGGGAGCCGATCTGAACGGAGGCCGGGCAGGAATTGCACGAGGTCGCCGTCAATCTTGGCCACGAAGTTCCGCCCGGTCAGGCGCGTCGATAGTGCGTGCATGACCCGGTTCGTGAGAAGTGCGATCGGTCCCTCGTCCCATCGGTCAAGCACGCGGCTGACTTCAATGCAGAATGGGACCTCCGAGTGAACGCTGAGGTCGTGCCTCGGTCCGTCGCTGCCGGTACGACCCTCGAATGAATAGGGGAGACCGTCCCGTCGCAGGAGCCGCGCGATGCACCCTTCGCTCATGGCGCCGGAGAACTCGCCCGCGGTCAGCAGGCGAGTCCGGATCCCGGGGGCACCCTTGCGGGCACCTGCGATGGCGTCGATGACCTCGGCGAGCTCGAGTAGGCCGCCTACTCCCATGAGCCCTCCCATCGTGAGTCGTCCGAGAGCCGGATGCCACTCCTCCCGGGCATCCAACTTCCGCTCCTGTTCGGCATACCATTCAGCGGGGAACAGGGGGCGAATGCGTTCGATGGCTGAGTAGATCAGGGCCTCGGTGACGCCGAGTGCTCGGAGGACGCTCGGGTCGAAGAACCACGGGTTCGACCACCACTCGCCCGTCTGCCGAATCCGGGGAAGGTCCGGCTGAGGAGAATCTGGTCGAGCGCTCTTCGGTTCCAGCCCACTCACGGGTGGCCTCCTGGCATAAAGGTTGCGGACCGCGCGACGCCAGAACCGGTCCGGCAGAGGGCCAGCCGCGTCTCGAGGATCTGCAATGACCAGACCCCGGCAGCCTACCGCGTGGGTGGGACGCCGCGGAGACGAGAGCCCGGGTTCGTGTCCCTCCCGGTTTCTCTCACCCAGCGGCAGCGACACACGACTCTTCGGCTATGTGCTACATGTCTGGAAGGAAGCAGAGGCAGTCGGTCTGCAGGACCCCGTCCAAGTCCTCGCCGAGCGCGTAGGATCCTCTGGACGGGGGAGCACTGGGAGGACCTTGAGTGAGCAGGCGGCACAAGAAGAAGCGACGGAATCGTCGTGCGCGAGAAGATGGGACTCCCACGAAGGCGTGGACGATCCAGGGTGTCCCGTCGAGTAACCCCCCGCCTGCCGCGATTCGCGCGGCAGCGCCAGTGACTCCCGTTCCTCTGCCCGCCGTTACGAACGAGCCGGGATTCGTGGCTGTGCTGCTGGATGTTCCGTTCCCACTGGTCACCCCCAACGCCTCCTTCCTCGTTCACGACCCGGTGAAGGGAGTCGCGGCGCTGACGATCGGTCAGCGGGAGGGTTCCCGGTGCTTTTTCCGGGACCGACCGATCCAGGGGCCGACGTCCTTCGAGACTCTGCGGAGGGCTGCGGAGCCGTTGAGCCGACCCCGCGAGAAGCGGTCGTATGTGATGACCAACGTCACCCGCGATGGCGCGGAGCACGCCTCGCTGAATGTCAACACGGGATCCGACGGCGGATTCGCGGAGTGCAAGTTCTACTCCGAGGTGTCGGTCACCTACCTGGCGGACGATCTGGCAGCGGCGCTTGAAGGTGGCGCTTCGATGCGGCGGGTCGGAGAGATTCTGAATCCGTTTCTGGACAAGTACCGGATTCTCACGGGAGACCCTCGGATCGGGCATGTCTCGCACGACTCGAACTTCTACTTCGCGGTGAGCCACACGAGTCCGTTGGCGCCGGAGGAAGTGGGACGTCCAGCGGCGGAGCTGTTCCAGTCACTCACCCGGGGGAGGGACTTCCGGACGGTCCTCGGCCATGGGTCTGCGAACACCCTTCGCTTGAACAGCCTGGAAGCGCTCATCTCTACCCCACCATTGGCGTTCACGAAGGAAGGCTTCGACTGGTTCTCCGAGTTCATCCAAGACCCCTACGTCCCACTTCTCTCCTACGAGCTGGTTTTCGAGGCGCTACGGGCACTTCAGGTGACACGCGACTATCGGCTCGCCATCATCCACGCCCAGACCGCGTGTGAGGTCCACACGATTCACCGGCTCCTCGGGCTCATGGCACTCGAGGGCATTACGGAGGCAGAGGTCCTGCGACGCCTGGAGGACGAGCAGAACTTCAGGGGCCCGAAGAACAGGATCAGGCGCTTGGAAGAGCTCACGGAACGGCTCGAGGCGTCGAGGGGACGGGTGTTTCAGCCTCTCCTCGGTACGGCCCTTTACCAACGGTGGGAGTCTGACCTCTACGACAAGAGGAACTCAGCGGTTCATCGCGGCGTCCGGACCTTCACGTATCCTGAGGCGTCGGCTGCCGTCGGCGCCGCAAAGGAATTCATCCGCTTCATCGAAGGTAGGTTGCCAGAACTCGCGGACAAGGTTCAGCTCGATCCTTCCATGACGCCCTATCGGGAGTCCGCCGGGGGCATTGCTTTCTGACGAGTGAGGTTCGAATTGGGCAGTTCCGTGTCCCTCCCGGTGTCCCTCACGCAACCGACCCTCGCCCCCTTCCTCGTTCCGCGAGGTTCCGCTGGAGGGGACCCACCGGGTGCCCGGAATCGCCCCAACCGGGCCACAACACGGGGGGATACGCCAGTTTGCGCGGTGGCGAGGCCGAGGGGACTCGAACCCCCAACATCCGGATCGACAGTCCGGTACTCTAACCAATTG
>CAYJMF010000005.1:12593-25838 GCA_964370855.1 uncultured Planctomycetota bacterium | reverse complement strand
CGTATCCCCCGAACTGCACGGGAGGTGCGACGCATCCTAGCGGGGGCGGGGCGGGCGGGGAAGTTCTCCCGCGGGGGGTCGGAGGGGGGCTCCTTGACGAGGGCGCCGAGGAGTGTCCCTCACGGTGTCCCTCGGGGTCCTGCCGGGACCAGGCGGTGCCGGCACCGGCGCCGTGCCCAGGACGGGTACGCACCTTCTGGGCTTTCCAAAGGAGGCCAGGGTTGGTGCGGATCCTCGCCTGCAGGTCCGGGTCGTCCGTGAGGAGCTCGGGGGCGATCTCTCCCCGGGAGTTCACCTCCTCCACGAAGCGCAGTTCCTCCGGGCGGAGCGGGAGGACGGACGACAACCGTTCGCGGCACTGCGCGACGAGGCGATCGACCCAGGCCCGGACCTCCGCCGCGGGAGGCGTGGTGGTCGTCCTGAGCAGGGGCAGAAGTTGGCTCCGGACGTCGTCGAGCCGGGCCTCCACATCCTCGGTCCGGACTTCGCGCCAGTCCCGTCGTTGCATGGCGCCGAACACGACGAACCCGAGTCGCAGCCTCTCGGGATCGAGGTCGTCGCGCCCGAGGAGTTCCCGGGCATCGAAGACGTCGCGAACCACGGAACGCCCGAGCAATGCCGCGAGCTTCCCCGCCACCAGCTCGTGGAGGTCGACGATCCGGACCTGCTTCGCCCCGTAGGGACCCAGGGGCCTCGAGTCCAGTGCCATCGGGGGCCACAGGGGCACGCGCAACAGGTAGTTGATGTCCAGCTCCAGGGTGCCTGGATTGCCGGCGGCGCCCGTGTAGGTCACCCTCCACTTCCCGCCCGCATGCTCCGAGGGCACACGGGTCACCTGCAGGCCGAGGCGACCGCAGACCGCTGCGATGGCGCGTTCGACTTCGGGCCGCTCCGCCTGCATCGTCGCCAGGTCGGCGGACCCGATGTAGTTGAGGTCGATGTCGACCGAGAGCCGGGGCACGTCGGAGAGGAACAGGTTGAGCGCCGTTCCTCCCTTGAGCACGAGCCGATCCCGGAGGTAGGGGTGCCCCCCGAGGTCCGCAAGAAGCTCCACGAGCCGGAGCACCTTCTCGAGCGGCTCGGCGCCGAACCCGAGGTCGGCAGCCATGCGGACGAGGTCATCCCGGTCGAGTCTCATGCCGGCTCCTCCCAGGACTTCCCGAGGAGCCCCTGTGGCACGACGAGGTTCCATCGGGCGAAGTACTTCCCCGGCCGTCGCCGGCTGTCCCAGTACCGGGGCTGGCGCGGACGCAGGGCCTGGAGGCGGTCCAGGCTGGCGTCATCCACCATGAGCGCCTGGCGGTGCTGCTCCAGGAAGAACCCCACGCGGGCGGCGGCCGCGGCGGATTGGAGCCTGGCGGCATACGAGACGACCGCGTCGAGCTTGAAGTACTCCACGAGTTCGAGGGAGCGCCATACCTCCTCGAGCCCCCCCGACTTCTCCGGTGCGTCGAGAACGTCGACGAGGGTGCGTTCGAGGCTCGTCACCCTCGCGGTGCCTCCCGCGTGCCTGTGCGTCTCGATTCCGCCCCCTCGATCCGAGGTCTCCCTCAGTGCCCGCGGTTCCAGCACGGGAACGAACTCCGCCTCGCGAAACGTGAACCGGGTTGCGCGTTCGGCCGTGAGGTAGGTGAACCGCTTCCAGACCGAGTAGGCCTTGCCGTGGAACTGGAGCGCGGAGTGGTACCCGACGACGGCATCGGGGGTGAGTTGCGAGGCCAGAAGGTAGGGGTCCACGGGGGCCTGCTCCGGGGAGACGCCGTGGGGGACAGTCGCGTAGAGTCCGCGCCGGACACGGAGGAGGTTGCCCCTCGCCACGTGGTTCCGGAGAGAGGAATGCGTTGTCTGCGGGCTCCGGTCCGCGTGGTCGGACTTGAGTTCCTCGAAGCGGAAGACGGGATGTGTGCGGAGGAAATCGGTGGTCTTCATGGCACTTGCTCAGGATCCATCGGACTGGTAACCATGATACCTGTAATAGCGCACGAAAGCAAGTACGCGCCTGCCCGACTTGCTGCCGTGCATGTGGACAGGCATTGGAACTGCCTGTAAAGCTGCTCCCAAGCAACAACACGAGCCCGGTCTTGGGGTGTGGGAGCATGCAAGGCGCCTGCAGCAGAAGGCCCGGCGGTCCAGAGGCCCGGTGGCTTGCCGAGCCGCCTACGATCGCCCGAGACCCAACCGCCGAGCCTCGTGGCAGACAGGGTGTGGGCTCCCCGTCGGGTACGGGATCATCAGCGGGGCGGACATGGGTAGCGGACAGCGTGACGACGCGGCCAAGCGGATCCTGACCGCCGCCCGCGCCATCCGCGGCGCCGTGAGGGGGCCATGGGGTCGATCCGCCCCTTCGCCCCTTCTTCCCGTCGGACGGCCGTGGCCACCCCTCCGGGCGGAAGCCCGGTCGTCGCCCGCCGCCCGTACAATCCCGGAGCGGCGCGGTGACGGGTGTGCGATACGGAGGGAACGTGGGTGACGCGCGACGCCGACGGCGGCCAAGCCACCATCTTCCCGGGTACCGGGTGCGGGGCAGGGTCCTCGATCTGGACGACGCCCCGGTTCGCGGGGTCCCGGTTGCATGGGTGGACCCCGGGCACGCGGGAGGGGAGAGGGTCGACCGCCTTCGAATCCACATCGTCGCCTACTCGAACGCGCGGGGGGAGTTCCGCACCCGCGAACTGCCTCCGGGGCCCTGCATCCTCTGCGCCCCCATCCTCGGATCGACCTCCGGCCGGGCCTCCATCCGGCTCGAGCACGGCGTCCCCCTCGTCCTCCCCGCCGGGGAGGTGGTCCTCCGCTCACCGCTCACCCCCTCCAGGGTTTCCGAGGTCCGCGGGCAGATCCTCACCTGGGAGGGCCACCGCCCGCTTCCCGGGCACCCCATGCGGCTCCTGGACGCCGCGACGGGGGGGGAAGTCTACCGGGAGGTTGCGATGGCGGGCGGGGACGGGCGCTTCATCCTGCTCGTGACCACCCCGGGGACCTACCGGTTCGTAGCCCTCGGGACGATGGAGCGCCGTCCCTCCTCGAGCGTCCTCGAACTGCGCAGGGGGCGGTCCCTCCGGGTGGAGGCACGGCTCACCGCGTGGGGGGGCGATCACCCCCTGCGGGACCTCCCCGTCCGGTGCTCCGACGAGACGGGTGCACCCGTGGCCGGCGCGAAGGTCAGTTCGGAGGGACTGGACTTCGAGTCGCGCCCGTTCATCACGGGCGAGGACGGCCGGACCGTCCTCGAGTCCGTGCCCGTGGACCCCACCGCGGTCTTCGCCTTCTCCGATGGCCACGCACCCGGGCACGCCGCGATCGACGCGGCGCGGGAGCCGACCGAACTCCCCCTCGTGCTGGACAGGATGGTTCCCCTCGGGATCACGGTCCTGGATGCCGCCACGGGCGACCCGCTGTCCTGCTGGAACGTGGTCGTCATGTGCGGAGGGTACGGGTTCCTCGGCGGCCCCGGGGACGGCCCGGGGGGGGAGCGGTGGGGCCCCGGGATCGCCTTCGTGCGAGTCCTCCTCGGGACCGTCGAGATCCGGGTGGCTGCCCCGGGCTTCGAGGACGGCGAGGCCAGGATCGAGGTCCCTGCCGGCGGCATGAGGGATCTCGTCCGCCTGGAACTGCGGGCGCGGGACTCGTCCTGAGGGAGGCCGACGCGCGATCCTGCCCTCCGGCCCCTGGCATCGGCAGGCGCTCTCCGGTGGATGCCGCGCCCGGGCTTCAGCCCTTCGTCCGCCGGAGCCTCGCCGCTCCGCAGGCGATGACGTCGCCGTCGAACACGGGGACGGTGCGGTCCGCCTGCAGCAGGGCGTTCTTCGTGTCGGGGGCGAATCGCGCACGACCAGCACGTCGACCTGTGGGAGGGTCTGAAGGTCACCTCCACAGCCCCCGCTCCGGGACTGCCAACCGGAGGAGGAACGGCGCCGCCGGGGATACCATGGGGGTATGGCCTCCCGCGGGCTGATCGGCCACCCCTTCCGGCTTTCCCTCCTGCTCCCCGCCGTCGCCCTCCTGCTGGTCGCGCTCCTCGCGGCCCCGCCGGCCGCCGGCGACGAGAAGGCCGACCTGAAGGAGCAGATGCGCCTCGACCGGGAGACGCGCTCCTCGGATGCGGGGAGGAGGAAGGAGGCCCTGAGGGAACTGGGGCGGAAGGCGGGGGACTTCGTGGGGCGCGCGCGGGCGGAGGCGGCCCGCACCTTCATCCGGGGACTCAAGGACCGCGAATTCGACGTCAGGCGGGCCGCCCTGGTCGCGGCGGGCGGGAACCTCGCGCTCTCGGAGCCCCTCCTGCCGGCCGTCCTCGAGGCCCTCCTGGAGCCCAACCGTCCGGAGAGGGCCGGGGCGACGCCCTCCTACCCCCTTTGGGAGATGGGGAACGACCCGGTCGTCATGGCGCGGGCCCGGAAACTGGCGGACGAGGGTCCGCCGGGAATCCGACCGGTGGCGGCGGCCTTCCTGGCGTGGAGGGAGCGGAAGGACGGCAGGGCGAAGGAGGCCTCCCCCGACGCAGGGCTCCTCCCGGCCCTCGTCGCCGGGCTCTCCCACCCGGACCCCGGTGTCCGCCGGTTCGTGGCCGCCTTCGCCGCCGGGGACCCCGGCTGCGCGGCGGCCCTGGCCGGCTCCCTCCCCGCGGCCATCCTCGATGGGGACGGGGAGGTCCGGATCCTCGCCCTCATGGCGGCGACCTCCGCCGGTCCCGCGGCCCTCCCCTGCCGTGGGGCGGCGGTGGACCTCCTCGACCGGGGCACCCCGGCGGAACGGTCCGCGGCTCTCGGCCTTCTGGGAGCCATGGGGATACCGCCCGCCCCTGCGGAGGTCCCGGTCCTGGCCCGCGCCCTCGCCGACCCCGCCGTCCCCGGGCGGGGCCGTTCCGCGGCCCTCCTCGCCAACGCCCGGGACGAGGGGCTCGCCGGGGCGGTGGCCGCCCTCCGGGCCCAACTCGGTGTGGATGATCGCCAGGTGCGCGCCTCCGTGCTCCTCGCCCTCGCCGCCCTGGGGGAACTCCCCCCGCTCCCGCCCCTGCCGGATGCCGACGCGGAGAGGCTGCTCGTGGCGATCCTCGACCTCCGGGTCCGGGAGCCGGGCGCCCTGGAGGGATTCCTCGAGGCCCACGCGATGGTCTTCACGGAACCGGCGAGGGAGTTCCTGACCTGGTTTCCCGAGGGGGCCGGAGTCCCGAAGGAGCAGACGGACCGGGCCGAGGGGGCGTGGCGGTTTCTCGAGGGGCGCGGCGCGGCGGCCGGCGGGGTGATCCTGCGGCTCCTCGCCGAGGGGGCGAGGCCGACGAGGCTGCGGGCCGCGCAGGCGCTGGCGGCCCTCGGCTCTCCCGACGGGGAGACGCGACTCGCCCTCCTGCGGGGCTCCCTCGACCTGGAGGTCTCCGTGGCGACCGCCTGCCGGAGGGCGATCGAGAAGGCCGCGCCGGGCACGGTGCCGGACCCGGAGGCGGTCCCCCCCCTCGTGGCGGCGCCCCCCTTCGCGGGGCGGTTCCACGGGAAGCCCATCCTCCCGTTGGCGGAGTCCGTGGAGGCGGCCCTCGGGTGGCTGGGAAGGCACCAGTCGGCGAAGGGGGGCTGGGACGCGGCGCGGTTCTCCGACCGCTGCACGGGGGAGAGGTGCACCGGTCCCGGCAGTCCGGCCCACGGGGTCGGCGTGACGGGCCTCGCCCTCCTCGCCTTTCTCGGGGCCGGGGAGACCCATGCCGGGCCGAACCACGCGGAGACCGTCGCGGCCGGCCTCCGGTACCTCCTGGACGTGCAGGACGCCGAGGGGTGCTTCGGCCCCCGGACGGACCAGCGGTGGGTGTTCGACCACGCGGCGGCGACCCGGGCGGTGGCGGAGGCCTACGGCATGACCGCCTCCCCCTCCCTCCGCCGCCCCGCCCAGAACGGGATCTCGTTCATCGAGCAGTGCCAGAACCCCTACCTGGGCTGGCGCTACGGGGTGAGGCCGCAGGACAACGACACGGCGGTGACGGGCTGGATGACGGCCGCCCTGGCGGCGGGACGGCGGGCGGGACTCGATGTGGACCCCTCCTTGTTCGAAGGCGCCAGAGCCTGGATGGACAAGGTGACCGAGCCGGAGTGGGGAAGGGCGGGCTACGTGGCCCGCGGGACCGGGCCCTGGCGGGAGCGGGCCCTGATGGCCCGTTTCCCGGGCGACAGGTCGGAATCCCTGACGGCGTTGGCCGTGGTCACCCGTCTCGACGGGGGGGCCTCCCTCGACGACGAGTACGTGAAGAAGGGACTCGACCTCCTGGTGAAGTGCCTTCCGGCCTGGGACGAGGAGGCCGGGACCATCGACCTGCACTACTGGCTCTGGGGCTCCGACGCCAACGCCCGGGCCGGGGGGTACCACGGGAAGAAGTGGGGCGAGACCCTCCTCCAGGCGGTCCGGGACGGCCAGTGCCTGGACCGCTCCCTGCACCGGTACGGATCCTGGGACCCCCTGGACCCCTTCGCCGCCGAGGGGGGACGCGTCTACTCCACGGCCATGGCGACCCTCGCCCTGGAGGCTCCCTGGCGGGCCCCGGGGCAGGAGGGGAAGAAATAGCCCGGGCACCCGGACCCCCCCCCTGGCGGAGCGGCAGAATTGAATGTTCGAGCGCACCACCTGACACCGGCTTGTTTCCGCCGGGCGAAGGAGGCTTGACCAGGGCGGACCCATGTTTTACTTTTACACAAGTAAGTAAAATAAGGCCACTCGTCCGGGACCCTTGTTTCCATGGGCGAAGGCAGGTAGAGGGGGGGCCATGCGCGCCGGCAGGTACATCCAGCAGCCCGAAGGCTACCGCGCCTTCCTCCCCGCGCCGCTTCCGCCGGACCCGCCCGTGGCGATGGACGGGGAGATGACGGCGCTGCTTTCGGAGGCGGACCGGGACCTCGGGCGCCTGGACGGCATTGCCACCGTTCTCCCCAACCCGGACCTCTTCGTGGCCATGTACGTCCGGCACGAGGCGGTCCTCTCCTCGCAGATCGAAGGCACGCAGAGCACCCTCGAGGACGTCCTCGCCTGGGAGGCGGGCGTGCGGGGGGAGAACCGCCCGAAGGACGTGGAGGAGGTCGTCAACTACGTCCACGCGATGAACTTCGGCCTGAAGCGGCTGGCCTCCCTCCCGCTGTCGCTCCGCCTCCTCCGGGAGATCCACGGGCGGCTGATGAAGGGGGTACGCGGGGGGCACCTCGCTCCCGGGGAGTTCCGGAAGAGCCAGAACTGGGTCGGCCCGGCCGGCTGCACGCTCAAGGACGCGACCTTCGTTCCGCCGTCTCCGCACGAAATGCAGGCGGCGCTGGGGGACCTGGAGAGGTTCCTGCGCGACCGACACCTCCCCGTCCTGATCCAGTGCGGCATGGCCCACGCGCAGTTCGAGACGATCCACCCGTTCCTCGACGGGAACGGGCGCGTGGGCCGCCTCCTGGTCACCCTCCTCCTGTGCGAGCGGGGCGTGCTCCGCCATCCCCTGCTCTACATCAGCCACCACCTGAAGCTCCAACGGTCGGAGTACTACGCCTGCCTGACCGCCATCCGGAAGGACGGCGACTGGGAGCGGTGGTTGAGGTTCTTCCTCCGCGGGGTCTCGGACGTGAGCCGGTCCGCGGCGGACACGGCGCGGGCCATCGTCGATCTCCGGGAGTCCCACCGGGAGAAGCTGGGCGACCGGCCGAATGGCGCGCGGCTCCTCGACTACCTCCTCGTGCACCCACTCGTCTCCGTGCGGATGGTGGAGAAGAAGCTCGCCTGCTCCTTCCTCACCGCGGCCCGGCTCGTGGGCCGCCTCGAGAAGGAGGGAATGCTCAAGGAGATCACGGGCGGGAAGAGGAACCGGCTGTTCCGCTACGAGCCCTACTACCGGCTCTTCGAGAGGCAGGTTCCGAAGACGGGGTAGGGGAACTCGGGAAGCTCTCCGGGATCGAGTGCCCACCCGGAACCCCGGGCTTCGACGTGTACGACGGCTTGCCGCTTCTCCGCCGGGGCGTGTCCCTCATGGTGTCACCGGTCCAGTACCGGAGCCCGGCGGGGCCGGGCCTACTTCCTCCAGCCGCGGCCCGGGGGCGGGCCCTTGCCCGGGTGGCGGTCGTCCCCGTCGGGGCGGCCGCGGGAGCGGTGCCTGTCCACGCGGGTCCAGGGCTCGGGTCCGCGCTCGTCGACGTCGATGACGACCACGGCGGGGGAGAGGTGGATGTGCGACGGCCGGGTCCTGAACTCGACCCAGGCGCCGCCGTCGAGGGCCCACCAGTAGCCGCAGGAGCCGCAATGGTAGGCGTCGTAGTCGGGATAGAAGAGGTAGTGGTGATCGCAGACGTGGCCGACCGCCACGCCGGCGGAGACGTGTCCGCGGTGGCCGTGGACCACGCAGCCCGTGGCCGCGACGGCCAGGGCCGCGACGAGGACGACGCGAAGGTTCGCCATGGGACCTCCTTCCGGTGCGATCCGGCGAAGCGGAGCGTCCCTTCCTTCGCTGCCGGAGGAAGCCTACGACACGCCGAGGTCCCGCGGCGGCAGGGGGGGCCCACCCTTCACCCCCTGCAGGCGCAGACCCGGTCGGCCCCCCGTCAACCCCCGGAGGGCGGGGCGGCCGGTCTCCGCCCCCGGGTCCAGAGGACCGCCGCCAGCATCGCCCCGTCCCCGGCGGCGGCGGCCCAGAGGACGGGGGGCGCCCCGAGGAAGGCGGCGTGGACGACGAGGAAGACGACGGCCAGCCCCTTGGAGACGACGATCACCGTCTCCAGGGCCGGCTCCCGCAAGGCGAGCAGGTAGCAGGCCCCGAGGATGAGGAGGAAGATCCCGCTCTGGGAGGGGAAGAACAGGTCCTCCGGTTCCCCGTATCCCATGAGCCCGAGGGTGAAGCGGGGGAGCAGCAGCAGCAGGAGGCCGAGGACGCAGGAGTGGATCCCCACGAGGCCCACCACCAGGCGGTGGAGCGCCGGGGAGGCCGCGGGCCGGGCGGTCCCGCCGCTCACGCTCCCCTCCACCCGAGGGAGAGCCGGAAGGTGACGCCCGTGGCGAGGTAGAGGGCGCCGACCCCCCAGGGCCCGAGGACCGCCGCCGTGGAGGCGCCCGCCAGGAGGAGGAGCAGGAGCACGAACCAGCCCGCGAACCCCGCCGCCGCCATGCCCGTGTCGAGGAGGGCCCCCCGGCCCCGCCCCTCCTCGCCGGGGGGATGCTGGCGCAGGAGGATCCACAGGGAGAGGAGCAGGCCCCCCGTGAGGAGCGCCCCCTGCACGAGGGGGAGGATCGGCGAGGAGAGGACCGTCCTCTCGTCGAGGCCGACGCTCGTCTCGAGGGTCGTCATCCCCGGGAGCCAGGAGGCCTGGTAGGCGGCGAAGCCCGCGGCCACCAGCGGGAGCCAGGCGGAGACCCGGGTCCAGGTCCGGGCCTCCTCCCGCTCCGCGCCGGGCCCCGGGGGAGGGCGCCGGCGGAGCCGGAGGATCGCCAGGGGCACCGCCGGGAAGAGGACGAAGAGGGCCGCGAGCACCGCCGCCCGGCGGTCCTGAAGCCAGGTCGAGAAGGGCTCCGCGTGGACCCGCTCCCAGAAGGGGATCAGGGCCAGGGCCGGGAGGAGCCCCTGCAGGAGGGCCGCGATCCAGCCCACCTCGGGCCGGGAGCGGTGATCGTGCCAGAGTTCCTGCGCCGGGAGGGTCACGAGGACCTGCGGGGATCCGTTGGGGCAGGCCTTCACGCAGTCGAGGCAGAGGATGCAGTCCCGGTTCGTGTCCAGGAACATGACGTGGTGGAACATCGGGCAGCCGGGGACCCCGTCGGCGCCCTTGTAGCACATGTGCCCCGTGCACTTCGCCTCGCAGAGGTCCGGCGTCGATCGCACCTCGAGCATGGAGGTCGTGGCGCAGGCCCCGGCGAGGCCGCCGAGGGGGCAGAGGTGGCGGCACCAGGTCCGCCGCGGCCAGAGGAAGGAGGCGGCGACCGCCCCCGCGAGGATGGCCAGCAGCAGCAGCCCCGTGGCGAGGGGGGAGTGCCGCATGTCCGTGATCTCCTCGACGAAGAGGATGGCGAAGAAGCCGCCGGCGAGGAGGACCGGCTCCTTCTCCTTGAGCCACGCCGGGACCGGGCGCTTCCCGGTGGAGAACCGCTGCACGAGGGCGCCGGCGGAGGCCATGGGGCAGAGGGCGCACCAGAGCCGGCCGAGGAGGAGGAAGGAGAGGGCGAGGGCCGGCCACCAGAGGGCCCAGATGAGCACCAGCGCCGCCCGGCCGGCCCCCGGCGAGGGCGGGACGAGGCAGGCGAGGACGAGGGCGGAGAAGAAGAGGGCCACGGCCCCGCGGGCCGGCCCGGGCCAGACCCTCCCCGCGAGGGCGAGGAGGGGGCGGGGGACCTTCAGGATCCCCGGGCGGTCGCGGCCGGCCCCGGGGCGGACCAGGAAGATCTCGTCGGGCCCGATGACGCCTCCCTCGGAGAGGACGAGGGCGCGGCGCATCGCCTCCTCGAGCTCCGTGACGTTCCCCTGGGCGAAGTCGTGGGTCACGAGCTTCGCCACGGCCCGGTCGTCGAGGGTCCGCGGGGGGAGACCGAGCCTCTTCGCGTGCTTCTCCAGGAAGTGGCGGGCCAGGTCCGGGATGTCCTTCTTGCGCTCCCGCAGCGGGGGGATGGCGAGGGTGGCGGCGCCGAAGACCGGGGGCGGTCCCCGGAGGCCGCCCTTCCCCTCCCCGTCCCCCCCCGTGGAGCCCCGGCCGGTGGCGAGGATGCGGACGTCGCGGCGCCGCACCCCCCCCGTGCCCTCGCGCTCCAGGTACCGGGAGAGCCGCTCCATCACGGCGGGGGGCAGGTCGTCGATGTTCTTGAGGAGCAGCGTCCCCCCCTCGACGAGATCCATGTAGCAGACCCCCCTCGGGTGGGGGCGGCCGTCCTTGCGGTGGTAGTCGCCGAAGAGGGAGTCCCCCCACTGGGTCTCCGCCACCCGGTCGCAGTCCACGGACAGGAGGGGCTGCTCCCTTCTCGGGCTCCCGTAGTGGATGCGGCGGGCGAGCAGCTCCTTTCCCGTCCCCCGCTCCCCGAGGAGGAGGACCGGGTCGTCGCCCGCGGCCAGCTCCGCGACCCGCTTCTCGATGGACCTCGTCGCCCGGTCCTTCCCCACGAGGACGGAGAACTGCCCCGAGGGGTCGTCGCGGAGGAACCGGGTCACCTCCCTCTCCTTCACCCTCGAGGAGACGAAGGCCTCGTCGGCCTTCCGCAGGCGTCGGGAGATGAGGGTCGTGAAGTCCCGGAGGAGGCCGGGGTTGCGGGTCGCCAGCTCGTTGAAGGCCGACCGGTCGAGGGCCAGGGACTCGACCTCGTCGAGGGCCGTGACGTGGGCGGAGGCCGGCTCCCCCGTCAGCAGGGACATCTCGCCGAAGCAGTCCCCGGGGCCGAGCTCCGCCACGGGGATCCGCACGTCGGCGGCGGAGTCGATCTCCACCCGGACCTTCCCGGCGCGGAGGAAGTGCATCCGGTCGGCGCGCTCCCCCTGGACGAGGATGGGGGAGCCGGCGGGGTGGTGCATCGTCCGCAGGGATCGGGCGAGGCCCGCGAGGGCCTCGAGGGGAAGGGAGGCGAGGAGGGGGAAGGCGGCCAGCTCCTCCGGCGCGGGGGGCGGGTCGAGGAGGATGGTGGGGGCGTCGGCGGAGTCCGGGGAACCGCCCGACGGCCCCTCCATCGCGCGGCCCGGGGAATCGTCCATGGAGCCCCCTCGGATTGCGGTCCCTCCGGATCCGAGGGTAGGAGGAGTCGAAGGGGACCGGCGCCGGGAAGCCCGCGACAAGAGTGACGGGCGTCAGTACCGGTGCGGCCCCCCCCCTTGACCCCCCGACAGGGACCCCCGTCACACCCGGCCCCGGACCGCCCGCGGCGGGTCTCCCGGTCACCTCCACAATGGACCGGTCCGCCGGCCCGCGAAGGAGGTCCCCGTGATCCGCCGCCTGTCCCTCGTCCTCGCCGTCGCGTCCGCCGCCGCCCTGGGCCTGCACCTCTCCCGGCCCGCACCCGCGGAGGAGGAGGGGGGGGAGAAGGAGAAGGCGAAGCCCAACGCCTGCGTCATGTGCCACAAGAAGACGACCCCCGGGGTCGTCGCCGACTGGCAGGCGAGCAGGCACTCGCAGAACGACGTGGACTGCGCCACCTGCCACGGGGACGAGCACAAGTCCGCCTCCACCGTCGCGAAGGCGAAGATGCCGACGCCGGAGACCTGCGCGCCCTGCCACGAGGAGCGGGTCGCCCAGTTCAAAAAGGGAAAGCACGCGCTGGCCTGGGTCGCCATGAAGGCCATGCCCATGGCCCACGCGCAGCCCGTCGCCCTCATGGACGGCATGAAGGGATGCGGGGGCTGCCACAAGATCGGCCTCAAGACCGAGGAGGAGATGAAGGAGCTGAAGAAGGACGGCGCCGGCTACGGACTCGCCTCCTGCGACGCCTGCCACACGCGCCACACCTTCTCCGCCGCCGAGGCCCGCGACCCCGCCGCCTGCCGCACCTGCCACATGGGCTTCGACCATCCCCAGTGGGAGATGTACTCCTCGAGCAAGCACGGGGTCCGCCACGAGCTGAAGAAGGACGGCGTCCTCCCGGAGACGGCGGCGGCGCCCACCTGCCAGACCTGCCACATGCCCGAGGGGGACCACGGCGTCCTCACCTCCTGGGGCTTCCTCGCCGTGCGCCTGCCGATGCCGGAAGACAAGGAGTGGGCCGCGGACCGGGCGACCATCCTGCAGGGGCTCGGCGTCCTCGACCCCGAGGGGAAGCCCACGGCGCGCCTCGACGTCGTCAAGGCCGGCAACGTCGCCCGCCTCACCGAGGAGGAGTGGGCCGCCCCGCGGGAGCGGATGGTGAAGGCCTGCAAGGGCTGCCACTCGGAGAAGTACGCCCGCGGCGAGCTCGGGAAGGGGGACGCGATGATCCGCGAGGCCGACCGCCTCATGGCGGCGGCCCTGCGGGAGGTGGCGGCGCTCTACGCCGACGGGGTCCTCGCGAAGCCCGCGGGCTTCGCCCACGCCTTCCCCGACCTCCTCCAGTTCCACGAGAGCCCCACACCCATCGAGCAGAAGCTCTGGACCATGTTCCTCGAGCACCGCATGCGGGCCTTCCAGGGCACCTTCCACGCGAGCCCCGACTACGCCCTCTGGTACGGCTGGAGCGAGATGGTCCGGGATCTCACGGAGATCCGCGCCGAGGCGAAGGTGCTCCGGGAGAAGTGACCGCCATACTGAACCCGACCCAGATTGGCGGCGGGGCGGGGGCGAACCATCATCGCCTGGAAGGGAGGTTCTCGCC
>CAYJMF010000005.1:0-12583 GCA_964370855.1 uncultured Planctomycetota bacterium | reverse complement strand
GCGGGGGGGGGGGGGCCCCCCCCCCCCCCCGGGGCGGGGGGGCCCCCCCCCCCCCCCCCGCCGCCAATCTGGGTCGGGTTCAGTATGGCGGTCACAGGTTGGTGTGGAAGCCCCGCAGCGGCGGGAGGGCCCGCGCCGTCCGGTCCATCCCCTTGAGCACCAGCCTGTTCACGGACCGCAGGGGCCGCTCCTCGAGGAGCATGGCCCTGGCCCTTTCCAGGCTGGAGATGGAGGAGGCGAGCTCCTTCATGACCGTGTTCCGGGTGTCCTCGTCGGAGAGGCCGGTCGCGTCCTCGTAGGCCCCGTCGAGGTAGTCGAGGGCGTCGAGCAGGGCGTCGTCGGCGTAGGCGTAGTCCCCGTCCGCGTAGCCGTCGCAGAAGTCGAGGTAGGCCTCCCACGCGCAGTCGATGTCCTCGGCGATGGAGTCCTCCAGGGAGGGGTCGCCGTCCTGGGCGTTGTAGTAGACGACGGGCGTGGAGAAGCCGTACCCGGAGCCCTTCGTGGAGAGGTTCGCGCCGCCGATGCTCGGGACGAAGGGGCCGAGGTTCCCGTCGTAGGTGGTGGAGGCGAAGGTGGAGAACTCGCCCATGCCGTGCTCCCGCGCCATGTAGAAGAGCGAGGAGCCGGAGGTGTAGAAGCCGATCTCCACCTTCTGCGCCCCGGCGAAGTCGATGGTGCCGATGTTGCTGCTGCCGTTCTTGTAGCCGAAGGCCTGGGCGCCCCCGGAGTGGAACTGGACGCCGATGCCGTAGTAGACGAGGGGATCGGAGTCCCGGTGGCTGATCTCCGTCGCGGCGAAGGAGGGGGTCTGGGCGAGGGGGAGGTTCGGGTCGTGCATCCCCGTGGACACGGAGTAGCAGAAGGGGTTGAGGAAGCTGTGGTTGGTCCGGAGGAAGCCGAACTGGCCCGACCCCTCCTGCCTCGTGTAGATGCGCATGACGGGCATGGTGGGGACCATCTCCTTGGCCTTGTAGGCCAGGCGGATGTTGCGGGTGTCGATCCTCACGCCCCCCTCGGTGCGGTAGTCGTAGAGGTCGAACCGCGTCTTCTTGTAGAGCGAGGGGTCGCACCCCGGCGCCGCCGCCGCCAGGAGCACCCCCGCCAGGATCGCCCGCGCCGTCCCGCGCCCCGTGAACCGACCGCCGTCCGCCATCCCTGCCTCCTTGTCCGGGGACACCGCACCCCCAGGACACGGAAACCGGAGGGAGGGATCCGGCGGACAGGGTGCTCGATCCGGCGGGACCCTCCCCCGGGGGGGGTGCGCGCCCGTTGACGCCGCCGCCGCGTCCGTGGTACAGGATGGGCACCCGCTTCCCTCCCGCTGTCCCGGAAAGGAGCCCCGCCCATGCGCCTCGGAACCCTCTTCACCTCCGTGCTCGCCGCGGGCCTGCTGCTGGCCGCCCAACGCTCCGACGCCATCGTCACGGACAACACCTCATGGAGCTGCTCCACCCACGAGTCCCTGAAGGTCACCGCCTCCCCGAAGGTCGTGAACGACTACTCCGGGATCGCCCTCACCTTCGACGGCTCGGGGAACTTCTCCATCTACCTCCCCGACCCGGACGAGTTCTACGAGGGGACCGTCGTGGCGAAGGGGAAGGCGGGGTTCCTGGGGACTCCCGACCCGGCCTCCATCGAGGACCTGCGCGTCTACGTCGCGGATCTCATCCAGGACCAGATCGGGGCGGAATCCGTGGACATCACGACCTTCTCCTGGACCCTCAAGGGAAAGGTCAAGGACGGGGAGCTGAAGGCGGTCCTCAAGGCGAAGGGGAAGGGGTCCGTCATCCTGAACGGGAAGACGCGGCGGGGGGCGGGGAAGCTGACCGAGGTCCTCGTCGGCACCCCCGCCACGTAGGCGGGAGGATCGTCCCGCTTCCCTACTTCGCCTCCTCCCCGTCCACCGCCAGCGTCACCCGCGCGCTGAAGACCAGTTGCCGGTCGAGAAACCGCCGCGCCTCCTCGAGGATGGCCCGCGCATCGGCCTCCACGGTCCCGCGGTGGAGGACCCGCCCGTTGACGGAGATCTCCACCTCCTTCCCGAGGTCCACCATCCCGTCGGAGAGGAGCAACGTCACCCGCTTCACCCCGCGGGTCCGGAGCGCGATGCGGTTCCCGTCCCGCGTCCCCTCCACCCGGGGGAGGGAGCCGTCCACGAGGGGCCCGTCCCCCTCGAAGGCCGCCTCGTGCTCCGCCGCGCCGGCCTCCTCGATCCGGATCCAGCGGAAGGTGTCCGCCGGGAACCCGGGGTCCTCCCGCGACGGGTCGATGCACCACTCCACCTTCTTCGGGAAGGGCTCGCGGACCTTCCCCTCGAGGAACTTCCGGACCTCCTCCCCGTGCTTGAGGAAGAAGCGGGGGTCGTGGCCCCCTCCCTCGACGAGCTTCCAGGTGAGGTCGATGCCCGACGCCTTCATCCCCTCCACCGACTCCTTCACGTGGTCCAGGGTGAAGATGGAGTCCTTCTCCCCGTTGATGGCGAAGAAGGGGAGGTTGCGGAGGTTGAGGTACCGGGTGACGCCTCCGGGGGAGCCGATGACGGGGACCGACGCCGCCAGCGACCCGGCCTCGGTCTCGCAGAGGTTGTACGCCCCGCGGCCGCCGTCGGAGTCGCCGCACATGTAGACCCGGTTCTCGTCCACGTTGAAGAGGACCTTCAGGGTGCGCAGGGCGTGGCGGACGAGGCCGCGACAGGCCGTCGTCCCCCACTCGACGCCGCCGAAGGTCGAGGGGCCGACGACGATGAGGCCGAGGTCCTTCACCGCGGGGCGGAACATGTCCGCCTCGCCGGCCCCGCCGCCGGGGGCGGGCTGGCGGATGGCGCCGTGGAGCCAGAAGAGGACGCCGGCGGGCTTCGCCGGGTTGTGCTTCGGCGGGAGGATCCAGGTCCACTGGCGGGTCTTCCCGTCGGCGCAGGGGAACTCGCGGGTCTCGCGGTCCTTCCCGCCGGCGAAGGTCCGCTTCGTGCGGAGCATCTTCACGAGGGCGGCGCACTCGCGCGGGGTGTCGTACTTGTCGATGAGCGTGTCGAGGAGCTTCGCGGCCTTCGCCTCGTCCTCCTCCTCGAGGAAGCGCATCTCCGGCGTCCCCCCGGCGGGCGCGGCGGCGGCGGGGGAGGGGGAGAGCAGGGCGAGGGCGAGGAGTAGTGCGGCGGCGCGGGGGATCACGGGCACCTCCTCCCGTCGATCCTACGGCGGAAGTGCCGAGGGCGGGCGGCGGAAGGCGGGGCCCCGGAGGCCGGCACTTCCGCCCCCGGTGGGCGATGAGGGATTCGAACCCCCGACCCTCCCCGTGTAAGGGGGATGCTCTACCGCTGAGCTAATCGCCCGGGGGCCGGAGCCGCCGGGCCATCCTACCGGACCGGTGGTGAAAAAGTGCCTGGCACGATCGTCCCGTGACACCATCCGATGGATGTGGGAAGAGATCGCCCCGGGAATCCGCGAGATGGATCTCCACGGTTTGGACCGCGCCGCCGCGCGGAAGGCCGTGCTGGACGCCCTCGCCTCCGCCCGCAAGGCCGGCACGAAAAAACTCCGCATCATCCACGGCAAGGGCACCGGCATCCTCCGCGACGAGGTCCGTTTCCTCCTCGCCGACCACCCCGCCGTCGAGGACTTCAAGTACGCCCTCCCCCGCAACGGCGGGGACGGGGCCACGGAGGTGCTCCTCCGGCGCGGCCGGTAGGCGGGGACGGTCCTCCGGTGTAGGATGGAGGGGCATGGGCACCACGGCGATGCGCTCCGGATTCCTGCTGGCCCTCCTCCTGGCCGCGGCCCCGCTCCCGGCGCGGGCCGGCGACGCACCGACCGCGAAGGAGCTCAAGGCGAAGGCCGCCGCCGCGGAGAAGGCCTTCCAGGACGCCTACGCCGCCGCCCCCGACGAGAAGGGCCGCGGGAAGGCGGTGTACTCCCTCCGCGACGCCCCCGACGAGGTCAAGGTCCGCCTCGTCCTCGACGTGGTCCTGCCGAAGGACGACGCCCCCGCGGTCCAGAAGGAGGCCGTCCTCGTCCTGCGCACCGTGAAGGACCCGGCGGCGGTGAAGGAGGTCTTCGAAGCGGCACAGGGGAAGGGATCCTGGGCGCTCCGCACCGTGGCCATCGAGGCGCTCGGCGGCATCGAGGAGCCCTCCGCCCTCGAGGGGCTCCGCAAGCTCCTCAAGAAGTCCGACCTCCGCACCGTGGCCTCGGCCCTCTTCGCCCTCGCCGAGCGCCACCCCGCCGCGGCGCTCGAGGACGTGAAGAAGGTCGTGGACCACTCGCAATGGCAGGTCCGGCTCGGCGCCCTCGACTACCTCGGGCGCCTCAGGGATCCGGCGACCCTTCCCCTCCTCTGCGACCGCCTCGAGGAGGAGGACGGCCGGCTCCGGCAGGAGGTCATCGAGGCCCTCAAGGCCGTCACCGGGAAGGACTACAAGGACGACACCGTCAAGTGGCGCGCCTTCGCCGCCGGGGGCGCCGAGGCCGCCGAGAAGGCCGGCGCCGTCCCCGCGGGCGGGGCCGAGGCCTCCGGCGGGCGCGCCGTGGCCACGGGCGACCCCCCGGTGGAGCCGACCTACTACGGCGAGAAGGTCTACTCCGACAAGATCGTCTTCATCATCGACTTCTCCCTCTCCATGAACGAGGAGATGATCATCGATCGGGAGACCATCGTGCGCGAGACCGGCGCCGTCGTCTCCGGCAGCGACGCGGAGACGAAGGAGGAGAAGCGCAAGAACGGCGAGATCATCCCCATCGAGTGGTGGAAGATCCGCACGCGGATGGACTTCGCCCGCAGCCAGCTCAAGTACGTCATCTCCACCCTCAAGCGGGACCAGTACTTCGACATCGTCTGGTTCAGCGACACCATCAAGACCTGGAAGGGGGGCCTCTTCCCGGCCCGCCCCCAGGCGAAGGTGGAGGCGGCGAACTGGCTCGACGAATCGGAGTGCGAGGGCGGGACCAACACGTGGGGGGGCCTCACGAAGGCCCTCAACCTCGTCGGGAAGGGCACCGAGGACGAGAACTACTCCCGCGGCGCGGACACCATCTACTTCCTCACCGACGGCGAGCCGAGCAAGGGGGACATCATCGACAAGGACGCCATCGTGGACGCCATCGAGCGCATCCACGCCGTGCGCCGGGTGAAGATCCACGTCGCCCAGATCGGCACCTCGAAGATGCCCTTCCTCCAGAAGCTGGCCGCCGTGACGGGCGGGAATTACCGGTTCTTCAAGGCGGGAGAGCCGAAACTGAAGTGACCCCGGCGACGGGCCGGGGGGATCGGATGCCCGGGACCACCCGGGGAGGAATGCCATGAACCACGGCAACAGGACCCTGGCGGCGCTGCTCGGACTGCTCCTTCTCGCGGGATCTCCGGCCCTCGCGGGGGACGACGGCAAGGCGCCGCCCCCGGCGGAGCCGAAGGACGGGGCCCCGAAGGACGGGGCGAAGAAGGACCCCCGTCCCGTCTCCAGCGACGAGGCGGCGAAGCAGGCCATCGAGCGCTTCGACCGGGACTTCAAGTCCTCCGACATGGGGAAGAAGATGAACGCCCTCCACTCCCTGTCGGGGACCAAGAACGATCTCGTGGCGAAGAAGCTCGGGACCCTCCTCTCCCACCCGGAGGCCGAGATCCGCATGGCCGCCGCCATGACCCTCGATTCCCAGTACCAGAACCACGCCATCGGCGGCGAACTGCTGCGGAAGTTCATCGCCTCGGGGAAGGAGGACGACGACGAGGTCCTCATCAACGCCTGTCTCACCCTCGGCCGCATCGACTACCGCGAGGCGATCCCCGAGATGGGGGAGCTGGCCCAGAAGAACGGGAACATCTTCGTGAAGATCGAGGCCCTCAAGTCCTTCGAGAAGATGAAGGACGTGAAGGCGCTCCTGCCCATCCTCGACCTCTGGCTCGTCAACCCCCAGGGCTACTCCTGGGAGGGGGGCGAGGTGAAGTACGACTCCGGCGCCGCCGGCGACGCCGACCAGAAGGAGGCGGAGCGGCAGTACAAGGCGAAGTACGGCAACCAGCGCCGCAGAGGCGCGCCGCCGACGATGCTCAAGACCTACATCCAGGCCATCGTCGAGGCCGTCGCCGCCATCACCGGGGAGAAGCTCTCCTCCCCGACGGAGCTCATGAAGTGGATGGTGGACCACGAGAAGGAGCTCCCCTACAAGCTCCCCGGGAAGGTGAAGCAGGCCTACGAGGAGTCCGAAGCGAAGCGGGCGAAGGCGGAGAAGGAGAAGGCCGGGAAGGGCGGGGGCGGGAAGTAGGCGGCTAGGGCAGCCAGGGGTCCGGAGGCGCGGAGCCTCCTCCGCCCGGGCCGGGCCTCCGCCCGGGATCCTCCCTCCCCGTCTGCCTCATGGCGAGGAGGAGCAGGACGACGACGAGGGCGACGGGGAGGAGCGCGGAGGCGGTTTCGGCGCCGGACATGGTCGGGCCCTCCCTGGGCCCGGGGATCATCCGGCCCCCCCGTCAAGGAAAAGCGGGGCTTCCGACAAGATCATGCAAGGGCTCCTTCCCGGCTATTCCCGAAGTCGGAGATCCGCCACCACCGGGTAGTGGTCGCTCAGGAGGAAGCCCCGGTCGACGCGGTAGGTCTCGACCTCGAAGTGGCGGCTGAAGAGGACGTAGTCGAGAGTCCGGTTCGGCGCCCCCGTCGGATAGGTCCAGAACTCCGGCGCATCCTCGTGGTCGATGGTCCGGAGGCCCGCCTCCGCGAGCATCCCGAGGGTCCGGTCCCCCCGGTAGGAGGACACGTCCCGGTCCCCCGCGGGGAAGTCCCCGTCCCGGCATCCCGGCGGGACCGTGTTCAGGTCCCCGAGGAGGACGATGGGCGCGTCGCCGAGACGCCGCACCTCCCGCGCCAGCGCCGCCGCCTGCCGCATCCTGGCCGGGGGGCTGTACGCGTGGAGGTGCGTGTTCCCGATCCAGACCGTCCTGCCCTGGAGGAGGAAGGGGGCGAGGGTGAACCCGCAGGCGGCCAGGCCGAAGATCCGCCCCGGCAGGCGGGCCCGGATCCCCCCGTCCCCGGCCCCCGGAAGGCGGCTCAGCAGGAGGTTCTCGTAGCGGAAGCCGGCGAATCCCACCCCGTGGGCCATGGCCGTCTCGAACCCGCTGAAGACCCGGTAGTAGTCGTGCTGCGGGAAGCGGGAGAACAGCCTCTCGCCGAAGCCGAGGAACCCGTTGAAGACCTCCTGGAGCGCCACCACGTCGAGGAGATCCCGGTTCCGGTGCAGCCAGTCCGCCATGAAGTAGGCGTAGGCCCGGGCCTCGTGGAGGAGCTCGATGCGCTCCGCCTCCGGGCCGGGGGCGTCGCGGAGGAGGTAGTCGATTCTCGGCCCCCGCCCCCTGTGCGTGTTGATCGTCGCCACCGAGAGGGACGCCCGTGCCGTCCGCCGCGCCGGCGCCCGGGACCCGGGGATCCCGTCCACCCGGCTCCGGAGGTCCGGGACCGCCGCGTCGAGGAGGGCGATGTCGCTCATGATGAGACACTCATCGGCGGTGCGCGTGAAGGACGGGGCCCCGTCCCCGTGAAGCCCCCGTGAATCAGGCCCTTCCCGCGACGACGTCGAGGATCCGGTACGACCCCCGGGCCGGGAGGCGCGCCCTCCCCCGCAGCGCCGCCTCCGTGAGCCGGCCCGAGCGCAGGGCCTCCATGACCACCGCGGGCGCCGCCGCCGGGTCCCTCCCGTCGAGCGCGAACCCCCCGTGGATCGCCATCCGCCGGTTGCGCCGCTCGTGGACGCCGAGGGGCGGCGCGAGCAGGAGCGGCAGCCCGAGGGCCGCGAAGAAGACCAGCTCCCCGGGTTTCGTCCACAGCACGTCGGTCCGCGAGAGGAGCTCGTTGAAGCGGGGCTCGTAGTCGGCGAAGTCGCGCGCCTCGAGGATCTCCAGCCCCCGGCCCCCGGCCAGGGCGGCCCCGGCGCGCCGGAACGCGGCGGCCGCCTCCCCGTGGACCCCCGCCACGAGCGCCAGGCGCAATTCCCCCCGCTCGATGAACGGCCGGAACGCGGGGATCGCCCGGACCCCGAGGTTCGCCTGGGCCCCGCTCCCTCCCACGCAGAAGGTCACGGTCGGGGGGCCCGCCCCCCCGGCCGGGTCGAGGCGGGCCAGCCGTGCCGCGAGATTGCGATCGAGGGCCCCGAGCCCCGGCCCTCCCAGCAGCGAGGGCGGGAGGGGGAAGCCCGTGACCCGGATGCGGGAGAGGGGCACCCCGTAGTCCCGGAGGCGCCGCGCGGTCCGGGCGCAGGGGGCGAGGAAGCCGATGCGCGTCCGGGCCGGGTCGGCGGGGACCCAGACCCGGTTCACGTCGGCGTCGGTCACCACGAGCCAGACCTCCTCCAGTCCCGCGGCGTCGGCGAGGATCGCCTGGGCGTAGAAGGTCGCCACGAGGGGGGAGCGGTCGCGGAGGAGGCGCCGCCCGAGGCCGAGGCGTCTCAGGAGCCCGAGGAGCCGCACCCCGCCGGCGGGGGGGGCCTCCCCCCGCCGCGGGATCCCCGTGAGGGCGTCGAGGAGCGGACGCGCCGTGGTCCGGCCCCGGGGGGAGCCCGCCGCCCGGGAGAGGAGCCCGTACCCCCGGCGGGCGGCCGACCAGACGGCCCGCTCCAGCGGGCCCGCCGCGGGGGCGCGGTCGGCCTCGATCATGGGGACGCCGGCCGCGTCGGCGAGCGCCTTCGCGGCACGGAGGTGGCCGTACCCCATGTCCACGGCCACGATGCGAGGGGCCGTGGATTGGAGGGGATCCCGCACGGCCTTCACCGCTCCTTGACGGGCGCGGCCGATGATCCCGGCATGGGTGACATCATCCTCCTCGGAGTCGTCCTCGCCGGGCTCGGGCTGCTGGCCTTCATGGCGCTCTGCCAGCGGCGCATGCTGGCGGCCCCGGCCCCCGATGTATCGGAGGAATACCCCGGCGTCAGCATCCTCAAGCCGCTGAAGGGGGTCGATCCCTCCCTCGCTTCGAACCTGACCACCTTTCACCGCCAGGACTACCCGGAGTACGAGGTCCTGTGCGGAGCCGAGGATCCCCGGGACCCCGCGCTCGACGCAGCCCGCAGCGTGGGCCAGGCCCACCCGCGCACGCCGGGCGGCGTCTTCGCCGGCGGAGCGAGCGGCGTGGACAACCCCAAGGTCGCCAACCTGGCCCGACTCATCCGTCGGGCGCGGTTCCCGGTGATCCTCGTGAGCGACAGCAACGTGGCCGCCGACCCCCGCCACCTGCGCGACATGGCGGCGCTCCTGGCGCGGCCCGGGGTGGGCGTCGTCTCCGCGCCCATCCTCGGGGTGCCGGGGAGGGGGATCGGGCCTGCGCTGGAGAGCCTCCAGCTCAACACCTTCGTGATGGGGGGCGTGGCCGCCCTCACCGCCGTGGGGGGGACCTGCGTCGTCGGCAAGTCGATGATGTTCCGCCGCGCCGATCTCGAGGCCATCGGCGGCCTCGATCACCTCGGCCGCTTCCTCGCCGAGGACCAGGTCTGCGGCGAGGAGATGGCCCGGATCGGGAAGCGTTCCGTCGTGGCCGCCGTCCCGGTGCGGAACATGCTCGGCTCCTTCGGGTTCGGCGGGTTCGCCGGCCGCCACCTGCGCTGGGCCCGGATCCGGTTCCGGATGTGCCCGGCGGGCTACGCGGGGGAGATCCTCCTGAACCCGGTCTTCATCGCGGCGGCCTGGGCCGCGGCATCCCGATCCCCGTCCGCCGTCGCCGTGGCCGCCGGCGCGGTGCTCGCACGCTGCGCCCTCGACGCCGCTGCGGAGAGGTCCGCCGGCCTCCGGCGCCCCCTCCTCCACTACCTCGCCCTCGTCCCCCTCCGGGACCTCTCCCTCGGCGTCCTCTGGCCCCTGGCTTTCATCGGAGGAACCGTGGCCTGGAGGGGCGCGACCTACCGGATCGGGCCGCGGACGCGGATCGAGCCGGTGCTCCCGGCGGCGGGGGAACCGGCCTGCACGCCCTCCGCGGCCTGAGAGGCGGCGCGGGGGCCCCTCTTCACGGCCCCCTGTCCGGACGCTCATCCTCCCTTGAGGAGCCGCCGCCATGCTCCGCGGGTCGTCCGCCTCAGGAGCCCTTCATGGACCCCTCCTTCAAGCAGGCTTCCTTCCTCAACCGGGAGCTCTCCTGGCTGGCCTACAACCGGAGGATCCTGGCGGAGGCCATGGATCCGGATGTCCCCCTCCTCGAGAGGCTCAAGTTCCTCGCCGTCCTCTCCGCGAACCTCGACGAGTTCTTCATGATCCGCGTCGCCGGGCTGCTCCGGCAGGTGCTATCCGGGGATCGCGAGGCGGGAGCCGACGGCCTCTCCCCCCAGGAGCAGCGCGAGGCCGTCTCCCGCGTCGTCCACGGCCTCGTGGACGACTCCATGCGGCTCTGGCGGGAGGAGATCCACCCGGCCCTGTACCGCGAGGGGATCGGGATCCTCCGGTGGGAGGACCTGGAGGCCGAGGCTCGGCGCGGCGTCGAGGACCGCTTCCGCCGCGAGATGTTCCCGGTGATGACGCCGCTGGCCGTGGACACCGGCCATCCCTTCCCGCACCTGTTCAACAGGACCATGAACCTCGCCGTCGTCCTCGAAGGCGGGGACGGCCGGGACCTCCTGGGCCTGGTCCAGGTTCCGCGGGCCCTCGACAGGCTGGTCCCGCTCCCCGCGCCGGAGGGGGGGCGGCGCTTCCTCCTCCTCGAGAGCCTGGTCCGCCGGCACCTCGCCGAGCTGTTCCCGGGGCACGGGGTGAAGGGGGCCTACCTGTTCCGCGTCACGCGGGACGCGGACCTGACCCTGGGAGAGGAGGACGACCCGCTGCTCTTCGCCGTGGAGCGCCAGCTCCGCCGGAGGGAGTGGGGGATCGCGGCCCGCCTGGAGATCGAGGAGGGGATGCCCGACTCCGTGGAGGCCTTCATCCGCGCCTCGGTGGACGTCGAGGACATGGACGTCTACCGCGTGGACGGCCCCCTCCAGGCATCGGACCTCGCGGCCGTCGCCACAATGTGCCACAGGCCCGATCTGCGGGACCTCCCCTTCACGCCGGCCGTGAAGGGGGTCCTCCGGGAGGAGGAGGACGTCTTCGCCGGCGTCGCGCGGGGCGACGTCCTCCTCCACCACCCCTACGAGTCCTTCGACCCGGTCGTGCGGTTCCTGCGCGCCGCCGCCGAGGACCCCGATGTCCTCGCCATCAAGCAGACGCTCTACCGCATCTCGGGGGACTCCCCCGTGGCCGACGCCCTCGCCCTGGCCGCGGAGAACGGGAAGCAGGTCGCCGCCCTCGTGGAGCTCCGCGCGCGCTTCGAGGAGGGTTCCAACATCCACTGGGCCCGCGCCCTCGAGCGGGCGGGGGCGCACGTGGTCTACGGCGTCGTCGGGCTGAAGATCGGGTGCAAGATGACCCTGGTGGTCCGGCGCGAGGAAGGGGGGCTCCGCCGCTACGCCCACCTCTCGACGGGGGACTACAACCCCGTGACGGCCCGCGTCTACACGGACCTGGGGATGCTGACGGCGGATCCGGACGTCACCTCCGACGTGAGCGACCTGTTCAACGTCCTGACCGGGAACGCGCGCCCGCCCCGGTGGCGGAGGATCTCCGTGTCCCCGTTCGGGCTCAAGGACCGCCTCCTCGACCTCATCGCCGGGGAGCGAGAGGAGGCCGCGGCCGGCAGGCCGTCCCGGATCCTCTGCAAGCTGAACGCCCTCGTCGATCCGGAGATCATCGCGGCCCTCCACCGCGCCTCCGGGGCGGGGGTTCCCATCGACCTCATGGTCCGCGGCATCTGCTGCCTGCGTCCCGGGGACCCGGGACCCGGCGGGGCGATCCGCGTCCGCAGCATCGTGGACCGCTTCCTCGAGCACGAGAGGGTGTTCGCGTTCGGCGAAGGCGATCGCACCCGGGTCTTCCTGTCCAGCGCCGACTGGATGCCGCGGAACTTCCTCCGCAGGGTCGAGATCATGTGGCCGGTGGAGGATCCCGCCCTTCGCGGGCGGTTGCTGGAGGAGAGCCTCGGGGCGACCCTCGCCGACAACCGGAAGGCGTGGGAGCTGCTGCCCGACGGCTCCCACCGGCGGGTGGCGGCGGAGAAGGGGGCCGCGGTCCGCCGCAGCCAGGCCGCCCTCCTCGACGCCGTGGAGTGGGGGGACGCCGACGCGCCGTCCCGATCCCGCGGACCGCGCCGCCGCCCCTTCTTCCGTCCCGGGGGAACCGCCGGGGGCCCCACCGGCCGCCCTCGGTAGAGGCGTGGGTATGCGGTACACGACCCGATTCATCGGGGTTGCCATCGAGACTTCCGGAAGGGCGAGAGGGTTCTTCCCTGTTCCGTGCGGGTCCCGGAACGAGATGCGTCCCCGAACGGAGGGGGCGCCTCTCCTTCCGGGACCGTTGGAAAGGAAGAGGCGGGGATTCGAGACAACCTGCGGCGCCACGGGGGGATCTCAGGAATCGGGGCCCGGGATCCTGGGGGACGGCGTTCACCATCCGTGTCTTGAAGTCACCGGAACTCCGCCAGGGTGCCCGCCGTCCCCCCCTCACCCAAGGCGCCGATCCCGGGGATCCCCGCGCGGAGCCAAAGGGCGTCTCGACCCCGCCGCCTCTCCAACGGTCCCGGAATGGAGGCGTCCCGTCGTTC
>CAYJMF010000004.1:122539-131698 GCA_964370855.1 uncultured Planctomycetota bacterium | reverse complement strand
GGCGGGGGCGAGACCCTTCCTCCCGGGCCAAAGTGGTTCGCCCCCGCCTTCGCCGCCAATCTGGGTCGGGTTCAGTATGGCGCCCGGCCCTCCAGGATCACCTTTCCCGCGCCGAGGCCGGTGCCGAGGGCGCGGCGCCAGGCGGCCAGGGCGCGGTTCCACTCGGCCAGCGCGTTGACCTCGCGGATCTGGGCCGAGGCGAGGCGCTCCTGGCGGGAGAACTTGAGGGTCAGGAACTCCGGCGTCAGCGCCGTCCTGCGCTCCTCCTCCAGGAGCAGCGCACGGAGGTTCTCGGTCTGGGCGATCCGGTAGTTGCGCGTCGCCTCCAGCAGCGAGCGCGCCGCCTCGAGATCCCGGAGCGCGTCCTTCACCTCGCGGGCCACCTCCCTGACGGTGCGCTCGTAGGCGAGGAAGGCGGCGTCCTTCGCCAGCTCGGCGCGGCGGAGATCGGCCCGCGCCGCCCGGTTGCCGAGGGGGATCTCCAGCTCCAGGGCGGCCCCGTAGTTGACGAAGTCCTCGTTTACGAGGTGCCCCGTCGAGGTCCCCGGGTCGTCGTCGAGGCCCGTGACGCCGGCCTCGGCCACGAGGTCGAGCCGCGGGAGGGAGCCGTTGCCGGCCACCCGCTCCCGGATGCGCGCCTCCTCCACGTCGAGGACGGCCCGGCGGACCGCGGGCCTCTCCGCGACGGCCCTCCGCAGGGACTCCTCCAGCGAGAACTCCACGGGCGCCGCGCCGGGCATGTCGGCGGCGGCCAGCAGGGTCTCCGAGGAGAGCGGGTGGTCGGGGTGGTTCATGAGGTACTTCAGGCGGTCCGAGGAGGACCGCAGGATCCGCACCGCCCGCACGAGGTCGGCCCGGCGCAGCTCCACCGTCGCGCGGGCGTCGGCCCCCTGCGCCGGGTCCGCGTCGAAGGCGCGCCTCTCGGCGAGGACCCGCTCCGTCTCGATCCCGCGGTCGAGGAGGTCCTGCTGAATGCGCACGAGGCTCCACGCCTCGGAGAGGTCCCAGTAGGCCTGCTCCACGTCGCCGATGACCGTGAGGAGGTCCTCCTGCAGGACCTCCCGCGAGGCCGCCGCGCGGGCGCGGGCGATGTCCGCCTCGGCGAGGTTGACCTCCCGGCCGGCACCGCGCAGCAGGGCCTGGCGCGCCGTGAAGGCGGCCCCCGTCCACCAGGCCGCGTCGGGGTCGTAGCTGATGCCCCGGGTGCGGCTGTCCACCCGCTCCATCCGGCCCGAGAGGGTCAGGGATCCCCCGGTCTCCGTCCTGCGGCGGAACCCCGAGGAGAGCCGCGCGGTATCCGAGGCCCGGCTCGAGGTGCCCACGGGGGTCCCCCCGATGACGGGGAGGAGGGAGGGCTCGTCCACGCGGCGGACGCCCCCTTCGGCGAAGAAGACGACGTCGAAGGCGGCCTCCTCCCGTGCGACCCCCTCCGCCGCCGAGGCCGCCTCCACGCGGAGCAGGCGCACCCCGAGGTTGGACAGGGCCCCCGCGGCCACGGCGTCGCGCAGCGAGATCGGGGCCACCGTCGGCGGGAGGCCGTCGAGGCCGCGGGAGATGTCCGGCTCACGGCCCTCCCAGGAGGCGGGGCCGCCGAGGGCCTCGAGCTCGGGGAGGCGGGAGCGGAGCTCCTCGGCGACCCGGGGCTCCCCGACCTCCACCCGGACCGTCTTCGCGTCGGCCGTGGCGGCGCGCACCTGCCGCGCGGCGATGCCGCGGAGCGCCTCCTCGTACCGGTCCTCCCGGGGCGAGCCGGCGCAGCCGGGGGCGAGGAGGAGGGCCGGGGCCAGGAGGAGGAGCAGGGCCGCCGCCGGGGGTGTGCCGGCGCCGACCGCGCGGCGCGGCCCCCTGTAGACGAGGCTCATCAGCGCCGGCACGACGACCAGCGTGAAGACAGTGGAGATCGCGAGCCCCCCGATGACCACGGCCCCGAGGCCCCGGTAGAGCTCCGAGCCGGAGCCCGGCATGAGGACGAGGGGCAGCATCCCGAGCACCGACGTCGCGGTGCTCATGAAGATGGGGCGCACGCGGGTGCGGACCGATTCCGTGATGGCCTCCCGCGCGGGCATCGGGGCGGCGGCGCCCCCCTCCTCCGTCGTCCCCCGCATGAAGTTGAGGGCCTGGTGGACGATGAGGATGGCGTTGTTGACGACGACGCCGATGAGGATGATGAAGCCGAGCATGGTGAGCACGTCGAGGTTCTGCACCGGCATGTAGGGATCCGAGAGGGTCCACCTGTGCACCAGCCAGAGCCCGGCGAAGCCGCCCAGCGTCGCCAGGGGGACGGAGAACATGATGACGAGGGGGTGGAGGAAGCTCTGGAAGAGCACGCACATGAGGAGGTAGGTGACCACCAGGGCCAGCATCAGGGAGCTGCCGAGGAGCCCGGCCAGGGTCCCGTCCCCGAGCATGGCGGAGCGGACCGCCTCGAGCTTGCTGGCGGAGCCGGTGTAGGAGGTCTCGACGTCGGGCGGGATGGCGCCCGAGGCCCTCTGCTCCGCGAGCAGCACGTCGATGTCCTTCACTGCCTGCTCGAGCGGCGTCCCCTCCTTGGGGGTGAACTGGAGGGTCACGGCGCGGCGGCGGCCCTCGCGGTTGATCTGCGAGGAGGCGTTGACGCGGCGGACGAGGCCGAGGGCGGACAGCGGCACGACGCCGCCGGCGGGCGTGGCCACGGGGACGTCGGACAGCGCCGCCAGGGCCCCGTCGGTGCCGTGGCCGGCGGTGACGACCTTGAGGTCGATGGTCTGCCCGCCCACCCGGTACTCCCCCACGATGGCGCCGTCCCCGGAGGTGCGCACCGCCCACCCGAGGTCCTCCGCCGTAAGGCCCGCCTCGCCGAGGCGCACGAGGTCGGGGATCACCTGCAGCTCCGGCCCCGGCACGTTGAAGTTGCTGGGGTCGGGCTGCACGCGTTGGAAGCCGTGGGTCCCCGCGAGGCGGAGGTAGGAGGAGAGGGCCGAGGCCGTCACCTGGTCGAGATCGTCGCCGGAGAAGTTCACCTTCACCGCGTTCCCCGTGGTGCCGCCGAGGCGGAAGAGGGGGACCTGGAAGGAGAAGGCGAGCACGCCCGGGGCCGACGCCCCGCGGGTGGCGTGGGCGAAGAGGGGCTTGAGGTCCACGACCTTCTCGGGAACGGCGCTGATGGCGCCGTGGAAGAGGATCCCCTCGATGCTGACGAGGAAGTAGTTCTTGAGCGGAGGAGGCGTCACCGGCGCCCCCGGCGCCATCTTCCCGTAGTCGAAGGTCGGCACCTGGGGGAGCCCCGCGGAGGCCTCCTCCGCCGTGGCGCCCGCCTCCATCCTCCGCCCCGCCTCCCAGTAGGGCTCGACGGTGGCCTCGATGCGCCGGGCCAGGGTCGCCTGCTGCTCGATGTTGTAGCCCGGCGGCGGGATGATGAGCCCGAAGACGAGGTTGCGGTTCCCCTGGGGGAGGTAGTCCGTGGGGGGCATGAGGCTCAGGGTGCCCGCGACGGACAGGGCCGTGAAGCCGAGGACGACCATGAGCCGGAGCTCGACGCTGCCGTTCATCCCGTGCACCATGCCGGAGATCCAGCGGGGCATCGCGACCAGGGGGGCCGCGAGGCGCACGAGGAGCGTCCGCCTCGACGGATCCTGGTCGGGGCGGACCCTCTTCAGGATGCGGGCCGCGGCGGCGGGGATCACGGAGACGGAGACGACGAGGCTGAGGGACACGGCGGCCACGATGGCCAGGGCGATGTCGCGGAAGAGCTGCCCCGCCTCCTCCTGCACGAGGAGGATGGGGATGAACACGGCCACCGTGGTCAGCGTCGAGGCCAGCACCGCGCCCCACACCTCCTGGGTCCCGTCCACGGAGGCCCTGAGCGGGCTCTTGCCCATCTCGAGGTGGCGGAAGATGTTCTCCAGCACGACGATGGAGTTGTCCACCACCATGCCCACGGCGAAGGCCATGCCCGCGAGGCTGATGACGTTGACGGTGCGGCCGAGGACGAGCATGGCCACGACCGCGCCCACGACGGAGATGGGGATGGCCAGCCCGATGATGAGGGCCCCGCGGACGGAGCCGAGGAACAGGAGGAGGACGCCGAGGGCCAGCGCGCCGCCGAGCCAGATGTTGTCGCTCACGAGCTGCAGCGCGTCGTCGATGTAGACGGTCTGGTCGTAGGCCTGGGAGATGGAGAGGGTGTCCGGGGGGAGCCCGAGGATCCGCGCCTGGGACTCGAGGAGGCCGCCGGGCGCGTTCACCCCCTCCACCACCTCCCGGAGGCCCGCCATGGCGGTCATGACGTTGGCGCCGACCTCCTTCTGCGCGTTGATGGCGATGACCCGCCGCCCGCGGGCCCGCACCACGGTGCTCGGCTTCTTGAAGGTCTCGACCACCTCCGCCACGTCCCGCACCCGGACGGGGCCCGCGGGCGTGGAGGCGACGACGGTCTCCTCGACGTCCTCCACCCTCGCGTACTGGCCGACGAGGCGGACGCGGACGTCGGACTTGGCCTCCGCGACGGCGCCCGCGGAGACGTTCCGGTTGGTGCTCCGGAGCGCTTCCACGAGCCGGCGCACGGTGACGCCCCGCCCGGCGAGGCGCACCTCGTCGAAGCGGACCTGGACCTCCCGCTCCCGGCCGCCGAGGACGTTCACCTCGGAGACGCCGGGCACGCGCTCGAAGCGCGGCTTCAGGCGGTCCTCGGCGAAGTCCTGGAGCGCCGGGAGGTCCACGGAAGGGTCCTTCGAATCGAGGAGGAACCAGGCGATGTAGTCCTTGTTCTGCGGGTCCGATGCCTCGACGACGGGCTCGTCCACGCCCTCGGGGTAGGAGGGGACCTGGCGGAGCTTGTCGCTGACCTCGCGGAGCGCGTCCTCCTTGCGGGTCCCGACGTTGAACTCCAGGCGGATGGCCCCCACCCCCTGCTGCGAGGTGCTCGTCATCCCGCGGAGATTGGCGACCCCCTGGAGCTTCTCCTCCTGCTTGTCGACGAGGTCCTGCTCGACCTCCGAGGGGCTCGCCCCCTCCCACCGCGTGGTGACGGCGATGATCGTGTCCTCGACGTCGGGGGTCAGCTGGATGGGGACGCGCTTGAGGGCGACGACGCCGGCGAGCACGACGAGGATCACCCCCACGGCGACGCTGACGGGCTGCTCGACGGCGGCGCGGATCGCCTTCATCGGCCGCCGCCTTCCCCGCCCGCCGGCGCGGCCGGCGCGGCCGGCGGCGGCGCCGCGCCGTCCCGCGGCATGGGGAGGAGGGGGGCGCCGGGGAAGAGCCGCTCGTTGCCCTCGACGACGGCGGACAGGCCCTCGCGGAGCCCCTCGCCCTTGACGGCGGCGCGGGAGCCGACGGAGAAGAGGACCTCCACGGGGACGAGGCGTGCCGCGGCGGGGGCGCCCTCCCCCCCGCCTTCGGCGGCGTAGAGGTAGGCGCCCGCCTCGCCGCGGAGCAGGGCGTCGCGGGAGACCGTGAAGACCTCCACCTCGCCCCCCGCGGGGACCCGGGCCGTCAGGGACATGCCGGGGGCGAGGTCCGCCCCGGCGGGAAGCGGCGCCACGACCCTGAAGGTGCGGGCGCGGGCGTCCACGTCGCGGACGACGCGCCACAGGGGGATCTCGAACTCCGTTCCCGCGGCGTCGGTCCGCACCTGGAGCGTCCCCCCGGCAAGGAGGAGGGCCGCGTAGTCCCGCTGCGGCACCTCGAGCCAGGCCTCGAGCTCCCCCGTGGAGACGATCTCCGCGACGACCGCCCCCTCGGACACCCACTGCCCGACCTCCGCGCTGCGCAGGACGATCTCGCCGGCGAAGGGAGCGCGGACGACGGTGTCGGCGATGCGCCGGGAGAGCACGGCGGCGCGGGCGGCGAGGACGGCCTTCTCCGCCCCCGCCTCGGCGATGCGGGCGTCCACGGTGCGCAGCGCCGTGGCGGCGTCGGCCACCTCGCGGGGATTGGTGGCGCCCCGCTCGGCGAGCCCCCGGAGGGTCGCGAGGTCCCGCTCCGCCTTCTCCTTCTCCGAGCGGCGCACCTCGAGGAGGGCCTCGAGGGTCCCGTTCTCGGACTCCAGGGCGGCGAGGTCGAGGCGGAGGCGCACGTCGTCCACGCGGGCGAGGAGGGCGCCCTCGGCGACGGCATCCCCCTCGCGGACGGCGACCTCGACGAGGGGGCCTCCCTCGCGGGCCGCCACGGCGGAGCGCCGGAGCGCCCTCACCTCGCCGGTGACGAGGCGGCGGTCCTGGAGCTTCTCCTTCCGGACCGGCTCCACGCGGACCGCGGCCGGGGGAGGGCCCCCCTCGGCGAGGACGGCGCCGGGCGCCGCGGCGGCGAGGAGGGCGAGGGCGAGTACGGGGTTCCTCATCGTGATCCTTTCCTCCGGGGCCCGGGGCCCCGTGCGGGCCGCGCCAGGATCCCCCGGAAGGCGACGTCCAGGAGGTCCCGGGTTTGCCGATCCAGGGATCGGCGGCGTCCCGAGAAGTGGTTGACGACCATGGTCCCGTAGAGGGCGTCCCCGAGGACGTCCGTGATGCGGGAGGGGGGCATGCGGCGGACGACCCCCGCGTCCATGAGGCCGCGGAAGAGGTCGTTCCAGGGCTTAAGGTTCTCGTCGCGGTGCTGGAAGTACGTCGTGCGGCGGCGGCGGGGGAAGGCGGCCCGCTCCTGGACGATGAGGTCCACCACGTCGGGGTGGGCGTCGCAGAAGCCGAGGTAGGCGCGGGCGGCGAGGCGGACGGACTCGAGGGGATCGCGGCAGCCGGCCACGGAACGATCCACGGCCTTCCTCAGCTGGACCATGCGCATGTCCGCGGCGGCGAGGAGGAGATCCCCCTTGTGCGGGAAATGGCGGTAGACCGTGGCCTTGCCGACCCCGAGGAGGGCCGCGACCTCGTCCACGCCGGTCTCCGCGAACCCGTGCCGGGCGAAGGCCCGGGCCGCGGCCTCGAGGATCCGCTCCCGCATGCGGGCGCGGCGCTCGGGGTCCGGGGGGCGGCCCCGGCGGGCGGTCTTCGGCGATTCCATCCCACGGATATACCGGACCGGGGAGTCCGATAAGACAAACCGCTCCCCGGGAGTGTGACGGCGGCGCCCCCCCTTCCCCCCGCCCCCCGCGCGGGGTAGACTCGGGGAAGGAATCGGGAGGCAGGATCCATGATCATCCACGCATTCGCATTCGCCGTGTCCCTCGCCCTTCCCCCCGCTCCCGCCGCCGACACGGAGCTCGACGCGCTGTGCGAGCTCGTCGAGTCGGGGGCCTCCGCGGCCGTCGTCACGGCCCTCGAGCTTCCGGGAGCCCGGGAGCGGTGGGTCAAGGCCCCGGAGTCCCTCCGCAAGCTCTGCGATCGGGCCGCCGGTAACGTCGAGGACCTGGCGAGGAAGCCCGCCGACGCGAAGAAGCTGGGGGCGCTCCTCCTCGCCATGGCCTCGGAGTGCGCCGAGGGCAAGCCCGACGCGGCGGAGCCCCTCCGCGCCCGCGCCTGCGCCCGCCTGGCCGGTGCCCGCCTCTCCCTGGAGCTGAAGGAGGCGGCCGACCCAGCCTCCTTCACCGCCGCCGCCGACGACTTCGCGGCCGCCTACGGGAAGGACCCGGGGAAGGGCGTCGACCTCGCCGAGGAGGCGAGGATCCTGGCCGAGGCGGCCTTCCTCGAGAAGGCCGACGTGCCGGGGCTCTTCGAGCGCATCGACGGGCTCGGGGCGAAGGCCCTCGCCGCCCACGCGGGCGAACCGCTTCCCGCGGGCCGCGTCGCCCTGGCCATGCTGCGGCGGGGCCATCTCGCCCACGCCCGCAAGGAGAAGGGCGCCGAGCACATGGTCCAGAAGGCCCTCGACCTCATCGAGCCCATGGAGAAGGCCCACCCCGACGACCTCGACCTCCTCACCGCCCGCAACGACGCCGCTGCGGTCGTGAGGCTGCTCGGCCTCAAGAAGCCGAAGGTCGACTTCGTCACCACGACCTGCGACCTCCCCAACGGGCTGACCCTCGAGATCCCCCGCAGCCGCCACTGGGCCGCCCCGACCTCCTCCGGCACCGCGATCCACCAGTTCACCCACGACTTCCGAACGCTCCGCAGCCTCGCTTTCGACGACTACAAGTGGACCACCAACTGGACCCTGGCCGACGGCTCCGTGGTGGGCGGGGACAACCTGAAGGGGCTCGCCGACAAGAACTTCGGCATCGAGGCCCGGGGCTACAAGTCCGTGAAGTCCAAGCGCGGGCTCCTCAAGGGGAAGCTGAGGGGGTGCGACGCCGGCTACCTCTACGAGATCGTGGGCCAGGACGACGACGGGGAGGCCCTCGCGCAGCGGACCTGGTACTGGAAGAGCAAGGCGGGCCACATGACGACCTTCGACGTGACCCTGCTCGCCTACCGCGGGAACGAGTTCGAGGATCCGGCGATGGATTTCGTCCTCGACTCCGTGAAGGAGAAGGCGAAGAAGTAGGGAAACGAGAGGAGGTGCCCGTGAGAGCCCCCGCCGCCCTGCTCCCCTTCCTGCTCCTGCTCCCCCTCCTCGCCGCCTGCACCGCCGACGCCCCGCCCGCCCCCCCCGTCCCCCGGAACGACGTCGTCCTCGAGGTCCACGATCTCCGCGACCTGTTCCGGGCCGAGGGTGCCGCGTCCCCCGTCTTCACGAGCCGCGAGGCCGCCGACGCCTGGGTCCACCGCGTTCTCGACGTCTCCTGCTGGAGCGAGGGGATCCCGGAGACATTCTGGCAAAGGGGCGGCATCCTCTCCGTGCGGGCCGTGCCCGCGGCGCAGGAGCGGCTGAAGGTTGCGCTCCGGGACCTCCGCGCCGCGGCGCGGTAGCGGCCCGGGAACCGCTCCCCCCCCACCGGTGTACGATTCAACCGGAGCCTCATCACCCAGGGAGTCCGCCATGAGCCGCGCTCTTCTCGCCGCCGGAGTCGCTCTGTCCGTCGCCTCCCTCGCGCTGGCCGGCTACGCCCTCCAGGAGAACGCCGCCCTCCGCGCCGAGATCGCGGCGGTGCGGCGCTCCGTTCCCGGCGGCGCCGCCGCCGGGGCCGGGGCCGCCGACGCCGCCGACGCCATGGAATCGGTCGAGGAGAGGGTCGTGCGGCTGGAGGCCCTCCTCGCCGGCGGAACCTCCGACGGGGCCGCTCCCTCCGCCGGCCCGGGCGCCCCCCGGGCGGCCGGGCCGGGGGGGCGGTGGCCCCCCCCCCCCCCCCCCCCCCCCCCCCGC
>CAYJMF010000004.1:0-122529 GCA_964370855.1 uncultured Planctomycetota bacterium | reverse complement strand
CTTGGATGGGGGCGGGGCTTGGGGGGGGGGGGGGGGGGCCCCCCGCGCCGGCGCCGCCGCCGCCGGCGCCGCCCCCCCCCCCGCCCGGGGCCCCCCGGGGGGGCCCGGGCCGGGGGCGCTTTCGCCCGCCGCCGCCGCCCCGCTCCGCGCCCTCGTGAAGGACCTCGTCCGCGAGGAGGTCGCCGCCCGGGAGGCCGAGGCGGTGAAGGCCGGGGAGAAGGCCTCCCCTCCCGGGGAGCGCAAGCCCCCGCTCTCCCAGTTCGCCGCGGAGCTGGAGCTCGAGCCCTCCCAGCGGGAGGGGGTCCGCCTCGCCGTCCTCAAGGGGCAGGAGGAGATGATCGGGCTCCTCCGCACCCCCACCGCCGGCGGCCGCGTCCCCCTCGACGACCTCCTCGACGTCCTCCTCGGCAAGCCCGAGGAGGCGCAGCCGCGGATGATCGAGATCTTCGGGATGCTCGCCAGCGAGCCGGTGCCGGGGTCGGGGTCGGGGGAGACCTACGCCGCCCGCATCGAGGGGGTGAAGCGGGACGCCGTGGAGGCCTTCCGCCGCGACTTCACGGCGGACCAGTTCAAGGCCTTCGAGAAGCTCGGCCAGGACCCGCTGGAGATCCAGGTGCCCGACAGCCCCTGGATCGAGATCCTCCAGGAGGCGTACCGGCGCCATAAGTAGCTTAGCATAAATATGTTGTGGAACTCGCCTCCCCTCAGACCAGGCCTTCTTGACTCTCGACCATTATCAATACAATCGTAGAATGGTCTTGACCATTCTACGATTGCCACGATAATGGTCGGCATGGATCCCCGCCCCCGGCTCTACGACTCCATGCTCGCCGACCACCTGGCCCGCCACCGCCAGATGGCCTTCGTGAGCGGTCCGCGCCAGGTCGGGAAGACCACCACCTGCAGGAGCCACGCCGACGCCTACGCCAACTGGGACGACCTCGACCACAGGGAACGGATCCTGTCCGGCCCCGCCGGGCTCCTGGCCGGACTGGGGCTGCACCGGCTGACCGGGAAGCCCCCGGTGATCCTCCTCGACGAACTGCACAAGCTCCGCCGCTGGAAGCTCTTCCTGAAGGGGCTGTTCGATTCCCACGCCGACGAGGTCCGGATCCTCGTGACCGGATCGAGCCGCATGGACACCTTCCGCCGCGGCGGGGACAGCCTGATGGGACGGTACTTCCTCTACAGGATGCACCCCTTCTCGGTGGCAGAGACGGTCACCCGGGAACTGCCGGATCCCGACCGCATCCTGAGGGCGCCCGCCCGGGTGGAGGAGCCTGAGTTCCAGGCCCTCTGGGTTCACGGGGGGTACCCCGAGCCCTTCCTCAAGCGTGATGTGCGGTTCACCCGCCGCTGGCAGTCCCTCCGCCTCCACCAGCTCCTTCGGGAGGACGTCAGGGACCTCACGCGCATCCAGCAGGTGGACCAGCTGGAGATGCTGGTGCGATTCCTCGATGCACGGTCGTCCCGCCCGGTCGTCAACAGCAACCTGGCGCGGGACGTCCGGGTCTCCGGCGACACCCTGCGTCGATGGATCGACGCCCTCGCCGGCCTCCACCACGGGTTCCTCGTCCGTCCCTGGTTCCGCAACGTCTCCCGCTCCCTTCGCAAGGAGCCGAAGTGGCTCCGACGGGACTGGGCCGGGATCGAGGATCCCGGCGACCGGGCCGAGACCTTCGTGGGGTGCCACCTGCTCAAGGCCGTGGAGGGGTGGACGGACATGGGGCTCGGGGCCTTCCAGCTCGCCTACCTGAGGGACAAGGAGCAGAGGGAGGTGGACTTCCTCGTCGTGCGCGACGGGAAGCCGTGGTTCCTGGTGGAGGTCAAGCTCAAGGAGGACGTGCCGGGACCCGCGCTCCGCCACTTCCAGGAACGGATCGGTGCGCCCTTCGCCTTCCAGGTCGTCGTCGAGGCCGACTACGTGGACGCCGACTGCTTCGCGCGGCCGCGGGGTCCCCTCGTGGTCCCGGCACGGACGTTCCTGTCGCAGCTGCTCTGACTACCGCCCCTCGAACCTGAAGGAGGCGAAGAAGGCGTCCCACTCCTTCCACGGGGCCTCGGTCCGCGAGGTCCGGCACACGCCCATCACGCGGTAGGAGACGCCGTCCTTCACGACGAAGACCCACCGCAGCGTGCACATGCCGTGCTCGGCGTGGCGGCCGTGGATCTCGTGCATGACGGCGGAGGCCCCGGCGAACTTCGTCTTCACGCCGTAGCGGGTCCCCTCCTTCATGATCTCCTTGAAGTCCTCCTCGATCTTCGGCTTCCACTCGTCGGCCATGGCGCCGGGGGTCTGGGCCGCCAGCGCGGAAGTGCTCTCGGAGCGCACGGCGAAGTCCGCCGCCGCGCGGCCCTCGACCTGGAGCTCGGCCCACACGGTGAGGTTCTTCGACTCCCGCCACCCCCACGCGACGGAGGGGCGGCGCACCGTGAACTTCCCCGCGGGATCGACGAAGAGGTCGGGGTCCTTCGGTTTCGCCTCGTCCAGGGCGGAGGGGGGCTTCCACGTCTTGCGGTTCTCGCGCCACCAGTCCCGCCAGTCCTTGACGTTCTTGATCCCCTTCCCCGTGGCCTTCCTCAGCTCCCCGCCGAGGAAATCCACGGTCGCCTCGAAGTCCTTCTCCCAGGCGGAATCGTCGGCCTGGTCGAGGCGCCGCACGTCGGCCTTCTCCACGAGATCCACGAGCTCCCCCACGGCGTCCGGCGTGCGGGCCCGGGCCAGGGCGCCGGCGGCGGCGCGGCAGACCTGCAGGTCCTTCTCCATCCACTTCCACGCGGCCTTGGAGAGGGGCTTGAAGTGCCGCTTCGAGTCCGCCTCGCCCACCCCCTCGAGGAGGGCCGCCAGGAAACGGGGTTCCGGCTCCTTCCGGTCCTCCTCCTTCGAGAAGAGGGAGAGGAGGAGGGGGGCCACGGAGGGATCCCTCTGCTCGCCGATGGCGGCGGCGACGGCGACGCGGACGTCGATGGAGGGATGGGAGAGGTGGGGCCGGAGGGCCGGGACGACGCGGGGGTCCTTCAGCAGCCCCAGCTCCGCCACCGCCACGGCGCGGGTCCTGTCGTCGATGGCGTTGGCGAACCGGTCGGGAAAGGCCGCCAGCGCGTCGTCCACGGCGTCGGGCGGAGGCGCGGCGGCGGCGAGGAGCAGGGCGAAAGCGAGGATCGTCGGATGGGCCATCCCGGGTCTCCCTTCCCCGGACATTCTCCACCGGGAAGGGGGCGGCGTCAACCCGCTCAGTCGTTGCGCGCCCCGTCGAGGATCCACCCCTCGAGGATCTCCATCTCCTCCTCCCCGAAGTAGTCGTCCCCTTCGAGGTGGGGAACGGGCATCCGGTCCCCGCTCCCGCCCACGCTCTCCTGCGTCCCCATGAGCTTGTGGACGAGGTAGCTCTGCGACGGCCGCCCGGGGGCGACGCGGAGCAGGGGGGACTGCACGCTCGTCGCCCCGACGAGGGAGGCGCGGGTCGTCTCCGCCCCGTCGATGGCGAGGCCGCCGTTGTTGAAGGGGGGGAGGTGGCAGCCGGAGTGGGCGCAGCCGAGGTAGAGCAGCGGGTGGACATCGTCCCCGAACCGGGCCCGCCGCGCGACGGCCGACGGGAGGCGCCGCTTCCCGTAGGTGACGATCTGCCCCTCCGTCAGGTTGGACATCTTCCCGCCCGCCATGACGGCGTTCCCGGCGTCGTCGATCCAGACGGCGTGGAGGTCCCGCACCGTCGTCGGCACCCCCTCGAGCCCCTGCCACGCCGCCGCCTCCCGGCGGACCACCGTCCCGGAGAAGCCCACGGCGAGGGGGGCGCCGCTGCCGGGGACGAAGACCCCGTTCAGGGTCTTCACGGGCCCGCTCCCCGTCTGGCCCCCGGTGCCCGAGGAGGCGCCCCGGACGGGGACGGGGACGAAGGCGCCCCCCTCGCTCCGCTCCAGGGCGACGGCCGAGGCCCCTCCCCCGACGGCGGCCAGCGGCGAGGGGCCGCTCACGGTGAGCAGGGTGGAGGAGGAGGGCGACGCGACGGAGGACCAGGATCCGCCGTCGAAGTGGAGGATCACGCCCCCCTCGCCCACGGCCCACACGTCGTCCGTCGCGCTCCCCCAGACCTTGTAGAGGATCCGCCCGTCGGCCTCCGGGGGGACCGCCGCGGCGTCCCACTGCGCTCCGTTCCAGTGGAGGAGGGCGGGGCGGGGGCCGATCCCGGCCGGGTCCCCTCCCACGGTCCAGACGTCATCGGGGCCGGTCCCCCAGACGCCGTAGAGGACGGCGTCCACCCCGGTGCTGCGGAACTCGACGTCGCCGACGGCGGGGTCGTAGCGGAGCACGCGGCCGCCGGACCCGCAGGCCCAGGCGGCGTCCCCGGGCACGACGGTCACCCACCAGAGGTCCCCCGACGGGGCCACGGGCACGCGCACCCAGCCCTCGGCGCCGGGATGGAGGACGAGGAACTGCGGCCCCTCGAGGTCCGCGGCCCCCACGGCGTAGAGGCGGGGGTCGGGGCCCGCCTCCCCCCACACGCCGAGCAGAGCCCCTCCCCGCCCCTGCACGGGGACGGCGAAGAGCGGCTTCTTCGGCGTCTCCCGGACGAGGAGGCGCGCCGCGGCCCGCTCCGCCGCGGCGAACCGGAGGGCGGCCTTGCGCAGCAGCCCCGCGCCGGCGGCGTCGCTCCCGAGGTACCGCTTCCCCTCCGCGGCGGCGACGAGGGCCCGGGCCTTCGCGGCCTTCCGGAGGATCCCGTCCCGGTGGGCCTCCACGGCGAGGTCCCCCGCCGCGCCGAGCACCGCGGCGTCCATCAGGCGGACCGATGCGGCCCCCGCGTCGAGGGCGTCGGCGAGGGCGGCGCGCAGCGGCGCGTCCCCGACGAGGGGCCCCTCGCAGGCCGCCGCCACGGTGCGCAGGACGGAGAGGTCCGCGGGAAGGTCGGGGGTCTCGGCGGCGAGGGACTTCGACAGCCGCGCGTAGGCCTTCGCCGCGGGGCCGGTCCCCCCCGCCTCGACGCCGTCCTCCACGATCCCGCGCACGGGGGAGAGGTCGAGGGGGCCGGCCATCCCCTCGCCGCCGGTGCCGACGGCGAGAAGGGCCAGGACGACGGGAAGGAGGCGGTTCCTCACTTCACTCCCACACGACCCGCAGCACGCTGTTGAAGGTGTCGGCGACGTAGAGCCTGCCGCTCGGGCGGTCCACGTGGATCCCGCAGGGGAGGTAGAGCCGCGCGGAGGATGCGGGCCCGCCGTCCCCGGAGTACCCGGCCTGCCCGCCGATGCCCGCGACGGTCGAGATGAGACCCGTCCCGAGGTCCACCCGGCGCACGCAGTGGTTGTCCCGGTCGCAGACGTAGAGGTTTCCCGCGCCGTCGCAGTCCACGTCCACGGGGGAGCTGAGGGATGCGGCCGTGGCTGCCCCGCCGTCCCCTGCGAAGCCGGCGGTGCCGTTGCCGGCGACGGTGGTGATGAGCCCCGTCTCCATGTCCACGCGGCGGACGCGGTGGTTGTCGGTGTCGGCCACGTACACGTAGCGGTCCGTCGGGTCGATGCAGATCTTCCCCGCGGGCTGCGCCGACTGGCCGACGGGGAGGTTGAACTGCGCCGCCGTGGCCGCCCCCCCGTCCCCGGAGAACCCGGCGGTGCCGTCGCCGGCGACGGTCTCGATGATCAGGGAGTCCGCGTCCACGCGCCGGACGCGGCGGTTGCCGCCGTCGCCGACGAACATGTTCCCCGCGGAGTCGAACTTCACGCTGGCCGGGAGGTTGAACTCCGCCGCCGAGACGGGGCCGCCGTCGCCGCTGTAGGTGCGCTTGCCGCCGATCTTGTTGACGGTGACGAAGGTGTTCGAGGAGGAGACGAGGCGCTTCACCCGGTCCGTGTGCCACGTGGCGACGTAGATGTCCCCGTCCACGGGGTTGAAGGTCATGTCCGTGGGGTGGTTCATGCGCACCGTCAGGGCGTCCCCGTCGGTGTCCCCGAGCTCCCCCTCGCCGATGACGGGCCGGACCGTGCCGTCGTCCTCGATGCGCCGGATCCGGTGGTTGTTCCAGTCCACCACGTGGACGAGTCCGGTCCCGGGCTGGACGGCGATGTCCTGGGGCCAGTAGAAGTCGGTCTCGAGGGCCGGCCGTCCGTCCCCCGTGAAGGCGGAGACGCCGGTCCCCGCGTAGGTGTCGATGGTCCCCTTGGGCCCCGGGGCGGGGGGAGCGCCGCCCTCGAGGGCGGGCAGGAAGTAGGGGGCGCGGGGGACCCGGAGCGTCGTGGCGGCGGCGGTCACGACGCGGACGACGCTGTTGTTCTTGTCGCAGAAGTAGAGGTTCCCCTCGGCGTCCGCCTCGAGGCCCGTCGGACGGTGGAGGCGGGCCGCCGCGGGGGCTCCCCCGTCCCCGTCGTAGCCGGGGTCGCCGGGGATGCCGGCGAAGGTGGTGATGACGCCGGAGGGGTCCACCTTCCGGATGACGTGGTTGTTCTGGTCGGAGACGAAGAAGGTGCCGTCGGCGAGGACCGCCACGTCGGAGGGGAAGGCGAGGCGGGCCTCGTCGGCCGGGCCGCCGTCGCCGGAGAATCCCGAGGTCCCGTCCCCGGCCACGGTGTGGATGACGCCGTCGGTGGTGATCTTCCGGATGCAGTTCTCGGCGCCGGAGACGAGGTAGACGTTCCCCGCCGCGTCCAGGGTCATGCGGCCGTCGCTCTCGGCGTTCTGGGCCTTGCTGAAGCCCACCGTCGCGGAGGAGGCGGGGCCCCCGTCGCCGCCGTGCCCCTGGACCCCGGTCCCGAAGAAGCGGTCCACGATCCCCGTGGCGACCTCGACGCCGGCGACGTTCGCGTCCGTGATCGGGTCCGAGGCGAGCTTCACGATGCGCACGCACTGGTTGGCGGCGTCGGTGCAGAGGAGGTCCCCGCCTCCGAAGGGGTGGTCCGCGGGGAGGAGGAGGACCCCGGGGAGGAGGTTGAAGAGCGCCTTCGTCGCCGCGCCCCCGTCGCCGGCGTTCCCCTGGGGGCCTCCGGCGATGGTGTAGACGACGGGATTGCCGCCGTTGGGGTCGTAGACCTTGACCTTGTGGTTGTGCCAGGCCGCGAGGTAGATGCGGCCCTCGGCGTCGAAGTCCACCGCCGAGGGGTGGTTGAGCTGCGTCAGGAGGGGATCCCCCTCGGAGTCGCCGGGGACCCCGGCGCCGACGACGCGGGTGAGGGTGCCGTCGGCCTCGAGGCGGCGGAGCATGTGGTTGTTCCAGTCGAGGATGTAGAGCCGCCCGTCGGGTCCGAACTTGATCTCCTCCACCCAGTAGAGGTAGGAGGCGCGGGCGAGGAGCCCGTCCCCGTTGTAGCCGCCGCTGCCCCGGCCGGCCACGGTGTAGACCTTCCCCGGCTCCGCGGCGAAGGTGGGATCCACGGGGCCGCCCTGCCTCTCCACGAGGGCGTCGGCGAGGCGGTCGACCTTCGCGAAGCCGAGGGCCGCCTTGCGCCAGAGGGCGAGGCGGGTGCCGTCGTCGAGGGCGCCGGAGCGCCCCGCCACGGCGCGGGCGCGGGCCGCCACGGCCGCCTTCTCGAGCTTCGGCCGGTTCCGCTCCTCCACCCGGTTGATGAGGGCCTCGGCGTCGGACGGGCCGGCGTCGAGGATCCCCCGCGCCTCGGCCACGGCGTCGGCGAGGAGGTCGGCGAGCGGGAGTTCCGCGGCGAGGGTCTTCGAGAGCGCCTTCGCCACGGCGGAGAGCTTCTTCAGGTCGTCGGGGAACCCCTTCGGGGAGGGCTTCGCGAGGGCCTTGCCCACCTTCTTCCATGCGGCGTGGACCTTCGCATCGCCGGCGGCCGTCTCCTGGATGCGGGTCCCCGCGTGATCCACGAGGGGGGCGAGATCCACGGTTCCGGGGCCCTCGTGGGCCGCGGCGGGCGGCGCCCAGGCGAACAAAGCGCAGGCGGCGAGCACCGCCGGGAGAAGCATGCGCATACCGTCCCTCCTCGTCTGGGGTCCCGGTGAGGCCGATTCCGCGACGGCCGGCCTCTCGGGGACCGTGACCTGCCCTGAAAGACGCAGGCCCCCGACGGTTGCAACGATATCCGAAACGGGCGGCGGGGGGACGTCCCGGCGGGCAGGGTTCCACCCCATGGCGGGCCTCCTGGACGCCCCCTAGTCTGGATCCCGAGGACAGCCCGTCCCCCGCGCGCGGCCGCACGTGGCCCGCCTGCGGCGACGGACCGGCCCGGTCCTCGTGCTGGGAACCTGCGATGAGCCCCGCCGCACCTGCGACGCCTCCCCCTTCCCGGGCGCCCTTCCACGCCGCCCCCCCGCCCCGCCCCGGGCCGGAGGGCACGCGGCTGGACATCCACGTCCCCTCCTCCACCCTCGCGCGGGTGGTCGTCGCCCTCCTCCTCGTCGTCATCGTCGTCAAGCTCTGGCTCGCGTTCCTCATCTTCCTGGTCGCCGTGCTCTTCGCCCTGACCCTCGATCCCGTCGTCCGGCGGATGGAACGGCACGGGGTGAAGCGGGACACCGGCGTCCTCCTGCTCGCCGTCGCGAGCATCCTCGTCATCGGCACGGGCGTCGTGACCATCGTCCCCCCCATCTGCCTGGAGATCGGCGCCCTCGTCAAGGACTTCGACTGGATCCGCGGCCGCATCGACGGGGATCTCCCGGCGGACTCGCTGATCCTCCGGGGGCTCGTGGACCAGGTCATGACGGTCCTCGACTCCGAGGAGATGAAGGCCTGGTTCGACCGGCCCCTGGTGTGGGGGCAGATGGCCTTCAACCTGATCTCCGGCGGCATCGTGGTGCTGATGCTGGCGCTCTACCTCCTCGTGGACGGGGTCCGCGCCTACATGTGGCTCCTCAGCTACGTCCCGCGCCGGCACCGGGATCGGATGGCGGAGACGGCCACGGGGGTGACGGCGGTGGTGCGCTCCTACGTCGGGGGGCAGTTGATCTCCTCCCTCCTCTGCGGGGCCTTCACCCTCGCGCTCCTGACGTTCCTCGGTGTCCCGGCGGCCCTTCCCCTCGCGGTGGCCGCGGCGCTCCTCGACGTGGTGCCCATCCTCGGGACCATCGCGCTCACCCTCGCCTCCACGACGCTCGCCCTCACGGTCTCCCCCGCCGTGGCGGGCATCGTGTTCGCGGCCAACGTCGGCTACCAGCTCTTCGAGAACTACGTCATCGTCCCCCGGGTGTACGGGCAGAGCATGCGGCTCTCGACCCTGGCGGTGATCCTGGCGCTCATGGTCGGCGGCCTCCTCCAGGGGGTCCTGGGCGCGTTCCTCGTCCTGCCCCTGGCGGCGGCCTACCCGATCATCGAGCGGATCTGGCTGCGGAAGTACCTCGGGAAGGACGTGGTCACGGACCACACCGCGCTCGCCGACTCCGTCGGCACCACGGCCGAGGGCGAGGTGGAGGGGAACGTCCTCCGGGGGGATCCCCACGACGGGGTGGAGCCGATCCCTCCTGCCTCGTCCGGAAGCGGGAGCGCCGCGCCTGCTCCTCCCCTTCCGGTTTGAATCTGAAGACGACGCAGGCCCACGGGGACCTACTTCCGGGACTCCCGCGATGCCCAGAGCGCGGATGCCCTTCCCAGCGCGTCCTCGAGGAGGCCGTCCCCGCCTCGCCTCGCCTCCTCCAGCGCCTCCAGCAGGGTCGCCTTCCCGGCGCCGGCATCTCCCCGGGCCAGGTGCTCCGCCCCGATGGACAGCAGGATGTCCACCCGGCGCTTCCGATCCCCCAGCTCCCCGCGCATCCTCGCCGCCGCGGCCCCCGGGTCCGCTTCGCCCGCCACCTTCACCGTCGCCCAGCGCTTCGTGATCTTCCCCCTTGCTTCGACGTAGGCCAGTTCCCCCGACGGATCCGCGATTTCCGCGGTGGCGGAAGCGACCCGTCGGTCATGGGCGGCGAGACCCCTCAGGCGGGCCAGCCAGGCATGGGGCTCACCCGTCACGTGGGAGAGGATGGCCGCCTCGATCTCGGCGTCGGTGTAACCCCGGAGGACGAGCCACCACCTCCATGTCGGCCGGTGGCGCCGCAGGTGGTCGGCCTTCTCCGGGCCGCAGAGGGAGCGGACGTACCAGGCGAGGAGGGAGTCGTCCGGTGCCGCCGGATCCGGCGCCAGCACCCCGTCCCCCGGATCGTCGCCGCCCGCCGCGGCCTCCTTCCCGTCCCCGACCGTTTCGGCGGGGTCGGAGAACTCCCGATCGGCCCTGATGGCCCCCCTGGTCACGGCCTCGAGGAACGGGAGGTACCGGTTCCCCTCCGGGACCCGATCCGCCCCCGGCAGGGCGGCCGCGAACTTCCGGAACGCCCTCTCCCCGGCCCCGGTCATGACGGCCCCGTGGCGGAACTGGACGCCATGGGCCACCTCGTGGGAGACCAGGCCGTCCCAGGTGGTCCGGCGCGTGAATCCGAACAACCTCGCGTCGGGGAGGTAGGCGAAGGCCTCCCGGCCGCGGTAGCCGCCGTATCCGCCGATCCCCGGGGGCATCTCGGAGAACGGGGTGATCCTGAACTTCCTCTTCCGCACGGGGCTCACCGCCTCGTAGGCGCGGATCACCGCATCCACGTACGCGGCCCAGAGCCGGGCGTTGGCGGCGACCTCCGGGTGGCATTGCAGGACCACCTTCCCGACCTGGACCTCCTCGCTCATCGGGTGCGGGACGACCTCCACGGACCTGTCCTCCCCGGGCCCCCTGATGCGCAGCCGGTAGCGCACCCTCGGGAGGTCGGAGGCGGCGATGGGCTCCGTCCGGCGCACGTACCAGTCGCGGAAGGTCCCCTCCACGCGGACCTTCCCGTCGAGAACCTCCTGGTAGTCGATGGTGTAGGCCGCCTTCTTCGAGTCCCCCGAGAGGAGGAGGCCGTTCGAGTCCCGCAGGAAGGCGCGGAAGGTCAGCGAGTCCTTGCGCTCCTTGTAGAGCTTCGAGGTGTTGCGCTGGATGCCCACGGACACTTCGAAGGGAGGCTCCCCCGTGAAGACGCGCTCCCCTCCGTCCAGGTCGAAGGGGCGGGCGTAGAAGGAGTAGGCCTCCCCCCGGCGGTCCACGGCGAGGGAGAACGCGACCGCCGGGAAGCCGCGCAGGAACACGACTTCGGGACGCATCGCCGAGACCCTCAACTCCAGGGGGAGGGCATCCACCGAGCGGAACGTGGCGTCGAGCCGCCTGTCCGTTCCACCCTGCAGGACGAAGGAGGTCGAGCCCGTCGGCCCCACGTCCAGCACGGCCCCTTCCGCCGGCAATCCCCCCCGGACGATGAACCCCGGGCGGTCGTCGGAGGCGCGGACGGCCTGGCACAGGAGCGTGTCCCCCGCGGCCGACAGGATCTCGAGGCTCCCGAACCGGCACCGATAGTCCCGCGAGAAGGAGAAGTCGGGCAGGGAGAGCGTCACGGAATCCGGCTGCGGAGCGGACCCGGTCCCGTCGTCGAGACGCAGGACTCTCTTCTCCACCATGCGGACCGTGACGTCCCCGGGGCCGGCCACCTCCACCCTGCTGGAGGAGAAGACGACCGTCCCGGGAAAAGGCTCCTCCGTCGCCGCGTCGAGCCGCCATGTCCCCCGGGGAAGGCGCAGGGTCGCATGGCCGCCCGCATCGGTGACGGCGGGGCCCGCGACGAGATCCATGGACTCCAGTCGCGCCCGGATGCCGATGCCGGGCAGCGCGTTTCCCCCCGCGGTCAGGACCCGGATGCGGACAGCGACCAGCCGCAGGCGCTCGACGGCCCGGGCGGCGGCTTCCTCCTCCTCCTTCCGGGCTTCGGGAGTGACCTCCAGGGAGGGATCCGGGGGGAGGGCGTCCAGGAGCTCCCTCGCGGCCCTGTCCATCCCCGGGACGGGAGGAGGCTGGTTCTCGTCACCGGAACACGCCGGCGTCGACGGCGACGCCATGACCCCGGCGATCAGGATGACGGCCAGCCGAGCCTGGACTCTCACGGGGGGGATCCTACCCCCGCGTCGGCCCACGGATGTGACCGGTCCTGCAGGGGGCGCAGGCCGAGTCCTCCGGGGAGAATCGCGCACCGATGGGGCGCTCCCGGAGCCGGTCCCGGCGACGCGACGTTCCGGGGGACCCCCGCTATCTCCCCTTCGGTTGCAGGCGGACCTCCACCTACTTCCGCTGGAGCCGTACATCGAGGGAGTTGTCGCCGGGGACGAGGACCACCTCGAGGGACGCTTCGCCGATTCCCCCGGCCTCGAAGCGGAGCTCGTATCGTCCGGGGAGGATGCGGTCGTAGGAGACCCGCCCCTCCGCGTCCGTCCGCAGGTCCGCCCCCGACGATCCCTTCCCTCCCACCGCCGTGATCATCAGGTCGAGATCCCCGATGTAGGGCTGTCCGGTGGGGTCGGTCACGGCGATGGAGAGCGCCGAGGCCGGCGAGAGTTCCGCGTCGAACCGCTGGCCGCCCGGCGGGACCGTCAGCTCCTGGAGGTGCTCCGTGGCGTAGCCGTTCCTGGAAACGGCGACCCGGTACCTTCCCGCCGGGAGGTCGAGGAAGCGGTACGCCCCCGCGGCATCGGTGGTGGCGCTCCGGTACAGTCGTCCCGAGATGCTGACGGTGGCGGCGGGGAGCGGGCGCCGCGTGGTCCGATCCAGGACCGTCCCCGAAACCGTGGGCACCCCCACGAGGAAGTCCCTGGCCAGCGGCCCGTCCTCCGGCATCTCCACCTCGGTCTCGACCCTGGAGGAGTAGGCGATGGCCCCCCCCTCGAGCCGCGCCTTCCACGAACCCGGGGCGACGAAGTCGAACCGGTACCGGCCGTCCCGACCGGAGCGCGCCCGGAGGTGGGTCCCCGTGGAGTCGGAGCTGAGGATCACATCGACCTCCGCCAACGGCCCCTCCTCGGCGTGGCGGACCTCCCCTTCCATGACGGCGCCGCGGCCCATGGGGACGATGACTTCCGTGACGTCCGCCGGGCGGACCCGGGCGGGGAAGAAGCGCCAGCCCTGCGGGACCTCCACCTCGACATGCCGCTCCCCGGCAGCAAGACCCGTGAACTCCGCGGACCCTCCCGCGTCGGTGGAGGCCGTCCGCTCGTCGGTGATCCGCTCTCCCCGGACCACCGAGGTGCGCACCGTCGTTCCCGGGACCGGCCGGCCATCGGCATCGACCACGCGAATCCGGAGAGTCCCCTCGGCGCCGTCCTCCGGGACCGCCGCGGCCTCGACGCCCTCCCGGGGGATCCGGGGAGGGCGCGCCCCCGGTTCCGGCCCCCGGGCCTTCTCCAGGGCGTCCACCTGCTCCCGGAGCCGGGCGTTCTCCTCGCGGAGCCCATCGAGATCCCCATCGTCTTCCGGCGAGGGCTCCGCTGGAGTCCGGACCGGGGATGCGCTTCCCGTCTCCGGTGCCATCGAACCCCCATGCAGGAGCCAGCCCAGCAGGCCGCCTGCCAGGAGAACGGCCGGTTCGACCCAGGCGCGCCTCATGGACCCTTCGCCTTCAGGTGGACCTCCACCTCGGTTTCGCCCGTCGCCACCTCGACATCGAGGGTCGCCTGGCCGCCATCCTCCGCCCGAAACCTGAGCCCGTAGGACCCCGGCACGATCTGCCGGAACACGCCCCGTCCCGACTCATCCACGGTGACGCTGGTGCCGACACGGGTCCCGGCGCCCTCGACCTTCGAGTCGATTCCGAGGAAGAGCCGTCCCACGCAGGGCTTGCCTCCGGGATCCAGGACATGCAGGACGAGGACGGCCGCCGGGGTCATCTCGATGTCGAGAGTGCGTCCGCCCTCCGGCACCTCGACTCCGCGGAGGGAGATGAATCCATAGCCGTCCCGCGAGACCTGGAGGTCGTAGGCGCCTGGCGCGAGGTCGGGGAGATCGAACCTCCCTCCGGCCTCGCTGACCGCGGAGCGGTACAGGCGAGGAAGGTCGACCCGGACGCCCGCGATGCCCGCTCCCGTGGTCCCGTCCCTCACGACCCCGGCGAGCCCCGCGCCGAAGACGAAGTCCCTGGACAGCGGGCGCCCCTCGATGACGTCGATCCCGACCTGCAACTTGCGGGAGGGTTCGGCATGGAGGAAGGCGGTCCATCGTCCCGGGGGGACGGCATCGAAGCGGTAGCGGCCCCTGCCGTCGGAGGTCGCATGGAGCCACGTCCCGACGGGGCCGTCATGGCGGGCGAGGCTCAGGCTGACTCCCCCCATCGGCCCCTTCCCCTCGTCCCGCACCGTTCCTTCGATACGGACTCCGCCCTCGACCCGGAAGGCGACCTCCGTGACCCGGCCGCCCGTGAGAGCCGCCTGGACGCTCTGGCTGCCCTGGAGGACGTCCATGGCGACGCGCCGGTCGCCGGCCGGCAGGCCCTGGAACTCCGCCGTCCCGGCGGGACCGGTCACGGCGTCGCGCCGATCCTGGACCTGCGAGTTCCAGACGACCCAGGTCCCGACCTTGATTCCTCCCTGCGGCCGTCCTTCGGCATCGCGGACCAGGACGCGGAGCGTCGCCGCATCGGGGTCGCCGGATTCCCCGGCGAGTTTCACCGCCGGCTCGAGGGTCCGGGTCGCGGGCGATGGCGGCGGCACCGGCGCGGAGGGTTCCTCCGGAGCCCGCGCTTCGGGTGCCTCCATGGCCGCGATGCGCTCTCGAAGGGCGACGTTCTCCCTCCGGAGATGGTCCTTCTCGGAGGCCGGCTTCGGCTGCGTGAGGGGTGCCGCATCGCGAACTCCGGAGGGTGCGGGCACCCCGGGGACCTCCGTCACCTCCCGGACCAGCCAGCCGAGGAGCAGGCCGAGGAGGAGCAGGGCGAGCGCAACGGCCGGACGCCTGAGCGATGCCACGATGTAGCTCCGAGTCCCGACCCCAGTGTAGGGGAGCGAACGGAATCGCCATGCGCTCGTCCGGTGGAAGTCACCATGCCCGGCGGCGCGGGGGGATCGGCCCGCCTACCCCCCCTTCCCCCGGAGCACGACCTCCACCTCCTGCGTCCCGCCCGCCTCCACGGAGATCTCCGCCCGCCCCGAGCCGACGCCGTCCGCGAACACGGAGACCGTCACCTTGCCCTCCTCGATCAAGACCTCGTAGACCCCCCCCTCCAGGCCCTTGGCCTGGAGCGAGGTCCGGGTCGGACCGCTCACCGTGGAGAACCTCGCTCCCTCGACGGGCTTCCCGTCAGGGTCCCGGACGGTGAACCGCACCGTCCCGGTCCCGCACTCCTCCAGGCCGATCTCGATGCCCTCCCTGTTCCCCTCCCGGGGGAGGTCCACGTCCACCTGGACCCGGCGGAACACGGGGGGGTTTGGATTGGCGAGAATCCGGAACCGGCCCGCCTTCAGCCCGGTGAAGCGGAAGAGCCCATCCTCCTGCGGAAGGGCGACTCCCGCGTGGGTCCCCTGGATCCAGCCTCCCCCCTTCCCGGGGACCAGGGCGTGGATGCTGAGGGCCACCGCCGGGAACGCCACGGGCTTCCCGGTCGCCCTGGAGAACACCCGCCCGGCGATCTCCCCGGACGCGCCGTGGCTGGCGACCCCGCCCCAGGGCAGGGTGGCCTCCACCTCCGCCGTCCCCTCCTCCAGGACGTCCACCACCACGGTGACTCCCTGGTGGTCCTCCCTGGCGATGCGCACGCTCCTCTTCCCGACCTCGAGGGCCGCGGAGTAGATGCCGGGCGCTCCCCGCGCCGGCACGAAGGAGAACCCGCCCAGGATGCTGAACTCCGCCCCCTCGACGGGCTTCCCGTCGGGATCGCGCACCCTGAAACGGACGGTCCCGGTCCGGAGCCCCTCGAACGCGACCTCGAACCCCTCCCTGACCTCGCCGGACGCGAGCGCCACCTCCTGCTCGAACCTCCGGAGCGACGTGTCCACGGGGTGGGCCACGAGCCTGTAGGTTCCCGGGCCGAGGCCGCGGAACCGGAAGGTGCCGTCCCTCCCGGCGAGGGCATTGCCCCGGAAGTCGCCGCCGCCGCCGGCCCCGTAGAGCTGCAGCGTCACGTCGGGGAATGCCACGGGTCCTCCCGTGGACTTCACGATGACGCGGCCCGCGATCTCCCCGCCCTCCAGCCGCAGGACGAGATCCTGATCCAGGTCGGATACCTTCACCCGGCCCACGACCGAAGAGAACCCCGAGAACCCCTTCTCGTCGATCACCTGCGGGCGGGAATCGTGGAGCATGGCCTGCACCAGCCACTCCCCGGGCGACAGGCCGTCCGCGCGGAACCGGCCCTCGTCGTCCGTCTTCACGTTGACCATCCCCCTTCCGCCGATCCGGGTGAAGCCGATGGTTGCACGGGAGACCGGCAGGCCTCCCGGATCGAGGAGAAGCCCCGTGACCGCGCCGGCCGCCCCGAAATCGGCCCGGGCGATTCCTCCTTCCGCGACGGCCACGAAGACCGTCTGGACCCGGTCCTTCCCTCTCACGGCTTGGACGAGGTGCCGATCGGGGCCGAGGTTCTCGAAGCGGTACCGGCCGTCGGAGTCCGTGCGCGTGGTCAGCGTGGAGAGCGGGCCATCGGCGAGGGAGGTGCGCACCTCGATCCCCTCCAGGCCCTCCCCCTGCGATCCGGTCACCCGCCCCTCGATTCCTCCCCCCGCCGTCAGGAGGATCACGATGCCGCCCGCACCCCGCTCCGCGGTCACCGTCACCCCTCCGATCTCCCGTGGCGCGTACCCCTCCAGGGAGGCGCCGACGACGTAGCCCCCCTCCGGCACTCCGAAGAACCCGAACCCCCCGGAAACGTCCGTCCCGTGCGTGCGGGGCTCGAAGGGGATCCCGCCCGGCGCGGGAACGCGCCCGGCGCGGAGGGTCACCGTCGCGCCTCCGACCGGGGACCGGTCCTTCAGCAGGAGGACCCGGCCGACGATCTCGCCGGGAGGCGCGGGGAGGGCGGTCGGTTCCTCGGCTCCCGCCGTCGGAGGGGCGCCGGGCGGCGCCTCGGGCACGGTGGGAGGCACCGGGACCGGAACCGGGAGATCTCCCGGTTCCCCCTCCGCACGAGCGGCAGGGAGGCGGGGGCCGCCGGGTTCGGACGAGGGTCCCGCACCACCCGCGGGGACACCGGTCCCTGCGACCTCGACGGGGCTCGATGGGCCCGTCGATGCCAGCCACCAGGCGAGTCCGCCGGCCAGGAGCAGGCCGGCGGCGACGGCGACCGCGTTCGAGGTCTTCACGATGGTTCCCCCTGCGGAGACGATGGAGGGGCCGACGGTCCCCGCGACCGCCGGCCCGGCCGGGGGAGCCGGGTCCCCCGCCAGGGGCAGGAGACCGACGGTCCATGCCCCTCGATTCCCTCCCTGTTCCGCCTCCAATCTCCGCCGCAGCATCTCCAGCGCCCTCTTGAGACGGGTCCGGACGGTCTCGACGGGGACCCCCTGGCGGGCGGCGATCCCGCCGGGCCGGAGGTCCTGGAAGTAGCGGTGGAGCACGGTGGTCCGGTAGGGCTCGGGGAGGTCCATGACGGCGAGGACGACCCGCTTGTGGGCATCCGCCTCGGCGACGACGTCGGCCGACGCCGGCACCGCCTCCCTCCCCGCGCACAGGTCCTCCCTGCGGCGCCGCCGGGCCTCGGACCGCAGGCGATCGACGAGGTTGTGCCTGAGCGTAAGCGTGATCCACCCGCGGATGGAGGAGCCGGCGCGGGGAAGGCTGCGGAGTGCATCGACCCAGAACTCCTGCTCCAGGTCATCGGCTTCGTTCTCGTCCCGGACGAGGGCACGGGCCAGCCGGCGGACCCACTCCCGGTGGGAGAGGACCTGTTCGAGATGGACGGACGGGTCCGGCTGCTCCATGGACTCACACTGTTAGCGGAGTCGGGAACGGGGACCGGTCCAGGGGGTTCCCGGAATCCGACCGATGTCACAGCCGGGGGAGGACGGGAGGGAACGGACGGCGGGCCGCTCCCTGCCCTCCGCGTCGCCCCCGATCCCCTGGACCCCGTTTCCGCCCGCCGGTGTTTCATGGGGAGACCGATGGACCACCCGCTGCCCGCCGACCGGCTCGAGGAACTGCTCGCCCACCGCGCCTGGGTGCGGCGGGTCGCCGTGGCGCTGGTCCGCGACGGGAACCGCGCCGACGACCTCGAGCAGGAGGTCTGGCTCCGCGCCCTCCAGTCCCCCCCGCCGCGCCCCTCGCGGGCCTGGCTCGGGACCGTGCTCCGGAACGTCGCCTCCAACCTCGGGCGCGGGGAACGCCGCCGGGGGATCCACGAAACCTCGGCCCCGCCGGGCCCGCTCCCGCCCTCCCCGGCGGACCTCCTCGAGCGGGCCGAGGTCGTCGAGCGCGTGGCCCACGCCGTGCGCGAGCTGGAGGAGCCGTACCGGACCGCCGTCCTCCTGCGCTACTTCGAGGATCTCTCCCCTCCCGACATCGCGACCCGCCTCGCCGCCCCCCTCGAGACGATCCGGACCCGCCTCAAGCGGGGACTCGCGATGCTCCGGGACCGGCTCGACGGTGACCACGGGGGGGACCGCAGGGCCTGGACGCTCCTCCTCCTTCCCATCATCCGCCGCGAGGAACCTCCCGGCCCCGGGCCCGCGGGCCCCGGCGCCGGGGCAGCCACGGGGGTACTGGTCATGGGCATCAACGCGAAACTGGCCGGCGCGGCCGTGGTCCTGGTCCTCGCGGCCGGGACCCTCCTCCTCCTTCCACGCGGCGGGGAGCGTGGTCCGGAACCGGGCGGGCCGGCCGCGTCCGCCAGTGGCGGACCCGGCGGGATCGGGCGGAACCCGGAGGGAGGAGCGGCTCCCCCGCCGCCGATCGAGGCGGTGGAGGCCCCCCCGGGGGCGGCACCCTCCTTCGACGGGGCCCGGTTGTCGGTGCGCGTGCTGACCGGGCCGGGGAGGACCCCCGTCGCGGAAGCCCTCGTGACGGTCACCCCCGAGGGAGGGGAGCCCGTCGCCCTGACGACGGGCCCAGACGGGAGCGCGTCCATGGACGGCCTCGAAGACGGCCCCTGCGTCCTCCTCGCCCGGGCCCCGGGCCTCGTCCGGGCGGACGGCGCCGCGACCCTCGAAGCGGGCCGCGAGTCCGTCGTGGAGTTGGTCCTCGCCCGCGGCGGAGCCGTCGCCGTCACGGTCCTCGACGACCGCGAGGGGACGCCGCTCGCCGGGGCGCGGGTGGCGGTCCTGCCCGGGGGATCCCTCAAGGCCGGGGCGGGGAGCGCCACGAAGCTCGTCTTCGGGTCCCCCTACGGCGGGGCCGTCACGGACGCCCTCGGCCGCGCGCGCCTCGACGGCATCGAGACCGGCGAGATCGTCACCGTGCGGGCCGAGGCCCGCGGCCACGGCCCCGGCGCCGAATCCCTCGTGCTCGAGGGGGACGCGAAGCGGGACCGGGAGATCGTCCTTCGCCTCCCGCGGGCCGCGACGCTGCGCGGCGTGGCGACCCTCCCCGACGGCAAGCCCGCGGCGGGGGCCGTCGTCTACGTGCTCCCGGCGGACGCGGAGGACATGCTGGCGACGCCCGGGGGCACGAGCACCCGGGGAGGACGCACGATCCAGGCGCTCCGGGGCGAGGTCGGGGAGGACGGCTCCTACGAGGTGGACGGCCTCGACCTCGGCGCCGCCTACGTCGCCGTCGCGGTACAGCGGGAGTTCGGCCGCTCGGCCCCGGCCCGCGGGCTGTCCCCGACGGAGGCCGAGCCCGTGCTCCGGGCGGACTTCGGGATCCGGGCGTCGGGAAGCTTCCGGGTCCGCCTCCTCCGGCCCGACGGGACCCCCGGGACGGGGGCACGGGTGATGGTGGTGGCGCTCGGGTTCCTGCGGCCCTTCCCCGAGCCGGAGCCGGGCCTCTACGTGATCGAGAAGCCGACGCCCGGCCGGTTCCCCCTGCACGTGGACGCGTCGGGCTGCCTCGCCGTGCGGACCGAGGTGGAGTTCCCCGCGGAGGGGGACGGCTCCATGGAGGTGCGCCTCGAGCCGGGGCTCGCCGTGGCGGGGACGCTGGTGGACGACGCCGGGAGCCCGCTCGCGGGGGTGAAGATGCTGATCTCCCGCCCCTGGCAGATGGCGGGCAAGGTCCCCCCGTCGGAGGGGGAGGGGATCACCGATGCCGCGGGGCGGTTCCGCGTGGACGGGCTCCGGGACGGGACGCACCAGGTGATCCTCGTTCTCGTTCCCGGCGGCGGCCCGGACGACGACCTCCGGGTCGAGGTCCCCGGGGAGGACGCTCGCATCGTGGTGAAGCGGGGGGGGACGATCCGGGCCCGGCTCGTCCTTCCGGCCGGCGGCGCCGCGCCGGAAACGGTCGGGGTGGGGATCGTCCGGAGGACCGACGGGGGCGAGAGCACCAGCCGCTCCTCCGTCCCGTGGAACGGGGGCCTCCTGGCCCTGGAGAAGATGCCCGCCGGGGACCTCGGGCTCCTCCTCGAGATCGCGGGCTTCGCGCCGATGCGCATCGACGCCGCGGTGGCCCCGGGGGCGGCGACGGATCTCGGCGAGATCCGCCTCGATCCCGGCGTCGACGTCGAGGGCCGCGTCGTGGACGGGGCGGGCGCGCCGGTGCCGGGGGCGGTCGTCTCGGCGGGCGAGCTGTGGACGCCGACGCGGGAGGACGTCGTGACGGGCCGCGACGGGCTGTTCACCCTGCGCCACCTCGCCCGCGGGACGGGGGCGATCTCCGTCGCCGCCGAGGGGTTCCTCGCGAGGGAGGTGCCCGTCGAGGTCCCGGCCGCGGGTCCCGTGGTCGTCACGCTCCGGCGCGGCGGGACCCTCGTCGTGAGGATCCTCGACGCCGGGGGCGGACCCGTGGCGGGGGCCAACGTGCGCCTCACCCGGGCCGGAGCGGAACCGGGGGAGTACGAGGCGGAGACGACGGACCACCGGGGGCGAATAGAGCTGCGCCTGGAGCCGGGCCGATGGACCGCCCGCCTTTGCGACGACGAGTGGCGCGACTCCACGGATCCCGCGGCGGCGAAGGAGGCGGACCTGCCCGAGGAGGGGGCGGCCGCCATCGACATCGTCCATCCGGGGCGGCCGGTGAAGTGAGGGGACCCGGGTCCGCCTGAGCGGGAACCCGACCCTCGCCTCCTCTCCCCCGGCCGTGCACGCGGATTCATGTCTCGTTTGCACCCCGACCCCGCGTCCGCCAACACTCGGATCGGAGGATCCCCCGTCAGCGCCGGGCGCGTGGTGCGTCCGGCCGGTACGGAGGAGCGAACCATGAAGAACGCATTCTCGAGATCGTCCAGGCGGCCGACCGCGATGCTCGTCGCCGCGGCGGCGGGCCTGGCGGCGGCGATCCCGGCCGCGATGGCTGGAGGGACCCTCGTCAAGGGAGCCTTCGGCTTCGACCCCATCGACGGGTCCGTCGCCGTCGGAAGCCTGCCCGCCGACGCGCCGTTCAGCCTGCCCGACGGTTTCTCCCAGTCCGTCCTGTGGGACGAGAAGGGGCTCTACTCGGACGGACCGGACTTCTACGCGACCCAGGCCTGCGTGCCGGACATGAACCAGGTCAACGAGACCGGCAAGTGGGCGGGCCGGTTCCTCTACCGCACCCACGAGGTCCGCTCCGCCCTCGATCTCGACGGCGACGGGACCCGCGAGGGGCCCTACGGCTCCCTCACCGTGACCGATCTCGACACCGGGACGACGAAGCTCCTGCTCCAGCGCTCCGACTGGGAGGCCCTCGACGGCCTCAAGTGGACACCATGGGGGACTCTGCTGTTCGCCGAGGAGACGGTCACCGCGGCCTTCAAGGACCCGGCCGTGCCGGAGGCCCAGTCGGGCCTGCTGTACGAGGTGGTCCTCGATCCGCAGGACCCCTCCACGGCGCTCTCCGTGACCGCGCGCCCGGCGGTGGGCTCCGTCTCCCACGAGGGGATCGCCATCGACTCCTCCGGCGACCTCTACGTCATCGACGAATTCGCCAGGGGGAGCATCTACCGCTTCGTCCCGGACAGCCGGGGCGACCTTTCCAGCGGTCAGCTCTACGCCCTCGAGGTGATCGGCTTCGACTACGCCTCCTACGACCCGTCGAATCCCGACGCGACCCTCGACGCCCGCACCGGCGAGGCCCGCTGGGTCCCGCTCGACAGGACCCAGTCGCAGGTGAACGCCCGCGTCGCGGCGGAGGCGGCCAACGGCACCCCCTACGGGCGCCCCGAGGACCTCGAGATCGTGGACGGCGTCCTCTACGTCGCCGTCACCAGCGAGAACCTCGTCCTCTCCATCGACCTCAAGGGGACGGATCCCGTCGTCGCGGTCTTCGTGAAGGCCGGCCGGAACGTGCCCGTGGAGACCTCCACGATCACCGGCCTCGACAATCCCGACAACCTCGCCATCGACGCGTCGGGCAACGTCTACGTGCTGGAGGACAACACGCCGGGGGACATCTGGTGCGCGACCCCGGACGGGGACGGGGACGGCCTCGCCGACGACGTCGTGCTGTTCGCATCCCTCTCCACCCCGGGGTCGGAGCCGACCGGCCTCTGCTTCGGGAAGGACCCGAAGGCGGCCTTCGTGAACGTGCAGCACTCGAGTTCCGGCAACGACATGACCATCGAGATCCGCAAGGAGTAGGAGAGGTGTGACGCGCACGGGGGCGGCCTACCGGCCGCCCCCGTTTCGCGTTCCGTCGGAGGACCGCAGCCCCTACTCCCCCGGACGCGGAACGTGCTGGTCCAGCAGGATCGGGTTGCCGTCGGGATCCTTCAGCATCAGGCTCGCCGGGCCCTTCGATGACGGGTCGGCCTCGGGCTTCGGCTCGAGGCCGCGGGACTTGAGGATGCGCTGGATGTCGCGCACGTCCTGGAACTTCTCCAGCGGCTTCGCCTCCGCCGTCCAGCCGGGGTTGAAGGTGAGGAGGTTCCTCTCGAACATCCCCTGGAACAGCCCGATGGTGGTGGTCCCGTTGCGGAGGATGATCCAGTTCTGCTCGGGCTTCCCCATGACGGACTTGAAGCCGAGCTTCTCGTAGAACGCGATGGACGCCTTGATGTCCTTCACCGTAAGGCTCACCGAGAACGCGCCCAGCTCCATGGCCTCCTCCTTCTCCTTGCCCTTCCCGTCCTCCGCCAGGGACGGCCGGCTGAAGACCAGGACCGCCCCTGCCACCGCGACGACGACGACGCCCGCGACCCAAGCGAACCGCCTCATTCCGCCCTCCCCCCGCCCCGGTGCGCCCGGCCACCCGGCCCGGCCCCCGGCGACGGGGGAGAGGTTGCCACGCCCGGCGCTAGACTGCTTGCCCGATCTTGCGAATCCGGAAAACCCCCGATCGCCCCCCGCCGGTGGACTACGTCGAGCGCGTGAACCGCGCCGTGGATCACGTCGTGAAGAATCTCGACCGGCCGCTCCGGCTCGAGGAGATCGCCGGGAAGGCGTTCTTCTCGCCCTTCCACTTCCACCGGGTGTTCCGGGCCGTGGTCGGTGAGACGGTCGCCGATTTCACGAAGCGGGTCCGGCTGGAGCGCGCCCTCCACCTGCTCTCCCACGGCCGGCGCCGCTCCCTCACGGCGATCGCACTGGAGTGCGGGTTCTCCTCCTCCTCCGATTTCAGCCGGAGCTTCAAGCGGCGTTACGGCGTGCCCCCGAGCGCCTTCGACCTCGAGGAGTGGCGGTCCCGCCGGAGGGAGGAACTGGTGGCGGCGGAGACGAGCGTGGAGCGCCGCGCCCGGCTTGAGCGGATCCCGCGCGGGAAGAACCCCGACCGGTTCCGGGTTCGCCTGCGGGATCTCCCCGCGCGCACCGTGGCCTACGTGCGGGTCCTGCGCCCCTACCAGGGCACCGCCGTGGTGGATGCGACCCGCCGTCTCGTGGCCTGGGCCGAGGCCCGCGGCCTCGCCGACGGGCAGTGGCTCGGCTACCAGTGGGAGGATCCGGAGATCGTCCCCCTCGACAAGTGCCGGTTCGACGTGGCGGTGGTGGTGGACCGGGTCGAGCCGGAGGGCGAGGTCGGCCGGTTCGACTTCCCCGCCATGACCGTCGCCGAGGTGGACGTCCGCGGCGGCGGCGACCTCGAACTGCGGGCGCTCGAGTGGCTGTACGGCACCTGGCTCCCGTCGAGCGGTTGCGTCCCCGACGACCAGCCCTGCTTCGGCGCGTGGATCGGCCGCCCCTACGCCCACGGTTTCGAGCGGTTCGAACTGCGCGTCCAGCTCCCCGTGCGGAGGGGGGGGCAGCTCGCGACGAAGGCGCCGTCCTCGTCCTGCTCGATCACGATCCGGAACTTCATGAAGCCTCCCCGCGGGGACCGGGCACCACTCTAGCCTCCGATCCTCCGCAGGCGCATCTCCAGCGAGGTTCCGTCGTCGGGGCCGCGGATCTCGATGGGGAGTTCGCCGGGTTCGTAGCCCGGCGCATGGGCGCGGAAGACGACCTTCCCCGGCTCCAGGTCGAAGGAGTGGGGGGAGAGCCAGGTAGTGAGCCCCTCCGTGAAATTCCCCCCGGAGGCCTGGCCGCGCGCCCCCCCGAGCCGCCACACCTCGATGTTGAGGCCCGGCACGGGTTCGCCGGTCCCGTCGTCCACGACGCGCACCTGCACGCGGGCGAGGCGGTGGAGGACCACCGTCACCTCCGCCCGACCCTCCGGGGACCAGCCGGGAAACCGCCCCGACCCCTCGGATCCCGGGACCCGGTACCCCAACGCGACGGCGGAGACGCGGGGAGGGGACTCCCGGAAGCTCTCCGGAAGCCCGTCGCGCTCGAGGACTCCGTCGGCGCCGGTGGCCTGGAAGCGCCCCCCTTCCCCCTCCCCGTGGATCCCCACCACCGCACCCGGGACGGGCCGCCCCTCCCCGTCCACCACGCGGACCCGCAGCGAGAGACTGCCCGCGGGCCTCCGGGGCTGCATCCGCAGGATCACGGAGCGCCGCTCCCCGGGCCGCACCTCCAGCTCCTCGCGCGCGCTCCCCTCCGTTCCGCCGCCCACCGCCGTGACGACGGTCCGGCCGGACCACACCCGGATCTCCACGGATCCGAAGGCGTCGGTGAGGTCCTCCCCCAAGCCCAGGAAGGCCCCTTCCGCCTGGAGTCGCGCACCGTCGCACGGGAGGCCGTCGCCGTCCACGACCCGGCAGGCCAGGATCGCGGTGTCCGCCATCCGTTCCGGCACCCGCAGGACGACGCCTGCGACTCCCCGTCCGGCGGGGATCTCCAGGGGCATCGCCCCCTCCATCCCCGGCTCCCGGATTCCACGGGAGAGACTCGCGACCAGAAGGCATCGGCCGGGGGGCAGGCCGCGGATCCGGAAGCCGCCGTCGGCATCGGTGCAGCCGATCCAGTGCTCCTCCACCCGGTTCGAGGGCGACGACGCCTTCCCGGTGAGCAGTCGCCGGAGCGGCCCGACGCCCGGTTCCGTACCCGCCCAGAACACATTGGCTCCGGGAACCGCCGTGCCGTCGGCGTCCACCACCCGGCCGAAGAGCGGAGCGTCGGGCCCGGGCGGCGCGGCTCTCGGTCTGGCCCTGGGGAACCTGAGACAGGGCCGGCCGGACCGGGGTTCGACGGGAGTCGCACGCTTCAGTTGCAGCACGAGGGAGTCCTCGTGCTCCTCGAAGGGTCCCCCGGTCGTCCCTTCCTCGGCCGGTTCCCATCCCGGCACCTGGACGGACGCCCAGAGCGGCTCCTCCTTCAGGCGGTCCGGGAGTCCCTCGATCCGCACCTCGCCCCCGGGTCCCGTCGTGCACCGCTCCTCGAACTCCTCGAAGTCATGGAGGAGCACCTCGATTCCATCGAGGCCGCGACCGTCCCTGTCCTCGCAGCGGATGTCGAGGTGGTGCGTGCCCCGCCTCGGCCGCCGGCGCAGGATCAGGTCGATGCGGACCGCACCGCCGGGCGGCAGATCGAGGGTGCTCCGCAGGGGAGCGCGAACGCGGTCCCCGCGGACGAGGATCCTCGTCCGGCCCGGGAGGAGGCCCTCCAGCCGGAACGCCCCGTCACCGTCCGTCGGCGTCTCCGCGGTCGAGCAGGGCCCGTCGAGGGAGCACCCTTCGACGCGGACCCTCCGCCCCGCGACGGGCGTCCCGTCCTCCTCCAGGACGCGCCCCTCCACCGTGCCGAGATCGGCGATAGCGTGGGGAAGGCGGAGGTCCAGGTCGGCCAGGGCATCGCCGGGTTTCAGGACGACGCGCCGGGCGTGCGCGTCGCCGCCGGGTCCCCCTCCGAGGGCGTCCGCCCCACGGACGTGGGCGACGAGGAGGGAGGGACCCGCGGAGAGTTCCAGGCGGAAGCGCCCGTCGCGATCCGTCCGGCCCAGTGCGACGCGGTGGAAAGGGCTCACGAAGACGAGGAACCGCGGCCCCTCCTCGAGCGCGACGACCCGCGCGCCGGGAACGGGAAGTCCCGCCGCGTCCCGCACCCGCCCCGTCACGACGGCGCACGGCTCCGGCGGAGTTGATGGGCCGTCCATGGCTCCTCCTGGCTCCGGGCAGTCTACCGGTTCCCGGCGGTGCGCCGGGCCCGAGTCGGCGAGGTAGCACATCGGCGACTCCCACCGTTCCCGGGAGGACGTGAGGGAGGGGGGGCACCTGGAGACGTCTCCACGACGATCATCCGATCCCGGCGGACCTACGGACGAAGCCGGACCTCGACGGAACGCCGCCCGCCCTCCGGCAGGAGCAGGCGCACGTCGTGGGCCCGCATCCCGGGCGCGGCGACCCACAGCCGGACCGGCCCCCCGGGAAGTCCGTGCAGGGGGAGCAGGCCGTCCGCCGGGACCTCCCAGCGGTCCTCGCCGCGCATCACCACCGCCCCCTCCACCGGCTTCCCGTCCCCGTCGGACACGCGGACGTCCAAGGCCCCCGAGGGCCACCGCCAGGTCCAGGACCGGACCCCCGATCCCCCGGTGAGGACCCGGAGCGGGACGAGGTGGTCGTCCTCGTCCATCGAGAGGATCGACCGCTGCGGGCCGTCGCAGGGATGGGACCCCCTCCCCTCGCCGTCGAGCCGCCCGTTCCAGAAGCTCCGCTCCCGCCTTCCCGGGTCGGTCTCCACCGTCCACGCCGCGGAGGCCGCGGGACGGCCGTCGGGGAGCATCACCAGGACGCGGGATTCCGGCGGGTCGGGATCCGGAGTCGTGTCGGACTCCGCCTGCGGGGGATACGGGAAGTGCTGCACTTCGTCCTCACCCCAGAGCCGCAGGAAGGGGAACCGGCGGTACCGGCCCCCCCCCGAGGAGGAGGACTGCTCGATGGTGAAGGGCCCCTCGGCCGGGAACCAGTACTCGTCGTCCGGGAACTCCCTCGCGTACTCCATGGGGAAGCGGCCCTCCGGAACCAGGAGGTCGTACTCCCCGTGGTCAAAGGTCGCCCCCGGGCTGCGCGGATAGCTGGAATTCCGCGGCTTGAGGGCAGTCCTGACGGGGTTCTCCTCCAGGCGCAGGGACACCGTCGCGTCCTTCCCCGCGACGACGCGCGCGCGCCCTCTCTGCCAGCGTCCGCAGGGCCCCCCGACGGCGAGGGTCCACGTCCCCTCCGGCAGCGCCCCCTCCCAGGTCCCCGCCGCGTCGAGGCTCCCGTCGCGGACGCAGCCGTCCCCGGCCCGCACGAAGACGAGCTCCATCCCCTCGGTCCCGGCCCCCTCCGGCGCCTCCACGCGGACCCGCAGGGGCTTCTCCTCACCTTCGTCGATCAGCTCTGGCTCCGGGCCGAAGGGATCCCGGATCCGGAGGGTCCTCGGCGCCGACGGCTCCGCCCGGAAGGAGACGCCGGGAACGGACTTCTTCTCCTCCACGCGGCCGTCCCGGAACTCCACGCGCAGCTCCTCCCCCGCGTCCGCGCCGTGGAGGACGAACCGCCCCTCCGCGTCGGTGCGGGTCCAGGGGCCGCGATGCGCCTCCGTCGTGCCCACGGCCGCGCCGGCGACGGGGGCGCCGGTGGCGGCGTCGAGGACCCTGCCCTCCACCGTCGGCGCGGGATCGCAGCGGAGGATCCGGACCCCGTCCTCCACGGGCAGGCCCGACAGGACCCCCGCGTAGGCCTCGTTCCTCCCCCGCATCCCGGGCGCCCGGACCCAGAGGCGCGTCTCGGGGATGTCCAGGCACGGGAGCACGAGGCGTCCCTCCGCGTCGGAGACCGCGGCCCGGATCTCCGGCACGTGGCCGCAGCCGACGAGGGCCTCGATCCCGGCGCCGGCGAGCGGCCGTTCGAGCCAGTCCCTGACCAGGAGGACCGCATCCTCGCCCCGCGCGAGGTGGATGTCCTCCTCTCCTCCGAAGAAGCCCCGGGGACCGTACCCCGGCGCCTCGCAGATGGTCCAGGAGCCCTCCCGTGCGAGGTCGAGGAGGGCCTCCCCGTCCTCGTCCGCGACCAGGTCCTGCACGGGGGGCGTCCCGCCCGCCGTGGGGTGGATCGCCTCCTCGTGGCAGGTGATCCGCGCCCCGGCGATGGGACGGTCCGTCGCGGCGTCCAGGACGCGGATCACGGCATGGGTCCTCGGCCCCTCCGTCTCGTCGAGGAGTCGGACGCCGGCGGGGAGTTCACGGTCCCACGCGCCGGGGGCGGTGGGCGATGCGGGCGGTTCCGAGGGCGCCATCGGGGACCCGCCGGCGGCCGGGACCGCACCGCATCCGGATCCGAGGAGGACGGCGACCGCCAGGCAGGTTCCTGCTGCCGATTCGATGGGCGGGGCCCTCATGGAGACTCCAGTCTAGCGGGCCCTGGCGCCCGCTTCGTCCCCGGCGTCACCAGGCCTTCTCCCGCAGTCGAATCTCCGGTCGAGGTCCGCGAGCGGCTCCTGCCGCGGCACCCTATCGAGGGGCTCCGACGTCACGCGGACTCCGGTCCTTCGCCGGGGGAAGACGCGTGGCCACAGGTCGTCCCCGACGAGGGTGAAGGAGTCGGGAGTCTCCGCCACCAGGAAACCCTCTGCGGATCCCGGCCCTTCGCCCTCCCGGGGTTCCTCCTTCGTCATGGTCAGGCGGACCAGGGGGCGCCCCGCGCAGGAGGGAAGCCCCAGCCCGTCGAACCAGGCGAAGGCCCTGCGATCCGCCTCGTCGAGCGGGGAGTCCTGGCCGGCGACCGGGTGGCCCGGCGAGGCGGAGAGGACGAGGCCGATGACGCAGAGGAGCGTTCGCATGCCCGCCATGGTCCTCCCTGTCTTCGGCGACGCCGGCCGCGACGGATGTCTCCAGACTACTCCCTCCGTGCGCGCGCGCCCGGATCCGACGGAGGGGGCACCGGGTCCGACCGAGATCTGGTCCCGGGCCGTCGGGGACTTCGACGTTGACGGTCCGACGGGGCCCGGCTAGGATGTATTCACAAATGTAACTACACCCTGAATCCCGGAACGGTGAGGAAGCCATGCACGTCGTCAAGATCCGCCGCGTCGGCAATTCCACGGGAATCACCCTGCCCCGGGAACTCATCGAGGGGCTCCACGTCGCCGAGGGGGATTCCGTCGTCGTGACGCGCAGCCCCGACGGCCTCCTGGTCACGCCCTTCGACCCCGGGTTCGCCGAGGCCATGGAGGCGTTCGAGCGCACGCGCCGCAGGTTCCGAAACGCCCTTCGTGAACTGGCCCGGTGAAACGCCCGCGGTGGCTGTCGAAGTCCGTGGTGCTCGCCATCCACGGGGAACTCCTCGTCGAGCACGGCGGTCCCGGAGGCGTGCGCGATGAGGGGGCCCTGGAGTCCGCCCTCGCGAGACCCCGGAACGCCCTGGCCTACGGCTCGGCGGGACTGGCGGAACTGGCGGCTGCCTACGGCTTCGGCCTGGCCCGCAACCACTCCTTCGTCGACGGCAACAAGCGCGTCGCCCTCGCCGCGATGGACGTCTTCCTCCAGCTGAACGGGCATGAGCTGGCAGTCACCGAGCCGGAGGCGGTGGTCGTGATCCGTGACCTCGCCGCCGGAAGGCTGACCGAGACCGCGCTGGCGGCCTGGGTGGCGCGCGGGATGGTGGAGGTGCGGTCGGACTTGGAAGCTGCGGGCGGTCCGTCGCCTCCCGACAACGACAACCCATGATTGCAGGAATCCGCCGGAGCCACGGAGGGCCGGAGTCGGAGGATGTGAGCCAATCCCGCGCGCCCCCGGCGGGCCCCGTCGCGTCGCGTGTCTTCAGTCGCCCTTCAGTTCGCACCCGGGCAGGGCCTTCCGGAGCGCGGCCGCGTCCGCCCCGCGGAGGAGCGACGAGGGGATCCTCAGGGACCCGAGTCCCCGGGCCGACTCGAGCAGCCGGAGGCCCTTCCTGGAAATCGGCGCCTCCCCGAGGTCCAGGGCGGCGAGGCGCGGCAGCCCCCGGAGCGCCTCCAGCCCGCCGTCCCCGCAGGCGGTGCCCCCCAGGTCCAGGTCGCGAAGGCGCAACAGGCCCCCGAGGAGTCGGGCCGTGGCGTCCGTCACTCCCTCGTTGCTGGACAGGTCGAGTTCCTGGAGGCCGCCCATGGTCGCGAGGCAGGCGAGCCCGGAGTCCACGAGTTCGCACCCCGGGAGTTCCAGGGACCGAAGGCGTGCGAGGGGCCCGAGACCGTCCAACTTCCCCGGCCGGAAATCCACGAAGAAGAACCGCAGGCGGCGGAGGGAGTTCGACCCGCCGAGGGCACGGACCCCCTTCGCGGTGACCACGGCCTGGGAGATCACCAGCTCCTCCAGCCTCGGGAGCACGGCCATGGAGAGGATGGCCTCCTCGCACAGTTCGGGGGTGTCCTCCAGGCGCAGCGACTCCAGCCGCGGCCATCCCCGGCAGGCGGAGACGAAGCCGCGGCAGGGTCCGCCCAGTCTCCCGAGTTTCAGGGAGAGGAGGGTGCCGAGGGAGCCCAGGGGAGCGATGGCGGCCTCGGTGATTCCGGTGTCGTTCAGGTCGAGTTCCACGAGCCCGTCCAGTTCCGCCGCCCGTGCGGCGCCCGCGTCCCCCAGGGGCACCCCCCAGAGATCCAGTTCCATCAGCGAGGGGAGGGACTTCAGGACGCCGAGGCCCTTCGGCGTGACGTTCGTGTGGCCGAGCCAGAGGGTCTCGAGCCGGTCCATCTTCGCGAGGGCCTCCAGCCCCTCGTCCCCGATCCGGCCCCGGGCCTCCTTCGGTTCCCAGGGCTTGGAGACGCGGAGGCACCTGAGGCCGCGGAGCCCGGCCAGCGCCTCAAGGCCCCGGTCCCCGAGAGCGGTGTCCTGGAGATCCAGGGTTTCCAGGGACGCCATCCCCCCGAGCCTCCCGAGGCCCGCGTCGGTGATCGCCGTCCCCGCGAGATCGAGGCCCCGCAGCCCGCTGAGGCCCCCCAGCGGGGCGAGGCCGGGGTCCTTCATGCCGGTCCCCGCCAGGTTCAGGTACCGGAGGCGCTGGAGCGCGCCCATGTGCCGGGTGGCGGAGGGGTACAGCGGCGCGTCGCAGAGGACGAGGTGCTCCAGGGCCGGCATGTCCTCGAGGACGGCGAGGCCGGGGCCGCGGAGGGAAGTGCCGGGGAGGGAAAGGAACCGGAGATCGGGGTGCTTCCCTATGGTCGCCAGCTCGTCGTCGGTGACCCCGCGTCCGTGGATGAAGAGCGAACGGAGGCCGGGGAGGCGGGCCAGGAAGGCGAGCGCTCCCTTCCCCGGGCCCCGGTGCCGGATCCACAACCCCCGCAGGGTCCCCCTGCCGCCGAGGGCGGCGAGGCCCGCGGGGCCGACGGCCGTGTCCGCGATGTGGAGGGTCTCCAGGAGGGGGGCCGCGGCCAGGGCCTTCACCCCCGCATCGCCCGTCGCGGTCCTCTCCAGGGAGATGGAGCGCAGCCGGGGGAGCCCGGCCAGCGCCACCACGCCTCCGTCGGTGACGTGGCTGCCCGAGAGGTCCACCTCCTCCAGGGTCGGGACGCCCGCCAGGGCCCGCGCGGTGGCGTCTCCGAGGTCGCTCCGGACCTCCCGCCACTCCCCTCCCGAGAGGACGACGCGCCGCAGGCGGGGAAGGCGGGCGAGGGTGGCCGCCGCGGCCTCCGGGATCGGCAGGCTCCCGAGGCCCACGTCCTCGAGGGAGGGGACCCCGGCCAGGGCCCGGACGCCCTCTCCCGTCAGCAGGGATCCGGAGAGGTCGACCCGGCGCAGGGACTTGAACCCGGCGAGCAGGGCCGCGCCCCCGTCGCCCACGAGGGTTCCCGAGAGGTCGAGGTCCTCCAGGTCCGCGAGTCCCGCCAGGGCACCGATGGTCCCGTCGTCGGCCTCCGTGTCCGAGAGGTCCAGCCGGCGGAGGCCCTTCGCCCCGCCGAGGAGGGCCAGGGCCTCCGCGGGCACGTGGGCCCTCCCGAGCCGGACCTCCTCCAGTCCCGGGATCGCGGCCACCGCCGCCATGCCCGCGGCGTCCAGGGAGAGCCCGCCGAGCCGGAGGGCCCGGAGCGGGGTGGTGCGCAGGGCCGCGAGCCCCTTCCCCGTGAGGCGCCTGCAGCCGGACAGATCCAGCTCCTCCACGCCCCGGGCCGCGGCCTCCGCCGCGAGGCCGGGGAGGTCGGCGTCGCGGAGTCCCCGGGAGGCCGGCTCCACCCACCACCGGCGGCAGGCGGGGATGGAGAGCCCCTCCTTGGTGCCCGCGGGGGTCTCGCCGATCCATTCCTCCTCGCCGTCGGCGATCTCGGCACGGACCACCAGCGGCAGGGCCGCGTCGAAGGTGCGGGCCGGACGGAGGGGAACGGGGGCCGGGGCCGGCGGTGCCGGCGGGGGCTCCGGGGGCGGGACCTCCTGGGCGCTGCCCGAGGCGGAGAGGACGAGCGCGACGGCGAGAACGAGGATCCATCTCCCGACCACCATCCTGCGATTGTAGTCCGGCCCACCGGCCAGGTGTTCCTTCCCCGGAATGGAGGGAGGGAGGAAAGGTCGGCACCGACGGCCACCCCGCCCCCGCCTCACTCGCCTCCGGCGTCCCGGATCACCCGTTCGATGAAGGGGGCCTTCCCGGCGAGGTAGGCGAGGCGGTCGTCGCCCACCTCGGCGGCGAGGCGGCGCTTGAGGGCCTCGTACTCCCGGGCGAGGGCGGGGTTCCCGCGGAGGGCGTCGCGGAACGCGATGTGGCTCCTCCAGAACTCCCCCCCGTGGAGGCAGGCGTGGAGGTGGAAGTCGCTCGGGTGTCCGCGGGCGAAGTACTGACGCCCCTCGATGTCCTGAAGAGCCGGGTCGAAGGTCCACCCGAGGGCGAGGATCGCCCCCATCGTTGCCTCACCCATGGGAAAGGTCCGAAGCCCCAGCTGGATGTCCACGACGGGCTTGGCCGCGAGGTCCGGGACCGCGGTGCTGCCGATGTGCTCCACCGCCGCGGCCTCCTCCCCGAGGGCCTCCCGCAGGCGCGCCGCCTCCTCCCCGAAACGGGCCGGCCAGGCGGGATCGGGAGACGCCAGCCGCACGCGCATCCGGAGAAGGCGGGAGAGGTCCGGCCAGCCGTAGGCCATCTCGACGAGGCGCGCCCCGCCGATCTCGATCTCCTTCTCCTCCACGGCCCGGCCGCCGACGCGCGCGTAGAAGGCCCGCCCCCCGGGGTTGTCCCGGAGGACCCACAGGCAGAGGGAGCGGAACCCGCGGCCGTGGAGGGTTTCGGCCAGGTGCAGGAGGAGCCGCCAGCCCAGCCTCTCCCGCTGGCGGGAGGGGTGGACGTAGATCGCGTACAGCTCCCCGTCGAACCCCGCCGGCCCCTCCCGCGCCGGCCCCCCGTTGGCGAAGCCGAGGATCTCCCCGTCCTCCTCCGCGACGAAGGTGGAGACCTTCGGGTCCCCGATCCACCGCCGCCGGCGTTCCACCGTGTCGGGCTCCCTTCCACGGGCCTCGAGGAACCCGTCGGGAACGAGGCCCCGGTAGGCCGCCCGCCATGCGTCCCCGTGGACCCGTGCGATTCCGGCGGCGTCCTCTGGATGTGCTGGACGGATGATGGGACGCATGGTCGGGCTTCAGGCGAGGCGACCACGAAGGCGGCGCTGGCGAGGTCCCCCGTGCCCGCCGCGCCACCGGTCTTCGCGCCCCCGCCGGGCCTCCTCGGCACTCATGGCACGCTCCCTCCGCCCGGGACTCGACAGGTGCCGCTCAAGGTGCACCGGTCACTTCGCGGCGGCCACCGCAGCGATCCAGGGACGCCACGCCGCGTCCTGCGCGTCGAGGCCGGCGCCGAACGCCTCCACCGCCGCCTCCTCCGCGGGCCTCCCCCGGGCGACCGCGTCGAGGAAGCGGGCCGTCGAGCCCGGTCGCGTGGCCTCCCACCACAGGATCACGCAGCAGGCCTTGGCGACGTCGGAGTACGACAGCTGCGCCATGTCGAGGTCCGCGATCGCCCGGAGCGGGCGGTCCTTCCCCTTCGCGACCTCCGCCGCGAGGAGCGCGGGCCACCGGGAGGGCAGGTCCGGGTCGTCGCGCAGCACGCTCCCGTCCTCGACCTGCACGCAGAAGGTCTCGTGGGACTCCAGCAGCAGGGCCGCGCCGAGGACCCCGAAGGCCTCGCGGAGCCACATCCTCTGGTAGGCCTCCGGGTACCGCAGCCGCAGGAACGCCTCGCCCGCCTTGTGCGCCGCCAGGTCGAGGGTCCAGGCCGGGTCGACCAGGTACCCGACGTAGGTTCCGTCGTCGAGGAACATCCCCACCTGCGAGAGGGCCAGGGCCTTCGCCTCCGGGGAGGGGAACGGCAGGCGCCCGACCACGGACCTGTAGCGGCCCTCGCCGGAGAGGATGATCAGGTACGGGTTCAGGCTCTCCCCCGGGGTCGCGGCCGTGCCGAGGAGCGCGTCCAGGAGATCGACGGCGCGCTCCGCCGTGTCGCACAGTCGCGCCGCGTCCTCCGGCTTCCCGTCGATCCGGGCCAGGAACCGCGGGCTCCGGGCCCGCGCGAGATCCACGCCGAGGTGCTCCTCCGCCTCCGTGCGCTCGGCCACGGGCCTGGCGCGCGACGGCGCCGCCTTGAGCCCGCGACGGGCCTCGTCCAGGCGCTTGCGGAGGCCCCGGTACGCCACGACCTCGGCCGGGACCCACTTCCCGTCCACGAGGACGTCGCCCCGGGCGGTCCGCGCCGCCGCGTTGGAGGGATCCAGGCGGAAGGCGGCCTCGTACGCCGTTCGCGCCTCGTCCTTCCGCCCCGCCTTCTCCAGGAGCGCGGCGAGCCGCGCGTGCGCCTCCGCCGGAGCGGCGAGATCGCGGGCCCGCCGGGCAGCGAAGGACCTCGCCTTGGCGGCGTCGGCCGCGTCCACGGCTTCCGGCGCCTTGTCCCGCTCCCACAGGACGCCCCTGCGCCTCCAGCCCAGCCGGTCGCGCGCGTGGGGATCGTCCGGGCTGTACTCGAGCAGGTGCCTGTAGAGCCCGGCGGCGGTGGCCTTGAGACCCAGGCCCCAGGCCGTGTCCGCCAGCGAGCGGAGGCCTTTCGCCGTCAGGAACGAGGCCTCGGCGCTCGCCTGCGCGATCCGCGCCTGCGCGATCGCCGGTTCGGCGTCGGGGGCGCCGGGCGGGGGCGGTGCGTCCTGGGCCGCGGGGGAAGGCAGCGCCGGAACGGCCGGAAGGAGGAGCGCAAGGAGCAGCGCGGCCTTCGCCATGGGGGCAGCCATCGCCGCGGATGCTATCGGCGGGAGGGGTCCGGGGGAGCGGGAATCCCGGATGGGTCCCGCCCGGTCGCCGGGACATCCCGGCGGGAACCGCCGGGTTCTCCCGCGAGTCCTCCCGCGGGCGGTCGCCGGCTTCCAACGTGCCGGGCCGCTCTACGGCGGCGCCTCCCCGCCGGCCACGCCGAAGAGGCGCCGGACCCACGCATCGTCCCGGACCACGGGGTCCGGCTCGCCCAGGACCTCCATCGGGACGTGGTAGGCCTTCTCGACGAGGCTCCTCGTCAGGCGGTCCAGGTGCTCGTACTGCGCGGGGGTGAAGTGGCGGCGGCTGCGCTCCAGCTCGCGCCGCCGCAGGCCCTCCAGGGACAGGCGTATCTCCTTCACCAGGGGCTCCGACGACGCCCGCCGCCGCCCCCGGTGCATCCGGTCGAGCCCCTCCTCGACCAGCGCCTCCACCTTCGCCATCTCCGTCCGCCGCTGCTCCCGGTTCCCGTCGACCAGCCGCGCGATGTCGTCGGAGTCGAAGAGGAGCACCCCCTCGAGGTCCCGCGCCCCCGCCTCGACGTTCCGGGGGATGCCGATGTCGAGGATCACGAGCCTCCTCCCCGCGCGCCGGGGGGCCGCCGCCCGCAGGGCCGCGCAGGTGAGGACCGGATCCGGCGCGCTCACCGCGGTCAGGACGACGTCCGCATCGCCGAGGGCCTCCTCGAGGCGGGACCAGTCGAGGGCCGTTCCCCGGGTCTCCCCGGCCAGGGCCTCCGCGCAGTCCGATTTACGGTCCGCGATCCGGAGGGACAGGGGGCGTTCCGACGCGAAGAGGCGGGCCCCGATGCGCCCGGCTTCGCCCGCCCCGACGATCAGCACGCGGGCGCGGGAGAGGTCCCCCGCGTGCCCCCTCGCCAGCGCCAGCGCCGCCCCGGGCACGGAGGTCACGCCGCGGTGGATGCCCGTCGCCTCCCTGGCCCTCGCCGAGACACGGAGCGCCAGGGGGACCGCGAGATCGAGCTGCGGCCCCGCGGTCCCCGCCTCCCGGGCCAGCCTGTAGGCCTCCCTCACCTGCCCCGCGATCTCGCTCTCGCCGAGGACCATCGAGTCGAGCCCGCAGGCGACGCGGAGGAGGTGCCGGACCGCACCGCGCCCCTCGGCCCGGTAGAGGAACCCGTCCACGGGGGGCACCGCCGGCGCGTGCGCCGCGGCGAGCCTCGCCGCGAGCCCTCCTCCGCTCTCCGCTCCGGGCCCGGGAGCCGCGTACAGCTCCGTGCGGTTGCAGGTCGAGAGGAGCATCGCCTCGCTCCACGCCCCCTCGCGCCTTCCCCGGACGAGGAGGTCGGCGGCCTCGTCGGCGCGGAAGGCCAGCGTCCCGCGCACCTCGGCGGGCGCGGTCCGGTGGCTCAGGCCCACCACGAGGAGCGGCACGGACGGCGAGGCCACGGGCATCTCGCGAGACTCCACCCTGCCGGACGAATTCCCCCTGAAAGCACGAGGATACGGCGGTCCGGGGCGGGAGTCAACTTATTCGTGATGTTTGTCACGAATAGGAGTCACTCGGGTTCGAAGCCCCGCTGCCCCCGGACGGCATCGGCGAAGGGAGGAGGGAAGTTGAGGTGGTAGGAGATCTCCCCGAGCCCCACCGAGATGTGCTCGTTCCGGACCAGCACACCGGACGGGACGACGAGCCGGGTGGGGGTGAAGTTCCAGATCGCCCGGACCCCCCCCGAGACGACGAGGTCCGCCAGCCCCTGGGCGACCTCCGCGGGGGTGGTGAGGATGGCCAGCCGGACGTCATGGACCGCGAGGAAGAGCTTCAAGGCCTCCATGGACTGGACGATCTGCCCGGAGACCTTCGCCCCCAGCTTCACCGGGTCGCTGTCGAAGGCCGCCACGATCTGCAGTCCGTAGCGGCGGAACCCGGCGTAGCTGAGGAGCGCCTTCCCGAGGTTCCCCGTGCCCAGGAGGACCGCGGGGAACGGACGGTCGAACCCTACGGCGTTCCGGATGGCGCGGCAGACCTCGCACATGTCGTAGCCGACGTGGCTCATCCCCACGAGGCCCACGGCCGCGAAGTCCCTCCGGATCTGGCTCGGGTCGATGTTCAGCGCCTCCCCGAGCCGCTTGCTGGTGATCGTGGTGCCCGATCCCTCCGCCGCGAATTCGGCCACCCGCCAGAAGTACCGGATCAGCCGATCCAGGATGAGCCGGTTCAGCCGCTCCCCCGGAACGGGACGGGCCGTCCCGGCCCTCCTGCGGCGTCCGGCTCCGCTTCGCCTGGCGCCGACGGGCTTTCCGCCGGCGCCCGGCGGTCGATCGGGGACGTCCCTGGTGTCCTTCACGAGGAGGAGGCTATCGGCCCGGGGGAAGCGTGTCAAGACACACGGAAGGGCCGCCCGCGTCCCCGGACCCGCCTGTGACCACGCTCCCGATCGCACGATCCACCCGCCCCCTTCGCTCCCTATACTGTGATTTCTTGCACAGTTGCCCGCGGACCGGAAGCGGCCCCGGGCCTCCGAGGAAACCTCCGCTCCGCGAGCCGGCGACTCCCGGAGCGCGGAGATCCTCGCCGTCGAGAGGGGCGCCCCCATGGCGGGCTCGACGCTGCTGGCTCTGTCCTACGGCTCCGTCGCCGTCTTCGCCGTCGCCTTCGTCCTCCGGTGCCTGCGGATCTGGAGGATGCCCGTGCACCTGCGGTGGGAGCTCGCCCCGGTCCCGAAGGAGAAGGGCCGCGGGCGGTACGGGGGCTCCTACCTCGAGGAGTACGAGTGGTGGAAGGCGCCGCGGAAGGAGTCCCATGCCGCGGAGCTGGCCTACATGCTGAGGGAGGTCCTCTTCCTCAAGGCCCTGTGGGAGCACAACCGGCGGCTCTGGTGGTTCTCCTTCCCCTTCCACCTGGGCCTGTACCTCCTGGCCGCCGCCGCCGGCCTGGCGCTCCTCCGGGGCGCCGCCGCCGTCGCGGGCGTGGAGGGCCCGGGATGGGGAGTGATGGCGACGGGGTTCCCCCTCCTGGCGGGGACGGCCTACGGGCTGGGGGCCTTCGGCGCCCTCGGCCTCCTCGCGAGCCGCCTCCTGGATCCGAAGCTCAGGTTGATCACCACGCCCGTCGCCCTCCTGAACCTCCTCCTCCTGTCCGCGCTCTTCGCGACGGGGGGAGCCGCCATCCTCTCCGCGGGGGACTTCCCCGGCGACGTCCTCGCGTTCGCGGGAGCCCTCCTCGCCGCCCGGCCCCCCGCGGCCGTCCCCGGGGGCCTCGCCCTCCACTTCGTGGTGGCCCTCGTGTTCCTGGCCTACCTCCCCTTCAGCCAGATGATGCACTTCGTCGCCAAGTACTTCACCTATCACCAGGTCCGGTGGGAGGACCGCCCCCTCGCGGCCGGAAGCCCCATGGAGAGGGAACTCGGGACGATGCTCCGCCAGTCACCCACCTGGGCGGCGCCGCACCTGGGAGCCGACGGCAGGAAGACGTGGGTGGACATCGCCTCGAAGGGAGGCGGCGAATGAAGGCCATCAGGGGCGTGCGCGGCATCGGGGAGGACGGGGACGAGGTCCTGTCGCCCGTGGACACGGGGATGCTGATCCCCCTGCCGCCTCCCTACGACGAGCCGGACGCGGAACCTCCGTGGAAGGAGATCTCCCCCGAGGCCCGGAAGCGGTTCGTCTGCAACCTCGACGGGGTCGTCGCCCTGAGCCTCCCCCACCCGCGGGACCCGGCCGAGGAGAAGGAGCTCGTGGACCGGTTCGCCTCCGGCCTGAAGAAGCTCCTGGAGAGGGAGAACAACTGGACCTTCCTCCAGCCCCTCACCCTCTCGCTGGAGTACTGCGTCGGGTGCCAGACGTGCAGCGATTCCTGCCACGTCTTCAAGGGCTCCGGCGGGATGGAGATCTACAGGCCCACCTACAGGTCCGAGGCCCTGCGCCGACTCGTGAGGAGGTACGCCAGGCCCGGGGGGAGGGCGGCGTCCTTCCTCACGGGCGCCGACGTGGACCTCAACTGGACCACGATCTCCCGCCTCTACGAACTGGCCTACCGCTGCAACCTCTGCCGCCGCTGCGCGCAGGTCTGCCCCATCGGGGTGGACAACGGGCTCATCGCCCACGAGCTGAGGAAGCTCTTCAGCCAGGAGCTCGGATGGGCCCCGAAGGAGCTGCACGAGAAGGGGACGGTCCTCCAGCTCGGGGTCGGCTCCTCCACGGGTATGAACCCCGAGGTCGTGAAGGACAACGTCGACTTCATCGACGAGGACACGAAGGACCTCACGGGGCTCGACGCGACGACCCCCTGGGACAAGGAGGGGGCGGACGTCCTCCTGCTCCACAACGCGGGCGAGATCCTCGCCTGGCCCGAGAACCCCGGGGCCTTCGCCATCATCCTCAACGCCGCGGGCGTGGACTGGACGCTCTCCTCGGAGCAGGTCGGCTACGACGGCGTCAACTACGGGCTCTTCTACGACGACTTCCAGCTCGCCAGGGTCGCGTTGAAGCACGCCCAGGCGGCCGGCAAACTGAAGGTGAAGAGGATCGTCGCCGGCGAGTGCGGCCACGAGCACAAGGCGCTGATCACCGTCGCCGACCGGGTCCTGACGGGGGAGATGTCGATCCGCCGCGAGAGCTGCCTGCCGCTCCTCGAGAGGATCGTCTTCAGCGGGAAGATCAAGTTCGACCCCTCGAAGAACGACTTCCCGGTCACACTCCACGACCCGTGCAACATCGTCCGGAACCTGGGCATCGTGGAGCCCCAGCGCCGGATCCTCCGCCACCTCTGCCCGCAGTTCCGGGAGATGACGCCCCACGGTGTGGACAACTACTGCTGCGGCGGCGGGAGCGGGTTCGCGGTGATGTCCGGCAACAACTTCACCGACTGGCGCACGGCCGTCGCGGGACGGGTGAAGTTCAAGCAGGTCCTGGACGCCTTCGCCGACCATCCGGGCCCCGAGGTGAAGAAGTACCTCTGCGCCCCCTGCTCCAACTGCAAGGGCCAGCTCCGGGACATCCTCCAGCGCTACGGCGCCCTGGAGAAGAGCGGGATCACCTACGGCGGGCTCGTCGAGCTGATCGTGAACGCGATGGTGGACGTGAAGGAGCCGTTCATCAAGTGGGAGATGCACTAGGAGGCGCGGCCCCCGTGCCGTCCCGGGGGCCGTGGCCGGCGAGCCGCCGGAAGGAGTAGTCCCCCGAGAGGAAGGCCCGGGCCAGGACGTCCGCGGTGGACCGGCTCTCGATCACCATGTCCAGGTGGCGGGAGGCGACCATCAGCCTCCCCAGCATCCCGAGCGCCTCCACCACCCGGTCCGCCCCCCTCTTCGCCAGGACGGCCTCGACCCGATCGCCCGCCTGCCTGACGGCGAAGCCGTGGGATTCGAGGATCACGGCGAGGAAGTGGGCGCGCCACTCGCGCCGGGCCGCCACGGCCGCCCCCCCGTGGAAGAGGAAGCGGGCGTAGTTCTCGTTGACGGAGCCGCCGCAGATCGAGTCCACGGTGGCGAAGTGGTAGGCGAGCCGCGAAGCGAAGTGCATGTAGTCCGGGGAGCAGAGACAGTAGCAGGGCTCCCCGTACCGCTGGTCGTCGGCGGCGCTGTGCACGACGACGGACATGAACCCCTTGAGATCGAACCCGACGGGGCCGGTCCAGTGCAGGCGCGGGTCCGACATTCCCTCGATGACGGCGAGAAGCGGCACGGAACGAAGTTCCGCGACCGTGACGACCGAGGGATCGCCGGCCTCCGCCCCTCCGCCCAGGTCGACCAGGAGGACCTGCAGGGGCACCCCCCAGGCGAGGCGCCGGGCCGAGCGCATCTCCCCCGCCGCGGAGTCCTCCAGCTCGAACATCTCCGCCATCGCCGCCTGGTGGACGTACCTCGCGATGTCGTGGAAGGTCCGGCAGTTCTCCGGGAGGAAACCGGGGGTCCCCGGCTCGGGAAGGGTCAGCGGGGAGACCTGCTGGAGGAGGAGGTCCAGGTCCTCCCCGGCGGGATCCCGGCTCCTCCCGGCGGGCCGGGCATGGGGCCCGGGGCCCGGCGGGCCGGGGACGGCGCCCTCGTAGACGATGCCGGCGTCGGCGTCCAGGGTGACGATCGCGCCCTGCGGCAGGGAGGCCAGGGAGTCCGCCGCACCGATCACGCAAGGCACCCCGAACTCCCGGGCGATGGTCGACATGTGCCCGACGGGGCTGCCCGCGGCGGCGATGATCCCGCCCGCCAGTCCCATCACCCCCGCCAGCCGCGGCGTCGTCATCGGGACGCGGAGGATCGCCCCCTCCGGGACCGCGTCGACGTGCATCGGATCGCGGAGGTGGAACAGGGGGCCCGAGGCGACGCCTCCGGAGGCGCGCCGCCCCCCCGCCAGGAGGACGCGGTGCCCTTCCACGGGCGGCCGGGAGGGCTGGGGCCGCGCGTCCACCCTGGGAAGGTGCAGCGGCCTCGTCTGGACCACCAGGACCCTCCCGGCCTCGTTCCGGGCCCACTCGACGTCCTGGGGGGACCCGAAGTGCTTCTCGAGGCTGCACGCCATGCGGGCCACCTCGCGGACCCCGTCCGCGGGCAGGGCGGGGGCGCCTGCGGGCGCGACCCGCTCCCCGACCTCGATGAGCCCCCCGTCGGCGGCGCACCGCAGCGAGAAACCCCGTCGGCCGGGGAGGAACTCCTCCACCAGGTCCGGGTCCCGGATCGAGACCAGGAAGGTGTCCGGGGTCACCCTCCCGTCGACGACCGCCTGGGCCAGGCCCGGGACCGCCGTGATCATGACCGACTGCGGCCGCCCGGGACAGCGGGAGTAGGCGACCCCGCTGGAGGAGGGGCGCACCATCGCCATGACCAGGACGGGCATCGCCACGTCCTTCTCGCGGAATCCGCGCGAGAGCGCGTACCGGAGGGCGTGATGCCGGTACTTGCTGGCGACCACCCTCTTGTACGCCTCCGCCAGGTCCGGGCCGCGGACGTTGAGCACGCTCTCGAACTGGCCGGCGAAGGAGGAGGCGGATCCCTCCACCACGGCGCTGGACCGGACGGCGACCCCGGGCTCCCACCGGCCCCTGTCGAGGAGGGTGCGGACCGCGGACTGCAGCCCCGCCTCGATCTCCTCCGGGACCACGGCACGCGCGAAGGCCGCACCGATCGCCTCCGAGGCCGCCTTCACCGCACCGGGCTCCGGGGACCCGGAGGAGGACAGGACGCCGTCCACGACCTCCCCGAGGCCCGACCCCTCCATGAAGAGGCGGTACCCCCGGGCGGAGACGGAGAAGAACGGCGGAACCTCGAGGCCCGGGATCGACGTCGCCTCCGCCAGCCGCGCCGCCTTCGGGCCCACGACCCGGGGCCGCAGGGCGTCCGGATCCCCCGGCCACACGATGACCGCCCCGGTGTCGCCGGGCGGGGCCCCGTGCAGTTCCGTCCGCAGGTTCCGATCGATCTCCCCGCAGCGCCGCAGCACCTCCGCGTGGCGGCCTCCGGACAGCGCGACGAGGGCCTCCGCCATCGAGTGCACGTGGCGCCCCATCTCCTCCAGGGCGGAGTCCGCGGAGGCGCACGCCTCCGCGGCGGGATCCTCCTCCCGATCCTGGAGGTCGGCAAGGAGGTGGAGGAACGCGTCGTTGGAGGATCCGATGGCCCGGAACCGGCGGAACTTCTCGCCGACCGGGACTCTCCGGCGGCGCCCGGCGCCGCCGGAGAGGATTCGCGCGAGGCGGTCGTAGAGCCCGGACATCAGGGCGATCCTAGCAACCGCCGACGGCCCGGCCTCAATGCCCCGTCAGCTTGAGGCAGAGCTTGACGGCGACCATCAGGACCCCCACGAAGGCCAGGCAGCCGAAGCCCAGCCGGACGCGCGGCCCCCCCGCCTTCCGGGTGTAGGAGGCCCCGATCTGGGCTCCGATCGTCGTCCCGATCAGGAGCGCCAGGACCAGGACCAGGTGGACGTTCCCCTTCATGGAGTGGGAGAAGACGCCGTACCCGGAGCTGAACATGATCTCGAAGAGGTCGGTCCCCACGGCCACCACCGTGGGACAGCCCAGGATGTAGACGAGGGCGGGCATCCGAATGAAGCCGCCGCCCACGCCGAGCATCCCCGACAGGACCCCCGTGGCGAACCCGATGCCCAGGATCACCCACAGCGAGACGGAGGCGATCCCGGAAGCGGGCAGGCTCACCATGGGCCGGAGCTTCAGCGTGCGGAGCCGGAGCATGACTCCCGACGCCGGAGGCACGCCCCCGCCCCCGTCGCCCTCCCCGCCCCCCGCCTTGATCGTCCGCAGGGACTCGCGGACGATGGCCTGACCGAGGAAGAGCAGGAGGGCGGCGTAGATCAGGCTCATGACCACCGTCATCGTGGTCTCCCCCGCCCGCTTCAGGAGCTCGAGGAGGATCGCGCCCAGCTCCACCCCGGTCGCGGTCCCCACGATCATCAGGAACCCCAGCTTGAAGTCGATGTTGCCGAAGCGCATGTGGCGCACGGTGGCCGCCGTGGACATCCCGCACATCTGGCCGAGATCCGACCCGACGCAGATGTTGTAGGGGATCCCGAAGACGACGTTCAGCATCGGGACCATCAGGAAGCCCCCGCCCACGCCGAAGAACCCCCCGATGACGCCGATGACGAGGCCGAAGAGGATGAGCCAGGGGAAGTGCCCGAGGTCCAGGAGGAAGTCGCCGGCCGACATCAGTGCCCCCCCTTCCCGAGCCGGATCCCGAAGACGGCCTCCACGAGGCGGAAGCCGAATCCCACGAACAGGCCGATGGCCACGGGCATCGACACGGAGACCAGGAGGTACGAAGCGCCCGCCTGGAACCCCGGCGCCCCGGCGTTCGCGTCCCGCCCCAGTTCGTGAAGCCAGGTGATCCAGTTCACGGGTCCTCTTTCGGGAAGGTCGAGTTCAGAGGGACGGGTCGTACCGCCTGAGGTCCAGCGCCACGTCGACCACGCCGGGCACCTCCCGGGCGGTGCGCAGGACCTCCTCCTCGTCCCTTCGGCTGGCGCGGGTGAGCATCCCGGCGGCGGGCAGGTCGCCCTCGACCGTCAGGGCGCCCCCGTCGGCCCGCACCTTGAGGTCGATTCCCCGCGTCTGGGGGTTCACGGCCAGGGCCACCTTCACCCGGCAGGCCAGGCGGAAGTCGGCGAGCGCCTTCAGGACCGGCGGCGTGATCGCGTACTCGACCCGGGAGGCGGCCCGCGCGATGATCTCGCCGGCGGCGGGGATGGAGATGTTCTCGAGGTTCACGACGAGGTCGTAGTGGGCCGGGTCCCGCCAGTCGACGCCGTAGATGAACCTGGTCCAGCGGACGCGGTCCTCGTCGACGTTCTCGATGTACTCCACCGCGGCGCTCCGCCCCAGGCCCTGGCGCTCCATGACGGTGCGGACGCGCATCTCCAGCGGCGCGATGAGCCGTGCCCGGAGGACCGCCGGGACGCCCTTGAGCAGGAGGTGCCCCGCGAGCCCGTGGTAGACGAGACGGCCCGTGGCCGCGTGCTCGGCCAGCGCCGCCTGGACCGCGACGACGTAGACGCGCCGGTCCGAGGTCAGCCGCCCCCAGAGCCCCGGGCTCCGCTCGAACTTCTGCCCGAGGGTCTCCTCGGGGACCCCGATCGCGGCGGCCGCCTCGAGCACGACCTCGCGGCCGAGGACGGGGCAGCCCAGGTCCCGGGCCAGCAGGGTCGCCAGCGCCTCCCCCCCGCTCATCGAACCCCTTGAAATCGTGATGATGGCCACGGGAACTCACCCCCTTCCCGCGCCCGCCGCCCCCGGGGGCACGGGCGCGACCCGCCTCGAAGGAGCCCGCTCCCGGGGGCGGGGCCGGAGATCGCCGGGAGGGGGAGGCCGGCGCGCGGGACGCGCACGCGGCGCGGAAGGGCGGCTCGCGAAGGACCAGGACATGGTGCACATCGTCCGAACGTCGCCGGACCGGTCTCGATCTCGCCCGGGATCCTAGCAGGGGGCCGGAACAGGGTCCTTCGATATTGTGCAGAAAATCACGATTGCTGGTCACGGGCCGTCGCCCGGGGCAGGGGGGAAGGAGCCGCGGAAGTCCCCGGGACCGAATAGGATCGGGGATCTAGCGGCCGGTTGACGGGCGCCGCGAGCGGCCCGCGCGGATCACCCCGCGCGGGTCGCGCGGCGGCCCTGCGGAGCCCGGATGTCCCGCGGCGGCATCGTCTCCAGACTCCTGGGTCGGGGGCACGGCGAGGGACCGCCCCTCGAGTCCCGCATGGCCGCATTCCGTGAAGTCCTGCACGCGAACAACTCCGCCCTGGGACACGTGGAGCGCATCCAGGAGGCCCTGGATTCCGGGAGGCTCTCCGCGGCGGAACTCCGCCGCCTCGTGGCCGGAGTCATGGTCCAGACCTACCGGATGGTGGTCCACCTGAACCGGATGACGGAGGACAGGTACGGCGATCTCGTCCCGCTCTTCGAGAGCCTCAAGAGCGGGATCGCCCGCGGGGTCGAGATCACGCCCTCGCTGCGGGAGGTCGGGATGGTCCTAGGCCTCGCCGACGTGGACGCATCGCTGTCCGAGGTCGTCGGGCAGAAGAGCGCCTTCCTCGGGGAGGCGCGCAGGGTCCTCGGCGGACGGGTCCCCGACGGGTTCGCCACCACGGTCGCCGCCTACCGCGCCCTCATGGAGGAGGGGGGCCTGGGGGATCGGATCGCGGCCGGGATGGAGGGCGCGGATCCGGGCGACGTCGCGTCCTGCTTCAGGGCCTCCGCCGGGATCACCGGCGCCATCCTCGCGTCTCCCCTGCCCGCCGCCGTCGCCGCCGCGCTCCGTGCCGGCGCGGCCTCCTTCTCCCCCGGGGACCGGCTCGCGGTGCGCTCGAGCGCCCTCCAGGAGGGCGGGATGGAGGTGTCCTTCGCCGGCCAGTACCGATCCCTCCTGAACGTCCCCCCCGCGGCCCTGGAGGAGGCGTTCCGGCAGGTGGTCGCGGGCAAGTACTCGCCGCAGGCCATCGCCTACCGCCTGGGGCGGGGCTTCGAGGACGACGAGGTCGCCATGTGCTGCTGCGTGGTCCGGATGGTGGAGGCGCGGGCGGCCGGGGTGCTCTACGGCGCCTGCGCGACCTCCCTCGGCCAGCGGACCCTGATCCAGGCGGTCCGGGGCCTCGGGCTCTCCGCCGTGGACGGGTCGGCGGAGCCGGACTCCTGCTACGTGGACCGCGAGCGCCGGGAGGTCGCCTCGTACCGCACGGGGGTGCAGGCGGGGATCCTCCGGAGCGCGGCCGCCGGAGGGGTGGAGCGGGTGGACCTCGACGCGTCCCTGTCCGGCCGCGCGATCCTCTCCCCGGGACTCGCCCTGGAGATCGCCGACGCCGCGTGGCGCCTCGAGGACCGGTTCGGGATGCCCCTGGACATGGAGTGGGCCGTCGACGGCGACGGACGCGTCCACGTGCTCCAGGTGCGGCCCCAGCCCCGGCACGCGGAGCAGGCCGACCGCCCCACCGGCGCGCGGGTCCCGGGGGCGGCCGTCCTGCTCGAGGGCGGCTCCCGGGCGAGCAGGGGCGCGGGGTCCGGCCCCCTGAGGCGCGTCGGGTCCGACGCGGACGTCCTCGGCTGCGCTCCCGGGTCCGTGATCGCCGTCGCGGAAGCGGACCCCCGGTTCGCGGTCCTCCTTCCCGGGGCGGCGGCCCTCGTCGCCGACATGGGGGAGGTGACCGGCCACCTGGCCACCGTGGCCCGCGAACTCCGCGTCCCCGCCCTGCTGGCGACCCGGACCGCCACCGCGGTCCTTCCGCCGGACGGCGAGGTCGTGACCGTGGACGCCGACGCCGGTGTCGTCTACCGGGGACGCGTCGAGGCGGTCCTCGCGGGGGCCGCGGAGCGCCCGGCGGGGCCGCGCAACCCCAACGTCGAGCGCCTGGCCTCCGTCAAGGACCTGATCGTCCCCCTGACCCTGCGCGATCGCCAGGCCAGCGGCTACTCCCCCGGCGAGTGCCGCACGATCCACGACATCATCCGCTTCTGCCACCAGGCGACGGTCGAGGAGATGTTCGAACTCGGGGACGGGGCCGTCAACGGGGGAACGCCTGCGCGCCGCCTCGTCTCGTCCGTGCCCATCGACTGCCGGGTGTTCGATCTCGGCGGCGGACTCGCCCCGGGCGCGCCGGGAGGCGACGTCACGATGGACCAGGTCGCCTGCGCGCCGATGAGGGCGCTCTGGCGCGGCATGACCGACCCGCGCCTGCGGTGGCGGACCCTCCGGCCCGTGTCCCTCCGGGGGTTCATGTCCGCCGTCGTCAACTACAACTTCGACCAGGACCAGCGCCTGCGGCCCATGGGCGAACCCTCCTACGCCTTCATCTCCTCCGACTCCATGAGCCTGAACTCGCGGATCGGGTACCACTTCTCGACCGTCGACGCGCGCGTCTGCGACAGGGTGGAGTCCAACCACGCCTCCTTCCGCTTCGTCGGGGGGGCCACGGGGGTGGAGCAGAGGAGCCGCCGTGCGGTCCTCATCAGGCGCCTCCTCTCCGCGCGCGGGTTCGAGTGCGACCAGGCCGCGGACCTCGTCAACGCCAGGGTGCGCCACCTCCCCCCGGAGGCGATGGAGGAGGCCCTGGCCACGGTCGGCCTGGTCATGGGGTACGTGAACCACCTCGACATGTCGCTGACCTCCGACGCGACGGTGAAGGAGTACGAGGACGCCTTCAACGCGGGGGACTACGCGTTCCGGAGGGACCATGAAGGCTGAGTCCGCGCCCACCACCTACCGGAAGCTGCTGGGCTCGATGTTCCGGGTGCTCCTCCTCTTCGGACTTCTGCCCACCGCCGCCATGGGGCTCGCCGGGATCGCCGCCAACCAGGCCGGTCTGGAGGCCAGGGCGAGGAACGTCCTCGAGGCCATGGTCAAGAACCGCAGGGCGACGATCGAGCTGTTCCTCGAGGAGAAGCTGCGGGACCTGGACCTCGTGGCCGCGTCCCTGCCGGTCGCGGAGCTCTCGAACCCGGTGGTGATCCAGTTCCTGCTCGACCAGATGCGGCAGGGGCAGGGGGCCATCATCGATCTCGGCCTGATAGGGGGGGACGGCCGCCACATCGCCTACGCGGGACCCTACAGCCTCGAGGACCAGGACTACAGCGGCGAGGACTGGTTCCACCAGGCAATGGTTCGCGGACGGTACGAGAGCGACGTGTTCCTGGGGTTCCGCCGCTTCCCGCACATGGTCATGGCGGTGACGAAGCGGAGCGGCGACCGGGCCTTCATCCTGAGGGCTACGATCGACACCGACCGGCTCTCGGACCTTGTCCGCGAGGGCGGCCTCGAGTCCGGGGCGGACGTGTTCATCCTGAACAGGGCCGGCGAGTACCAGACCCGCTACTCCCCCGCGCATCGCCTCATGGAGAAGGCGGACCTCGGCCCGATCCCCGTGCACACCGGCGTGAGGATGCTCCGGCAGGACGACCAGCTCGTCGCCAACGCGTGGCTCCGGGGGGAGCGATGGGTGCTCGTGGCCAGGCAGGCGCTGCCCGGGGACTCCATCGCCGACGTCCACCCCGCGCTCCTCTGGGGGCTCCTGGCCTGCCTCGGCCTGGTCCCGCTGTCCGCGGCCCTCGTCGCGAGGTACCGCCTCCGGCAGCTCCGGGGCCTCCAGGCGGAGCGCGCTGCGCTCTACGAGTCGGTGGCGCAGTCCCAGAAGATGGCGGCCATCGGGCGGCTGGCCGCCGGCGTGGCCCACGAGATCAACAACCCCCTGGCCATCATCCAGGCCCAGGTGGGCGTGCTGGCGGACGCCCTGGCCGACGGCACGGACTTCCCGCGGGCCGGGGAGTTCCGGGACCGGCTGGGGAAGATCGAGGCCCAGGTCGAGAGGGGCCGCAAGGTGACCCACCGCCTCCTCGGCTTCTCCCGCCGGGTGGGGCCGGACCTCGAGCCCGTGGACGTCGCCGCCGCCCTCGAGGAGACGGTCGGGTTCGTGGAGAGGGAGATCCAGGCGTCGGACATCCGCATCGTCCGGGACTACGGGCCCGGGGTCCCGATCCTCCGGTCGAGCCTCTCCCGGATGCAGCAGGTCTTCCTGAACCTGATCAACAACGCCGTGGACGCCATGGGACGGGACGGCCAACTCGGGCTCGCCGTGCGGGCGGCGGGAGGCGGGGTCGAGGTGGTGGTGGCGGACGACGGTCCCGGCATCCCCGCCGGGGATCTGCAGAGGGTGTTCGAACCGTTCTACTCGACCAAGTCGGGGCCGGGAATCCACTCCGGGCTCGGCCTGGCCCTGTGCCGCGAGATCATGCACGGCCTCGGCGGCCGCATCGGCGTCGAGAGCGCGCCGGGCAGGGGGACGACGTTCACGCTCTGGTTCCCCCTGGAGCCCGAGAACGCCTGACCGGGCGGGAGGAGGCGGGAAGTGGCGGACCTGAAGCTGCTCCTGGTGGACGACGAGGTCGAGTTCCTCGAGCCCACGGCGACCCTGCTGGGCAGGCGGGGGTTGGACTGCACCACGGCCCGGTCCGGGGTGGAGGCGCTCGCCGCGCTCTCCGGGACCGACTTCGACTGCGCCGTGGTCGACGTGAAGATGCCGGGGATGGACGGCCTGGACCTCCTGCGGCGCATGAGGAACGGATTCCCGGAGACCGAGGTGATCCTCCTCACCGGGCACGCCTCCGTGGAGCTGGGGGTCCGGGGGATGGAACTCGGCGCCTTCGAGTACCTCCTGAAGCCGGTGCAGGTGGACGAGCTGCTCGGCACCATCCGCCGAGCGGCCGCGAACCGGCGCTCCCGGCCCTCCTCCCGGTAGGCTCTGGCGAGCCCCATGCTCCAGCCCCCTCCCGACGGACGGCCGCCGCCCCCCCGCACGCTGGGCTCCCGGATCAGGGAGGCCCTGCGGTCCTTCGGCCGGAGCGCGGGGGTCTCGGGGACCGGGTCGCGGCGGAGCGCCGCCTTCCGCCTCCGGTACGAGAGGTTCCGCGAGATCCTCGTCCTCAACGACTCCACCCTGGAGCTCATCGTGGACATCGAGGACCGGCTCGCGGGCCGCCGCCCCTTCTCGATGGAGGTCGTCGGGCAGCGCGTCCGCAAGGCCGCGATGGACGTCTTCCTGATGGTGAAGGACCTCGACCAGATCTCCGGCGGGGCCCACGCCGGCCTCTACGACGCCTTCCGGTCCCTGAACGCATCCATCGAGGACGAGCTCGCGGGCCAGACCGACGTCCTCGTCGGCCCCCCCGTCGTCGGGCTCGCCGGGGTGGGTGCCCGGGACGCCGAGAACGTGGGAGTGAAGATGGCGAACCTCGGCGAGGTGGGTAGGGCCTGCGGGCTCGCCGTCCCGGACGGCTTCGCGATCACGGTGAGCGCCTTCGCCACCTTCATGACCTACGGCGAGCTGTGGGACCGGGCCGAGAGGCTGGAAGGGATCCTGGACGCCCACGGGCCGGAGGCCCTGCCCGAGGCATGCCGCGAGGTCCGGGAGGCCGTCCTCGCCTCCCCCGTGCCCCCGGACATCCGCGACGGGATCCTCGCGGCGGTCGACGGGATGGCGGGCGGGGCGGAGGCCAGGTTCTCGGTGCGGAGCAGCGCCGTCGGTGAGGACTCCGGCGCCTCCTCCCACGCGGGCCAGTACCTCACGGTGCTGGACGTGGATCGCGGGGGCCTCATGGACGCATACCGGCGCGTGGTCGCCAGCGCCTACGCCCCGGGGCCGGTCTCCTACCGCTTCGACAGGGGCCTGACCGCCCACGAGGGGAGGATGGCGGTGGGGTGCGTGCGGATGATCGAGCCCCGGTGGAGCGGGATCCTGTTCTCGCGGCCCCCGGAGGATCCGGGGAGCGACGAGGTCCTGGTCAGCGCCGTGAAGGGACGCGGGGATCGGCTGGCCTCGGGCGACGAGGACGCCTGCCTGTGGCGGGTTCCGCCCGGGGGCCCCGCACGGCGCATGGACGGTTCCCGGGACCCGCGGTCCGGGCTCCCGGGCCCGGAGGACCTCCTGCGGCTCGCCGCGGCGGGCCGCGCCATCGAGACCCACTTCGGCCCGCCCCAGGACGTGGAGTGGGCCATCGAGCCGTCCGGGCGCGTCGTGATCCTCCAGGCCCGCCCCATGGCGACGCTGCGCCCGGTTCCCGAATCCGCCGGAAGGCCCTCCCCGGAGGGCGCGGCGCTCCTCTCCGGCGGGGCGTCGGCCTGCCCGGGTACGGCCTCGGGGCCGGCGATCCTGGTGCGGACCGAGGAGGACCTCGACCGGTTCCCGGAGGGCGGGGTGCTGGTCGCACGGCACTCCTCGCCGCTCTTCTCGAGGGTGATGGGCCGCTGCGCCGCGATCCTGACCGACGTGGGTTCCCCCACCGGCCACATGGCGATCCTGGCCCGGGAGTTCGGGGTCCCCGCCATCGTGGGGCTGGAGGGCGCCACCTCCCTCGCCCCCGGGGGGATGGTCACCGTGGACGCGACGCGGCGCACGGTCCACGGGGGGGCCCTCCCCGGCCTCCCCGCCGCGCCCGGCGGCCCGCCGCGGGAGCGCGGCCCGGCGCCCTTCCTGGACTCCCCCGCGCTGCGCTCCCTGCGCCCCATCGCGCGCCTCGTGGTTCCGCTGAACCTCACGGACCCCACCGCGCCGGAGTTCGCGCCCCGGGGCTGCCGCTCCCTGCACGACTTCGCGCGGTACGTCCATGAGAAGGCCTACGAGGTGATGTTCCACTTCGGGGACCTCGCGGCGGCGGACAGCGAGCACTCGGTGGCGCTGGAGGCGGACCTGCCGATCGAGGTGCGGGTCTTCGACGTGGGCGGGGGGATCGTCGAAGGCGCCGGGGCGTCCGGGAGGATCACCACGGAGGAGGTGGCCAGCCCGCCGATGCGGGCCTTCCTGGAAGGCCTGCTCGACCGCCGCGCGCGCCGGGCCCAGCCCCGGCCGGTCTCGGCCAGCGGATTCCTCTCGGTGCTGGGCGAGTCGATGGCCGGCCCCCCGCACGAGTCCCTGGGGGTCGGCCGCGCCTCCTTCGCCATCGTCTCGGACCGGTACATGAACTTCAGCACCAAGGCCGGGTGGCACTTCTCCACCGTGGACGCCTACTGCGGCAGGAGCACCAACAAGAACTACATCCACTTCCGCTTCAACGGCGGTGCGGCCGACGAGACGCGCCGGAGGCGGCGGGTCGAGTTCGTCCGCAGGGTGCTCGAGGCCCGGGGGTTCACCGTCGCCACCCGCGGGGACCTGCTGATCGCGGGGCTGGAGAAGTACGACCGCGACTACCTCCTGCCGCGCCTGGCCGATCTCGGACGCCTGACCCTCTGCACCCGGCAGCTCGACATGCTGATGGACAGCGACCTCAGCCCCGGCTTCTTCGCCCGCGCCTTCCTGGCCGGGGAGATGGAGAGGTTCTAGAAGCGGTTTCACAAGCCCCCGTGGTCGCGACGGGGGCGCCGGGGGGCAGGATGCAAGGAGGCCCGACGAAGACATACCCAGGAGGGTAGGCGAGGAGGGCCGACGCTGCAGACGGCCCCCCGCCGCCCCCGGCGGGGCCGCGGGGGCCTGTGAAACCGCTTCTAGGCGCGGCTGCCGGCGGACCCCGCCGCCGGCGGGAGGAGCACGGTGAAGGTCGCCCCCTCCCCCGCCTCGCTCTCCACCCGGATCTCGCCCCCCAGGCTCCGGACCAGGCCGTGGGCGATGGCGAGCCCGAGCCCGGTCCCCTTGCCCACGGCCTTGGTCGTGAAGAAGGGCACGAAGATCCTCGCCATGTTCTCCCCGGTGATCCCGCACCCGTTGTCGACGACGTCGATCCTCACTCTTCCGGCCTCGGACCCCGATCGGAGGGAGACCCGCCCGCCGGGCCGTCCGGCCGCGGCGTCGATGGCGTTGTTCACGAGGTTCATGAACACCTGCTGGAGGTGCGAGGAGGAGGCGAAGACGGGAGGCGCCGGCTGCAGCTCCAGCACGAGGGCGACGCCCTCCACCCCGGCCCTGGCCGAGGCCATGGCGGCCAGCTCCCGGAGGAGCGGGACGACATCGACGGCCTCCGCCTTCGCCTCCACGCGCCGCGAGAAGGAGAGCAGCCCCCCGGTGATCGCCTTGCAGCGGGCCACCTGCTCGCCGATCCTGGCCGCCGACTCCAGGATCTCGGCGCGGTCCGACCCGGCGGGCTGCCCTCCTCCGGCGATGTCGGCGATCCACGTGCGCAGGACGTCGATGGTCGCCAGCGGGTTGTTGATCCCGTGGGCCACCCCGGCGGACAGTTCGCCCACGGCGGCGGTCCTCCCCGCCACGAGGAGCCTCCCCACGAGCGCCTCCTTCTCCCCGTCGGCCTTCCGGATCATCCCGACCTGCCGCCGCGCCACGACGACCGCCAGCCCCACCCCCCCCGCGGCCCCGGCCAGCACGGCCGCCAGTCCCCACGCCGTGGCCCTCCGGAGAGGGGCGTACAGGTCGGTGTTCTCCTGGCGGAAGACCAGGAGCCAGCGCGGCCGGGCGAGCCACGTGGAGGTGCACGTGAAGGTCCGCCCGTCGAAATCGACTTCCCGGACGCGGACACCCTCGTGGGGCCCGATGTCCGGGAGCCCGGAGGGGGTCAGGACCCTCCCCCCGTGGAGGGTCGCGGTCTGGAGCAGCCCCTCGGGGTTGACGATGAACGTCTCGCCGGTCCTTCCCGCCCGGGTGGCGTCCACCATCCGGCTGAAGTAGTCGGTGTCCACCGTCGCGCGGAGTATCCAGAAGTCCGGGCCCTCGTCGCGCCGCACCGCGATCACGAAGTGGGGCACTCCCCGGTACCCCAGGAACATGTCGCTGACGTGCACTCCCTTCTCCACGACCAGCCGGAACCACTCCGTCTCCCGGTAGTTCCTGGAGGAGAGATCGTAGGGCCCCACGTACCTCACGTGGGCTCCCCGGGAGTCGATGACGCCGATGTCCGTGAAGACCCCCTCCTTCCTCCGGATGACGCGGAACGCGCGCTCCAGCTCCCCCCCGGCGAGTTCGGAGAGCGAGTACTGGTGCGCGAGCGTCGTGAGCTGGGCGGTCAGTCCGTCGAGGAAGGCCCCGACGGACTCGCGGTGCTGGCGCACGATGGCGGCGTGCTGGTCCAGGGCGATGGCGCGGTTGTACCGGGAGAACTGGAGGAAGCCGACCGCCCCCACGGCGAGGATGGGGGCGACCGAGACGAGGACCATCCTCCCGACGGTGCCCCGGAACAGCGCGCCGTAGTCCCGGTGGTCCATGGCCTCAGCGGCCGCCCGATCGGCGGGCCTCGGCCGCCGCCGATTCGATGACCTCCACGAGGCGATCGACGACCACGGGCTTGAGCAGGAAGTCGCAGGCCTCCCCGCGGATCGCCGCGAGGCCCGCCTCCGGGGTCCCGTGGCCCGTCAGGATGATGACGCGCGCCGCGGGCTCCCGCCGCCGGATCTCCCTCAGCGTGTCCAGGCCGTCGAGCCCCGGCATGCGGAGATCCAGGACGACGACCTCGGGGACGGCCCCGGGGAGCCGCTCGACGGCGTCGGATCCGCTTCCGGCCGTCGTCACGTCCATGCCGCGGCGGCGGAGGACCTTGGCCAGCGTCTCGCGGTACGTCTCCTCGTCGTCGACGAGGAGGACGCGGATGGGATCCCGGCCCGGCTCTCCGCCCATGGGTCCGCTCCCGGTCCGCCGGGCTAGTGCCCGGAGCCCTTGCCGATCTCCGCCTGCCGGGTGAGGTTCATGAGCCGGGAGGCGACCCGCTTCCCCTCCTCCTCCCTGTAGGCCAGCCGCACCCTGTCCCCCTCGGCCGGCTCCGCCCCGATCTCCGCGCCCGAGACGTCGAAGGCGGACCGGGCCCCGCCCCTCTCGTCCAGGACCACCACCACCTTCGATTCCCGATCGAAGCTCACGACCGTGCCCTGGACGACCGCGGGCCCCCGCCAGCAGCCCGGCAGGAGCGCCGCGACCGCCGCCGCGGCGAGGGTCCACCCCTTCCTCCTCATGGCGTGCCTCCCGTCCCGCCGGCCCGGCCGGTCCCCCTCGCGGCGGCCCGTTCCGCCGCGATCCCCTTCACGAGGAGCACCAGGATCACCCCGCTGATGACGATGCCCGCGGTGAGGATGAGGATCGCCGAGGGGAGGTTCATCTCGAGCTGCTTCAGCAGGACCGACGCGCACGCGATGAAGATGGTGATGGCGAACAGCAGCCGTATCGAGTAGCCGCGCACGTACTTCACGGCGACCGTGCCCATCTGGGCCCCGACGGCCGCGCCCAGCAGCATCCACATCGCGGCGACGAGGTCCACGCGGCCCTTGAGTCCGTAGGTGAACGCGCCGTAGGCCCCGGTGATCATCACCTCGAAGAGGTCCGTGCCCACGGCCACCACCGTGGGGCACCCGATCAGGTAGACGAGCGCGGGCATGCGGATGAACCCGCCTCCCACCCCCAGGACCGACGCCACGACGCCGGTCATCAGGCCGACGAGGACGGGGATCCAGAGCGAGCAGGTGACCCCGGAGGCCCTGAAATGGACCATGGGCGGGATCCGGATCCTCTGGAGCCGCTGCGCGATGGTGTTCTCCTCCCGCACCGGTTGCCCCCCGGCCGCGGCCCGTCGCGCGCGCATCGTGTGGGTGAGGTAGTCGTAGAGCACGTAGCCGCCGATGAGGGTCAGGAACACGATGTAGGCCTTGCGGATCAGCGTCTCCGCCAGGCCGATGCTCTCGAGGTACAGCACGAGGTTCGCCCCCAGCTCCATCCCCAGGGTGGTGCCCAGGATCATCGACACGCCCAGCCGGGTGTCCACGTTCCCGAACTTCCCGTGGCGCATCGTGGACACGATGGACTTGCCCCCCATGTGGGCGAGGTCGGTCCCGATGGCGTAGGGCATCGGGAACCCGAAGATGTTGAGCGCCGGGGTGACGATCCAGGCCCCGCCGATCCCGAAGAACCCCCCGCACACCCCCACCGTGAACCCGATGAGCAGGAGGAGGAGGACGTTGAACTCCAGCCCCGCGATGGGCAGGTAGATGTCGAAGAATCCCATGGTCGCCGCCTCCCCCGGTCACTCGTGGTGCGACATCCTCCCCAGGTTGATCCCCAGGAGGGCGAAGAGGCGATCGGCCACGATTCCCAGGAAGAGGCCGAGCCCCGCCATCAGGACCACCACGAGGAGGGCGAAGAGCCAGTAGCTCTCGTTGTAGACGTCCGCCACGAACCTCGAGAAGCCCGCCTCGAGGGACCGCGTGTCCGCGACGTTGACGAGCTTCGACGCGGGCTTTCCTCCCCCCGCGGCCGCGGCGTCCGCGCACCACGTCGCCAGCGCCAGCGCCGCCGCCGCGAGCGGAAGGGCGAAGCGGCGCGCCCTCCGGCGGACGGCGCTGAACGGGATCCTCCTCATCGGGCACCTCCCCGGGCGGCCTCCCTGCGGGCGCGGGTGGACTCCGCGGCCGCCTGCACCGCCGTCACCAGACCATCGAAGTCCGCGGGCTTCCGGAGGAAGTCCGCGGCGCCGATCTGCATCCCCTCGATCCCGGAAGCCACCGTTCCGTGCCCGGTCAGCACCACGACCTGGAGGTGGGGATCGACGCGACGGATCTCCCGGAGGACCGCCAGACCGTCCATCCCCGGCATCCGGAGATCGAGCAGGACCGCGTCGAAGGGGCCGGCCGCGATCCGATCCAGGCCGGCGCGGCCGTCGAAGACGGGGACCGCGTGGAAGCCCCGGCGGACCAGCCGTTCGGCGGTCGCCGTCGCGAAGTCCGCCTCGTCGTCGATGACAAGGACGCGGACGCGCGCGGCCGGGGGCACGGCGGGGTCCGTCACGATCCCGTCGAGGACCGAAGGCTCGACACCGGCAAGAGCATGGGATGCCGCACCCGCTGGAGGCCGGACCACTGCCGACCATCGATGCTAGCACCGCCGACGGAAGGCCGTCAGGAAATTGTGAGAAAAATCACGGATACCGGTCGACGGCCCTTCCGGCGAGATTCAACGGAGGAACCCGTGGATGTACTGCAGGGCCGTCCCGAGGAGGATCAGCCCCAGCATCGCCCGGAGGAACCGGGGGGAGGCGTACCGCTGGAGCCGCGCCCCGGCGTACGTCCCCGCGAGCCCGCCGGCGCCGAACAGGAGGCCGAGGAGCCAGTCGGGGCGGACCGCGATGCCGGGTTCGACGGGCATCGCGCCGTAGACGACGACCCCGGCGACGGAGGTGAGGAACGTTCCCGCCAGCGCCGCCCCCGCCACCGCGTGGATCGGGAGGCCGAAGGCGGCGACGCAGACGGGCGCGATGATCGCACCGCCCCCGACGCCGTAGATCCCGCCGAAGACACCGACCGCGAGCGCCAGGGCGAACACCCCCGGGACGCTGAACGGGAACCGCTCACCCCGGAACTCGATCTCCGCGCGGCGGAGCGAGAAGGAGGCCGTGCGCACAACGGCATCGGGAGGAAGTCCCGCCGGGAGCCCGCCGTCGCGGGCGGACTCCGCCTTCCCGCCGTTCCGGAGGAGCAGCCACATCCCGAAGCAGAGGAGCGCGCACCCCGCGAACAGCTTGAAGGCACGGGGGTCGGGCAGGCAGCGGACCCGGACGTGGAAGCCGATCAGCACCCCCGGCAGCGTGCCGGCGGCGATGATCCACGCCAGCGGCCACGCCATCCGCCGCTCCCTCGCGTAGCACCAGAGGCCTCCCGGGATGGCCACGATGTTGTAGACGAAGTTGGTGGCGCTGGCCGAGGGGCTCGTGAACCCCAGGATGCTGACCTGGAAGGGCAGGAGGAGGACCGCGCCGGACACCCCTCCCATGGACGTCACCGCGGAGATCGCGAACGCCGCCAGCGGGGGAAGGAGGAGGCAGACGTCCACCCCCGACACGGGAAAGTGCACGTACCACCGGTCCATGACGAGGGGGATCCTACTCCTCCCCGCCCTTCCCCCCCGGCGCCGGGTGTGCCCGGGTCACGGTCCCCTCCGGATGCCGGCGTGGACCTCCCGCCGCGGCGCTCCCGGGTGGCGATGGCGGCTCCTTGACGCCCGTCTCGACCCGCGTCCGCCCCGCTCCCTGCCTCTTCCCCCCGGGGAGGAACGGGTGTACGTTGGACCGCTGAAAGGAAGCGCGGGCCCGCCGCTCGCCGCCGCGGAGGTCGGCCTCCTCCTCCCCGCAGCATGCGGAGGAGAGACTCCCGGACCGAGGCGGGCCCCGTGCCGCCGATGCGCGGAGCCCGTTCCACGGCTCCGGCCGCCTCGGCGAGCCGCAGACGCATGGAGCGGGTCCGGCATGGGAGCATCCCGGGAGTCCACGAACCCCTGGATGGATCGCGATTCCAGCCATGTACATCTTCCTTCCCATCGCCGGAAAATGCATCTACCTCCTCCTCCCCCTCGGCCTCGGCGTGCTGGTCGGCTTCCTCTCGGGCATGTTCGGGGTCGGAGGAGGGTTCCTGATGACGCCCCTCCTCATGACGGTCGGGATACCCCCGACGGTGGCCGCCGCGACGGATTCCTGCCAGATCGTCGCCGCCTCCGCGTCGGGCACCTTCGCGCATGCGCGGATGGGGAACGTCGACTACAAGCTGGGATGCCTGATGCTGCTCGGCGGGGTCGCGGGCGGAGCCGTCGGCGTGCAGATCATCCGGGTGCTGCGCCGGATGGGAAACGCGGACTTCCTCATCATGGCGACCTACGTCGTCGTCCTCGGCCTCATCGGCGGCTACATGTTCCTCGAGAGCCTCGGGACGCTCCGCGGGTCCCGGAAGGAAGCCGCAGGGGGGCGGGGGCCCTCGCGGCTCGCCACGCTGCTCGAGCGCCTCCCGCTGCAGGCGAGCTTCCCCAAGTCCGGCATCCGCCAGTCGGTGTTCGTCCCCATCGCCCTCTGCGCCCTCGTGGGGGTGCTCGCGGCCATCATGGGCGTCGGGGGCGGGTTCATCATGATCCCGGCGATGGTCTACATGCTCCGCATGCCGATGCACGTCGCCGTCGGAACGGATCTGTTCCAGATCCTCTTCACCTCCAGCTGGGTGACCTTCATGCAGGCATCCGTGAACCACACCGTCGACTTCACCCTGGCGATCGTCCTCGCCGTCGGGTCCGCGGTCGGTGCGCAGTTCGGAGCCCGCGTCGCGCGACGCCTGCGCGGCGAGCAGCTCCGGATCATCCTCGCCTGCATCGTGCTCGCCGTCTGCGCGAGGATGGTCTACGCCATGGTGGCGGCCCCTCCCCTGCTGCTCTCCCCCGCCGGAGGACATTGATGCGCACCATGAAGGCCGCGATCCCCCTCGCGCTCCTCGCCGGGGCCATGGGAGCGGGCACCGCGTTCGCGGACCTCGCCGTGGAGCCCGACCCCGTCCGCATCGACGCGACCTTCAAGGGCGCCATGATCCGCGTGCGGGGCGACGCCGTGCCCGGGGCCCACGTCTTCGTCACGATCACGGGAGCCGCGGTCGAGGAGAAGTACCAGCGGAAGGGGCGCGTGGGTCCCTTCTGGGCCAACGTCGGCTCCCTGTCGGTCTCCGGGGCCCCGAGCCTGTGGCTCGCCGCCTGCAGCCGGCCCGCGGCGGGACTCCTGCCCCCGGGGGAGATCGCGGAGAACCTCCTCGACGTCGAGGCCGTCCTGAACGCCGCGACCTTCGCACCCGCGGGTCCCGACCCGGCCCTCATCCGGCGCGAGTACCTCGCCCTCAAGCGTTCGCAGGGCGCCTTCGGGGCCTTCGAAGGGGCCGTCCGCCTCGAGCAGGGCGACCACCCGGCCTTCGAGGCCGCGATTCCATGGCCCGACGTCGCCCCCCCGGGGGACTACGCGGTCGACGTCATCCAGGTGGCCGGGGGAAGGGTCGTGGGAAAGGAGGCCGCGCGGCTCCGGGTCGAACTCGTGGGATTCCCCCGGTTCATCTCGCACATGGCGTTCCACCGGAGCACCCTGTACGGCGCGATGTCGGTCGGGATCGCCCTCACCGTCGGGCTCCTCATCGGGATGGTCTTCAAGAAGGGAGGCGGCCACTAGCGGAACGGTCGCCCGGTACGCCCCCGCGGAGCGCCGCAGGGGGGACCGCGGCCCGGGGAATCACCGGCCCGGGAGGAACCGACGGGGGTCCAATCAAGGCAATGTCGCGGCTCGGGAAGTGGCTCGGGTTCGGAGGGCGGCCGCACGTGCCGTTCAGGCTGCTCTTCGCCCGCTTCCGCAACCTCCTCGACAACAACACCCGCATCCTCCAGATCCTCGCCGACGCCGCCGAGAAGGAGAGCGGCGAGTACGTCTTCGACCGCCACTACGTGGCGGCCATCGTCGACCAGCTCTTCGACCTCGGGGACAGGGTCGTCTACGACCTCAACAGCATCGCCGACCAGAGGTACGCCGCGCTCTACCTGCTGGTGGACCGGCTGCGCGCGGACGCGCTCGGGGACGTCGCCGGCCGGCCGGTCGTCCCGCGCACGGAGTACTGCCTGCCCTTCAGCCGGATCGACGAAGGCAACGCGGACCTCGTGGGAGGCAAGAGCGCGCACCTCGGCGAGATTTCCAGCCGCCTGCAGATTCCCATTCCGGACGGCTTCACGATCACGACCCACGCCTACATCCGCATCCTCGAGGAGAACCGGCTCGAACCCGTCATCGAGGAGTCCATCGAGCGTACGGCCCGGGGGGACGTCCATGCCATGGAGGACGTCTGCCGGAGGCTCCGGACGGCCGCCGTGCCCGGGGACGTCCGGCGCGCCATCGGGAAGGCCCTTCGCGCCATGGATGCCGGCGGCCGGCCCCTGCGCCTCGCGGTACGGTCCAGCGCCCTCGGGGAGGACGACGACCTCTCCTTCGCCGGCCAGTACCGGACGGTGCTCCATGTCCCGGTCGAGGGGGTGGTCGACGCCTACCGGGAGGTCCTCGCGAGCCTCTACTCCCCGGAGGCGTGCTCCTACCGCGGCGCCTGCGGCGCCTCCGCCTTCGGGCTCATGGCCGTGGCCTGCATGCGCATGGTCGAAGCCACGACGGCGGGCGTGCTCTACACCGTCGAGCCCGAGCGTCCGGAAAGCGGACTCATGCAGCTCGGGGCCACCCCGGGTCTCGCGGATCGCGCCGTGGCGGGCATCCGGAGCTTCTCCACCTACACGCTGTCGCGGGAGCCGCCCCACGACGCGACCCTCCGTCCGTCCGCGGGCGGCCCGGAGGCGACGGGCGCTCCGGCGCCCGTGACGGTGGTTCCCGGGCTCGCCCGGGACGAAGCGACGGCGCTCGCCGCCATGGCGCTGAGGATCGAGCGGTACTTCAAGCAGCCGCAGGACATCGAGTGGGCGCGGGACGCGGACGGAACGCTCTTCGTCATCCAGGCGAGGCGCCTGAAGGTCACCCGGCGGGGAGCCCCCCGGAACCTCCCCGAGGTGCTCCGCGCCCGTGAGATCCTCCTCGAGGGCAGGGGCCACATCGCCTGCCGCGGGGTGGCCGTCGGCCGCGTGCACATCCTCCAGGGCGACGGGAACCTCGACGCCGTTCCCCCGGGCGCGGTGCTGGTGGCACGGCGCTCCTCCCCGCACTTCGTGCGCGTCATGCCCCGGATCGCGGCCATCGTCACCGACATCGGGGCTCCCACGGGCCACATGGCGGCGCTCGCCCGCGAGTTCCGCGTACCCGCGATCGTCGACTGCGGCGACGCCACCTCCCGGCTCCCCGCCGGAATGGAAGTCACGATCGACGCGGACGACATCGTCGTCTACCGGGGACGCGTCGAGGAGCTCCTCCTCCACCAGCTCCTGGAGGAGCCGGGGATCGAGGACGCGCCCGAGTACCGCCTCCTGAGGAGGATCCTCAGGCGGATCACCCCCCTCGAGCTCGTCGATCCGCAGTCGGACCAGTTCCGGCCCGACCGGTGCCGGACCCTCCACGACGTGATCCGGTTCTCCCACGAGAAGGCCGTCGAGGAGATCATCGCGCTGATCGCGGGCGGCGGGGTGTCGGGGGCCGAGACGGCACGGCAGCTGGAGGCGGAGATCCCCCTGAACCTGAGGATCATCGACGTCGGCGGCGGACTGCACCCGGGGGTGGCGACCCTCCCCGCCGGAGCGCCCGTCCGCCCGGACGCGGTCCGGTCGGCGCCCATGCGGCTGCTCTGGGCCGGGTTGACGGCTCCCGGGGTGTGGAGCACCCGGCCGGTTCCCGTCGGCTTCAGGACCTTCCTGGCGAGCGCCACGTCGCGGACCGCCGGCCAGAACAGCGGCCGCAACCTGGCCGTCGTCTCGGACTCCTACGTCAACCTGAGCCTCAACCTCGGGTACCACTACACCATGGTGGACGCCTACCTCTGCGACGAGCGCGAGGCGAACCACGTGTACTTCCGCTTCGTGGGCGGCGCCTCCGACCCGGAACGCCGCGCCCGGCGCGCGACCCTGGTCCGCGAGATCCTCGAGCACCTCGACTTCGCGGCCCGGCAGAGCGGCGACCTCGTGGTCGGCCGCCTCAGGAAGCTGCCCCGTGCGGAGACGGAGGTCCGCCTCGAGACCATCGGGCGGCTCATCGGCTTCACGAGGCAGATCGACGCGCTCATGCACACCGAGGAGGCGTCCAGGCACTACGCCGACGCCTTCCTCCGGGGCGACTACACCCTCGCGTGAGGGGGGGGAGGACTCCATGGCGAGACTCAGCATCCTTGTCCTGGACGACGAGCCGATCGTCGGAAAGCGCCTGAAACCCGCGCTGGCGAAGTCCGGGTACGAGGTCGACACCGCGGAGACGGGGGCCGAGGCCATCCGCCTGATCGACGGGCACGACTACGACATCGTGGTGACCGACATGCGCATGGAGGGGACCGACGGGCTCGACGTCCTTCGACACGTGCTCGACCGGTCCCCCCGTACCCGGGTCATCATGATCACGGGATTCGCCAGCGTGGAACTCGCGCGGGAGGCCCTCACCCTGGGGGCGTTCGACTTCCTGGCGAAGCCGTTCATGCTCGAGGACCTGCGGAAGACGATCCTCCGGGCCGCGGCCGACCTCGAGAAGCGGGCGGGGGCCCCGCCGGCCCGGTGACCTCCGCGTCCGGCACCCGATGACCCTCGACTGGTTCCGCCGCCTGCTCCACGCCGGGAGCGCCGACGTTCCCGAGTTCCGCCGGAGGTACGCGTCCTTTCGCCGTCTCCTGGCCCGGAACAGCGAGCTCCTCGCCCTGTTCGCCGATCTCGAGGCCGACCTCGGGACGAAGGCCCCCTTCGACACCGCGATCCGCGAGCGCATCCTCCGGATCCTGGCGCTGAGCCTCGAACTGGTCCAGGACCTGAACGAACTGACCGGGGGACGCGAGGATGCGCTCTTCGCGGCCCATCATCGGATCGAGACCGCGGTCCGGTCCGAACTCGACGCCGCCGCGGCCGGTCCGGCACGGCGCCTGGCCGTCCGGCTCGACGACCCGGAGGCCCTCGACCCCGACCAGGTCGGCGGGAAGGCCGCCCGCCTCGGCGAGATCCGCGGGATCCTCCCCGATCTCGTGCCCCCGGGCTTCGTGGCGACCACGGCATCCTATCGGCTTCTCGCGCGCGAGATCGGGCTCCCGGACCGCCAGCGCGCGCTCCTCGCGGCGGCCCTCGTGGACGAGGCCGCGCTCGCCGGGGAGGCGCTGTCGCTTCGCCGGAGGATGGAGGGCGCGCGATTGCCCGGGGCAATCGCGGCCGCCATCCGGGAGGGGGCGGACCGTCATCCCGAAGGCCGCCGCTTCGCGGTGAGGTCCAGCGCCGTGGGGGAGGACGGGCCGCTGTCCTTCGCGGGCCAGTTCGAGACCCGCCTCGGGGTGCCCAGGGACGGCCTCGCCTCCGCCTACCTTGCCGTCGTCGCGAGCGGCTACTCCGACCGCGCCCTCGCGTACAGGCGAGGGGCGGGACTCTCCGGGTTCGAGACCCCCATGGCCGTCCTCTTCCTCCCCATGGTCACGGCGCGCGCTTCCGGGGTGCTCTACACCCGCGACCCCCAGGACCCCGCGGGGAACAGCATGCTGTTCACGGGGGCCTTCGGGCTGGGAGCCGATGTCGTCGGCGGCACCGCGAACGCCGACCTGTTCGTCCTCTCGCGCCGCCCCCCGGGGGAGATCCTCGAACGCCGTGTGGCCCGCAAGTGCTCGGAACTCGTCGAGGAACCGGACCTGCCGGGCGTGGTCCGGAGGGCGATTCCGGAGCGCCACCGCGAGACCGCCGCCCTGGAGGACGGGGACATCGAGCGCCTCGCCCGGGTGGGGCTCGACATCGAACGCCACTTCGGCTGCGCCCAGGACATCGAATGGGCCATGGACGAGGGGGGGCGGCTGGTCGTGCTCCAGGCGCGGCCGCTCCGCCTGCCGCACCGCGCGGCCCGGGCCCATCCGGGAATGCCGCTCCCCGCGAAGCTGCGTGGTCGACCCCTGTCCCCCGGACGGGCGGTGGGCCCCGTTTTCCTCGCCCCGAACCCCGCGCAGGCGGGAGAAGCCCCCGAAGGATCCGTGCTCGTCGTCCGACAGGCGACGCCCGAGCTCGCCCGGGCCCTCGGCCGGGTGGCGGGACTCGTCGCGGAAACCGGGAGCCCCCTGAGCCACGCCGCGGCCCTGGTCCGCCAGGCCGAGGTGCCCGCCGTCTACGATGCCCGGGATGCGCTGACCCTCCTCGCGGCCGGCGAGGTCGTCGGTGTCGACGGGAACCGCGGCGAGGTGTACTCCGGAACTCCCTGGCCCGGGTTCCGCAACCGGCGGCGCCGCCCCCCGGCGGAGCGCCGGCCCCCGGGGTTCCCGTGGGATCGGATCCTGCGCCTCGACCTCATCGACCCTTCCGATGCGGCCTTCCGGGCGGAGGGCTGCTCCTCGATCCACGATCTCGTCCGGGTGGTGCACGAGCGATCCCTCGACGCGATGTTCCGCCTCGGCGATCGCTACGCGACCGGGGGAGGGCGCGCCGCCCGGCACCTCGCCTCGGGGATCCCGCTCGACCTGGAGGTCCTCGACCTGGGGGGGGGCGTTTCCGATCCGCCCGGCCGGCGTGGTCGACTCTCGCCGGAGTCCATGACCTGCATCCCCTTCCGCGCCCTGTGGAAGGGGATCGCCGACCCGCGGGTGACCTGGGCCGGGCGCCGCGAGGTGTCGCCGGCCGGCTTCCTGTCGGTCGTGGCGGGTTCCCTGGGCTCCCGCGACCGGGGCATGCGCAGGCTGGGGGACCGCAACTACCTGATCGTCGCCCTCGACTACCTCAACCTCAACGCCCGCATGGCCTACCACTACGCGATGATCGACGCTGTCGTCGGCGAGGTGACGGAAAGCAACTACGTGAGCTTCCGTTTCCAGGGGGGAGGCGCGGCGAGGGAACGACGCGATCTGCGGGCGCGGTTCATCGAAGCCGTCCTGGGCGCGAACGGATTCACCGTGGATCGGCGGGGTGACCTCGTCAACGCGTGGCTCCGGACCGTCCCCCGGCAGGACTGCGAGCAGGGGCTCCTGCGGCTCGGGCTCCTCCTGGCGTGCGCCCGCCAGCTGGACATGAACCTCGGGGACGCCGGGGACGTGAAGGAGTGCGCCGAGAGGTTCCTCGCCGAGGACTTCGCCCGGTTCGCCTAGGGAGCCGCCGCGGCGGCGAACGGCAGGTAGACGGAGAAGCGGGTCCCCTCGCCGACCCTGCTGGCCGCCTCGATGGTCCCCCCGTGCTTCTCGACGATTCCGTAGCTGACCGAGAGCCCGAGCCCCGTCCCACCCGCCCCCTTCGTCGTGAAGAACGGGTCGAAGATGAAGGGGAGGACCTCGGGGGCGATCCCCCGCCCCGTGTCGCTCACCCCGATCCGCAGGAACCCGGGGCGCCCTGCCGCCCGTTCGGCGGTGACCCCCAGCCGCCCCGGCCGGTCCATGGCCTCGAGGGCGTTCAGGCAGAGGTTCACGAACACCTGCGCGAGCTGCTGCTCGTCGCCGAGGACCGGGGGAAGGCCGTCGGGGATCCCGAGTTCGATCCTCGCCCGCGACAGCCTGACCTGGTTGGAGAGCAGCTTGCACGTCCGGGTGAGGAGCGGGCCGACATCGACCGACACCATGCGGGGCTCCCGCTGGCGGGAGAAATCCAGCAGGTTGCGCACGACGCCCTGGGCGCGTTCCGCCTGCGAGAGGAGGTCGCGGCACATCTCGGTCCTCTCCTGGACCGAGAGCGTCCCGACGTCCTCGAGCAGCGCCTCGGCCGTGAGCGAGATGTTGTTGATGGGGTTGTTGAGCTCGTGGGCGACCCCGGCGGTCAGGGTCCCGATGGCCCGGAGCTTCTGCGCCGAGGCGAGCATCTCCTGCCGCCGGTCGAGCTCCCTCGTCATGCGGTTCATGGCGAGGACGAGGTCCGTGAACTCGTCCCGGTAGCGCCGCGTGGGGAAGACGGGAGCGAAGTCGCCCTCCGCGATGCGCCGCGCGTACCCCACGATCCGGCCGAGCGGCGTGAGGATCTGCCGGGCCAGGAAGTGGACCACGTAGGCGATGAGGGCGAGGAGGAGCGCCATGGCCACGAGGGGCATCAGCTTGCAGATCCGGAGCAGGTCGTGGACCGTTCTCCTCTCGGCCTCGGCCACGCGCAGGGCCACCTCCACCATCTCCCCGCCGTGCTTCCGCAATTCGGGCTCGATCCCCTGCTTGTCCTCCGCGCTTGCCAGGCGGGAGAGGAGCTGATCGTAGCGATCCAGGTGCCCCATCATCTCGCGATGGGTCCGGGAACCGACCACCCGGTCGATCTCGGGCTGCGCGCCCAGCAGGGTCTCCCTGGCCGCGCGGAGGTTGTCCCTCGCGTTGGACAGGTCCGTTCCGTAGAGCAGGAAGTTCTTCTCGTAGCGCCGCGCCTGCTGGATGTGGCTGGTGTAGTTGTCCGCGAGCTCGATGAAGTGCAGCCGCTCCTCGATGCGGCTCAGGATGAGGGAGGACGCCAGGGTGACGCCCCCGATCACCAGGAAACACAGGAGGAAGCTCAGCGCGATCTTCTTGCGGACGCTGAAGCTCGGCCGGTGCAGGAGGGCGAAGTCCGCCGCGGCGGCGGGGTCCTCGTGCCACCGGGGCGAAGCCACCGGCCCGCGGGCCGCCTCCATCCTGGGATCCGATCCGCCATTGCGGCGCAACTCGCCGGTCGACCGGGAGTATGATCCCCCCTTGTCGTCCGGGCGTCAAGCGGGAGCTTCCCGGCGCGGGCGGAGGAGGCGATTGATGGCCATCATCACGATCTCCCGTGGGACCTTCAGCGGCGGCGAGGAGATGGCGAATCGCCTCGGGGCCATGCTCGGCTACCGGGTCTACGGCCGCGAAGTGATCACCGACGCGGCCGCCCGCTACGGCGTCTCCGAGACCGAGCTCGCCCGCGTCATGGAGGAGGGACCCGGCCTCTGGGACCGCTTCCTCCACGACCGCATCCTCTACCTCGCCTTCGTCCGCGAGGCGCTCTGCGAGAGGGTGCGCGACGACCGGGTCGTCTACCACGGGCACGCCGGGCACCTGCTGCTGCGGGGCGTCCGGCACGTCATGCGTGTGCGCCTGATCGCGCCCGTCGGGTACCGCGTCGAGCAGGTCATGCGTCGAAGGGGCCTGGACCGCGCGGGAGCCGAACGCCACGTCGAGCGCGTCGACCGGGAGAGGGTGAAGTGGACCCGGTTCCTCTACGGCGTGGACTGGCACGACCCGTCGCTCTACGACCTCGTGATCAACCTGGAGCACGTCGACATCGAGGGGGCCTGTGCGGCGGTCTCGGCGGCGATCTCCCGGCCCCGGTTCCAGCCCGACGAGGAGAGCCGGAGGGCCTTCGCGGATCTCCTTCTCGAGAGCCGCGTGCGCGCCGCCCTCGCGGCGAACCCGGGGACGGCCCATGCCGAGGTCGAGGTCCGGGCGTCGGGCGACCGTGTCGAAGTCGAGGGGAAGCTCGACGACCCGCGGCTGGTCGACCTCGTCGTCGCCGGGGCCCGCGCCGTCGAGGGGGTGCGGGAGGTGCGCTACGGGACCCGCGTGATGCTGCAGGGTGCGGGCGCCTGAGGGGCCGGACGCGGCATCGTCATCCCTCGCGCCGGATCCCGGCCGGGGATCCGGTCCCGCCCTCGAAGGCCCTTTCTCCCGGACCGCGGCACCGCGTGTCGCCCAGTTCGAGCCTCTTCGCGGCCACCGCGGACTCCTCCGGGTCCAGGGCACCCACGGCCGTCGTGATGGCGTCGACGAGCCCCGGGATCGTGTGCGGCACCGCCTCCGCCGCCGGAGGGTGGCCCAGTTCCCGCAGGGCGTCGGAGGTCAGCGTGCTGATGCTCGCCATCCGGACCGTCGCGAGGGCGTCGCCGTAGAGGCGGACCAGGGAGCGGGCGGTGGTGGCGCTCGTGACGGCGGCCCAGTGGATCTCGCCCTCGGACAGGGCCCGGAGCAGGAAGGGGTCGGGTTCGTCCGCGTTCCGGGTCGCGTAGACCGCGACCTCGTCCACGACGGCCCCTGCGGCCCTCAGCTTCCTCGCCAGGACGGACCTGTCGTCGCTCGCCCTCGCCAGGAGGAACCTCCGCTCCACCCCCTCCAGGACGAGGATGCGGGCGAGGGACCCCGCCCCGATGCGCTCCGGGACGAGATCGGGCCGGAGGTGGTGGCGGACGAGGGCCTCCGCGGTCCCGGCGCCGAGCGCGATCAGCCTCACCCCCGCCAGGCCCCGCACGTCACCCCCGCGCTCGAAGAGCCTGCGCATCATGGACTCCACGCCGTTGGGGCTGGAGAACACCAGCCCGTCGTAGCGGCGGATCCCGTCCAGGGCCGCGTCCATGGCCGCCGGGTCCGGCGGGCCGGTGACGCGGATGGCCTCCTGGACGACGACCTCGGCGCCCCGATCCGACAGCTGTTTCCGGAGCCTCCCGGACGTCGGGGCCGAACCCGCCACCAGGACCGTCGTGCCGAAGAGCGGGCGGGACTCGAACCAGGAGAGCCGGGGGGCGCGGGCGACGACCCTCCCCACGACGAAGAGGGAGGGGGGGCGGAGCCCCCGCTCCTCGACGATCCGGGCGACGGTCCCGAGCGTGCACCGCACGGTCTGCTGCCGGGCGCGGGTGGCCCACCGCACGACGGCCACCGGCGTCTCCGGGGGCTTCCCGTGCTCCATGAGGGCTCCGCTCCAGTCCCCGACCTCCTTGACCCCCATGTAGAACACGAGGGTCCCCGGGAAGGAGGCCAGGGCCGCGTAGTCCTGGTTGGGTTCCCCCTTCGCGGTCCGCTCCCGGGCCGTCACGAGGGCGACCGCCGGTGCGTCCTCGTGGTGCGTGAGGGGGATCTCCGCGTACGCGGCGACGGACAGCCCGGAGGTGATCCCCGGGACGATCTCGAAGGGGATCCCGGCGGCGCGCAGGGCGTCCGCCTCGTCGCCGCCGCGGCCGAAGATCGAGGGGTCCCCGCCCTTGAGGCGCACCACGGTCCTCCCCTCGAGGGCCTCCGCGACCATCCGTGCGGTGATCCCGTCGGGCTCGAGGCTCCTCCCGTCGGAGTGGTGCCCGAGGCGGACGATCTCCGCGGAGGGGCGGACGCGTTCGAGGAGCGCGGGGTTGGCGAGGTAGTCGTGCAGGACGAGATCGGCCTTCGCCAGGCACTCCGCGGCCCGCAGCGTGAGGAGTCCCGGGTCGCCGGGGCCGGCTCCCACCAGGTAGACGATTCCCGGTTCCGGGCGCGCGGTCCTCATTTCGCCGCCTCCCTCGCGATTCCGGCGAGCAGGTCCCGGAAGGACGGGTGGCGGCCCACCGCCGGCAGCAGCTCCAGCTCGATGTACCCGCGGGCGGCCCGCAGGCCCTCGACCACGGGACGGATGTCGCGTTCCACGTGCCCTTCGTCGGTCATGAAGAGGGGGAGGACCCGGAACCGGCGTCGGCCCGCGCGGACCTCCTCCTCCACGATCTGCTCCAGCGTGGGCTGCGCGAACTGGGAGTACGCCAGGCGCACCCTCGCGGTTCCCGTTCCTCCGGGGATCGACCGGACCATCTCCTCCAGGGGGGCGCTCCAGCCACGGTTCCGGCTGCCGTGGGCGACCAGGACGAGGACCGTGCCGCAGGGCGCGCCGGACCCGGACCCCGGCGCATCGCCGGGGGAGAGCAGGGCCGCGATCCCGTCGCGGGTCCTCTTCGCCAGGGCCGGATCCCTGCCGTCGGTGAAGGTCGCCACGGTCGCGCCGCCGTGGTCCAGGAGGGCCCCGAAGATCACCTGGGAATCGACCGCGGCGGAGGTCACGCAGGAGAGGATCCGCCGCTCGGCGGCGAGCCGGCCCCCGCGTTCGTTGAGGTCCCCGTCGTCGGTGGCCATGACCACCAGGAACGCCCCCTCGAGGTGCTCCTTCCGGAACCGTTCCCTCACCCACAGGACGCGGCCGGCGACGACCTCGCGGAGGAGATCCGGGGACGCGTCCGGGGAGACCACCGTCACCGCCGCCCCGGCCCGGAGGAGGGTCAACGCCTTGCGGGTCCCCACGACGCCGCCGCCGACGACGACGCAGGGCCTGTTGAACAGGTCGATCCCGAGGGGGAGGAACCTCATCGGCCGGCCCTCCCGGCGAGGACCGGATCGGCGGCCGCCATGGCCGCGCCGGATGCGGCGCCGGCGCGGAACCGCCTCGCCGCCGCCACGACCGCGGGCGCCCACCCCTCGGCCGAGAGGGCGTGGAGATGCGTGTAGCAGGCGAGGACGTTCCGGACGAGGAGGCCGTCGCTGCGGCCGTCGAACCCGGTCCCGCGATCGACCCGGAAGGCGAAGGCCAGGTTCCCGCGCGATGCGGACCGCGGGAACGAGTGGTGGAACTCGTGGCCCCGCAGCTTCTCCCCGACCGCGAAGAACGGGTTCTCCGCCACCGTCTCCAGGAGGGAGTATCCGTGCCCCCTGGGCCTCTCCTGGAATCCGAAGGCCACGGGCAGGACCCCGGCCATGGGGTACTCCCTTCCGCCGTAGTCCAGCGTCTCGCCGAGGAACACCGCCCCGCCGCACTCCGCGTAGACGGGCATCCCCCCCTCCGCCGCCCGGCGCACCGAGTCCCGGAAGGGGGCGTTGTCCGCCAGGCCCGCGGCATGGGTCTCCGGGAATCCGCCCCCGGCGTACACGGCATCCACCTCGGGCAGGCACCGATCCGCGAGCGGGGAGATCTCGACCAGGGTCGCCCCCTCCCGGACCAGCGCATCGAGGTTCTCCGGGTAGTAGAACTGGAAGGCCGCGTCGCGGAAGACCCCGATGCGGACGCGCCCGGGGCCCGCCGTCCCCGGGTTGCGGGAGGCGGGCACGGGGGGGTCGAAGGGCGGTGCCGTCCACGCGAGCGCCTCGATGGCCGCGAGATCGAGGAACCGCGAGGCCGCCTCCCCCGCCTCCCGGATGGCCTCCTCCCGACCGACGCGCTCCGGGGGGGGGACCAGCCCCATGTGCCTCTCGGGGAGGATGTCCGTCGGCAGGCGGGGGATCGCCCCGACCACGGGGAGGCCGGTGGCCTCCTCGACGGCGGCCCGGACGACCGCCTCGTGGCGGGCCCCGGCCAGGCGGTTCAGGATCACGCCGCGGAGCGGGACCGACGGGTCGAGTGCCCGGCATCCGAGGACCATGGCCGCGACGGTCCGCGTCGCCATGGCGCAGTCCGCGACGAGGATGACGGGGCACCGGAGGAGCTTCGCCAGCTCGGCCGTGCTGCAGGAGCCCTGCGCGTCCACACCGTCGAAGAGCCCCCGGTTCCCCTCGATGACCGCGACCTCCGCCCCCGCGCACGCGGAGGCGAAGGACGCCGCCAGCCTCTCCGGGGAGGAGAGGAACAGGTCCAGGTTCCGGCAGGGCCGCCCCGCGGAGGCGGCGGACCACGCGGTGTCGATGAAATCGGGCCCCTTCTTGAAGGGGGCCACGACCAGCCCCCGCCTCCTCCACGCCGCCTGGATCCCCACGGCCACGAGCGTCTTGCCGCCGCCTCCGCGCAACCCGGCGATCAGGATTCTCGGGATGTTCATGGGCTCACGCCATCTCGAGGAACCCGCAGGGGCAGATCTCGGCGCACTTCCTGCACCCCGTGCAGAGGGCGGTCTTGATGGTGTAGACCTGTCCCTTCGTCGCCGGCTTCTCGATCCCCTGCGCCTGGCAGTACATCCAGCACTTCTCGCAGTCCATGCACCGGCCGCAGCTCATGCAGCGCCGCGACTCCTCGACGGCCTGGGCGCGGCTCAGGCCGAGGTTGACCTCCCTGTCGACGGAGTCCATCCGGCTCTCGAGGTCCAGGGTCGCCGGCTCCTGCCGGGGCGCCCTGGGATAGTGGTCGAGGAGCATGCTCCCGGAGCGGATCACCCGCCCGGCCTCGGCCGCGACGGGAGTGCCCCGGAAGCCCCGGTCCATGGCCTCCGCCGCGCGGCGGCCCTGGCCGACGGCGTCGGTGACGAGGGCGAGCCGGACCACGTCCCCCCCCGCCCAGACCTTCCCCGCCTTCGTGGCGCCCTCCCCGTCCACCTTCACCCAGTCCTTCCCCTCGACGAGGGCCTCGAAGCCGGTGAAGTCCGGCGCCTGGCTCACGGCGGAGATGACGGCGGTGGCCGGGATCTCGAATTCCGAACCCTCGATGGGGACGGGGCGGCGGCGGCCCGAGGCGTCGGGCTCGCCCAGGGACATGCGGACGGCCCTCAGGGCCGTCACGCGGTCCCCCTCCCTCCGGAAGCCGACGGGAGCGGCGAGGAACTCCACCCTGATGCCCTCCCGGATCGCCTCCTCCACCTCCTCCTTGATGGCGGGCATCTCCTGGAGGGTGCGGCGGTAGAGGATGGTCACGTTGGCCCGGAGGCGCCGGCAGATGCGGGCCGCGTCGATGGCCGTGTCGCCCCCTCCGACCACGATGGCGACGACGTCCTCGCCGAGGTCGAGGCGCTCGCCGTGGCGGAACCGGTTGAGGAAGTCCACCCCGGAGAACACGTTGGCGGCGTTCTCGCCCTCCAGGCCGAGCCGGATCCCCTGCTGGGCCCCCAGCGCGACGTAGACCGCGTCATGGGTCCTCGCGAGCTCGTCGAGGGAGATGCCCGTCCCGATCTTCGTCCCGCAGCGCAGCTCCACGCCGAGGTCGAGGATCCTCGCGATCTCGGCATCGAGGATCGCGTCGGGGAGGCGGTACCCGGGGATCCCGTACCGGAGCATCCCCCCGGCCTTCTCCGCCGCCTCGAAAACCGTCACCCCGTAGCCCCTGCGGGCGAGCTGGTAGGCGCAGGAGAGGCCGCTCGGCCCGCCGCCGACGACGGCGACGCGCTCGGGCCGCCGCTCCTCCGTCAGCCTGAGGAGCGGAAGGCGGTGCTCGATCCCGTAGTCCCCGATGGCCCGCTCCACCTTGTTGATGGAGACGGCCCCGTCGAGATCCCTGCGGTTGCACTGCGTCTCGCAGGGCGCCGGGCAGACCCGGCCGCAGACCGCGGGGAAGGGGCTCGTGTCCGTGTAGATGGCCCAGGCCTCCCGCCACGCCTCGTCCGGGGGCTTCTGCAGCCGTTCCGCCTGCGCGATGACCGTCAGGAACTCCCGGATCCGGTTTCCGCTGGGGCAGGTGTCCCGGCACGGGGGCTTCTTCTCGACCTGCCTCGGCCGCAGGGGGGACTGCTCCCGGCCGCCGCCGCCACCGGAGAAGCTCCGGGTACCGAAGGACTTCTTCTTCACGACCTTCATGGCTGCCTCGCAGGGTTGGGTGCATCCCGCCCGGTGGTCCCCGGGGCCTCGCGGCCCCGGGGGATCGGAGTCACGGGTTGTTCGAACCGCCCGCCGCGCCCTCCACGTGGGGGACCTCGATGAAGCTCCCCCCGAAGTAGGTGTAGACGCACCTTCCGGAGTCCATGAGGATGCGGATGGCCGCCTTGGTCTTCTGCTTGTCGCAGTCGGTCTCCCCGAACTTCTGGACCATGGCCTTGGTCAGGTCCAGGGCCTTGAACTTCTTCCTCCCCTGGTACTCCTTCACCAGGGCGTACATCGCGTCCGCGACCTCCTCCACGGTGGGAGTCATTCCTGGCCTCCTACGCCTTCTGCCGGACCTGCGCGGACCGCTTGAAGCTGAGGCCCGCGTACCTGAAGTCGTCGATGTGCTGCTTGGTGAACTCGATTCCCGTCAGTTCGAAGAACCGGGGCCACCCGATGCGCTGGATGAACTCCCCCATGCGCTCGTACCTGCGCGCGTCCTTCGCCCAGACCTCCACGATGTTGCGGACGGCGGACGTCACCTCGGGCCACCGCGGGGGGTTGTTGGGGATGAAGGGGATGGCCAGCTTGGAGAACGCCGGCTCCGAACGCGCGTTGGAGACCTTCCCGCCGACCCAGATCGAGATGCCGTCGTTCATGGCATCGGCCATCGGGAGCGCCGGGCAGACGGAGAAGCAGTTGGCGCAGTACATGCAGTTCTCCTCGTCGATCTCGACCGACGGCTGGCCGTCGACCGACGCCGGCCGGATGGCCCCGGTCGGGCAGGAGGCGACGACGTTGGGCACCTCGCACGTCTTGCCCAGCCCCTTCTGGACCCTGGGAGGCCGCCTGTGGATCCCGAGGATGGCGATGTCGGAGCAGTGGACGGCCCCGCACATGTTGAGGCAGCACGCGAGCGCGATGCGGAGCTTCCCGGGGAGCGTCCGCCCGGTGAAGTACCCGCACAGGTCGTCCATCACGCACTTCACGACCCCGGAGGCGTCCGTCGCCGCCGAGTGGCAGTGGACCCAGCCCTGGGTGTGCACGATGTTCGAGATGGCGTTCCCGATCCCCCCCACCGGGTGGCCGATGGCCCGCAGGTCGGCGATGAGCGGATCGATGTTCCTCTCCTCCGTCAGGAGGAACTCGACGTTGTTGCGGCTCGTGAACCGCAGGTAGCCGTCGCAGTGCTTCTCGGCGAGGTCCGCGAAGTCGCGGATCCGGGAGATGCCGAGGAGCCGGGACGAGGCCGCCCTGACCGTGTAGAGCCGATCGCCGGTGGGGCCGACGTGGACCATCACCCCGGGCTTGAGGATCTCGTGGTACTTCCACTTCCCGTAGTTCGCCTTGACGATCGGCGGCAGGAACTTCCTGAAGTCGGGCGGCCCGATGTCCGTGGTGCGCTTGGTGGCGGTGCTCATTTCCCTTCCCCTTCCTTCCCGGCGTCCTCGTCCCCGTCGTCCTCCTCGAAGAACTCCTCGTAGAAGACGTAGGGGTTGTCCCTCGGGTACGCGACCATCTCGGGGCGCGGCTCGAGCCCGATGGCCTCGATGAAGTTGCCCAGTCCCACGCGCTGCATGAGTTCCCCCACGCGCTCGCGGTTCTTGCCGTGCTCCCCCCAGAACTCCCAGATGCGCTCGATGAGGTCCTTCAGCTCGTCGTAGGGGGGCTCGAACTTCACGAAGGGGACAAGCACGGAGGAGAGCTGCGCCCCCTGCACGATGGGAGCCTTGGCGCCGAGGAGGATCATCGCCCCCCGATCGTCCCCGGGGGCGAGCGCCTTCGGCATGGCGTTGATGCAGTGCATGCACTTCACGCAGTTGGCGTCGTCGATCCGGAGCGACTTCCCGTCCCACGCCATGCACCGGGTCGGGCAGCGGTCGCAGACGTCCTTCTGCACGTCCAGGCCCTTCGCCGCGGCCGCCTGCACCTCCGCCTGGTCGATCTTGATGGAGTCGCGCCACGTGCCGATGATGGACATGTCGGCCCGGGCGATGGAGGCGACGCAGTCGTTGGGGCAGCCCGCGCACTTGATCTTGAACTTGTACGGGAACGCGGGCCGGTGGAGCTCGTCCTGGAAGTGGTGGGTGAGGTCGTTGGTCAGGTCCAGGGTGTCGTAGCAGGCCCACTCGCACCGCCCGGGGCCCACGCAGCAGCTCGGGGTCCTGAGGTCGGAGCCGGATCCGCCGAGATCGAAACCGGCGTCGGTGAGCTCCTTGAAGATGGGCTCCAGCTCCTCGGTCCTCGTCCCGAGCAGGATGATGTCGCCCGTGGAGCCGTGCATGTTCGTGAGTCCGGAGCCGTGCCGCTCCCAGATGTCGCAGATCTTCCGGAGAGCCTCCGCCGTGTAGAACCATCCCGACGGCTGGTTCACGCGGATGGTGTGGAAGTGGGCGATCTTCGGGTAGTCCGCGGGCAGGTCGTTGTACCGGCCGATGACGCCGCCGCCGTAGCCCATGACGCCGACGATTCCCCCGTGCTTCCAGTGCCCGACCCTCTCCCCGTAGGAGCGCTCCAGGAGATCGAGGAGCTGCCCGCATTCCTCCTTCGTCTCCGACATCTTCCTGATCTGCGTGACGAAGCTCGGCCAGGGTCCCTTCTCCAGCTCGTCGAGGAGGGGTGTCCCCTTCCCCTTCGCGTCCGCCATGTAAGCCTCCTTTCGAACCGTTTCCTTTCCGTTCACCGGGTTCCCCCGGCCTCTTCCCAGGCTTCCCCCGGGCCCGTCCGCACCACCACCACGATCCGGCTCAGCAGCGTGAGGAGCAGCAGCCCCGTCCCGTAGACCCCCGCGGTGACGGCGAATTCCGTGAGGGTCGGGGAGTAGGGGACGACTTCGCCGAGGGGTGACGGCACGAAACCGGCCACGATCAGCCCGATCCCCTTCTCGATCCAGACGGCGACGATCACCCCCGCGGCCGCGGCGGCCAGGAGCCCGTCCCGTTCGCGCACCCGGGGGAACAGCAGGGCGACCGCGCAGACGGCCGAGAGGATCGCCCCGGTCCACATGAAGGGGACGAGCCCCCGGTGCCCCTCCAGGCCGGCGAACATGTAGCGGAACGTCTCCGCGTGCTCGGGGATCCCGGAGTAGAGGGCGGTGAAGAGCTCGACCAGCACGAGGAAGATGTTGATCGCGGCGGCGTAGGCGACGATCACGGCCAGCCTCCGGATCGCCTCCCGCCCGGCGTCGAACCCGGCGAAGCGCCTGAGGACCAGCGCCACGAGGATCAGGAGGCTGGGGCCCGAGGCGAAGGCCGAGGCGAGGAACCGCGGGGCGAGGACCGCCGTCATCCAGAACGGCCGGGCCTCCAGGCCCGAGTAGAGGAACGCCGTGACGGTGTGGATCGCGACGGCCCACGGGATCGAGAGGTAGATCAGCGGCTTCACCCATCCCGGGGGAGGGGCGCCCTTCCTCTCCGCGTCGAGGGTCACGGCCCCGATCACGAGGTTGAGGCCGAGGTACCCGGCCAGCGCGAGCATGTCCCAGAACATGGGGGAGCGCGGGCTCGGGTGCAGGAGCACGTTCAGCACCCGGTCGGGACGCCCCATGTCCACGAAGATGAAGGTCATGCACATGAGGACGGCGGAGACGGCCAGGCACTCGCCGACGATGACCATCTTCCCGAAGGCCCTGTAGTCGTGGAGGTAGTACGGCAGGACGACCATGACCGCGGAGGCCGCGACGCCCACGAGGAAGGTGAACTGGGCGACGTAGAGCCCCCAGGTCACCTCCCGGCTCAGCCCGGTCACGGCGAGGCCCTGGTCGAGCTGCCGGGCGTAGGCGGCGAGGCCGATCAGGACCAGCGCCCCCCAGCAGCCGAGGAGCGTCCAGTACCGCCTCCCGCCACGGAACGCGGACTCGAGCATCCTGCTCCCTCGAATTCACCCCGGCGCCGGCCGGGTTCGGCTCAGACGACGTAGTACGTATTGGGCCCCGTCCCCAGCTGGCTCCTCCGGACGACGGTCCTCCTTCCGGCCAGGAGACGGCTCGCCTCGGAGTCCGGATCGCCCGTGTCCCCGAAGACCAGCGCCCCCCTGCCGCCCTCGACGGAGTCGGCGGCCTCCACGCACGCGGGGCGCCTGCCCTCCGCGATCCGCTCCACGCAGAAATTGCACTTCTCCACCACCCCGCGGGTACGGGTGGGGTAGGACGAGGCGGGCTGGCCGTCCACGCCCGTCGGGACGTGCGGCCGGGGGTCCCGCCAGTTGAAGCTGCGCGCCCCGTAGGGGCAGGCCGCCATGCAGTACCGGCACCCGATGCACCGGTGCATGTCCATCATCACGATCCCGTCGGTGTCGCGCTTCCAGGTCGCCCCCGTCGGGCAGACCGCGGTGCAGGGCGGGTTCGTGCAGTGGTTGCACAGCACCAGGACCGGCGCACGCCGGGACTCCCCGGGGGTGTTCCGATGGACGAGCTCGGGGAACACCTTCGCGTGCTCCGCCTCCCAGATCCACTTGACCTGCTCCTCGGGATCCGGGATGCGCGGAACGTTGTGCTCCCTGTCGCAGGCATCGATGCAGGCGCGCCGCACCGCTTCGCTCCGGCACTTCTCGACGTCCACGATCATGGCCCACTGCCGGGACGGCGCTCCGCCCTCCGCCCCTTCCGGAGGGGTCCCGCAGCCGGCGGCCAGCAGGGGCAGGCCCCATCCGAGGCCCAGCACCGTCCCCGCCGCCTCCTTGAGGAAGCGGCGTCGGCTCCCGTCCGGCCCCGCGGTCCTACACGGGTCCGACATGGCACTCCCAGCAGGTCTCGTTGACGCCGGCGTAGTCGTGGCAGCGGTTGCAGAAGGCCGCCCTTCCCCCGTGGCACCGGAGGCACGTCCCCGTGAGGCTCATGACGTGGGTCCCGCCCGTCGAGGACCTGTACTCCCTCCGGCCCTCCCGGACGACCTCGTTGCGCCAGCGGTCGAGCAGCGCCGGGTGGTTCGCCCTCATCCAGGCTGCGGGCTCGACGCAGCGGGAGCCGTCGCGCGGGAGCTCCGGCCGCGGCCGGGGGGGGCCGTCCCCGGCGGCGACCCCGTACCATGCGCCGAACACGACGGCGGCGCCGAGGAGCCCGGCTCCCGGTCCGATCCACCGCCGGTCACGCATGGAGGGCCGCTCCGGGGACGGGCTCGAGGCGCAGGTTGTGGGTCCGCTCCTTCTCCCCGCGGAACACCGCGGCGTTGGCGACCAGCTCGCTGATTCCCGTCACCTTGACCCCGGGGGCCCAGTAGTCGCAGACGGTGACGAGGGTGGCCCGGTCGATGGCGCACATCGCGGCGAGGAAGTTCACCCCGTGGAGGTCCCTGACGTGGCGCACGGCGCTGCCCCTCGGCATCCCCCCCCGCAGGCGCATCTCCATGTTCTCGTCGGTGCCCAGGCCCGCCCCCCCGCCGCAGCAGAAGGTCTTCTCCCGGATCGTGTTCTCGGGCATCTCGAAGAAGTGGTTGCAGACGTTCCGCAGGACGTAGCGCGGCTCCTCGAGGATCCCCATGGACCGCGCCGGGTTGCAGGAGTCGTGGAAGGTGACCCTGATGTGGTCGTTCCGGGACGGATCCAGCTTCAGCTTCCCGTTGCGGATCACGTCGGCCAGGAACTCCATGATGTGGATCATCTTCGTGGAGCGGGCGTGCTCGAAGACGGTGCCCGTGACCGGGGACCTCGGCACCTCGAGGAAGTCCGCGGGCCCGTTCATGGTGTCCATGTACTGGTGCAGCACGCGCCACATGTGCCCGCACTCCCCGCCGAGGATCCACTTCACCCCGAGGCGCCTGGCCTCGGCGTAGATCTTGGCGTTGAGGCGCTTCATCGCCTCGTGGGAGGTGAAGAGGCCGAAGTTCCCGCCGTCGGACGCGTAGGTGCTCCACGTGTAGTCGATGCCCAGCTCGTGGAAGAGGAGCATGTAGGCCATGCACGTGTAGACGCCGGGATCGGCGACGAAGTCCCCCGACGGGGTGACGAAGAGGATCTCCGCGCCCTTCTTGTTGATGGGGAGGTCCACGCGGATCCCTGTGGCCTCCTCGATGTCGTCCACCATGAACTCCAGCGTGTCCACCATGCCGTGGGGCTGGATGCCGAGGTGGTTCCCGAAGCGGAAGCAGTTGGCCACGGGCTCGATGACCCAGTTGACGTAGAGCCCGAGGAGCCCCAGCAGCTCCCGGCCCATCATGGTGATCTCGGCGGTGTCGATCCCGTAGGGGCAGAAGACCGAGCAGCGGCGGCACTCCGTGCACTGGAAGAAGTAGTAGAACCACTCCTTGATGACGTCCTCGGTCAGCTCCCGGCCTCCCGCGAGCTCGCCGAGGACCCGCCCGAGGGCCGTGAAGTTCCCGCGGTAGACGGCCCGCAGGAGCTCGGCCCGCAGGACCGGCATGTTCTTCGGGTCTCCGCTCCCGATGAAGAAGTGGCACTTGTCGGCGCACGCCCCGCACCGGACGCAGGTGTCCATGAACACCTTGAAGCTGCGGTAGCGCGACAGGCGCTCCGCCATCCCTCCGAGGACGGTCTCCCTCCATCCCTCCGGGAGCTTCCAGTCCCTGTCCGTGACGGCCCACTCCCTCGGATGGGGCAGACCCAGGGTCTCGAGGTGCTTCGGCTTCCCGGGGTAGATGAAGGTGCCGGGACGGAGGTCCACGGGCGTGCGCATCCAGGGGGTGCCGGGGGGGAGCCAGTCGACCCCCAGGAGCTCGTCCCGCCTGTAGTGGCCCGGCTCGTCGGGGCGGGTCATGGGCGTTCCCTCTCCACCGGGAGTCCCGCGGAGATCATCTTCTCCCTCAACTCGTCCTCGTACTCGTCGTAGGTGTGCACCTTCACCGGGTAGTCCCACGGGTTGACGTGCCGGACCTCCCGGTTCGTGTTCGCCATGTTCCGGGTCGGGCTGAAGAACACCCCGGGGGCGTGGAGCAGCTTGCTGAACGGGAGACTCGCCAGGAGGACGGAGACGAGGAACAGGTGGCCGAAGAAGAGCGGAGACAGCCCCCCGGGCACCACGGGGGAGAAGGTCGCCAGCCCCACCGCCAGCTCCTTGATCCCCGCGACGTCGGTCCTGGAGAGATGCCGCATCCAGATGCCGCTCACGCCGATCCCGAGGAGCAGGAACAGGGGGAAGTAGTCCGCCGCGAGGGAGATGTAGCGCACCTGGGGGGAGGCGACCCTCCGCGCCAGCAGGTACAGGAGGCCGGCGACGAGGAGCGCGCCGGACAGGTAGACCGCCGGCATCCCCGGCGCGAGGAACGAATCCGCCCCCTCCACGAAGGCCACGGGAGCGGGAACGGAGCGGAACGCGAAGCGGAGGTGCCTGAAGAGGACGACCAGCAGCGCCCAGTGCATCGCGAGGGCCCCCGCCCACAGGCCGAGGCTGGTCCCGTAGACGAGCCTCCCGTCCCGGGTCATCTCCGTCCTGGTGTTGAGGAGGAGGGACCGGAAGCAGAGGACCTCCAGCGCCATCCTCCCGACCACCCCGGCCCGCGTGTGGGGATTGTCCAGCGGTGCGTTCCGGATCCACGGGAGGGACCTCTGCTGCCCGCTCGTCGTGGGGATGCGGAACGGGACGGGGACCATCGCCCACCCGAGGATCCGGTGGACGAGGCCGGCGACGAGGATCCCCAGGGCGGCGTACGGGACCGCGACGCCGAGGACCCGCTCCGCCCCGGCACCCGCCCCGAGGAACGCAAGGAGGAAGAGCGCGGCGACGGCGGCCAGCGGGATCAGGACCTTCATCCCGACTCCTTCCCGGCGCCCGCGGGGGCCGGCTCCCCCGGGGGGGCTTCCCGGTTCGCCCGCTCCACCACCCACGCCACCCTCCGCTTCACCTCGTTGATCCGGAGCTCCGAGACCCGCTCCCGGCACTCGAGGTAGAGATCGAAGGCGACGAGGGCCGCCCCGTCGATCCGTTCCTCGAGCGCGACCATCTTCCGCTCGAGTCCGGGATCGTCGAGATCGACCGCGAGCACGGCGCGGATCGCGCCCTTGAGGCCGAGCACGAACCCCACGGCCACGGAGGGGGGGAACTGCTGCACGCAGCGGATGGAGACGATGTCCCTGATCGCCTCCCGGACCCCGGAGACGTCGTCGCCCGCGAGCAGGGCGTCGAGGACTCCCCGGGTCCCCGTCCGGATCCCGTGGCCGACGGGATTGGCGAACGGGTCCCTCTGGCCGCGGAAGAGGGCTGCGCCCTTCCCGGGGTAGGTCGCCAGAATCGCGTCGACCCACCGTTCGAGGACGGCTTCCTTCCGCTCCTGCAGGAGGGCGACGAGACCCATGTCGATCAGACGCACCCGGTGGGCTTCGGGAGCCCGGCCACCTTGCAGGCCCCCTTCGCGGGGCCGCTCGGGAACAGGTCGTAGATCTCCTTCAGCTTGAACCCGGACTCCTTGCAGAGCTTCCGGATCATGGGCGCCATGTTGTACTGCATGTAGTAGTCGCGCAGGTACCGGACGACCTTCCAGTGCTGCTCGGTCATCTGCACGACGCCTTCCGTCTTCGCGAGGTCCGCGGCGACGGCCTCGTCCCATCCCGCGGGATCCTGGATGAACCCGTCCTCGTCGATCTCGAGCTCCTTGCCGCCGAACAGCTTCTTTTCCATCGCACGCCTCCGTTCCTTGTCCGGCCCGGGACGGGCCTCTCGGCCCGGCGGTGCCGGGTGAGCCTCAAGCGACCTCGATGTCGATGCGCGGCGGCCGGGCCAGCGTCTCGTGGATGACGCAGCGCCCGGCCAGCAGGCGGATCCGCTCCTTCTGCTCCTCCGGCACGTCGGCGGGGAGGTCGACGTCGACGAAGATGGAGCCCACGCGCTTCGGGTCCTCGGCCAGCTCCAGCGCGAGGTTCACGGCGACCTCCCCGTCCGCGTGCCCCTCCCGATCGCACCGGTCCTGCAGGAGCATCGCGATGCACGCCCCGAGGGACCCGGCCAGGAGCTCGGCCGGGGTGAAACCCCCGCCTCCCCCGGCCAGGCTGGTCCGCACGACGTGCCCGCGCACGCGCACCTCGAACTCCGGACCGGACTTCCTCGAGACCGTGATCAGGTCCACGACACCCCTCCTCAGCGCCCGGCCCCCCCGGCGGCCTTCCCCGTGGCGGCCCCGTGCAGCTTCACCTCCACCTTCGTCTCCAGGCCCGCGTAGTACTCCCTGAGGATCGCCAGCACCTCCGGCCGGCTGAAGTCGGGATGGACCTCGCCGCCCTCGGAGAGCGTCTTGCGGAGCACCGTCCCGCTGAGCATGAGGCGGTCCTCCTTGCCGTGCGGGCAGGTCTTCATGGAGGCCATCCCGCGGCACTTGGAGCAGTGGAAGGTCCAGTCGATCTTCAGGGGCTGGATCTCCAGGGAGCCTTTCGGGATCTCCTCGAAGATCCTCTGCGCGTCGAAGGGACCGTAGTAGTCCCCCACGCCCGCGTGGTCGCGGCCGACGATGAGGTGGCTGCACCCGTAGTTCTGGCGGAAGGCCGCGTGCAGGAGGGCCTCGCGGGGGCCGGCGTAGCGCATGTCCAGCGGGTACCCCCCCTGGATGGCGGTGTTCTTCACGAAGTACTTCTCCACGAGCGTGTCGATGCAGCGGACCCGGACGGCCGCGGGGATGTCGCCCGGCTTCAGCTTGCCGACGAGCTGGTGGATGAAGAGGCCGTCCAGCACCTCGAGGGCGATCTTCGCCAGGTACTCGTGGGAGCGGTGCATCGGGTTGCGGAGCTGGAGGGCGGCCACGGTCTTCCACCCGCGCTCCTCGAACATCCGGCGGGTCTCGGCCGGGCGCATGTAGACGTCCTTGAACTCCGTGGGGAAGTAGCTCTCGCTGAGCACCTGGAGCGGCCCGCCCAGGTTCACGTCCTTCTGCCCCATCACCATCTTCACGCCGGGGTGCTCCCCGTCGTTGGTGCGGAAGACCTCCTTGCACTCGAGCGCCTTGTCGATGGAGTACTTCTCCTCCACCCGCAGGATGGCCAGGTCGATCCCCGTCTCCTCGTCCACCAGGGTCACGTCGGCGCCCGTCTTGATCGCGGCCGCATCCTCCTTCGTGGCGGAGACCGTGACGGGGATGGGCCAGAAGGTGCCGTCGGCGGTCCTCATCTCCTTCACGACGCCCTTCCAGTCCGCGCTTCCCATGTAGCCGCGAAGGGGGGTGAATCCGCCGATGCCCAGCATGATCGCGTCGCCCGTCTCCCTGGAGGTGATGGGGATCCGCTTCAGGGTCGCGGCCCGCTTCTTCCCCTCCTCCAGTTCCCTCCCCTTCAGGAGCAGCGGCATCAGCACCTTGTCGCGGCCGTGAGGATTCACGAGCTTGGCCATCCGAGTCCCCCTTTCACACGAGTCCCTTCGTCCCGGGCGCCGCACCGGCGGCGACCGCGTTCCCGGAGGCCCCCCGTCTCCCGCCGACGCGCTCGGCGTGGACGAGGGCCACCGTCCGGTAGATGACGTGCGCGAACTTGGAGTACGGGAGGTAGACGAGGAGGCCGAACACGAGGGTGAGGTGCACCAGGTACAGGGCGATGGTGAACTCCACGAATCCCCGCCCCGGCTCCGCCCCGGCGGAGAACCGCAGGACCTCCAGGGCGATTCCCGTCAGGCCGACACCCAGGAGGAGGCCCGAGAAGTTCAGGTCGAAGGCCGTGCTCGACTCGACGGCGGACTCCCCGAACCGGCCGAGGAGCGCCCTCCCCGCCCCGACGACCAGGAGGATCGCGCCCGCGTTGGCGAGGAACTTCACCGGGTGGAACGGGCCGTAGGGATAGCCCGCCTTCCCTCCGAGCAGGGGGACCAGGTAGAGGTCGATCACGGCCCAGACGGTGGTCGCGAACAGCGCCAGGAACCCGTAGACCACCATCATGTGGGTCGCCCGGGCGGACCTTCGCACCCCGCACCTCGCGAACTTCTCGTGGACGAGGGCGGATCGGAGGACGCGGTAGAGGGCGGCCGGGATCCCCGGGACCGGCCGCCCGGTCCCCGCCGCGGGCGCCGCGGCCTCGAGGCCCCGCCAGAATCTCCAGGCCCCCGCCGCCGCCGCCGCCGCCGCGAGGCCGGCGAAGAGGGAGAAGAACCCCACGAGGAGCCAGTGGGGAAGGAACGCGGCGAAGGAGAAACCCTCCGCCGGAGCGTGGGGCTCCATCCCGAGGGCGGCACCGAGGGGTTCCCGGAGGAGGACCGCCGCCGTCAGGAGGACGGCCGGGACGACCAGCATCGCGGGGAGCCCCCATGGCCGGTTCACCAGGGAGGCGAAGGAGCGGGGGACGGCATGGTGCTCCATCACCATCCTCCGCACGGCGGCCATGACGTCCCCCGGACGGGCGGCCCGGGGACACCGCTCGGAGCAGTCGCCGCACCGGTGGCAGAGCCAGATCCCGGGATCGGAGAAGAGCCGCTCCTTGAGGCCCCACTGGGCCCAGAGCATCTGCCTCCTCGGGAAGGTCCCGTTCTCCCCCGAGAGGTCGCAGACCACGGAGCAGGTGGCGCACTGGAAGCACCGCTTGAGGTCCCCTCCGCCAGCGGCCATCACCGCCTCCACGAACTCCCTGTCGGGCCGCAGGAGCGGCGCGGTCGGGAGGGCGGTCGCCACCTCAGAACCCCTTGAAGGGGCTGGGCCCCATCTCGACGATCTTCGCCGCGAACTCGTCGATGACCTGGGGCAGCCTCTCGAACTCGGCGATGGATAGCTCCACCAGGCGGACGCGCTCCTCCTCGAGGGCCAGCTGCTTCAGCTTCTCGCGGATGTTCGTGCTCCGGGTCTTCATCAGCTCGCTGCCGCGGACGAAGTGGCACTGGTAGTCCGCTCCCGGCCTGCACCCCACCATCAGGATCCCGTCGAAGCCCCGGGCCAGCGCGTCGGCCACGAAGACCACGTTCACGGAGCCCAGGCACCGCACCGGGATGAAGCGGATCCACGCGCTGTGCCGGATTCTCCGGAGCCCCGCCGTGTCCAGGGCCGGGTAGGCGTCGTTCTCGCAGAGGAAGCCGAGGATGCGGGGCTTCTCGTCGAACTCCTCGGGGATGTGCACCGACTTGATCATCGAGGAGATGATGTCCACGCTGTAGTCGCCGAAGGAGATGATGCGCTCCGGACAGGCTCCCATGCAGATGCCGCAGCGGCGGCACCTCGTGGGATTGGGCTGGGGGGTCCCCTTGGCGTCCTCGTTCAGGGTCCCGAAGGGGCACTCCTCGGTGCACCGCTTGCACTGGGTGCAGCGCTGCAGCGCGAAGTCGGGCCGGGAGGCGTCCCCCCACCGGGGATGCGCCGTCTCCCCCCTGCGGGCGACCTCCAGGGTCTGGATCGCCTTGAGCGCGGCTCCCGCCCCGTCCTCCCTCGAAGCCTGCGAGTCCGCGGGGGCCCGCGTGCAGCCCGCGGCCAGGATCCCCGTGCGCCGCGTCTCGTAGGGGAAGCAGATGAAGTGGGAGTCGGGGAAGTCGTACCGGAGGGCGGGGAGGTCCGGTCCCTGCCTGTAGTCGAGGTTGAGGATGGAAGTCCCCTCGTGGCGGGCCAGCCGTTCCACGGTCGCCCGGGCGGCGTCGAGCTGGGTCCCGGGCTCCCCCTTCGCCACCACGGCCTTCGCGTCGGCGAGCTGGCGCAGGGCCTCGCCGTCCGCGGCCCGGGGGACCATGCCCGTGGCGAGGACGACGAGATCGGCCTCGATCTCGAACCCCTTCCCGAGGAGCCCCTCGCCCGCCCGGATCCGCAGGGCGCCGCCGTCGACGGGCTCGACGCCGAGGACCTCGGCCCTCGTGAAGAAGATGCCCGGGTCCTCCTGTGCCCGCCGGTAGAACTCCTCGTACTGCCCCGGCGCCCGGAGGTCCCTGTACAGGACGTAGACCTCCGCCGACGGTTCGAGCCCGCGGGCGACGATGGCCTGCTTGAGGCTCACCCGGCAGCAGACCGCCGAGCAGTAGGGCAGGTGGTTCGCGTCCCGCGACCCGGCGCACTGGATGAAGGCGATGCGGCGGGGCGGCTTCCCGTCGCCGGGGCGCCGGATCGCCCCCGCGGCGATCATCTCCTCCATCCGGACGTTGGTGATCACGTCGGGGGATCGGCCGTAGCCGAGATGCCCGAGCTTCGAGGCGTCGTAGGGGATCCAGCCCGTGGCCTGGATCACGGCGCCGACCCGGAGGGGCTCCGCCGCTCCCCGGACCTCCACCTCGACGTCGAACCGGCCCGGCTGCCCCCTGCAGGACCGGACGTTCGCTCCCGTGAGGACCCGGATCCCCTCGTGGGCCTCGACCTCCTCGATGCGCCGCCGCATGCCGTCGGCCACGGGCTCGCGCCAGTCCGGGCCGTGGGGGATCCCGCGGGCGAAGCGCCCCATCCACCCTCCGAGGCGGTCCTCCTTCTCGACGAGGACGACCTTCGACCCCGCGCGGGCGGCGCCGAGGGCGGCCTCCAGCCCGGCGGCCCCGCCGCCCACCACCAGCACAGTCCCGTCGATCTCCTCCCGCGGGGGCTCCGGCCGCTGGACCTTGCGGGCCCGGGCGATCCCCATGCGGAGGTAGTCCTCGGCGAGCATCCGGGTGTCCTCGTGGCCGGGCTCGTGGCTCCAGGCCACGAACTCGCGCAGGTTCACGCGCTCCGTGGCGCACCCGTCGAAGGCGAAGGCTTCGGCCTTGAACCGGGGCGAGCAGGCCCCCACCACCATGCGGGAGACGCCGTCCCGGGCGTCCGCCGCCAGCAGGGCGCGCCCCTCGTCCCCGCAGAGGCAGGCGTGGTCCCTGCAGAGGTCGACGCCCTCCTCGGCGGACGCGGCCTCCCTCAGGGCCTCGACGTCCATGGCCTCGCCGATCCCGCATCCCCTGCAGACGTAGACGGCGGTCCGGGCGCTCATGCGTGGGCCCCCGGGTGGAACTCCAGGGCCCGCAGTGCCGTCCCCGTGGCGTCACGCACGCAGGTGGCGACGTCCGCCGGCCGCCGGGTGCACCCGGCGGCGAACATCCCCGCCAGGGGCTGGTCCCCGAGAAGGAAGCCGAACTCGTCCTTCCGCGGGCCCCCGTCGATCCTCGCCTCCCCCGTGCCCGCGGGAGCCATTCCGGTCGCGAGGACGACGAGGTCCACCTTCCGCTCCACCATGTCCCCCGTGAAGGTGTCCTCGGCCTCGACGATCAGGGCCCCGTCCTCCTCCGCCACCTTCGCGGCCTTCCCGCGGACGAGGTGGAACCGTTCGTCCCTCTTGGCCTCCTCGAAGAAGTCCTCCATGCGGCCCGGGGCCCGGATGTCGATGTAGAACACGAAGACCTCCGCCTCGGGGCACTTCTCGCGGACGTAACGCGCCTGCTTGAGGCTTGCCATGCAGCAGACCCCCGAGCACCAGGCCTGGTGGTTCACGTCCCGGGATCCCGCGCACTGCACGAAGGCGACGGAGGAGGGCGCCTTCCCGTCGGAGGGGCGCACGATCCCCCCCCCCGTGGGCCCCGTCGGGGCGGCGAGGCGCTCCATCATCACGTTGGTGATCACGTCCCGGTGGACCCCGAAGCCGAGCCCCTCGAGGCGGGAGGCGTCGGGCGGCCGCCAGCCCGTGGCCCAGATGACGGAATCGACGTCGATGGTCTCCGTCACGGGCTTCATGGCGAGGTCGATGGCGCCGTAGGCGCAGGCGGGGAGGCACTTTCCGCACGCGGCCCCCCTGCAGGCCTCCGCGTCGATGGCGTGGATCGCGGGATGGGTGATCCCCGGGGGGATGTGCACGGCCTTCGTCCTGCCCATCCCCGCGTTGAAGTCGTCCGCCCGCTCCCCGGGGCAGGCGTCCACGCACGCACCGCAGGCGGTGCACCGGTCGTTCACGAACCGGGGCATGCGCCGGACCACGGCGCGGAAGGCCCCCGCGGAGCCCGTGACGCTCTCCACCTCGCCGAGGGTGATCACGCGGATCCGGGGGCTCGTCCGGAGCCGGCGGTAGCTGATCTCCAGACCGCAGGAGGGGGGACACATCTTGGGGAAGTACTGGTGGGAGCGGGCGACCCGCCCCCCGAGGAACGGATCCTTCTCGACCAGCACCACGTCGGCCCCGGCCTCCGACGCCTCGACGGCGGCGGATATCCCGGTGATTCCGCCTCCGACCACGAGGACGCGGGGGGGGCTCCGGTCCGGGGTCACCGCGCCTCCCTCCCCGCCCCCGAGGGGGCCGGCTCGCGGCCGGCCTTCCGGGCCTGCTTCTCCTGGTACCGCTCCGCCGCCCCGGGCCTCATGCGCACCGTGGGCTCGGCGAAGAGGATGTACCGGAGCCAGAGGAACCCGAACCGGAGCAGCGCCTCGTCGTCCGTTCGCATCTCCTCGACGAGGTCGTCGTCCACCTCGAAGCGCTCGAGCAGGGTGGTCCGGAAGACGAACTCGCGGAACCGGTCGAGGTCGTAGCAGGCGGTGAAGAGCATCTCCATCTTCTGGGGCGGGAGCGTCCCCCCCTTCTCGAAGAAGCGGTGGAGGGTCAGCTCCTTCCACGCCTCGCCCCACTCGTCGTACTCGTCGACGCCCTGGTCCGACATCCACTCCCGCACGGTCCACTCGCGGGACTCCCCGCATCCGCGGCATTCCCCGTCGTCGAGGAGGTAGTAGAAGCGCTCCCCCCTCCAGCCGTCCTCCGTGTCCCTCGCCGAGGCGAGGCCCACGGGGTACATGCGGCACGGCCAGGGGCGATCGGCATAGACGCCGCACCCCTTCTCCCCGACGAAGGGGCACGACTTCCTCCCGTCCTCCCCCATCCGGAGGAGGACCACGGGGGTCTTCATCCCCTCCTGGACCGGGAGGAGCGTGTACCTGCGCAGGAACTCCCCCGACGGCATCCCGAGACGGCGCTTCATGCGCAGCACGTCGTAGGGGGTCAGGAAGATGTTCACGTCGCCGCAGCACCGGTTGAAGCAGGGGAGCCCCGGGTGGCAGTCGAACCGGAACCGGTCCTCCGGTCCCATCCTCGGCCGCTCCGCCACGATCCGCGCTCTGAACCCGCGCACGTCATCCCCGGCGCCTTCGCCCCCCCCGCCTTCCCCGCCCTTCGCCCGTTCCGGATTCACGCGTCGCCTCCTTCGCCGTCCCCCGCCACGATCTGCTGCCGGGTCGCCTCGCCGGACCACACGGGGATCATCCTTCTCTCGCGGGTCCCCGGGGTCTCGGCGTACCGGAAGGACGCCCTCTGTCCGAACTCCTCGAACATCCAGTCCCACCCGTCCCGGTAGTAGGGGCAGGCGTCGGAGAAGCAGGCGAGGAAGTGCTTCTCGTTCCAGGTGGCCCCCTCCGGCAGGGCCCACTTCACGAGGCGGCCTCCGCAGTGGGGGCAGGTGGTCGATTCCGCCGCCGTCATCGTCTCCGCCATGTTCGCCCCGAACCCTCCGCCGGACCCGCCCCGCCGTCGTCCGGGGCCCCCGCATTCGAGGCGGGGGCCCCGGGTCGCTTCCGTCGTCTAGTTCAGGACGTGCTTCACCGGGCGCTTGATCATCGTCCACTCGCCCGTCTTGCGGTCGTAGCGGCAGTTGCAGAACGCCAGCCAGTTCTTGTTGTCCATGGTCGGCTTGTCGGCCCGGAAGTAGTAGCCCGGCCACCGCGTCTCCTCGCGGAACAGGATGGAGCGCACGTGGGCGTCGGCCTGGAAGGTGCGGTGGACGTTCTCCCAGCAGCGCATGAGCTCGTGGAGGTTCTTGGCCCCGAGCTTCGCCGAGTCCTCCTTGAGGAAGGCCAGCAGCTCCATGCCCTTCTCGAGGAGCTTGTTGTTGGTCTTGAACTGCGACGAGACGCCGCCCGCGTACTCGTCCATGATCTTCTGGAGCCGGTACATGAACTGGGTCGGGCGGATGTAGTTCGGGTTGATGTCGGGATCCGTCGTCAGGTCCTTGTGCTGCTCGAAGGTGACCATCGGGCGGAGGATCTCGGCCTTCAGCTTCTCCACCTCGCCCTCGTCGACCTTCGGGCCCTTGGCGTTCTCCAGGACGAACCGGATCGCGGCCTTGGCGGCGATGCGGCCCTCCGTGTGGGACCCGGAGGAGAACTTGTGGCTGGACGCGCCGGAAGCGTCGCCGGCGGCGAACAGCCCCTTCACGGTCGTCATGTTCTCGTAGCCCCAGAAGTACTCGGACTTCGTCTCCGCGGTCTGCAGGTCCTCGGGGCCGGAGACCCAGGCGCCGGAAGCGCCCGAGTGGGAGCCGATGAAGTAGGGATCGCAGGCCATGATCTCGGAGGGCTTCTTCTCCGGCTCGGTGTTGGTCGCCGCCCAGAGGATGGCCTGGGAGATGGTCATGTCGAGGAAGTCCTCCCACGCCTCGCTCTCGAGCTCCTTCAGCTTCTTCTTCCCCTCCTTCTCGTCGGGGATCTTGTCGGCGATGGCCCTGATGGCGTCCGCCGTCTGCATGTAGATCGGGCTCTTCCCCTCCATCACGTCCAGCATCATGAGCCAGTTGCGGATGTTGGCCGGGGCGGGCTTGACCCTTCCGTAGGGGGCCCACTTGTCGAGTTCCCCCTCGCGCTCCTTCATGTAGTTGCCGCCGTAGGCGTTGGTGGCGACGGCCTTGAAGAGCAGGAACCACGCACCCACGGGACCGTAGGCGTCCTTGAACCGCACGGGGATGAAGCGGACCTCCTGGCAGGTCATCTCGGCGCCCGCCTGGATGGTGAAGAAGGCGCTGGCCCCGGAGTTGAAGGGGGGGTACCAGGAACGGCCGAAGCCCTCGCCCGTGGAGCGGGGCTTGAACACGTGGACGGCACCGCCCATGGCCGCCAGGGTGGCCTTCGCCCGGAAGACGTAGACCTTGTTCTCCCGGGTGCTGAAGCCGATGGCCCCCGCGCACCTGTCGCCGTCCATGAGCGGGTGGGTGATGAAGACGCGCTCGAAGTACTGCCCGCCGGCCTCGGCGAGGGCGTTCTTCGCCGCCTCCGCCACGATGACCTTGTAGGACTCCCCGTTGATCATCAGCTGCCAGCGCCCCTCGTGGACGTAGTTGCCCTCCTTGTCCTTCCAGATCGGGAGGCCCCACTTCTCGAAGAGGTGCACCGTGTTGTCGACGTGCCTCGCGATGTTCGCGACGACGTCCTCGCGGGTGATCCCCATGAGGTCGTTCCGCACGTAGTCCACGTAGTCCTTCAGCGTGTTCTTGCCGCTGTTGAGGTCCACGTACTGGTTGATGGCCGACAGCCCCATGGCGACGGCGCCGGAACGGTCCATGGCGGCCTTGTCCACCACCGTCACCTTGAGTCCGTGCTTCTTCGCCCAGTAGGACGCTTCCACCGCCGCGCCGCAGGCGGCCATCCCGCCCCCGCAGATCAGGAGGTCGGTTTCGACCACGACCGTCTCGAAGCCCTTCATGTCCTGCCCTCCTCCGGGTGCCCGTTCACCGGGCCCCTCGCTGGTTCCCTATCCGTTCCCGATCAGAGGGTCGGGACCTTGGTGAACTTCACCGGGCCCAGTTCCCTGTTGAGCCCCGCCGGCTCCGTCATCAGGGTCGGGCTCTTGATGCTGTCGTCGCCGGTCGGGTAGAGGTCGAAGGGCTGCGCCTTGCCCTCCGCCACCCCGCGGCGGATGGGGAACTTGAACCGCTTCGGCTTGATGGACTTGTCCCGGAACTGGACGGTCCACATGATGTCCTCGGAGCTGCGCATGGGGGTGACGCTGGCCCCCATGGGCGTGAAGTCCGCGTACCCGCGCATCTCGATGGCCTGGGTCGGGCAGATCTTCACGCAGCTGAAGCACTCCCAGCACATGTGCGGATCCTGGTTGAAGGCCTTCGACGTCGCCTTGTCCAGGACCATGAGGTCGTTGGGACAGATGTACTGGCAGGCGGTCTTGTCGAGCGCCTTGCAGCCGTCGCACTTGTCCCTGATCACGAAGCTCGGCATTCCTGCCCTTCCTTTCCGCGCGGGGTGGCGCGTTCTCGAGGCCCCCTGCTTTCGCGCATCCGATCACGAATAGATCGACGACGGTGTTCCGCTCTTCCGACTCCTGCGTGGGGTGGCGACCGGGGCCCCGGCGCCCCGGTTGGAACGGGGGCGGGGCCTTCGCGACGGGTTGCCGCAGCCTTCTCGTGCGGCCGGTTGCATCCTCGCGCGGAGGGCGTCTTGCCGGTCGGCCCCCGCGCTTATCGGGGAAGAGTACCAACTCGAAAGGCGCTGTCAACCCAACTGTGATGTACATCACGAATAGAAGTCACATCCGGATTCCCCTCTCCGGAGGCGGGGGGTCCCCGGGAACTTCAGGCGGGACGCGCGCCCTCGCGGAGGACGCAGCCCGGCCTGCCGCTCCCGCATCCGTCGCTGCCGAGGAGGTGCAGCGGGAGGAGGCCCCGCTCGTCAAGCAGGATCACTCCCGTCATGCCCAGCACCCACCCCGCCGGCCCCCACCCGTCGGGGGCGAGTCGCGGAAGTGCCTGGCACGCCACGCCGTCGATGGCATCCATCAGCAGGACCGCGGCGCCCGTCCGTCCCGCGCCCATCGCGATCATCCACGCCCCGGCGAGGATCCCCTTCACCCGGCCGGTACCGACCGGGCGGCACTTCCCGAGCGCCAGGGCGGCCAGGATCCCCCATCCGATCAGGAGACCCGTCCACCGCTCCGCCCCGGGGAGGGCGTCCATGGGCAGGAGCCACCGCGCGATGGCGCATGGCAGGACGATTCCCCCGGAGACTCCCGCGGCGACGATCCACCGCCTGCCGCCCCCGGCCCGGATCGCGAGCCCGGCCCGCCCCGCCGCGGCACGCCTCATCAGGCAGGAGGATCCGAACAGCGCCACGGCCCCGAGGCAGCAGAGGACCGCGGAGCCGAGCAGGTCGACGGGCCAGGAGGCTCCCCGGCCGGACACCGCGCACCACGCGAGGATCACCCCGAGGCCGAGGAGGGGGCCGCCGATGACGGCCGCCCCGAGGATCGTGACGAGCACGCACTTCCCGCCCGGCGTCGCGCACCCCGTGTCCGCCATGGCCGCCCTGCTGCCGCGGCGGCCGCCCGGACCGCCGCGTGGAATCCGTCCTGCGAAGGGGATCCTACCAGTTCCGGGTCCGATGGGACCCCGATCGGGGTGCGGTCCACTCGAGGGCCTCTCCCGTTCCCGGGGTCCAGGGCGCCCGGGCATCCACCGACCCAGGGTGCAGCCGTGCGGCCCCTCACTCCCCCCGCGCCGTCACGATTCCCCGGCGCGCCGCCCACAGGGCGAGGTCGCGGCGCTGGATCGCCGCCGCCATGAGGTCGGGGAAGAGGTCGGGGGTGCAGGCGAAGGTCGGAATCCCCAGGGCGGCGAAGGCGGCCGCGTTCCCCGTGTCGTAGCCGGGCGTTCCCTGGTCGCTCAGGGCCAGGAGGCAGACGACGTTCACTCCCGACGCGACCAGCGCCGCGGCGCGCTTGAGCATGGCGGCGGCGTCCCCCCCCTCGTAGAGGTCGGTGACGAGGACGAGGATCGTGTTCGAAGGCCGGGTGACCACCTGCTGGCAGTAGCCGAGGGCGCGGTGGATGTCGGTCCCGCCGCCGAGCTGGGTGCCGAAGAGGAGGTCCACCGGGTCGGAGATCTCCGGCGTGAGGTCCACCACCGCGGTGTCGAACACGATCATCCGCGTCGTGACCGAGCGGAGGGAGGCCAGGACCGCCGCGAAGAGGCTCGCGTACACCACCGAGGCCGCCATGGAGCCGCTCTGATCCACGCAGAGGATCACGTCCCGGAGGGAGGTCCCCCGCCGGCCGCGGCCGACGATCGTCTCTGCCACGAGCAGGCGGCGATCGAGGTCGTAGCGGGAGAGATTCGCGCGGATGGTGCGGTCCCAGTCCACCTCGGCCAGGCGCGGGCGACGCGACCGGATGGCCCGGTTGAGGGCGCCCGTCACGGCACGGCGCATCGGCTCGGCCAGCCTCCTCTCGAGATCGCGGACGACCTTGCGGACCACCTGGCGCGCGGTCTCCCTGGTCCTCCGGGGGATGACCCGGCCGAGGGCGACGAGCGTGGCCACCAGGTGGATGTCCGGCTCCACCGAGCCGAGGAGTTCCGGCTCGAGGAGCATCTGCCGGAGGTCCAGCCGATCCAGGGCGTCCTTCTGGAGGACCCGCACCACCGGGGAGGGGAAGTAGGTCCGGATGTCGCCGAGCCATCGGGCGACCGAGGGGGCCGAGGCGCCGAGGTCCCCTCCCCGCTCCCGGTCGTAGAGCGCGTCGAGGACGCGGTCCATCCCGAGGTCCACCACCGTCAGGGGACGGCCCAGGGATTCGTCGGCGGGCTTCCCGAGGACCAGACGCCAGCGACGCAGGCGCTCCTCCTCCTCCACGCGGACCGGGCTCATGGATTCGCTCCGAGGATGCGGGCGAGCACGGGCAGGACGCGGGCGGCCCGGGCCTCGTCGAGGGGTTCCGCGGCCGGAGCGGCGGTCCCGCGGGCCGCCGCCCCCCCGCCGGGACCGCGCCCGAGGGTCCGGACCTTCTCGCCCATGGCCCTCCGCTCGGGAGAGGAGAAGCCGGAGAAGGCCCGGCGGACGAGGGGCAGGGTCGCGTCGAAGGTCTCCCCGGGAAGCGAAGCCGTCCAGTCGTCGAGCGCGGTCCAGAGACCCTTCTCCTGGAGGAGGAGGAGCCCCTTGCCGCGGAGGAGACCCTCGAGCCAGGCGGCCGCCTCCGCCGGAGGCACGGCGGCGGAGAGGGCCAGCGAGGAGCGGCGGCCGAGTTCTTCGGTGGCCAGGGCCTTCTGTTCGAGGAGGAGGCGGCAGGCGTGGCCGCGGACGAGGCCGTGGATCCCCTCCATCAGGGCCAGGCGGTCGAGGAGCCCGACCCACGCGGCCCGCTCCGCCTCCCGCTCGAGGAGCAGCAGGCTCCCCGTGACGCCGGCCAGGCCTTCCGACATCCTGTCGGCGGCTTCGTCGTCGAGCGACGCGCAGGCACCGGGGAGCCCGACGAGGACCCGGGCGAGGAGCCCGTCGATGACGGCGGCGACATGCTCCCGGGGGGTCGCCCTAACATCCCCGTACCGGACGACCCGGGCGAGCGGGGGCAGGGCATGGAGGAGTTCGAGGACGTGGGCGCCGACCGCGGCCACCTGCTCCACGCGCCGGAGGAGGTGCTCCACGGCGTCGGGGACCTCGCACAGGATGGCGACGTCGAGGAGTTCCGTCAGCCTCGGCAGCTCGGGGGTCTCGTCGGCGAGGCGGCGGAGTCGCGCCCCGGCGGCCTCGTCGACGGTGTTCCCCCAGAGGCTGGCCGCGACCAGCGAAGGCTCCAGTTCCGGGCGCCAGCAGAGTTCCCAGATCTCGTGGAAGGTCCCCGCCTTCCCCGTCGTGATCCGCCTCTCCCCCCAGGGGACCTCGAGGAGGACGAGGCGGTGGAAGAGGCGGCTCCGCTCCCGGTCGATGTCCTTCCGGAGATCGAGGTCGAGGGGGCGGGATTCCGGCGACGGCTTGAGGCGCAGGGACCTCTGGAGGGCGGTGAGGTCCCGGCGCAGGGGCACCGTCGGCGCGGAGGCGGGGACCTCCCCGAGCCGATCCCCGATCTCGAGCCGCTCCCGGACGAGGGCCAGCGGCGTCGCGTCGCCGGCGCAGAGGACCGCCACCATCGACTCGTCGATCTCGGCAAGGCCGGGATCCCGGAGTCCACGCATGGCGGCCAGGGCGTCGGCCAGCCGGACGAGTTCGATGACGCCGGCGGAGGGGGCCGGGATGTCCTCGGAGCGGAGGAGCCGGGCCGCCTCCGTGGCCCAGCGGACCACGGCGCGATCGGGGTTCGTCCAGAGGTGCTGGTACCAGCCCGGGGATGCCACCCCGGCCCCGTACCCGCTCCGGAAGCTGAGCCTTCCGTAGGTCCAGGGGACCCAGGTCGCGACCACCTTCGTCCTGCCCGGTCCCTTCAGGATCTCCGCGTCCGGCCTGGCGGGGCCGGGACTCGCGAGGGCCGGGGCGTGCCATGCCCCGCAGACCACGGCGATGCGCTCCCGGCCCTCCTTGACCGCGGCCCGGATCGTCTGGCGCATGTGGGCCTCCCTTCGCGCCTCGAAGGGAACGAGCGGCGGGGCCTCGGCGCGGAGCGCCTGCATCGCCTCCCGGATCCCGTCGAACAGCCCCGCCGGGTCGCGGCGGCGCTCGACCTCCTGCTCCCACCACAGTTCCTGGTCCTCGAACCCCGCGGCGCCGGCCAGCCGGCCGATGGCGTCGAAACTCGGGGAGGAGGGATCCTCCCCGTCGCCTCCCCCTTCCCCCTCCGGGGGAGCGGAGAGCCGGAGGGCGATGGGCAGGTCCATGAACCGGACGGGGATCCCGCGCCCGAGACCGAACCGCAGCGCCTGCCATTCGGGCGAGAACTCGGCGAAGGGGTAGAAGACCGCGCTCCGCGGGGCCTCCGGCGGGTAGACGAGCAGCGCCACCGGCGGACGCATGGCCGGGTCGGCGGCGAGGGGGAGCACGTCGGCGGCGTCCGGCGGCCCCTCGATCAGGAGGACATCGGGGGCGAGCGCCTCCAGGGCGGCCCGGAGGCTCCGGGCGCAGCCGGGCCCGTGGTGACGGATGCCGAAGACGTGGATGGACACGGGGTCCCTACCCCAGGGCCTCGGTGCAACTGCGGTAGAGATCCTTCCATCCCTCGCGCTCCTTGACCACCGTCTGGAGGTACTCGAGCCAGACGACGCGGTCCTGCACCGGGTCCTTCACGACCGCCCCCGTCAGCCCCGCCGCGAGGTCGGCCGCGCGGAGGACGCCGTCCCCGTAGTAGCCGGCGACGGCGAGTCCGTGGTTCATGACCGAGATGGCCTCCGCCGTGGACATCGACCCGGAGGGGGACTTGACCTTCGTCTTCCCGTCCGCGGTGACGCCGCTCCGCAGTTCGCGGAAGATGGTGACCAGCCTCCGGATCGCCTCCAGGGCGGGCGCCTCCACGGGAAGTTCGAGGGCCCGGCCCATCTCGGCGACGCGCCGCGTGACGATCTCCACCTCTTCGTCGAGGGTCTCGGGGGTCGGCAGGACGACCGTGTTGAAGCGGCGCAGGAGGGCGCTCGACAGCTCGTTGACCCCCCGATCCCGGTTGTTGGACGTGGCGATGACGTTGAAGCCCCGGCGGGCCTGGACCTCGCGGTGGAGTTCGGGGATGGGGAGCGCCTTCTCCGACAGGATCGAGATGAGCGTGTCCTGGACCTCGCTCGGGATGCGGGTCAGTTCCTCGATGCGGGCGAGCTTCCCGTCCTCCATGGCCCGGAGCACGGGGCTCGGGACCAGGGCGGCGGTCGAGGGGCCCTCGGTCAGCAGGCGCGCGTAGTTCCACCCGTACCGGAGGGCCGTCTCGTCGGTCCCCGCGGTCCCCTGGACGAGGAGGGTCGAGTCCCCGGAGATGGCGGCGGCGATGTGCTCGCTCAGCCACGACTTCGCGGTGCCGGGGACCCCGAGGAGCAGGAGGGCCCGGTCGGTGGCCAGCGTCGCCACGGCGACCTCCACGAGCCTCGAGCTGCCGATGTACTTCGGCCTCACCTCGAAACCGCCCGGGAGCCTTCCGCCGAGGACGTACATCCGCACCGCCCAGGGGGACATCCGCCAGGAGGGCGGCCGGGGCCGGTCGTCGAGCCGGACGATCTCGGCGATCTCCTCGGCGGTCTCCTGCTCCGCATGGCGGCGGAGGAGGGCGTCGGCGGCGGCGGCGGGCGGGACGGGGTCGGGGGTCACGGTCGGATCTCCTGGTGGATGCGGTGGCGGAGCCGGACGGTCTTCTCGAACAGGTCGAACCAGTACCTGGCAGGGCCGTCGGAGCCCTGGCCTGTCCTCTCGACCCACTCCAGGGCCGAAGGCAGGGTCGCTGGGGGGAAGGCCCGGGCGGCCTCGTGGAGAAGTGGAGCGAGGCGGTCGGGCCTGGTGGTGCCGATCACCTCCGGCCGGACGCCTTCGAGGTAGCGGAGGGCCACCTCCGGCGCCCACGGAACGGGCAGGAACCGCAGCATGCCGAGGCGATCCGGGCCCTCCACGGCCCGGAGTGCCCGGGGAGAGCGGTCCGCTTCCGGCATGAGCGCGACGAGGGACTTCAGGGTCTCCTCCACCGGGAATGGCGGCGTGTCCTTCGGCGCGGCGGCCAGGGCATCCACGAGCGGCCCCGCCCAGTGCGGGGCGCCGTGGAGGATGGCCGCCTCCGCCGTGCCGAGGACGAGGGCCAGTCCCCAGTCCGTTCCCCAGAAGAGCGGAACGATCTCCGCGGGGGGCACGCCGAGGCGCCCCTCCCAGTGGGCGGGAGGGACGTGGGACAGGACCCGCGCCAGCCGGTGGGCCCTCTCCCCGAACCACTCCGGCGGCCTGGACCCGATGCCGTCCCGCTCCCATCCCCTGTCGCCGGTGGAGGGAGGCGTGACGAGCAGCTTCCGCTTCGGGGCCGAGCCGAACGCGCTCCGCAGGAGACCGCCGATGCCCTTCTTCGCGGGCGCCTCCCAGGCCAGCATCGCGTCGGCCCGGTCGGTCATCCGGCGAAGGAGGGCGGACCCGGGAATCCGGGCCAGGAGCCGGGCGGCCGCGGCCCGCACCGTCGCGGCCCGGTCGTCGAGGCAGGTCTCGAGGAAGGCCTCGTCACGGGACCCGAGACCGGTCGCGACCGCATCCAGGAAGGCGAGACGCACGTCCACCTTCTCCGTCGACCACGCCCCCTCCACCCAGCCCCGCGCGACTTCCGGCCGGGTGCGTCTCGCGGACCGGAGCACGGCGAGGCGGCGCTCCGGGGTCCCCTCCTGGAACTCGCGCTCCGCCGTGGCATCGGTCCCGGGAGGGACGCCCTCACCGGGCTCCTCCGCCGTGCCCTCGGGGTCGAGGGCCCAGGACCAGTCCGGCCTCAGGCCCGCCAGCCACCGGCCGCGCACGCCGAGGGCGGACCGGAGTCCCGCCACGCGCCGCGCATTCGGGGCCTCGAGGAACCGGGGAAGAAGGCCGTGGGGCAGGCGCCGCCCGACGGCGTCCAGTCTCCCGAGCGCTTCCACCAGGAGCGCCGGTTCGTGGCTCTCGAGGTACTCCTGCAGGAGGTCGGCCACGGCCGGGGAGCACGGGGGGCGCGGGTCGGCCGCCGCCGGGGGAATCGGGGCGGCCCGGGCCGGAAGGGCCCCGGCGATGCGGTAGACCTCCGCCGCTCCGGCCAGCAGGAGGAACCGGGACTCCGCGGGGGCGTCCCGGAGGACCGCCAGCCCATCCACCGGCCACCCCGTGGCGTGGGGTCCCGGTCGGCGGGCAAGCCCCGCGGTGGCCGCTTCGACCAGGGCCCTCATGCTCGTCCTCCCCCGGCCCCGCTTCCGAGCGGGTGGAACCCGCCGTCCACCATGGCCCCGAGGGGCCGCAGGGCGTGCCCGTCCCACTCCCCCGCCAGGTCGACGGGGTGGCCGCCCGAGAGCGCGAGCAGCCGCCACGGCTCCCGCGGCGCGAGGGGCACCGCGGCCCCCTTCTCGTCCACGACGGCCCAGGTCGTCCGATCCTCGAGGAGCGAGGGACGTACGCCGCTCAGGGCGGCGGGGAGCGCGTCGAGCCAGGGCTGGCGCCCGAGGGCCTCGGCGGTCGCCGCGAGGAGATCCGCCACCGACCCGGTGCCCGGCATCCGTCCCCGGAGCGCCCGGGCCCCGCCGCGGTGCTCCTTCACGAGCGCCCTCTGCGGGAACGCTCCGGGCCAGAAGGCCAGTTCCGCATCGACGACGGTACCCGGGACCAGGGCCTCCGGGAATCCCGCCGTCCCCGCCGCGAACTGCAGGACGAGGGCCCATCGCCCGGATCGGCCGCCGCGGGTCCATGTCCGCTGGACCCGGACACGATCCTCGTCGTTGACCTCCTGCGCGAGGACCGCCCATTCGTCGGCGACGACATCCCCGTGGGCGACGATCTCCTCCTTCTCGAGGGTGTAGCCGATCATCCCCCGGAGATCCGCCTGGAGCTCGACATCCAGGGTCCCGGCCCTCCGGTAGGCGCGGGAGAGGAGCGCGAGGCGGCCGAGCTCCGGGAGCAGGCGATCGGTCCACCGCGCCCCGGAGCCCGGGAGAGCGGCCATCCGGCGCAGGCGCACGGCGATTCCCGGCGCCTGCGCGTCCACCAGCCGGGCCGCCTGCTCCCCGAAGGTCGCGGGCCCGTTCGCGTCGAGCGCGGCCAGGCCCGTCCGCACGAGATCCCCCATCCACAGGTCGAGCCCCTCGAGCCCTTCGAGGACGCGGTCCTGCCGGCGCTCGGCCCGTTTCGCCCGGGCCTTCGGGTCCGGGGCCGCATCGGCCTTGCGCTCGCGGGCCTTCTCCTTCCGCGCCGCCGTCTCCGACCGCCGGGCCAGCCACTCCGTCACCCACGCGGGCTCGGAGCCCGGGGGAACGGCGGCCGGTCGTTCGACGGCGATCAGGAGAAGGGCGAGGGCGTGCTTGCAGGGGAGCTTGCGGGAGGGGCAGCTGCACTTCGCCGTCAGGTCGGCGAGGTCCACGCGCACCTGGTAGAGGGCACTCCCCTTGCACTCCCCCCACAGCGACGCGGCGCTCCGCCCGAGCCCCGACCAGTCCTTCCCCCCCGCCAGCTTCCGCCCCGCGGCGAGCGCCGCCGCGTCCGGCGCGAGCGCGGCCACCTGCTCTCCGGTCAGCGCCATGGGGCGCGAGTATAGCGGAGCGCCCCCCGGGTCGTCCCTGAGGTCAGGGGAGACCTGCGGTCGATCCTGACCATGGTCCGCGGGCCACCGTGGACCGGCACGCCCCGACATGCCAGAATGCCGCGGTCCTGAAGGGAGTCCCGGAGCCGCGCGGGCCGGACGAGGGGAGAGCACGAAATGCCCGGAGGCGGAGAATCGGCGCCACCGCGGAAGGCAGCCGCCTCCTTGACGATGGAACCCCTCCTCCGGGACCACCTCGCGCTCCGGAAGGAGATGGCCGCCGCCATCCGGCGCCGGCTCCAGGCGGCCGACGGCGATCCCGGGATCGACCGGCTCGAAGAACGGTGCGGCGGCCTTCTGCACAAGGTCGTCTCCCACCTCGCCGGACTCGTCGACGAGGCGATGCGCCGCGGCGTGGGGCCCGACGCCCTCGAGGCGGACTACGACCGGCTCTCGGGGGAGAAGGGCGGGATCGACCCGTGCCGGGCCGTCAACGCGGGCAGCCCCGCCGACCCGGAGGATCCGGCCATCGCCGCGTGGCGGGAGGGAACGGAGGCGGGCCGCGCGGCGGCCCAGTACCTCATGAGCCAGGCGCTCCTCCTCCGCTCGACCGACCAGGAGGCCGTCCGGGTGGGCATCGAGGTCCTCGAGATGTCGGCCGCGCAGGACTACGGGCCGGCGGTCCATGCCCTCGCGCTTGCGTGCCTCTCGGGCGAAGGCGTGAAGCGCGACCTCCCCCGCGCGGTGAAGCTCCTCCAGCTGGCCTCCGACCTGGGCCTTGCCGAGTCGAGCTGGCGTCTGGGCTCGCTCCACGCGACGGGCCAGGGCGTACCCCGGGACATGAAGACCGCCCTCCGCCTCCTCGAGGCGGCTGCGGAGGCTGGCCACGCCGAGGCGCAACTGGAACTCGGGAGGATCCGGGCGGCCGGCATCCCGGACCTCGCCGCCGACCACGCGCAGGCCCACCGCTGGCTCACTCTTGCCGCGGAACAGCACCGTTTCCTCGCCCGCGAATGGCTCGACCGCTACGGGGCGATGACTCCACGCGAGTACCTCGCCCGGACCTGGGTCGACGGGTGGACGCCGACGGAACTGCCTCCGCCGCCCCGCGCGGGGAAGATGGGAATCCTCGTGTCCCTCGGGATCCTCGGGCTCTTCATCGCGGCCGCCGCCGGCGGCAATTCCCTCGGGCTCTTCCTCCTCCTCATGTTCGTCGCCATCCTCCTCCACGAGTGCGGGCACTGGCTCGCGGCGCACCTGGCAGGGATCCCCATCCTCGTCTTCTCCGTCGGCGTCGGGCCCCTGGTGCGGAGCTTCCCGTGGGGCCATGGGCGTCTCCCGATGCGGATCGATCTCCGCCTCCTCCCCCTCATGGGCAGCGTCCAGCCCTACACGGCACCGCGGGGGATCTGGGACCACTGGCAGGAACGCTTCCGACGGGAGGACGCGGGCCAGCCGCCGCCTCCGCTCCCCGATTTCGACCGTACGGAGGAGCCGGAGCCGGTGTTCCTGCACGTGTCCCGCCGGCGGCGTCTCGGCTTCCTCCTCGGCGGGCTCGTCGTCAACCTCCTTCTCGCCGTCGGCTGCCTGTGGGCCTACGAGCGGAACAGCGAGGTGGCCCGCCTCTGGACGGTCCCCGTCGCCGCCTCCGTCCCCGCGGGCTCGGTCGCGGAGGCGGCGGGGATCCAGGAGGGGGACCGCTTCCTCGAGGTGGACGGCCGGCCCGTGCGAGGGTTCTTCGAGGTCCAGCGCCGGCTGGCCCCCCTCGCCCCGTCGGGGGCCGCGGGCCCGCTCCTCGACCCTCCGGGGACGCGGGTGCCCCTCCTCGTGCGGAGGAAGGACGCCGACATCCGCCTCGAATGGCCTACGCCGGCGGCCCCGCTGCCGGGGGATCCCCGGAAGGCCTACGGCCTCGTCCCTCCGGAGACGTGGCGGATCCGCAGCATCCACGGGGGTTCCACCCGCGGCCTCCGCCCCGGGGACGAGGTCCTCGAGTTCCAGGCGGAGGGCCGGACCGTCCGAGCGTCGGATCCCGGCGCGCGCCGGTTGTTCGAGAAGGCCTTCGCGGAGGGGCCCGGGAAGACCGTGGAGATGGTGGTCCGACGCGGCGCGGCGAAGGTGCAGGGCGCGGGCGGTCCCACCATCGACGGCGGCCCCGGCGGCAGCGGCGGACGACCGCCCTTCGACTTCGTCCCCTTGAAGGCGGTCGGCCCGGCGCGCGGCCTCGGCGAGGTCGTCGGCAGGGTCCTCCAGTTCGGTTGGGACGCAGTCATCGGCCTGCCGCGCGCCATCGTCTCCTCCCTCCGCTCCGCCCCGACGAAGGAGGAGCAGGGGGCCTTCCTCGAGGACGTCCGCCGCGACCCCTGGGCCGGCGTGCGGACCTTCGCGCTGATCAACGCCTTCCTGCTCTTCCTCAACCTCGTCCCCATCCCTCCCCTGGACGGGTTCCAGATCCTCGGCTGCCTCCTCGAGATGGCCGCCCGCCGCCCGCTCCCGAAAGGCGGGGTCGCCATGGCGATGCGGGCGGGATGGGTGATCCTGGCGCTGTGGCTCGTGCTCAACGCCTTCCTCATCCTGCGGGACCTGACCAGCTCGGTGATCTAGACTCGGACCCCGGGGACCTGGAGGTACCGCATGCCGAGGGAGTTCACCCGGTACGAGGCCGATCGAACCAACGGGCTCCGGGCGAAGGGCAATGCCCTCACCGAGGGACGGCTCCTCCTGGGTGGATCCGGCCCCGCGGGGCCGCCGGGCTGGTTCGACCGGTGGCAACTGCGCCGCGCGATGCGGTGCTGCGCGCAGGCTCGCCTCCGGTGGAGATGGAGTGAAAACACGTTCCGCCTCTTCGTTGTGTCCGTGGCCTCGATCCCGAGCGTTCCGCTTCGGGGGAAGTTGGGCGACGGATAGGATCCGCCCATGGGACACGGGTACTTCCGCCATCCGGCCATCGCGGGCGATGTCGTCGTGTTCGTTTCCGAGGACGACCTCTGGTCGGTCCCGGCCCGCGGAGGAAGGGCAAACCGGCTCACGTCGAACCTGGGGCCCGTGGATCGCCCGCACCTCTCCCCCGATGGTGAATGGCTGGCGTTCACCGGCCGCGAGGAGGGGCACACCGAGGCCTACTGCATGCCCGCCTCGGGGGGGGAGGCACGCCGCCTGACCTACCTCGGGTCCGACCTCGTCACCGTCGGGTGGCATTCCGATGGACGGTCGATCCTCTTCGCCTCCAACACGGGGCAACCCTTCCAGCAGTGCTTCCACATTCACGCGGTGGACCGGGAGGGCGGAGAGCCTCGCCGCCTTCCCTTCGGCCCCTGCGAGGCGGCCTCCTTCGGGCCCGCCGGCGGCGTCGTCATCGGGAGGAACTCGGGGGATCCGGCGCGATGGAAGCGCTACCGCGGAGGCACGACCGGGGACCTCTGGGTCGATCCGACGGGCAAGGGGAACTTCCGGCGCCTCTTGCGGATCCCCGGGAACCGGGCATGGCCCATGTGGATCGGGGACCGGACCTTCTTCGTCAGCGACCACGAGGGCGTGGGGAACCTCTACTCGTGCAGGACCTCGGGGAAGGGCCTCCGCCGCGAGACGAGTCACCAGGACTTCTACTCCCGGTACCCCGCCACCGACGGGAAGCGCGTCGTCTACCACTGCGGCGCCGACCTCTGGCTCTTCGACCCCGCGGCGCGATCGACGGCCCGGATCCCCGTCGCATACGGGTCCCCCCGCGTCCACCGCCACCGGAAGTTCGCGGACCCGGCGCGCCACCTGGAGGACTGGGCGCTGGACCCCGCCGGCAGTTCACTGCTCGTGACGACCCGCGGGCGGGCCTTCGCGATGGGCCTCTGGGAAGGGGCGGTGGCGCCAGTGGGCTCCGCGGTGGAGGCTCGCTACCGGCTCGCGCGCTGGCTGCCCGACGGGAAGCGCTTCGTGTCGGTCTGCGACTCCGGCGGCGAGGAGGCCATCGTGCTCCTCGAGGAGGGGAAGCCCTCCGTCGCGCTCGCCTCGGGCACGAAGATCGGGCGGCCGCTGGATCTCGTCGTCGCCCCCGTCGGCGATCAGGTCGTTTTCCACAACCAGCGCAACGAGATCTTCCACCTGGACTGCCGGCGGAGGAGGCTCCGCCTCATCGACCGCAGTCCCCACGAGCGGATCGGCGGATGCGCCTGGTCCCCCGACGGCCGCTGGATTGCCTACGGCTTCTGGGGGACCCGGAGGACGTCCCACATCCGGGTGGCCGACGCGAGGACCGGGAAGACGCGCCCCGTGACCGGGCCGGACTTCCGGGATGCGATGCCATCGTTCGATCCCGACGGAAAACACATCTACTTCCTTTCGCTCCGTGTGCTGGACCCGGTCTACGACTCGATGTTCTTCGACCTGGGATTCCCCCAGGCGATGCGGCCCCACCTGGTGACCCTGCGCAAGGACGTACCGTCCCCCTTCGTGCCCGTTCAGCGTCCCGTGGTCCGCCCCGAGGCCTCCCCGGGAAACAAAACGGGGGGGAGGAAGAAGGGGCCGGAACCGGTCTCCATCGACTTTGACGGGATTGAGTCCCGCACGGTCCCCTTCCCGCTCCCCGCGCGCCGCTACGGCACGATCCAGGGCCTTCGCGGCAAGGTCGTCTACTCCCACTTCCCCATCGAGGGAAGCCTTGGGATGGACTGGTTCGCACAGGGCGAGCCCCCGGCCAAGGGCACCCTCGAGGTGTACGACTTCGAGACGGGGAAGGCGGAGGCATGGCACGAGGGGATGTCCGACCTCCGCGTCGGACCGGATCACAGGACCCTTGCCGTGCGCTCCGGGAACCGCGTCCGCGTCGTCGGGGCGGACGAGAAGCCCAAGGATGCCGGCGACGGGAAGCCCTCCCGCGAAACCGGGTGGATCGATCTCGCCCGAATCCGACTCCCCATCCTCCCGGAGTCCGAGTGGGGCCAGATGTTCCGCGAGGCCTGGCGCCTCCAGCGGGACCAGTTCTGGACCGCGGACATGTCCGGGGTGGACTGGGAAGAGGTGTACCGCCGCTACCTGCCTCTACTGGAACGCGTGGGGACCCGCGGGGAACTCTCGGACCTCATCTGGGAGGTGCAGGGAGAACTCGGGACGTCGCACTGCTACGAGTTCGGCGGCGACCACCGCCCGGCACCCTCGTACCGCCAGGGGTTCCTCGGCGCCGACTTCGAGAGGGGCCGGGACGGGATGTGGAGGATCGCCCGCATCGTCCGAGGGGACCCGTGGGACCCTGACGGGGACTCGCCGCTGCGCCGCCCCGATGTCAACGCCCGGGAGGGCGAGATCCTGCACGAGGTCGATGGGCGGCCCGCGGGCGACGTCTCGCCGCGGGAACTCCTCCTTCACAGGGCGGGGCAGGAGATCTCCCTCGTTCTCGGCTCCGACTCGAAGGGCCGCCGCACGGTCGTGGTCCGGGCACTCGGCGCGGAGACCCCGGCCCGCTACCGCCAGTGGGTCGAGTCCAACCGCGCCCTCGTCCACGAGCGCTCCCGGGGACAGGTCGGGTACGTCCACATCCCGGACATGGGGCCGCACGGCTACGCCGAGTTCCACCGCTACTACCTCGCGGAAATGGACCACGACGGGCTCCTCCTGGACCTGAGGTTCAACGCCGGGGGCCACGTATCGAGCCTGCTCCTGGAGAAACTCGCACGGCGCCGAATCGGGTTCATGCTGACCCGGTGGAACGCGGTCCACCCGTTCCCCGACGAGTCCCCATCGGGACCCATGGTGACCCTCACCAACGAGTTCGCCGGATCCGACGGCGACATCTTCTGCCACTCCTTCAAGCTGATGGGCCTCGGCCCCCTCGTGGGGAAGCGCACCTGGGGCGGTGTCATCGGCGTCGAGCCGCGGCATCCACTGGCGGACGGCACGATCACCACCCAGCCGGAGGGGGCCTTCTGGTTCCAGGATGTCGGCTGGGGAGTCGAGAACCACGGCACCGACCCCGACATCGAAGTCGAGATCCGGCCCCAGGACTACGCCGCGGGGAAGGACCCGCAACTGAAGAGGGCCATCGCCGAGGTGATGCGCCTCCTGCGGGCGAAGCCGACTCGAGCTCCCGATCTCGAGGTGCGACCGAACAAAGCGGTATCGCGGTTCCCCAAGGCGTAGGGAAACGGGGACGCACGCCAGTGGCCGCCAGTGCACGCTGCGCGTGCAAGCGAGGGTTGCGTTCCGCTATGGCGGGAGCTCCTTCCCATAGGGGAAAGGAGGTTGGTACACCCCATCCGACCGAGGCCAGAGACGCCCTCTACGCCAAGGGATCTCGACGCTCATCAGGACGAATCCCTTCCTCGCGAAGGAGCTCCGGAACGGTCTTTCCGAGCCGAAGGGCTCTCTTCGCCAGCGCATCGGCGATCGGAGTGGGTTCGGGCACCTTGTGGCGCAGGCGGAACATCGCTGGCCCTGAGGAACGAATGCGTTTAGCGATTCCCGGAAGGTCGAGCAGGAGGGCCCCAGTTGCCCGGACAGAGTGGTGCCCAAGGGACTCGACGACGATCAGACTGAGGCCGGTGGCCTTGAGAGCCGGAAGCACCCGAGGCTCCTGAGGGAAATTGTCGTCGTTCGTGATGATGCCATCGATACCTAGGGCCGCCACGGCGACAACAACCTGCCAGTCGTAGGCGTGGTTCAACCTCGGATCTAGGTCCTCGAAGTACATGAGCTCCATGCCGAGTGCGCCAAGAGGTTCCGCCATGCACTTCAGGATTCGCTGAGGGAAGTTCTTGTCGAGAGCGAGCCGAAGCAGACCTGAGGGACCTGCTGGCACGGCGGGCTACGCCGCTGCCCCGCGCACGCGGTTCCGCTCCAGTTCTTCCTCGAGGTCAATCGCCTCCTCGATGGCAATGCGGGGGAAGTCTGGATACAGAATCTGGATCCCTTCGACTGCCATGCCATCGTCCGCGAGAGCAGAGATTGTCTGCGTCGCCAGGCGGGTTCCCACTACATGCGGCTCCCCTGACAGCTTGCCTGGGACGATGCGGAGGTTCTCCCGCGGCCGAACGAGGTCGGGACCGCGGATTCCCTCTTCCTCGAACGGCGCGAGCACGTCGAGGAACTCGTCCCCGAGGTAGGGCTGCCCATCGAGATCGACAACCCTCCCGTTCGGGTCACGAATGAGGATGCTCCCCTCGGGATCAACGAAGAGGGGCGACCGCCCCGGACCCGACGTGCACGGGGTCCAGAGGCTCTCGCCGCGCGCATCGAGGTCCTGAAGGGCAAGACGGACCGCCGACATGGGCGAACGCGGCACCTCCTGCTTCCCAACGTGCTTCTTCCTCCGGAGCCAAACGACAATCCTCAGGCTCATCACGTCCGCGTAGGACCAGAGCTTCTCCCTCACGGGCGAGATAGAGGGAACGACGATCTTGTTCCGGGCCCAGTGGTGGAGGGTGGAGATCGGCATCCCTGCCAAGGCCGCTGCCCGGGGGGCCCGATAGGCCCCCTGGTGGAGGCAGAATGGCGCCCCCCTGTGGACCGCCCCCGTTGACCGACCGCTCATTCGCAAACCCCCTGCCCCTCGTGCCCGACTCCCCCTATAGGGTATCGGATCGGCCCCCCGGTGCGGAAGAGGCGCATCTCGGGGCGCCCGGGGCGGTCACCGGGGTGCCTTGGGGGCGCATCCTGGGGGCGCACCGGGGGTGCCGAGGGAAGCAGGGGCGCTCGCCGGGGCGGCTTCTCCCGCGCCATCCACCCATGCCCCGTCCGGAGGGGCGCCAATGCCCGCATTCCCTCGTCGCACCTATTCAGCCGAGGTTGTCCCCCGGGCGTGTGATGCTGCTCTGGGGCGCGACGGAGGCGAGCGCGAGGGTGCCCGCCTGGATGGGCGCATCGACGCCGCGACCTACGACCGGCGCCGGGCCGAGTCGCGCGGGGACCTGGAGAGGGTCCAGGGGGAGCTGGAGCGTCTGGCGGCGGCGGAGGAGGACTTCCTCGCGGAAGGCTCCCTTCTGCTGGAACTCGCCTCCAGGGCCTTCGAGCTCTACTGCGCCCAGCCCGCTTCCGAGAAGCGGCGCATGGTGAATCTCGTACTCTCGAACTGCTTTTGGAAGGACGGCGTGCTCACGGCCGATTACCGGGAACCCTTTGGGTTGCTGGCAGTTGCGACGGCCGAGGGCGAGGGGGCCGCACTCGCGGGAGGCGCTTCCGGCGCCGAACGTCCGGGTTGGTACCCCTAACCGGATTTGAACCGGTGTCGCAGCCTTGAGAGGGCTGTGTCCTAGACCGGGCTAGACGATAGGGGCACCGGTCGCGAACCCCTGATCCTGCAGGATCCCCCGTCCCCCGTCAAGTAAACCCCGCGCCCTTGCTCCCCCCGTAGGATCCCCCCCATGTCCCGCCTCGGCGTCGCCCTCTTCCTCGTCCTCATCCTCTCCGCCTGGGTGGGCATGCACCTCTACGTCCTCGCCCGATCCCCCCTCCCCCTCCCCGCCCCCGCCTTCGCCGCCCTCGGGGCCTCCTGGATCCTCGCCCGCGCGACGAACCGCCGCGCCCCCGCCCCCCTCGTCCTCGCCCTCGAGGCCGTCGGGTCCACCTGGATGGGGGTCCTCTTCTTCGCCACCGCCTCCCTCCTCGCCGTGGACCTCGCCACCGGCTTCGGCCGGATCCTCCCCGACCACGCCCCCGCCCTCCGCGCCGCGGCGCTGGCCGCCGCCGGGGTCCTCGCCGCCCTCGCCACCGTCCAGGCCCTCCGCTCCCCCGCCGTCACGGAGCACGAGGTCGTCCTCCCCGGGCTCCCGCGGAGCGCCGACGGAACCGTCCTCGCCGTCCTCTCCGATCTCCACGTCGGCCGCCTCCTCGGCCGCCGCTGGCTCGCCGCCCGCGCCGCGCAGGTCCGCGGCCTCGCCCCCGACCTCGTCCTCTTCGCCGGCGATCTCGTGGACGACGACCCCCGCGCCGTCCGCCCCCTCCTCCCCGCCATGAAGGAGTTCCGCGCCCCCCTCGGCGTCCTCGCCGTCACGGGGAACCACGAGTACTACGCCGGCGCCGACGGGAGCGTGGAGGTCATGGAGGAGGCCGGGATCCGCGTCCTGCGGGGCGCGTGGACGGAGGTGCGGCCGGGCCTCGTCGTCGCCGGCGTGGACGACATCACCGCGCGGCGGCGGGAGAGGGGCAGCGCCGATCCCCTCGCCCGCGCCCTGGAGGGCCGCCCCCCGGGCGCCGTCGTGCTCCTCTCCCACACGCCGCCCACCCGGGAGCGGGCCGCCGCGTCGGGGGCCGGCCTCCTCCTCTCGGGCCACACCCACGGCGGCCAGGTCTGGCCCTTCGGGTGGATCGTCCGGATCCTCTACCCCATGCTCGAGGGACGCCACCGGGCGGGCGCCACCGAGGTGATCGTCTGCCGCGGCACCGGCACCTGGGGGCCGCGCATGCGCCTCTGGCGGCGGGGGGAGATCCTGCGCATCGTCCTGCGCAGCGCCTGAAGCGGCCCCTTCCGCCGGCCCCCCTCCCCGGGGTAGTCTCCGGGGAAGTCCCCCACCGAAGGAGGTGCCCCGTGAGGAACCCCGCAGCCCTGGCCGTGATCGCCCTCGCCGCGACGGCGTGGGCCGGAGGCGGGAGCCTCCGCCTCGGCCCGCCGGAGATGGCGCTCGACGGGAAGGAGCCCATCGACGTCGAAGTCGGCCACGCCACCCCGAACCTCGTGGACTGGGACGGCGACGGGAAGCGGGACCTCCTCCTCGGCCAGTTCGGCGGCGGGAGGCTGCGCTTCTACCGCAACGTCGGCGCCGACGGGGCCCCCCGCTTCGATGGCTTCGAATACGTCCAGGCCGGCGGGAAGGACGCCACCGTGCCCGTCTCCTGATGCATCGCCTTCAGTCCGCAGGTGGCGGACCTCGACGGCGACGGCGTGGAGGACCTCGTCTCCGGGTCGTGGCCCGGCGACATCCACTTCTTCAAGGGGCTCGGCGGCCGGAAGTTCGCCGAGGGGCGGGTGATCTTCAAGCCCGCCGCCGACGACTCCAATCCGAAGATCCAGGGCTACTCCGTCCTCCAGTCCTCCTCCCCCTTCGTGATCGACTGGGACGGGGACCGCGACCTCGACCTCGTCGTCGGCATGATCTGGGGGAAGGTCTTCCTCCTCCGCAACGACGGCACGCCGAAGGAGCCGAGGTTCGCGGAGCCCGAGGAGATCCTCGCCGGCGGGAAGTCCCTCAAGACCTGGCTCCACAAGGCCGGTCCCTGGGTCGCCGACTGGGACCTCGACGGCGCGGCGGACCTCGTCGTCGGGGACGAGCGGGGGGTCTGGTGGTGCCGCGGCACGGAGGCCGAGGGGAAGCGCACCTTCGTCGAGCCGGTGAAGATCCTCGACAAGGACGTCCTCGGCGAGGCCTACCGGTTCAAGCCCTGCGTCGCCGACGGGAACGGGGACGGTCTCCCCGACCTCCTCGTCGGGACCACGTACAGCGTCAAGGACGAGAAGGGCTCCTACAGGACCGGAGGGAACCTCCTCGTCTTCCTGCGGCAGCGGGAGGCGGCGACGCCGAAGGCGGAGTAGCGGACGGCGGGGATCAGGCCGGCCGCCGGAACAGGTAGAGCCCGAAGCCGAGGGTCCCCCGCCCCCACTTCAGGTAGGCGGCGCGCCAGGCGCGGATGCGATCGAGGAAGGCCGGCGCCGCCGGGTCGTCGGGATGGGCCGCCGCCCAGCGCTCCACGTTGGCGGCGTAGCCGTCCTCGTAGGCGTCCCACTCCGCGCGCGTGCAGGCACGGTCGGCCGCGGGCAGGAGGCCGCCGGCCGCGGCGAGGGCGCGGGTCCCCTCGAAGTCCGCGTAGTCCTCCCGAGCCGCCCCGAGGAAGGCGAGGTAGCCCGGGTCCGGCGCCCGCTCCCAGAACCCCTCGCCGAGGAGGAGGTGGCCGCCCGTCCGGAGGAGGGGGGCGAGGGCGGCGACCGCCTCCCGGGGCGTGCCAACGGCCTGGGAGGCGCCGTTGCAGAGGATGAGATCGAAAGAGGAAGTGGAGAAGACGGACGCGTCGAAGTTCTCTTCCTTGATGGCGACGAGATCCCCGACTCCGGCCCGTGTCGCCGCGGCCCGGGCGAGGCGGGCCGCTTCCGGATGGCGATCCACGCCCACGGCCGCTCCTCCCGTCCGCGCGGCGATGCGGACGAGCGAGGCCGCGGGACCGCAGCCGACGTCGAGGATCCGGCTCGCGGGGCCGAGGGGGACGGGGCGCAGGAGGTCGTCCACGGCCGCGGGACCGAGGGGGTTCCACGCCTCCATCCCGGCGTGCCCGATGGCGGAGAAGCGCGCGCGGTCCGCGTCGGGGATCAGGCGGCCCCCGCCCCGCGGAGGCGCTCCAGCGTCCGCTCCTTGCCCAGCACCGCCATCGTGTCCCAGAGCGGCGGGCTGATCGCGGCCCCCGTGAGGGCGACGCGGATCGACTGCCCCACCTTCTTGAGCTCGTGGCCGCCGGCGGCGAGGAATGCCTCCGCCGCGGCGGCGACGGGGGCTGCCTCGAAGGGATCCACGGACTGGATCGCGTCGGCGAGGCCGGCGAGGAGCGGAAGTGCCCCGGGGCCGAGGAACTTCTCCTTCGCCTTCGGATCGAAGACCACGGCCGTCGCGTAGAACGGCGCGAGACCGTCCGCCATCTGCACGAGGGTGACGCTCCGCTCCTGCATCGCGGCCACGGCCTTCGGGAGCCACGAAGCGGCGGGATCCCAGCCCTTCGCCTCGATCATCGGCCGGAGGCGCGCGACGAGGTCGTCCACCGGGAGACGCCGGATGACCCTGCCGTTCACCCACTCCAGCTTCTTCACGTCGAAGACCGCCGCCGAGGCGTTCACCCCGTCGAGGTCGAAGAGCCGCTCCAGCTCCTCCCGCGTGAACTCCTCCTGGTCCCCGTGGCTCCAGCCGAGGCGCGCGAGGTAGGAGAGCATCGCCTCGGGGAGGTAGCCGAGGTCGCGCCAGGTGAGGATGCCCGTCGGGCCGTGGCGCTTGGAGAGCTTCTTCCCGTCGGGCCCGTGGATCATGGGGATGTGGGCGAACAGCGGCGGCTCCTTCCCCATGAGGCGGTAGAGGTGGATCTGCTTCGGCGTGTTGGCCACGTGGTCGTTGCCGCGGATGACGTGGGTGATGCCCATCTCCACGTCGTCCACGACGACGCAGAAGTTGTAGATGGCGGTCCCGTTGGCGCGCAGGATGACGAAGTCGTCGAGCTCCCGGTTGCTCGTCGTGATGGTGCCGAGGACACGATCGTCGAAGGAGACCTCCCCGTCCGCGGGGAGGCGGGCGCGGAGCACGTAGGGCATTCCCGCGGGGACCTCCCGGTCCCGGCAGGTGCGCTCGTACCGGTAGGGGCGCTTCTCCGCCTGGGCCAGTTTGCGGCGCGCGTCGAGCTCCTCCACGGTGCAGACGCACCGGTAGGCGCCGCCGGAGGCGAGCAGCTCCTCGGCCTTCGCGCGGTAGAGCGCCTTGCGATCGCTCTGGTAGAAGGGCCCCTCGTCGGCGTGGATGCCGAGCCACCCGAAACCGCCGAGGATCCCCCGGACCGCCTCCTCCTTGTTGCGCTCCTCGTCGGTGTCCTCGATGCGGAGGATGTAGGTCCCCCCCTTGGCGCGGGCATAGAGGTAGTTGAACAGCGCCGACCGGGCGCTGCCGACGTGGAGGTCCCCCGTGGGGGACGGTGCGAAGCGGACGCGTACGCTCATGGCGGGAGGCTCCGGGGGCGGGGGGTTGGGGGGGGGATAGGGGACGTTCCTTACTAACTAACTAACTCCCCCCCCCACCCCCAAATTTCAGGAGGCCGGTCCTGGAGTTAGTTAGTTAGTAAGGAACGTCCCCGCCTTTCGCGCCTCTCCCCGCCTCTTCAGCCCGTAGTACGCCACCGGCACCACGAGGAGCGAGAACAGGGTCGACGCCAGCACCCCGAAGATGAGCGCCCACGCGAGCCCGCTGAAGATGGGATCCAGGGTGATGGGCCACGCGCCGAGGAGCACGGCTCCCGCCGTCAGCACGATGGGCCGCGCCCGCATGGCGCCGGAGTCGAGGACCGCCTCCCGCAGCGCCATCCCCTCCTTCGTCCGCTCCTCGATGAAGTCGATGAGCAGGATGGAGTTGCGCACGACGATGCCGGACAGCGCGATGAGCCCGATCATGCTCGTGGCCGTGAACCAGACCGGGTCCTCGTACCCACCCACGCTCCCCGCGGCGAGGAGGTTGAGGAGCTTGAACCCCGGCATCACCGCGATGGCACCGAGGGGGATGGCCACCATGATGACCAGCGGCAGCAGGAAGGAGCCCGTGGAGGCCACGAGGAGCACGTAGATCATCACCAGGGCGCCCGCGAAGGCGAGGCCGAGGTCGCGGAAGACGTCCACGGTCACCTTCCACTCCCCCTCGCCGTCCCAGCGGACCGAGGCGCCTCCGGGGAGCGGCTCCCGCCCGAGGGAGTCCTGCATCGCGAAGACCGCCTCCGCGGGCGGGCGGCCCGCCACCTCGCCGAGCACGAAGACCGTGCGCTCGAGATCCTTGTGGAAGATCGGCTGGTCCTCGACCACCTCGGCGAAGGAGCCGAGCTCGGCGAGCGGCACCAGGGTCCCCGCCCCCGCCTTGACGGAGAGGCGCGAGAGCTCCGCGGCCCCGCTCCGGCGCGCGCGGTCGAGCACGAGGCGGAGGCGCAGGGACTCCCGCTCCCCGGGCTCGTGGACCGTGGCCGCGTCGGCGCCGGAGAGGGCGAGGCGGAGCGTGCGGGTCACGTCCTCCGTGGAGACCCCGTGGAGCGCCGCCTTCTCCTTGTCGAGGACGAAGTCGAGGCGGGGGTGGGCGTCCTCGGCCATGACGTCCACGTCCACCACCCCCTCCTCGAGGGCGAGGCGGCGCGCGACCTCGCGGGCGGCGGCGACGAGCCCGGCGTGGTCCGCCGAGGGGGGACCCCGCACCTCGCCCACGAGGGTCGCGAGCACCGGCGGGCCCGGGGGGACCTCCACGAGCTTCAGGGAGCCGCCGTGGCTGGCCGCCGCCGCCTCGAGGTCCTTCCGCAGGCGCAGCGTCAGGGCGTGGCTCTGCTGGGTGCGGTCCTCGCGGGGGACGAGGTTCACGCGGATCTCGGCGAGGTGGGGCGCCGCCCGGTGGTTGTAGCGGCGCACGAGGCCGTTGAAGTCCATGGGGCCCGGCGTCCCGACGTAGGCCTCCGTGTCCGTCACCTCGGGCACGCGGGCGAGCTCCCGCTCGAGCGCGTCCACGGCGGCGGCGGTCGCCTCGAGGGTCGTCCCCTCGGGCATGTCGAGGAGGACCTGGAACTCGCTCTTGTTGTCGTAGGGGAGCATCTTGAGGGGCACCCCGCCCCCGAGGGTGAGGAGGCCGGCCCCGGCCATGGAGAGGAGAAGCGCCCCGGCCAGGGCCCACCGCGCCGAGGCCCGGTCGAGGAAGAAGGCGACGAGCCTCCGGTGGGCGCGCATCCCCGCCTGCTGCTCCTCCTCGACCCCGTGGCCGAACTGCGAACGGAGGAGGTGGAGGGACATCCAGGGCGTGATGGTGAAGGCGACCAGCAGGCTCATGGCCATGGCCACGGGGACGTTGAAGGCCATGGGCCGCATGTAGGGCCCCATCATCCCGGTGATGAAGAGCATGGGGAGGAAGGAGAGGATGACCGCCAGCGTCGCCACGATGACCGGCGGCCGCACCTCGTTCACCGCGAAGACCACGGTGTCGAGGATCGAGCGGGTCTTCTTCGCGAAGTGGCGGTGGATGTTCTCCACGTCCACGATGGGGTCGTCGGCGACGAGGCCGAGGACGAGGACGAGGGCGAACAGCGTCACCCGGTTCACGGAGTAGCCGACCAGCAGGTTGAGGAGGAGGGTGAAGGCGAAGGTGATGGGGACCGCCGCCGCCACCACGAGCCCCTGCCGCCAGCCGAGGGACCAGGCGATGAGGGCGACGAGGGTGAGGATGGCCATCACCAGGTGGCCCATCAGCTCGTTCACCTTGTGATCCGCGGTGGCGCCGTAGTCGCGGGTGACGAGCAGGTGCACGTCCGGCGGGAGCACCTCCGCGCGGAGCGCCTCGGCCCGCTCGAGCACCGCCTCCGACACGGCCACCGCGTTGGTCCCCTTCTTCTTCGAGAGGGCCAGCGTCACCGCGGGGAAGGGCTCCCCCGGCTTCGCGCCGGCCGCGGCGGCGCCGGCGGGGCCGAAGCGGATGCGCGTGACGGAGCCCGGCTCCGCGGGGCCGTCCACGACGCGGGCGACGTCGCGGAGGTAGACCGGGGAGCCGTCGTGGGCCCCCACCACGAGCCGCTCCACGTCCCGGCGTCCGCCCACGAAGGGGCCCGCCGCGACGGCGATGCGGCGGTCCCCCCGGTCGAAGGCCCCGGCCGGCAGCGACGCGTCGGCGGCGCGCAGCGCGCCGAGGACCTCCAGGGGGGAGAGCCCGCGGGCGGCGAGGGCCTCGGGGTCGATCTCGACGCGCACCTCCCGGGGGAGGCCGCCGAGGATCTCCGTCCGGGAGAGGTCCTCGACGGCGCCGAGGCGGGCCTTCATCTCCTCGGCGACGCGGCGGAGCTCCCCCTCGTCGCGGGTGCGGGACCAGAGCGTGAGGGTCACCGTCGGGACGTCGTCGATCTCCACGGGGCGCACCACCCAGCCCGTGACGCCGGGGGGGGCCAGGTCGCGGTTCCCCTCGATGCGGGAGTGGAGCCGGATGAGGGCGCGCTCCCGGTCCTCCCCGACGAGGAAGCGCACCGTCACCATGGCACCGTCGCGCCGCGAGATGGAGTAGACGTGCTCCACCCCCTCCACCTGCCACAGCAGGCGCTCCAGGGGGGTCGTCACGAGCCGCTCCACCTCCTCGGCGGAGGCGCCGGGGAAGGAGACGAAGACGTCGGCCATGGGGACGACGATCTGGGGCTCCTCCTCCCGCGGGGTGAAGAGCACGGCGGCGGCGGCGGCGAGCAGCGAGAGGATGAGGAGCACCGGGGAGAGGGGTCCCGTCAGGAAGACGCGGACCACGCGGGAGATGAGGTGCTCGTCCGCGGGTGCGGGCGGGGGGGCGGTCCCTTCCATGGCTGCCTACCGGACCCCCACGGTCTCGCCGCCGGAGAGCCCCGAGAGGACCTCGACGAACCCGCCGCCGAGGTCGGCCCCCGTGGTGACGAGGCGGCGGACCCAGCCCGCCTCCTCCCTCGCGACGACGGTGCGGAGCTGGCCGACGTGGACGACGGCCGAGGCGGGGACGCGGACCACCTCCCGCTCCCCCGCGGGGAAGCGCAGGCGGCCGAACATCCCGGGGTAGACGCCAGGGGGGGCGTCGAAGTGGACGCGCACCTCGAAGGCGCGGGTCCCGGGATCGGCGGCGGGGACGATCTCGGCGACGGTCCCCTCCACGGTGAGGCCCGCCCCGGGGAGGACGACGGGAAGCCGGGCGCCGGGGACGAGGAGGCCGACGAGGCCCTCGCGCACCTCGGCCTCGAGCCGCAGCGCGCGGGGATCGAGGAGGACGAGCACCGGGGTCCCGGGCACGGCGAGGTCGCCGGGCTCCGCGGCCCGCTCGACGACGACGCCGTCGATGGGGGACGCCACGCGGGAGTAGCCGAGGGAGATGGTCGCCTCCTCGACGGAGGCGCGGGCCTGCTCGATCTGCGCCTCCGCAAGGGCCACGGAGGCGGCGGCCTCGGCGACGGCGGACTCGGCCTGGAGGCTCTCCGATTCCGCGGCCTCCTTCTCCGCCGTCGTGGCGGTCCCCGTGGAGAGGAGCGCGACGGCGCGCTGGTAGGCGGAGCGGGCCTGGTCCCGGCGGGCGGAGGCGCGGGAGCGGGCGTGCTCCGCCTGGGTGCGGGAGGCCTCGGCGGCGGTGACGGCGTCCCGGGAGCGGGCGAGGCGGGAGCGGGCCTCCCGGTCGTCGAGGACGAGGAGCGGGTCCCCCTTCGCCACGGCGGTGCCGACGTCGGCGCGCACCTCGAGGATGCGGGCCATGACCTGGGCCGCCACGGCGACGCGGGTGCGGGAGCGGACGGTGCCGACGGCCTCCTCCCCGAGGGGGACGCGGACCCGCTCCGCCGTCGCCGTCGCGCCGGGGGCGGGGAGGGTCTCCGCGGGGGCCGCCTTTCCAGGCTCCACGAGACCCGTGCGGAAGGCGCCGGCGGCCCAGAGGATGGTGGCCAGGAGGAAGACCGCGAAGGCGGCGGCCTCGAGGAGCTTTCGGCGGAGCGATGTCATGGCGATCCCGTCCCTTCCCTTCCTACCAGGTGCGGACGATGCGGTGCCCGGGCCCGGACCGGCCCGGGGGCGGCGCTCAGCCCCCTCCCCCGCCGCAGTCCGCCGCCGGGACCTCGAGGGCCGCCGCCGCGCGCCGCAGCCCCGCGTCCACCTGCGCCGCGAGGGGGGCGACGTCGGGCCGGCCAACGAGGGAGAACAGCGCGCGGACGTCGGTGAAGACGACGGAGACCCCGCCGTCCTTCTCCTCGCGCACGACGACGGAGCAGGGCATCAGCACGCCGACATCGGGCTCCGCCTCGAGGGCGGCGTGGGCCGCCTTCGGGTTGCAGGCGCCGAGGATGCGGTACCGCCGCCCCTCCACGCCGAGCTTCTTCTTCATCGTGGCCTGGACGTCGATGTCCGTGAGGACGCCGAAGCCCTCGCGCTTCAGTTCCTCCGTGGTCCTCGCGACGGCATCGTCGAAGGAGCCCCGGAACTTCACCGTGAACGCGTACATGTGGATCTCCTTGGTCTTCCCGGATCGCCCGTCGCGATCCCTTCTTGTCCCATCCGGCGACCGTTTCCGCCATGGGGCGACATGCCCATGGTCATCGGGAGTCACGCCGATCCTTGGTGCCGGGTTTCCGGGAAAGGTTCCCGGAAACCGGGAGGATCCGGTGGAGTAGGATGCAACCCATGGCGGCGAAGCGGGTTGGAGCGGCCGAACCGGGCCCCCGCGGGGAGTGGGACCTGCCCGCGGAGGTGGCCATCCCCCGGCTCATGGAGGAGCACGGGGGGCGGATGCACGCCCTCGGCCTCCGCCTCTGCCGGGACGCCCACCGGGCCGAGGACCTCGTGCAGGAGACCTTCCTGCGGGCGTGGCGGGGCTGGAGCCGCTTCGAGGGGCGCTCGTCCCCGGCGACCTGGCTCTACTCCATCGCGTCCCGCGTCTGCCGCCGGTTCCACCGGCGCCGCGCGGGGGAGCCCGCGGGGATGGCCTCCCTCGAGGACCTCCTCCCCTTCGGCGAGGCCGGGATTCCGGATCTGCCCGGGGGCGGGGAGGACGACCCCGCGGGGCGGGCCGCCCTCGACGAGGCGCGGATCCGGGTGGAGGAGGCCATCGTGGAACTCCCCCCGTCCTTCCGCCTCCCCCTGGTGCTGAAGGACCTCCAGGGGCTCTCCATCGCCGAGACCGCCAGGGTGCTGGGGCTGCGGGAGGCCACGGTCAAGACGCGGCTCCACCGGGCCCGCCTCAAGCTCCGGAAGGCCGTCGTCGAGGGGCTCCCCCGCCGGGACGGTCCACCGGCGGCCTACTCCCGGCGCGTCTGCCTCGACCTCCTCGCGGCCAAGCAGGAGGCCCTGGACCGGGGCGAACCGTTCCCCCTCGGCGACGAGGTCGTGTGCGAACGCTGCCGCTCCGTCTTCGCGACCATGGACCTCGCGATGAAGGCATGCGCAACGGCGAGAGGCGGGGACGTTCTCAAGTTATAAAGTTATTCCACGACCCCCTCCATGAGGTCGGAGGGGTCGATCGCGGAATAACTTTATAACTTGAGAACGTCCCCGCCTCTCGCCGCGCTACCTCCGCTTCATGTCGCGGTAGAAGTCGGCGAGGCGCCAGCCGTTGTCGGTCTTGGCGAAGAGGAAGGTGACGTCCTCGGCCATGCGGCGCGGGCCGGCGGCGATCTCGAAGATGCCGCGGGCGTTCTTCCCGTCGATGAAGAGCCGGATGGCCTTGTCGAGCCTCTCGACGCCGGCCTCGTCCACCATGCCGGTCTTCAACTGCTCCTCGGTCATGATGCCCGCATCGACGAGGAGCTTGCGGAGCTGGCGCCGGTTGCCTTCGCGGATCTCCTCGCGTCCCTCGGGGGTGTCCCACTGCTGTGCGCCGATGGGATTGCCCGACTGGCCCGCCATGGGGAGGATGAAGGCGGAGACCTTGTCCTTCTCGTTCTGGATGAGGGCCCGGGCCAGGTCGCGGACGAACTGGCGGATGATCGGCTCCTCGACCTTGGGGTCGACGCCCCCGCAGGCGGGGAGCAGGAAAGCCAGGGCGAGCAGGGCGGCGGCGGCGGCGGCGCACTTGCGGATCATGGTTCCTCCTCCCGGGGCATCGCCCGGTCGCTGGGGGTCATGATAGGCGGAGGGGGCCCCGGGCGCGCGGGTCGTTTTCGAGGCGGGAATCGACCGGTCACAAGCGTATCAAGGACAGGTACGGGTTCGAATCCAGGGGAGGTCCACCATGCGCACCGGGATGCTGGTCTTCGCGTTCACCGCCTCAGGGATCGTGGGCGGGGTCGTCGGGGCCCTCCTCGCGGGGTCCGGCGCCGCCGGACCCGAGGCGGGGGCCGTCGGGCCCGCGCCGGGCCGGGGCCCCGCGGCGGACGCCTCCCCGTCCCCCTCCCGGGATCTCGACGACCTCCGGAACCGGATCGGCGCCCTCGAGGGCAACCTCACCGTGAACTCGGAGGAGACGGCCCGCCTCCGGACCGCCCTGGCGGAGGAGACGAAGGGCTCCGCCGCCCTGCGCGAGAAGATCGCCTCCCTGGAGGCCGGCGGCGGGCTGCAGGCGCCCCCCGGGATGATCCGGTTCGGGGGACCCCGCGGGGAGGGGTTCCAGACCTCCGGCGAGGCGGCCGCCCTCGCCCCCATGGCCTTCGCCCTGCCGGAGCGGTTCCGCAAGGCCGCGGAGCTGCGCGGCCTTCCCGAGGAGGAGCGCTGGGGGAAGGCCCGCGACGCCCTGGGGCTCACCTCCTACCAGGAGGAGGAGCTCAAGGCCGCCGTCAAGGAGAGGGCCGAGGCCATGAAGGGCGCAATGTCGGTGTCCACGGCGGAGTCCTCCGACGCCGGCGGGAACGGGTCCACGGCCGTCACCATCGCCATGCCCGACCTGGAGAAGGTGCGGGAGGCCCGCCGGAAGTACGACGAGCGCGTCGGGAAGACCCTCAACGCCGAGCAGGCGAAGACCTGGCGCGAGGAGGGCTACGAGCAGGCCATGGGAGGGGGCGGCGGTGTGAGTTTCGTCTCCGCCGCGACCATCGACGTCGGGGTCGGCGGCGGCGAGGGCGGCGGGAAGTAGCCCCTAGAACCCGCGGGGCAGGAAGTAGCCGTCCATCAGGAAGAGCGTCACGAGGACGGCGATGAGGGCCGCGGGGAAGGCGACGACGAGCTTCATCGCCATGTTCTCGTGCTTGAGGTGCATGAAGTACTGCATCACGATGGCCGCCTTCCAGCAGGCGAAGAAGGCGAGGCCGGCGAGCTTGAAGCCCCCGGGGACCTTCCACGCGACGGCCACCTCGGCGATGGTCAGGCCGACGAGCCACCAGAACTTCGCCATGTAGTTGACCTCGGGGTGATCGTGCTCCCCGGCGTGGACATGGGCGTGGGCTTCGGTCATGGCGGTCTCCCTAGAGCAGGTAGATCAGGGTGAAGAGCAGGATCCAGACGAGGTCCACGAAGTGCCAGTACAGGCCCACGACCTCGATCCCGACGAAGTTCTGCTGGGTGTAGATGCCCTTGCGGGCGCGGAGCGATGCCCAGGCGAGCAGGACCACGCCGCCCAGCACGTGGAAGCCGTGGTACCCCGTGAGCATGTAGAAGGTCGCCCCGAAGAGGCTGGACGGCGCGGTGACGCCGGAGTGGATCATGTGGGTCCACTCGAAGGCCTGGATGGAGAGGAAGCCGACCCCGCCCATCATCGTGGCGAAGAGGAACCCCTTGAACCGCCCCATGTTCCCGGCGCGGAGGTTCTTCAGGGCCAGCACCATCGTCACGGAGGAGCAGATGAGGAGGAAGGTGTTGATGCCCGTGAGGATCTGGGGGAGCTTGTGGGCTTCGTTGGTCGCGGGATCCATGGGCACCCAGCCGGCGCCCGCCGACAGACGCAGCACCGCGTAGGCGCCGAGGAGCCCCGTGAAGCCCATGGCGTCGGAGCCGAGGAAGAGCCACATGGCGAGCTTCTTCTTGTCCACCCCCCCGAAGGGGTGGCGGTCCTCGTGGGGGAGGATGTGCGCAGCAGCGTCCATGGGGGAACCTCGAAAGGGATCTTGACCGGCGTCAAGCCCGGCCGCAGGAGGAGAAAATGGTACAGCAGCAAAACGGTGTCAGGCACCAATTTGTCGTCCGTGCACCGGTGCGGCACCTCGCTGGATCGTGTGGGTTCTCCCTGCCTTTGCGCGCCTATCGGCGCGCGGCTCGCGCGCGGGGGGGGGGGGGGGAGGGGGGGGGG